>CBINNW010000021.1:0-57308 GCA_966252115.1 uncultured Akkermansia sp.
ATCATCGCGCGATTCTCCGCCACCGCCTCCGGCTCCAGATAAAGCACGCCCGCCAAAATCTCCCGGATCGCCTTCCGCGTCGCCACCGCGTCCATGCCGGACGCCGCCGCCCGCGCCGGCTCCGACATCGGGACCGAAACCGGCGCCGCTACCGTGACTGACGCCACCGCCGCCACGGGCTCCGGCGCCACCACAGGCTTCGCAACCGGAGTCGCCGCCGGCTCCGTCATCCGCTCCGCCGCCACCGCCACGGGCGCGGTCGCGCGCGTCCCCGCCGACACACCCGCGTGGTGGTCGAACCAATAGCGTTTCCGTTCAAAAGCATAGGTCGGCAGCGCGATGCGCCGTGCGCCCGCCATGCCGGGCAGGCAAGCCCAGTCGATCTCCGCCCCCGCCACCCAGAGCCGGGCCAGCTTGGCGAGATCGCCCTGCTGCATCAGCAGCTCGCAAAAAGCCCGGCCCGCCTCGCCCTCCAGCAAGGCCGCCGCCGCGCCCGGCTCGCGGGCGTCGCCCGCCACCCAACCCGGGTCAGCCCGCCCCGCGACATGGGCCAGCAACAACTCCCGCGCCTCCGCGCCCGTGCTCGCCACCAACGCCAGCCGCCGCTCCATCGCCTCGCGCCCGATTTGCAGCGTCCACGCCACATCCGCCAAGGCCGCGCCGGGATGCGCCGCCAACCACTCCGCCAGGCGCCGCGCCTGCGCCGACAGACTCGCCTCGCTCTTCGCCGACAGCACCAGCAGACGCGGCGCAGCGCCCTCGCCCGCCGCGTCGGCCATGCCGTCGCGGACGCCGTCTCGCCGCGTCGCGGTCCGCCCGTCGCCGGCCCACTCCTCCAAAATCACATGCGCGTTGGCCCCGCCCGCGCCGAAGGAGCTCAGCCCCGCCCGTCGCGGCTCCGCCCCGCCCGCCGGACGCGGCCAGACCGCCGGCTCGCGTTGCACCACAAAGGGCGACTCCGCCAAGGCCAGACCGGGGTTGAGCGTCTCCGCGTGCAGCGAGGGCGCGATTTCACCGTGCTCAAATTGCAACAACACCTTCGTCAGCCCCGCGATGCCCGCCGCCGATTCCAGGTGCCCGATGTTCGATTTCACCGACCCGATGGCGCAGCTCCCGGGCGCCAGGCCGGCCGCCGCGAAGGCCCGGTTCAGGCCGTTGATCTCGATGGGATCGCCCAGGCTCGTGCCCGTGCCGTGCGCCTCGATGTAGCCCAGGGTCCGCGGATCGATGCCCGCGCGCGCCACCGCCCGCGCGATCAACTCCGCCTGCGCCACCGGGCTCGGCACCGTGTATCCGTTCGTTCGCCCGCCGTGGTTGAGCATGCTGCCGCGAATCACCGCGCGGATCGGGTCGCCGTCCGCCAAGGCGCGCCCGAGCGGTTTTAACAACACCGCCCCCACGCCCTCGCCCGGCACGTAACCGTCCCCGCCCTCGCCAAAGCTCCGGCACCGTCCGTCGGTCGAGAGGAAGCGCCCCTGGCTGAGTTGGAAATACTTGTTCGGATGCACCGTCAGGTTCACCCCGCCCGCCAGCGCCAGCTCGCAGTCGCCCGCCCGCAGGCTCTGGCAGGCCAGATGCAGCGCGGTCAGCGACGACGAGCACATCGTGTCCAACGCCAGACTGGGACCGCGCAGGTTCAGCGCATACGACACGCGGTTCGCGATCGAGGCGAAGGACGAGCCCGGCGCCACCCCGGTCAGGGGCACCGACTCCGGCGCATACATCTGATACTGCGCCCACATCACGCCCACGAACACGCCCACGCTCGCCGCCCCGGCCCGCGCCCGCGTGTAGCCCGCGTCCTCCAGGGTCGCCCACGCGGTCTCGAGAAACAGCCGCTCCTGCGGATCCATGTAACCCGCCTCGCGCGGCGAGATGCCGAAGAAGGTCGGGTCGAAGTGGTCGAAATCCTCGATGAAGCCGCCCCACTTCCCATACACCGCGCCCGGCGTTTCCTTGTCGGGATTAAAAATCCTCGCGTGGTCCCAGCGCGCCTTCGGCACCTCCGTGATGCTGTCGCGCCCCGCCCGCAGATTGGCCCAAAACTCCTCCAAGCTGCGCGCCTGCGGATACCGCCCGGCCAGACCGATGATCGCGACGGCGTCGTCCGCCTCCGCGCCCGCCCCGCCCACCGCGCCGACCGAGCTCCGCCGCTCCTCGGCCCGCGCCGGACCGCGCAGCACCTCCGCCGCCGCCCCGGTCGCCGTCAAGGGCCGCGCCGCCGGCTCGACCGCCACCGGAGCCGCCGTCGAAGCCTCAGCCGAAACCGCCGCCGGCGCGCCGAAACGCTCCGCAACCTTGGCCGCGTGCCGCGTGCAAAAATAGCCGGCCAACTCCTCCAGATTCGGATACTCGAAAAACAAGGTCGTCGGCAGCGGCCCGAAGTCCGCCTCCAGCTCGCGCGTCAACTTAACGATCAACACCGAGTCGATGCCGTAGGCGTCGAAGTTTCGCTCCGGCTTGATCTGCTCCAGAGGCAGCTTCGTCGCCCGCGCCATGCGCCGCCGCAGATCCTCCCGCACCGCCGGCCGCGCCTCCGCAGCCCCGGCCGACACCGCGGCCCCTGGCGCCGCCACGCGTTTCTCCGTCGCGCCCGCGCCCGACACCAGGGCGCGCAAACGCTCCGCCTCGCCAAACAACACCAGCGCCACGCCGGCCTCGCCCGCCAGCAAAGCGTCCAGCACCGCCCAGCCCGCCTCGCTCGGCAGCGCCGCCAGCCCCGTCTCCTCGCGCAGACGCCGCCGCGCGTCCTCCGCCATCGTCATGCCGCCCTCCGCCCACAGCGGCCAGGCAACCGCCAGGGTCCGACCCGGCCGGCGCGAGGCCCGCCAAAGTGCAAAATCCTCCAAAAACGCGTTCGCCGCCGCGTAGTCCGTCTGCCCCGCGTTGCCCAGCGCGCCGGCGACCGACCCGAACAAAACGAAGGCCTTCGGCGCGTCGCCGCGCGAAACCGCGTCCCAGTGGAGCGCGCCCAGCGCCTTGCCGCCCAGCGCATCCGTCCAGTCGGCCTCCGTCTTCTCCACCAGCCGCGCGTCGCGCCGCCCGCCCGCGAGATGAAAAATCGCGTCCACCCGCCCCCAACGGCTCCGCGCCGCGCCGTAGATCCGAGCCACGTCGTCCGCCCGCCCGCAATCGCCGGCGACGTAGGCGACCTCTCCGCCCGCCGCCGCGATCTCCGCCAGCCGCGCGCCGACCCGCGCGTCGCTTTCCGGTGTCCGCCCGGTCACCAACACGCGCAGACCCCGCGCCGCCAGCCGCGCCGCCAGACCGCGCCCGAGCCCGCCCAGCCCGCCGCTCACGATGGCCACGTCGCCGGCCGACAAAACCGCCGCACCGCGCCCGCCACCGGAGCTCGCGACCGAGGCGCCCGTCCCGCCCGCCAGGCGCGAGGCGCCGGCGACCGGCGCCTCGCGCCAACGCCGCACCCAACGCCCGCCGGCCGTCACGCGCACCGCCTCCGCCGCGTCGGCCTCGCGGAGCGACTCCAGCTCGCCGCGCCAGTCCACCGCCGCCTCGTCGCCCGCGGCCAGGGTCGCGCAGCGCACCCGCGCCGCCTCCCGCCGCAGCGCCAGAGCCAGCCCCCGCGCCGTCGCGTGCTGCGGCGCCCCGTCACCACTTTCCTGATACACAAACGGCGTCCGCCTGTAGTGTTGGCCGTCCCCGGCCAACGTTCCGGCCTCGCCCCCGCCTTCCGGATACACAAACAGCAACCGCGCCGCCGGCATCGACTCCGCGCCCTGCCAGGCCCGGCACAGGCGAAACACCGACCGCGCGCCCTTCTCCCATTGCACGGCGGTCGCGGTCGGGTTGGGCACGAAGCCCTTGCCCGCCCAGGCGTGAACGATCCGCGTCGGCCGCTCCGCCCGTCGCGCCAGCGCCGCCACCAAACGCACGTGGTCCTCCGCCGCATCCGGCCGGAGCTCGAAACCGCCGTCCGCCCGCTCCGCGAAGGCCCTCGCCTCCGTCACCAAAATCACCCGCGCCCCCAACCGCTCCCGCCAGACCGCTTCCGATCCGGGCCGCCCAAAAACCAAGCAGGCCTCATCGCTCGCCGCCGACGGCGCCAACGGCCGCGCCACCCACTCCACGCCAAAAACCACCGTCTCGCCGTCCGCCGACGCTCGCGGTCCGCGCGCCGCCTCGGCCGGCCGCTCGCCCGCCGCCGCACGCACCGCCAGATCCCGGAGCACCAGCAGGCGCCGGCCCGTCTCGTCGAGGATGGCCACGTCGAAATACCGCAAACCGGCCGCCGCCCGGCCCGCCTTCACATGCGCGAGGCACCGAGCCGGCAGCCGCCCGACCCAGCGCGCCTCCGCCACGGCGAAGGGCAACATCGCGCCGACGGCCCCGCCCGTCGCCTCGGCGCCGGCAACCATCAGGGTTTGCAACGCCCCGTCCAGCAACGCCGGATGCGGCGCCCACGCGGCCGCCCCGTCCGCCAGCTCCCCCGGCAAAACCAGCGTCGCCAGCGCCTCGCCCGAGCCTTTGCGCAACTCCACGATGCTCCGCATGCCGGGACCGTAGGCGAAGCCCAGCGCGGCGAAGCGCTCGTAGCAGCGCGCCCCGCTCCAGGTCTCCGTGCAGCGCGCGCGCAGGGCCGCCAAATCCTCGGTCCCGAGCGCCTCCGATTTTTGCCCGTTCGCGATCAGCCGGGCACGCGCGTGCGTCACGCCGCCGTCCGCCCCCTCGCCGCGCAGCTCCACCGCGTCCGCCCCGTCCGCCGATGCCGACACCGTCACGCGTCGCTCCTCACCCGGACCGAGAACCAGAGGGCTCAACCACACCAGATCGCGCAACCCGGCCCCGCCCGCGGCCCGGCCCAGAAGCTCCAGGGCCACCGCCCCGGGCAAGACGCGTCGCCCGCCGACGACGTGGTCGCGCAGATAAAACTCGTCCGCCCGCAGCACAAAAACCCCCGCGCCGCCCGCGCCACCCGCCCGGTCCGCGCCGGGCGTCGTCGGGCGGGCGGCAATGGTCGTCACGGCCGGCTCCGGCTCCCGATTCGACGCCGAACTCGACGCCGATTTCACCTCCGGCTCCGGAATCCAGTAACGCGTCCGCGCAAAGGCGTAGCCCGGCAGCGACACCACCCGCGGCCGACGCGCGCCCGCCGGATACAGGCCCGCCCAATCGATCTCCGCCCCCGACACCCAGCGACGCGCCAGCTCCTCCCCGCCGAGACCGCCCGGAGCGAGCGGCTTTTCCCGCGAGGGTTTCGCGAGGCCCGACCAGCGCCGCGCATCCGCCTCGCCGGCCACGAAACGCGACAGGGCGCGCCGCAGCCCGTCCAGGTTGTCCGCCGCGAACGCCACCCGCGCCTCGAAGCCCGCCCGCCCCGTCTGCAGGGTCCACGCGATGTCCTCCAACGTGGGGGCGGCGTCGTTGAGCACGTTTTCCCGCCCCAAAAACACCTCCAGCCGCCGCGCCGACTCCAGCAGCCGATCCTCGTCCCGCGCCGAGAGCACCACGAGCCGCGCGCCGTCCGCCACGCCCTCGAAGCCACCGGCGAGGCCGCCTCCGGCGCCATTCGCCGCCGCCGTCCGCCCGGGCGCCGCCTCCGGGGCCTCCTCGATCACCACATGCGCGTAGGCGCCGCCGAAGCCGAAGGAACTCACGCCCGCGCGGCGAGGCGCGCCGGCCGGGCGTATCCATTTTTCCACTTCGCGGTTTATGCGCAGCGGCGAACCGTCGATCTGGATGTAGGGGTTGAGCGCGCCGAAACCGGGCATGGCCGGGATCTCGCCGGCCTTCATCGCCAGGATCACCTTCAGCACGCCCACGACGCCGGCCGCGCCCTCGGCGTGGCCGATGTGCGCCTTGGCCGAGCCGACGCGGCAGCTCCCGACCGCCGCCGGCGAGTCCTTGAAAGCGAGTTTCAGCGCGTTGATCTCCACCGGATCGCCCAGCCGCGTGCCCGTGCCGTGCGCCTCGATGTAGCCGATGGTCTCCGGCGCCACGCCCGCGTCGCGCCAGGCGGCCTGGATCACCGCCGCCTCCTGCTTCGTGCTCGGGGCCGTCACCGAGGGCGTGTAGCCGCCGTGGTTGACCGCCGAGCCTTTCACCACCGCGTGCACCCGGTCGCCGTCCGCCAGCGCGCGGCGCAGCGGTTTCAGCAAGACCGCGCCCACGCCCTCGCCCGGCACGTAGCCGTCGGCCCGGGCGTCGAAGGTGTGGCAGCGCCCGGTCGGCGACAGCGCCCCGATGCTGCAAAAGGCCCGGTAGTGCGCCGAGCCGAGGAGAAAATTCACGCCCGCCGCGAAGGCCATCTCGCACTCGCCGCGTTGCAGCGCCTTGCAGGCGAGGTGCAGCGCCACCAGCGAGGACGAACACGCGGTGTCCAGCGCCAGGCTCGGGCCGCGCAGATCGAAGAAAAACGAGGGACGGTTCGCCAGCATGGTCGGCGCGTTGCCCGAGCCGTCGTGCGGCTCGATGGGCTTCCCGTCGCGATACAGCTCGTTCTGGTAATCGTGGAAACACACGCCGACATACATGCCGGTGTTGCTGCCGCGAATGCTCCGCCCCTTGCCCGCGTCCTCCGCCGTGTGCACCAGCACCTGCAGGAGGTGGCGCATCTGCGGATCCATCACCTCGGCCTCGACCGGCGTCACGTTGAAGAAAGCCGCGTCAAACTTGTCCACGTCGTCGATGAACGAGCCCGCCGTGCAATACAGTTTGTCCGGCGCGCCCGGCGTCGGGTCATACCAGGGCTTGTAGTCAAAATGGTCCGCCGGGATCTCCCGGATCAGGTCCGCCCCGGCCCGCAGATTCCGCCAAAACGCATCCAAATCCGGCGACCCCGCGAACACTCCGGCGCAACCGATGATCGCGATGTCGTCGGCCTCCGCCCCGTTGCGCCCGACGCCGCCCGTCGGCGCATCCGCCCGCTCCTCCGACGATGCCGCCGCAGCCGGCGCGGTCGCGCGCTCCGCCGTCGCCGCCACCGAAACCGCCGCCGCATCCGTCTCCGCCACCGCCACGGGCGCCTCCACCACGCGGGCGGCGGGAGATGTTTTCACCAGACGCGCACAGGCCTCGGCGTGTTCCTGGCACAGGTGCGTGGTCAGCGCCGCCAGGTTCGGATGTTCGAAAAACAGGGTCGGATACAGCTCGGTCTCCAGGGCGCCCTCGATCGCGCGGACCAGGCTCACCAACTGGTTCGAGTCCACCCCGAGCTCCATGAAGTTCGCCTCCGCCGGGATCGCGTCCGCGCCGCGCCCGGCCAGGGGCGCCAGCAATTCGCGCAAAAAGCCCTCCATGCCGCGCTCCAGCGCCTCCGCGCCGACCAACGCCGCGTCGGCATCGGCTTCGGCGTCGGCAGCGGCAATCGTCGCGCCCCCCGTCGTGCCGGCGCCCGCGCCCGACGAAACCGTCGTGCCGGCCGCCGCCGCCGCGCCGATCCGTTTGCACGTAAAACCGCCGACGCGCGCGCACACCTCGCCGGCCTCGTCCGCCAGCAGGATGTCCGCCTCGATCAACTCCGCCGACTCCTTCGCCAGTCGCACCTCCGCCCACGCCCGGCGACCCGGCGCGCGCCAGAGCACCAGCTCCTTCAGCAAAAATGGCACGAATGCCCCGCCCACGGAAAACTCCAGCGCGCCCAGCGCCGTGATGGCGCCATCCAGCAAGGCCGGTTCGAGCCCGCCAAACTCGCGCGCGCCCGTCGCCATCTCCAGCTCGACCAACACCGCGCCCGGCCCCCGCCACAGTTTCCGCACCGTGCGCAGGGTCGGCCCGTGGTGGATCGCGCCCGCCGCCTCGGCCGCATACAGGGCCTCGCCTTCCCGCGTGTCGCGCGCGGCGCCCGCACCCTCGCGCCAGCCGGCGAGATCCAGCCGCGCCGGCCGCCGCTCCTCCGGCGCCACGCCCACCCGCGCCCGCGCGCACTCCACCGCCGTCGCCTCGTCCGCGCCCCCGCGCCAAATCCACTCCGTCTCGCCGCCGGCCGACGACGCCGCCGCAGCCGACGCAGGCGAGGCCAACGCAGGCGAGGCGACAGCGGCCGCAGCCTCCTCCCGCAACCACACCCGCTTCGTCTCGCCGGCCCGCAGGGCGAGCATCTGCGCGAAGACCAGCCGCCGCGCCTTCACGGGCGCCTCAGCGCCGAAGCGACGCCGCGCCTCCGCCAGCGCCAGGCCCGCGAAGGTCACGCCCAGCACCACCGCCTCGCCCGCCACCGTGTGGTCGCGCAGATAGGCCTCGTCGCCGGAAAACACCGCCGCCGCGCCCTCGCCGTTTTCCGCCCCCGGCGCCTTCGCGCCGACCGCCCCTCCGGCGGCCTCCGTGCTCGCCTCAGGCCCCGCCTCGCCCGCCAGGTCGAGCCAATGCCGCTTCCGGTCAAACCGGGTCAATGGCAGGGGGATGCGTTTCGGTTTGGTCATTTTGCGAGCGCGTTAAGTTCCTGTTCGATTCCGGCGGCTCCAGCCAAATCTTGGCTCTTCGGCGCGGAAACAAGGTCCGCCTCCCCGGCCGCCTCCGGATGCTCCTCGACGACGACGTGGCAGTTCGTCCCGCCAAAGCCGAAGGACGAGACCCCGGCGCGCCGCACGCCCGCCGGCGCGTCCCAGCTCCGCGTCTCGGTCACCGGATAGAAGGGCGACTCGGCGAACTTGAAACGCGGGTGCGGGCGCGCGCAGTTGATCGTCGCCGGGATCGTGCGGTGCCCCAGCGCCAGCATCACCTTGATGAAACTCGCGATGCCCGCCGCGCGCACCAGGTGCCCCATGTTCGACTTCACCGAGCCCACCGCGCAGACCTGCCGCCCCGCCCCCGCCTCGGCGAAAACCTGGGTCGCCGCCCGGATCTCGATCGGATCGCCCAGCAGGGTGCCCGTGCCGTGCGCCTCCAGGTAGCTGATCGTCGCGGCCGACACCCCCGCCCGCGCCAACGCCCGCCGGATCACGTCCTTCTGCCCGTCCTGGCTCGGCACGGTGAGCCCCATCGTGCGCCCGTCGTTGTTGATCGCCGAACCCCGGATCACCCCGCGGATGATGTCACCGTCCGCCAGCGCCCGCGCGTAGGGTTTTAGCAATACCACGCCCGCGCCCTCGCCCAGCACGATGCCCTTCGCCCGCTCGTCGAAGACGTAGCAGCGCCCGTCGTCCGACAACACCTCCGCCTTGCTGAAACCGACAAACTGATACGGATCGATCAGCAGCTCCGCCCCGCCGACCACCGCCATCTCGCAGTCGCCCGCCAGCAGACTCTGACACGCGAAATGCAGCGCCACCAACGACGACGAGCAGGCCGTGTCGATGGTCTGCGCCGGTCCCTTCAGGTTAAAAAAGTCCGCCACCCGCGCCGCCATCATGTTCTGGATCATGCCCACCACGCGGTGCTTCATGTGGCTCTCCGGGATGCGCCTCGACTCCGCCAGATAGGCGCTCTGCCCGCCGCCGACAAAGACCCCCGTGCGCGTGCCATCCAGCTCCGCCCGCCGGTAGCCCGCGCGGTCGAAAAGCTCCTGGGTCAACTCCAGCAGGTGGCGCTGCTGCGGATCCATCAAGGCCGCGTCCTGCTCCGATATGCCGAAGTGCTTCGCGTCGAAAAGATCCACGCCCGCCATGAACCCGCCCCACTTCGAGTAGGCGCGCTGCGGAGCCTTCTTGTCCGGACTGTAGTAACGGTTCACGTCCCAGCGGTCCGCCGGCACCTCCGAGATGAGGCTCCGCCCCTCGCGCAGGTTTTCCCAATAAGCCTCCAGCGAGGGCGAGCCCGGGAAACGACAGGCCATCGCCACCACCGCGATCCGCCCGTCCGCAGCCTCGGCGGCCGACACCGGCGACGACACCGACGGCGACGACGCGAACGACGCCGAAACCGAGGGCGACGCCGAAACCGCCAGCGCCGGCGACGACGTCGAAACCTCCCTCGCCGCCTCGGCCGGAGCCGGCGCCACCTCCGCCTGTGTCCGCACCGCCCCCGACTCCTGTTCCGCCTCCCGCGTCGCCTCCCGCGCCGGCTCCACGCGCGCGCTCACCGCGCCCGTCTCCACCAGATGCCGGGCCAGCCGCCCCAGGCTTCCCTGGCTCGCGATCACGTTGGGATCCAGCGTGCAGCCGTGGCGCGCCTCGATGCGGTTGAGCATCGTCATCATCGCGATGGAATCCATGCCGTAGTCGCCCAGCTCCACCTGCGGATCGAGCTCCTCCACCGGCACCTTGAGCAGCTCCGCCGTGAGCTCGATCAACTCGCGCTCCAGCCGCGCCACCAGCTCAGCCGCCGTCTCAGCCCGCGCCGGGGCCGCGATGGTTTTCGCCACCGCCGCGACCGCGCCGGCCTCCGCCCGAACCTCGACCGCGAGCGCCGCCGCCGCCACCGGCGCCTCCACGCGTCGCTCCGCCAGACCGAGCGCGGCGTGAATCCGCGCCTGGTCGCCCGCCAGCACCATCACCTGCGGCTCCGTGCCCGCCAATGCCGCTGCGAAGGCCGCCAGCCCCGCCGCCGTCTCCAGCGGACGCAGCCCCGTCTCCCGCTCGATCCACGCCAACGTGCGCTCGTCGATCCGCATGCCGCCCTCGCTCCAGTAGGGCCAGTTGAAGCTCACCGTGCGGCCGCGCCGCCGCCCCGCCGCCACCTCGGACGCCCGCGCGCGGGCGAACGCGTCGAGCGCCCCGTTCGCCGCCGCGTAGTCCGCCTGCCCGGGATTGCCCAGCGCGCCCGCCGTCGAGGAAAACACCGCGAAAAAGTCCAGCGCCTCGTCCGCCAGGGCCGCGTCGAGATGACGCGCGCCCGCCACCTTCGGCGCCGCCACCGCCTCGAAATCCGCCCAGCTCTTCTGCGCCAGCAGACGGTCGCGCAGGACCCCCGCCGCATGCACCACGCCGCGAATCGGCGGACCCTCCGCCCGGAGCGCGCGCACCAGCTCCGCCACCGCCTCCGCCCGCCCCAGATCGCAACGCCGATACTCCACCCGCGCCCCGTCCGCGCGCAGTTCGCCCAACCAGGCGGCGAGCTCCGCGCTCTCGTCCGAACGCCCCGCCAACACCACCCGCACTCCGGGCCGACGCGCCGCCTCGGCGGCGAAAAGCCGCCCCAGACCGCCCGCGCCGCCCGTGATCAAATAGGTCCCCGCCCGCCACGGCGCCGCCACCGCGCCCGCCGCCGGGAGCGCGCTCGCCCGCCAACGCCGCACCCGCCGCAGCCCCGCCGCGTCCCGGCTCACCTCGACATCCGCCGCCGGTGCGCCGGTCTCCGCCCGCGCCGCCGCCAGCGCCGCCGCCGCCGTGGGCTCGGCCAGCCGGATCACGCTCGCCCGCAGGGCCGGCGCCTCCGCCCGCAGCGTGCGGGCAAAACCGCCCAGACCCGCCACCGCGTCCGCCTCCCCCGCCCCGCCGACCAACACCAGATGCGGCGGTGCCTTCATGCGCAGCAGGGCCTTCGCCGCCGCCACCCACTCGGCCCGCGGATCCGCGCCACGCGCGTCCACGACCACGAGCGCCACGCCCGCGCCCCCTTGCTCCGCCGCCGACGCCACCGCCAAGGCCCACTCCGCCTCGCTCGCCGCCGGCCGCATGGTCGCGACTCCCGCCGCCCGCGCCTCGCGCAACCACGCCTCGTCGCCCGACGCCAGCAACACCACCGCCCCCCGCCCCTTCGCCGTCGCGGTCGCCGCCACCGCCGACGCCGTCGGCACGGGCTCCGCCACCCACTCCGGCACGTAGTAGCCCGGCTCCTCCGCGCCGCCCTCCACCACCAGTCCCAACGCCTCCGTCTCGGCCGACAGCTCCGCCGCCGACCCCGCCGCCGACGACGCCACCGGCACGCTCGCCGCCGCCGCATCCGACGTCCCCGCCGGCCGCCCGGCCGCCGCCGCCCGCACCACAAAATCCTTCAAACTCGCGCGCACCTCGCCCGCCTCGTCGCAGACCACGATTTGGTAACGCCGGGTGTTGGTTTCCTCCGCCCCAGCCACGATGTGCGCCCAGCCGCGCGCCGGCAGCGCCCCCCCGGCCACCCACGCCTCGCCGACCGAGAAGGGCAGATAGGCCCGCGCCGCCCCCGCGCCGCCGGTCCCGCCCGGGCGGCTCGCGCCGAGCACCGCCTGCAGGGCCCCGTCCAGCAAGGCCGGCGTCCACTCCACCCCGGGCTCCGGCCGCGCCGCCAGTTTTGCCAAGGCCTCTCCCGACCCGGTTTGGATAAACTCCACCGCGCGCATCGCCGGCCCGTAGGCGAAGCCCATCTCCGCGAAACGCCCATACACCACGCCGCCCTCCAGCCGCTCCGCGCAACGCGCCCGGATCGCCTCAAGCTCCACGCGCGCCCCGGCCGCCCCGGCCGGCGACGCCGCCCGCTCCGCCACCCGCCCCTGCGCATGCACCGTCCGCCGCCCGTCCGCCACGCGCGTCTCGAGCGTGAACTCCCGCCGTCCCGATTTTTCGCGCAGCTCGACCCGGATTTCTACACCCGCCTCCGGCACCTCCAAGGGCGCGGCCCAGACCAGATGACGCAGCTCCACGCCCGCACCAGCGCCCATGCCCGCGCCAGCGGCAGCGCCGTCCTCCCGCGACGACACCGCCGCCAGCGCCCGCCGCACCAGCTCCAGACAAGCCACACCGGGCAACAAACGACGCCCGCCCACCACATGGTCGCGCACGAAGCCCGCCGCGCCGTCCAACACCACCCGCACGCTCGCCCCGTCCGCGTCCGCCGCGACGAGCTCCGCCGTCACCGCGCCGCCGACGCCCGCGCCGCTGCCGATGCCCGCTCCCGACGCCTTCACCGCCACGCCGGCGGCTCCGAGCCAATACCGGTCGCGCGCAAAAACATACAGTGGCAGCCGCACCGCGCCCGGCGCCGGCTGGTCGAGGTAGAGCAGGTTCCAGTCAAAATTCACCCCGCCCACCCAAAGTTGCGCCAGCTTGGCCGCGTTGCGCTGCGCGATCAGCGCCCGGAGAAACGCCTCCCCCTCCTCGCCCGATACCAACACGCCCGCCGTCGGCGCCGCGCCCGGCTGCACCCGCCCGGCAAACCACTCCGCGGCGCCTCCCGCGCCCGCCGTCGCCCCAGCGGACGCGGCCCCGCCCGCCAACCACGCCGCCAGCGCGCCGCGCAGCTCCGCCACCGAGCCCGCGCACACCGCCAGACGCTCCGCCATCGCCTCGCGCCGCAACTGCGAGCTCGCCGCGATCTCGGCCAACGAGGCCCGCGTCCCGGCCAGGAAGGCCACCCAGGCCTCCACCAGCGCGCGCAGGCTCCGCGCGTTGCGCGCCGAGATCAGCACCACCAGCGCGCCCGCCTCCCACTCCGCCGCCGGCTCGGTTTGCCCGTCCCGGTCGGCGCGCCCGGCCCGCCCCGGGCCCGTCTCCACATACTCCTCCACGATCAGATGCGCGTTGGCCCCGCCGGCCCCGAAGGAGCTGATCCCGGCCAGGCGCGGGCGCTCGTTTTCACGCGTGTCCGCCCCGCGCGCCGGCACGGTCCACGGCGCCGGCTCACGTTGCACCACGAAGGGCGTTTTCCCGAAATCGATGTTCGGGTTGAGCGTCTCCGCGTGCAGCGAGGGCACCAGCTCGCGGTGCCGCATTTGCAGCAACACCTTCGTCAGCGCCGCGATGCCCGCCGCCGATTCCAGGTGCCCGATGTTCGATTTCACCGAGCCGAGCGGGCAACGCCAGCCGGGCCCCGCCGCCTCGAAGGCCTTCGTGAGCCCGCGCACCTCCACCGGGTCGCCGAGCGCCGTGCCCGTGCCGTGCGCCTCCAGGTAGGAAACATCCGCCGGCGCCACGCCCGCCGCCGCCATCGCCTCCGCCACCACCCGCGCCTGCGCCGCCGGATTCGGCACCGAGTAGCCGTTGGTCCGGCCGCCGTGGTTCACCGCGCTCCCGCGCAGCACGCCATAAACGAGATCCCCGTCCGCCTCCGCCTGCGCCAGGGTTTTCAGGACCACCGCGCCCACGCCCTCGCCCGGCACGTAGCCGTCGCCGTCCGCGCCGAAGGCCCGGCAACGCCCGTCGCTCGACGTGAAGCGCCCGTGGCTGAGTTGCAGGTATTTGTTCGGATGCAGGGTCAGGTTCACCCCGCCCGCGATCGCCAGCTCGCTCTCGCCGCGCCGCAGGCTCTCGCAGGCCAGATGGATCGCCGTCAGCGACGAGGAACACATCGTGTCCACCGCCAGACTCGGTCCCTGCAAATCGAGGAAATACGACACGCGGTTCGCGATGGACGCGAACGAGGTGCCGGGCGGCACGCCCGCCGCGTCCGGCTCCATCAACTGATACTGCGCGTGCATCACGCCGACAAACACGCCCGCCCGCCGGCCCGCCAGCTTCGCCCGGGTGAGCCCGGCGTCCTCGCAGGCATGCCAGGCCGTCTGCAAAAACAGCCGCTCCTGCGGATCCATGAACTCCGCCTCGCGCGGCGCGATGGAGAAGAACAGCGGGTCAAACTTGTCCGCGTCCCGCACCCAGCCGCCCCACTTGCTGTAGGTCTTGCCGGGTTTGCCCGGAGTCGGGTCAAAAATCGCCGCGTGGTCCCAGCGCTCCGCCGGCACCTCCGCGATGCTGTCGCGCCCGGCCCGCAGGTTGGCCCAGAAGGCCTCGATGTCGTCCGCGTCGGGGTAGCGGCCGGCCAGGCCCACGATGGCGATGGCCGCGCCCGCCGCCGGAGCGCCGCCCACCCCGGTCGGCTTGCCCGCGCGCGCCCGCGCTGGCTCCACCCGACGCAACGCCGGCAAGGTGGACCGCACCGGCGCGACCGCCCCCGGCGGCACCGGCGCCGGGGCCACCGGCTGACCCGCCACCGTCCGCACGCCAAATCGCTCCGCCACCCGCGCCGCATGCTCCGCCATGAAATAGCCGGCCAACTCGTCCAGCGAACGGTGCTCGAAAAACAGGGTCTTCGGCAGCGCCCCGAAATCCCGCTCCAGCTCGCGGGTCAGACGCATCATCAACACCGAGTCGAAGCCGTAACTCTCCAGCGGCTCCCCGCCCGCGATCCGCGCCGCCTCCACCTTCAGGGCCGCCGCCACCAAACCGCGCAGGTGCGCGCCCAGCGCCGCCCGCTCGTCGTTTTCCGAAACCCGTCCGCCGCCCGCGGCCGACGCCTGCGGAGTGTCCGCCGGACGCGGCCCGGACCGCCCGTCCGCCCGCCCCGCCTCCAACCCGGCGGCGGCTCCGGCCGTCGCGGCCCCCGGCGACCCCGCCGTGGGCGAGGCACCGGGCAGCCCCGACGCACCGGGCATCCCCGACACACCGGACTGACCCAACGCGCCCGGCGCGCCGGTCCCCGCCGCCTTCGGATCCGTCACCACCGGCGTGGCCATGCGCAGGGCGAGCCCCTTCAGCACCACGCACACCCGCCCCGCCGGATCGACCAGCGTGAGATCGAATTTCTGGATCGACGAGCCGCGCGCCACCCCGGCCGCGCGCCGCGCCACCACCGCCGCGCGCGCCGGCATCGCCGCGTGCAGCTCCACCCGCTCCAACGCAAAAGGCACGAAGGGGCCCGCGTCCGCCGCCCCCGAGCGCAGGAGCGCCCCCACGCTTTGCAGCGCCCCGTCCAACATCGAAAGGTCCAGCCCGCCACCGGCGTTTTCCTCGCCGTCCGCGCCGACCGCGTCGCCCCCGCCGTCCGCGCCGACCGGCCGGTTCAGCCAGGCGACGGCCTCGCCCTCGCCCACCCGCAGGCTCTCGATCACCCGGTAAAACGCGCCGTAGTCCAGGCCGTGCCGCGCGCACTCCGCGTAGAGCTCCGCCCCGCCGCTCACGCGCGGGCAGCGCGCCTCGATCTCCGCCAGGGGCAGGGCGGCCGCCTCCGACGGGGCGACGAAACTCGTCCGCCCGCCCGCGAAACGCCGCGACTCGTCGCGCGCGTCGCGCAGCACGAAGGCCGCCCCGTCCTCGGTCGGCCCCAGCGCCAGCTCGAGCCGCTCGGCGTCCGTCGCCGCCACCGCCCGCTCCCAGACCAGATCGTAAAGCCGCCGCACCCGCCCGCCGCCCGCGCGCTCCGCCGCCCAGCGTGCCATCTCCAGCATCGCCACCGCCGGCAGCCAGCAACCGCCAAGCACCCGATGATCCGCCAGGATCGCCTCGGATTCGTCGAGACTCGTGACAAAACGCTGCTCGCGAAAATCCGACTCGTTGCGATGCACCAGCGGATGCAGCCGCGCGCCACCCGCGCCCGCAGCCGAGCGGCTGGTCGCCGCCGCCGCGCCTTCGCGACGTCCCGGCACCCAATGCCGCACGCGCAGGAAGGGGTAGCCCGGCAGGGCCACCCGCCGCGCCGGACCGCTCCGGCGCAGACGCGCCCAATCCATGTCCACTCCCGCCGTCCAGAGCCGCAGCAAGGTCTCCAGTTCACCCGCCTCCAACAGACTCCGCACATACCGCGCCCCCGCCTCGCCCGCGATCAAGGCCGCCGCGCGCTGTTTCACGTTGCCCCGCACCACGCCCCCCGGCGCGCCGCCCAGCCAGCCGCGCAGCGCCGCCGCCGCCTCCGCCGCCGAACGCGCCACCAGCCCGAGCCGCTCCGGCAAGGGCGTGCGACCCGCCTGCAAGGTGAAGGCCACGTCGCGCCAACGCAGCCCGGCCCCCGCCCCTTCCAAAAACACCGCCAGCCGCCGCGCCACCTCGCGCAGCCGTTCCTCGTCAAAGGCGGACAACACCAGCACCTCCGCTTCCGCCTCGGCCACGACGTCGTCGCCGCCTCCGCGCTCACCAGCGTCGGCCTCGGACCGCGCCGGCTCCGCCGCGATCCACTCCTCCACGATCACATGCGCGTTGGCCCCGCCCGCGCCGAAGGAGCTGATGCCCGCCACGCGCGGCCCGCCGCCCGCCGGTCGCGCCCAGGCCGCCGCGCGCGTCTGCACCACGAAGGGCGTGCCGTCGAAACGCAGATGAGGGTTGGCCGGCTCGGCGTGGATCGTCGGCGCCAGCTCGCCGTGCCGCATCTGCAAAAGCACCTTCGCCAGCCCGGCCACGCCGGCCGCCGACTCCAGATGCCCGAGATTGCTCTTCACCGAGCCGAGCGCGCAAAAGCCGGGCTCCGCCGTGTCCTCGGCGAAGGCCCGCACCAGCCCCGCCAGCTCGATCGGATCGCCCAGCGCCGTGCCCGTGCCGTGCGCCTCCACGTAGCTCAGCTCGCGCGCGCTCGCGCCCGCCGCCCGCAAGGCCTCCCGCACCACCTCGGCCTGCGCCACCGGGTTCGGCACCGAGTAGCCGTTGGTCTTGCCGCCATGGTTCACCGCGCTGCCGCGGATCACACCGAGGATGCGATCCCCGTCCGCCACCGCGCGGGCGAGCGGCTTGAGCAACACCGCGCCCACGCCCTCGCCGGGCACGTAGCCGTCGCCGCCCGAACCGAAACTCCGGCAACGCCCGTCGCTCGACGCGAACTCGCCGAAGCCGAGCTGCAAATACTTCTGCGGATGAAGCGAGAGGTTCACCCCGCCCGCCACCGCCGCCTCGCTCTCGCCCCGCCGCAGGCTCTCGCAGGCGAGATGCAGCGCGGTCAACGACGAGGAACACATCGTGTCCAACGCCAGGCTCGGCCCGTGCCAGTCGAAGACGTAGGACACCCGGTTCGCGATCGACGCCGCCGACGAGCCCAGCGCCACCGGGTTGCCCTTCAGCGCCTCCTCCGCCGCGAAGAGCTGGTATTGGTTATACATCACGCCGACGAACACGCCGACCTTGCGCCCCGCCAGCGCGGCGCGCGCGTGGCCGGCGTTTTCGAGCGTCCTCCACACCTCCTCCAGGAAGATGCGCTCCTGCGGATCCATCGTCTCGGCCTCGCGCGGCGCGATGGAGAAAAACAACGAGTCAAACTTGTCCGCGTCCTCCAAAAAGCCGCCCCACTTCGAATAGGTTTTCCCCTCGCGCCCGCGCACCGGATCAAAATCCGTCCGCCAATCCCACCGCTCCGCCGGTATCTCCGTGATGCAGTCGCGCCCGGCCTTCAGGTTTTCCCAGAGCAGGTCCACATCCTCCGCCATCGGGAAACGCCCGCTCAGCCCCACGATCGCGATGTCCCCGCCACGGCCCGCCGCACGCGTCGCCGCGCACCCGGCCGGCTCCGTCCGCCGCGTCGTCGTATCCGCCGCACTGATACCGCTCCGCGTCTCCGCTTCGCCCGCGCTCCGGGCCTCCGTCGCTGCCCCCGCCCCGACCTCGGTCCGGCCGTCGCGCTCCGCCGGCGCCGACGCGGCCGCGCCCGCCACGCGCGCGGCGCTCGCCGCGTGCCGACTCGCGAAGTAGCCGGCCAGCGCCGACAGCGTCTGGTATTCGAAAAAGAGCGTCTTCGGCAGCTCCCCGAAATCGCGTTCGAGCGCGCGCGTCAGCCCCATCGCCAGCAGCGAGTCGATGCCGTAGCGCTCCAGCGCCGCGTCCGCCTCGATCTCCGCCGCCGCCAGCCCGGTCTCCCGCGCCAACACCGCCTTCAAATAGGCCTCCAGCCCCCGCATCCCGTCCGGGGCGACGCTCCGCCCTCCGTCGCGCGCCGGCGGCGCGGAGCTTTTCACCGCCACGGAAACGACGGATTTCGCCGCCGCCTTCGCCACCGGGCGCGGCTCCGCGTCGGGCTCGGCCCGCCGCCCGTCCGCCGCCTTGGCCAACACCATCACCCGCCCGGCGTCCGCCGCCAGCGCGTCCGCCAACACGCCCAGCGCGGTCTCCGTCGGCAAGGGCACCAGGCCAAAACGCTCCCGCATCCACGCCGCCGCGCGCGCCTCGACCCGCATGCCGCCCTCCGCCCAGAGCGGCCAGGCCACGCTCAGGCATTTGCCCCGCCGCCGCCCCGCCGCCACCTCGCCGCGCCGCCACTCGATCCACGCGTCGAGAAACGCGTTCGCGTAGGCGTAGTCCGCCTGCCCGGCGTTGCCCGTCACGCCCGCCATCGACGAGCACACCACAAAAAAGTCCAACGCGTCCCCGCGCGTCGCCGCGTCCAGCCACACCGTGCCGTCCACCTTGGGCGCCAGCACCGCGTCGAGTTCGGCGTTCGTCTTGGCCGACACCAGCCGGTCCCGCGTCACGCCCGCGCACTGGATCACTCCGTGCAGGGCGCCAAACTTTTGCCGCGCCCGGGCCAGGGCCTCCGCCACCGCCGGTCCGTCCGCCAGGTCCACCGCGTGGGCCGACACCTCGACGCCGGCCTCGCGCAGTTCGCGCAAACGCTCCCGACCCTCCGCCCCGTCCACGCCGCGCCCGAGCACCACCACACGCGCCCCCGCCGCGGCCGCCAGGGCCCGCGCCAGCGCCCGACCTATCCCGCCGAGCCCGCCCGCCAGCACATAGGTGCCACCCGGCCGCAGGCTCGCCGCCAGCCCGCCCGAGACCGCCGGCGCCGCGCCGGGCGCGATCCGCTCCACCTCGCGCCGCCCCGCGACCTCGCTCACACGGGCCACCCGCGCGCCGCCCGGATTCCACTCCGCCAGACAACGCTCCGCCGTGGTCCGCGGCGCCTCCGCGCGCTCCACTTCCAACACCCGCCCGGCCAGCGCCGGCTGCTCCTGCGCCAGGGTCGCCAGCAATCCCCCCGTCGCCGCCTGCGCCGGAGCCGCCTCGCCCCCCGCCGCCAGTTGCACCCAAAGCATCGGCGGTCGCTCCGCCCCCGCCAGCCAGGCCCGAACCCAGCCCACGCAGGCATGCAGGGCCTTCCGCACCTGCGGACGCAGGGCGGCCGCGCCGGGCACGAACCGTTTGCCCAGGCCCCAGGCGTTGACCACGCACCAGCCCGCCACGGCGCCCACGCCCGTGTCCGCGTCCGCTCCGGCCCCGAGCGCGCGGTAAAGCGCCGCCCAGTCCTCCGGCGCGTCCGGTCGCACCGAATACAGATCGCGCCCCAGCTCGGCGAAGGCCCGCCCCGTCCGCACCCGCGCCACGCGCCGCACCCGGGCGTCCGCGCCCAGCGCCTCCGCCAGCCCGGCCTCCTCGTCCAGCACCAACACCGACGGCGCCCCGCCCGCGAAGGTCGCGGCCGCCGGCTCGGCCTCCCGGCGTCGCTCAAAAAATTCCAGCCGCACCGACGGCGACTCCGCCGCCTCCCGCTCGCCGCCCGCGCCGGCCGCGTCGGCGACGCCGGCCGTATTCGCTTTCACGATACACACCGCCAGCTCGCGCAGCTCCCAAAAGACCGTCCCGTCCGGCGCGGCCACGTCGATGTCGAACTTCCGCAGGCCCGAGCCCGCCGCCACCGGAAGCTCCCGCACATGGGCCAGGGCCTCCTCCCCCTCCGCCACCGCATCGCCCCAAGCGCGCAGCCGGCCCAACGAAAACGGCAACAAAGTCGCCACGCCGCCGCCCGCCCTCGCCACGCCCGCCATCGCCTGCAAGGCGCCGTCCAGCAGACCCGCGTGCAATCCGCCACCCGCCGCGCCGGACGCGACCGGCACGACCAGGCTGGCCAGGGCCTCGCCCTCGCCGGTCGCTAGCTCGCGCAGGCTCCGGAACGCGGGACCAAACACCATGCCGCGCGCCGCCAGGCCCGCGTAGGCCGCCGCGCCGTCCATCCTGCCGGCGCAGCGCGCGCGGATCTCCGCCAGGGCCAGACGCGGCGCCGCGCCGGCCCGCGCCACGCCCTCCGCCGTCGTCCGCGCCGAGACGCGCCCCTCGGCGTAAACCGGCGTCTCCGCCCCGGCCGCCGTCAGCCAAAAACGCGGCGCTCCGCCCGCTCCGCCGAAACGCGCCGCCAGCTCCAGCCCGCGCGCCCCCGCCGCTTGCGCCCGCTCCAGCCAGACCACGTCGCGCAACTCCTCGGGCACGCCACCGGAACGCTCCGCGAAGGCGCGCCAAATCAGCGCCAAAGATCCCGCCGCCGGCAGGGTCGGCACGCCCGCCACCCGATGGTCGCGCAACAACCAGTCGTCAGCCGCCACCGTGACAAAAATCTCGCCCACGCCAGCCGGGTTGCCGATCGCCGGCGTGTCGGCGTTCGCGACCGCCGACGCATCCGCCACCGACGCCGCCGAGACGCCCGCGGCCTTCGTCGGCGCCGCCTCGAACCAATGCCGGTCCTCCGCAAACGCGTAGCCGGGCAACGACACCCGCCGAGGCCTCGGCCCGCTCCACGCCGCCCGCCAATCCACCGCTTCGCCGCGCAGCCACGCCGCCAGCCGCTCCGCGTCGGATCCGCCGAGCAGGTTCACCCCGGGGATTGCTTCGGCGCCGGCCGAGCGGACTCCGCCGCCCTCGCCGACCATGCGAGTGCCGTCGCCCGCCAGCCACGCCTCGAGCCGGCGCAGGGCGTCCTCCGCGTCCTCCGCCACCCAGCCCAGACGCGTTTCCATCGCGTCGCGCCCCGTTTGCAGGGTGAAGGCCAGCTCCGCCAGGGTCGGCGCCGCCGGCGTTCCCGTCACCCGCCGCAGATACGCCGCCAGCCGGCGCGCCGTCGCGCGGAGGCGCTCCCCGTTTTTCGCCGACAAGACCAGCGCGCGGGGCTCGCGGGACGCGGGTAGTCTGTTTCCGGATACGCCGGCCGGCGCCTCCTCGAGCAGCACATGCCCGTTCGCCCCGCCAAAGCCGAAGGCGCTCACCCCGGCGCGTCGCGGATGCTCGCCGCCGTCCGGCCGCCGCGCCCGCGCCCAGGGACGCGTCGTGCGCACCACCTCGAAGGGGCCGCCCTCGAGTTTCAAAAACGGATTCGGCTCCTCCGCGTGCAGGCTCGCCGGCAGGACGCCGTGCCGCAGGGCGAAGATCACCTTGATCATGCCCGCGATGCCCGCCGCCGGCTCCAGATGACCGATGTTGGTTTTCACCGAGCCCAGCCCGCACCAGCCCGCACCGGACGCCGGGCGTCCGTCGCGCAGCGCCGCGAAGGCGGTCCTCAGGCCCTCCACCTCCGTCGGGTCACCCAGCTCGGTGCCCGTGCCGTGCGCCTCCACGTAACCGACCGACTCCACCGGCACGCCCGCCTCGCGATACACCGTCTCGATGAGCTCGGCCTGCGCCGCCGGATTGGGCGCGGTCAGGGAGTGCGCCCGGCCGCCGTGGTTCACGCCCGAGGCGCGGATCACCGCCTGCACCGGGTCCCCGTCGGCCAGCGCGCGCGAGAGCGGCTTCAGCACCAGCACGCCCACGCCCTCGCCCTTCACGAAGCCGTTGGCCCCGCGTCCGAAGGTGCGACAACGCCCGTCCTGCGAAAGCACGCCCAGCTTGCTCGCGCCGACCATGTTTTCCGGCGCGAGGATCAGGCAGACCGCCCCGGCCAGGGCCAGCTCGCACTCGCCCGCGCGCAGCGCGCGCACCGCGCGGTTCACCGCCACCAGCCCGCTCGAGCACGCCGTGTCGATGGTCTCGCTGGGCCCGCGCAGATTCAGCCAGTAGGAAACCCGGTTCGCCACCACGCTGTGCGCGCACCCCGCCACCCGCTGGGGCCGGCGCTCGCCGGCCAGGGCCAGCAGGTCGTCGTAATCGTTGAACTGCGCCCCGGCGAAGACCCCCACACGCCGCCCGGACAGGCTCGACGGCGCCACCGCCGCATCCTCCAGCGCATGCCAGGCCGTCTGCAAAAACAGCCTCTGCTGCGGATCCATCAACCGGGCTTCCAACGGCGTCAGGTTGAAAAACTTCGCGTCAAACCGGTCCACCCCGTCGATAAAACCGCCCCACTTCGAGGAGCCCCGAGCCCCGGCCCCCTCGCCGCCCGCGCCCGGCTGGAAATACTCGCGCCAATCCCAGCGCTCCGCCGGCACCTCGCGGATGGCGTCGCGCCCCGCCACGAGATTCTCCCAAAACTCCCGCACGTCGCCCGCGCCGGGAAAAATCCCCGCCAACCCGATCACCGCGATGGGCTCCGGTCCGCCGGACCCGCCCGTGTCGGACGCCAGCGCCTGCGCCGGTGTCGGTGTCGGCGTCGGCGTCGGTGTCGGTGTTTCCCGCAGGTCCGCCACCCGAGCGTCCTCCTCCGCCCGCCCGGTCGTCGAGCGAGCCGGCTCCACCCGCTCCGCCACCCGAGCCCCGCTCGCCAACAGGTGCGCGCTCAGGGCGGCGACCGTGTTGCGCGCGAAAAACACCGCCGGCGAAACCGCCACCGCGAAGTCGCGCTCCAGCTCCACCGCGAGCTCCTTCAGGTTGATCGAGTCGAAGCCGTATTCGCCCAGCCCACGCTCCACGTCCACCCGCGCCGGATCCAGTTTCAACACCCGCGCCACCGCGGCCAGCACCCCGGCCCGCACCGCGCCCTCGTCGCCCCGCGCCGCGCCCGGCGACTCCGCCGTGCCGTCCGCTCGCGCCGCCCGGCTCGTCGAAGCCGGAGGCGTCCCGCCACCGTGCGCGACCGCCACGCCCAGCGCCCGGTCCGCCCGCGCCGGCTCGCCCGGAATCACCACCAGATGCGACCCACCGAAGGCCAGCCCGCGCTCCAGCGCGTCGAGCGCGTCACCGGTTTCCAAATACGCCAGACCCGAGCTCCGCAGGTATTCGCGCTCGGTCGCCCCGCCGAAGTGCATGCCGCCCTCGCGCCAGAGCGGCCAGCCCAGGCTCACCGTGCGCCCGCGCGCCCGCCCCGCCGCCCGCTCGCCCTCGCGCCACGCCGCGAAGCCGTCGAGGAAGGCGTTGGCCCCGGCGTAGTCGCATTGCCCGAAATCCCCCAGCAAGGCCGCCGTCGAGGAGAAGAGCGCGAAGAAATCCAGCTCGTCCGCCGCCGTCGCCGCGTGCAGCGCCCGGGTGCCGTCGATCTTCGGCCCCAGCATCGCCGCCAGCGCCGCGTCGGAACGCGTCAAAACCGCCTCGCTCCCCGCCGCCCCCGCCGCGTGAAACACGCCGCGCAGGGGACCCAGGCGGGCCCGCGCCTCGTCCAGCGCCGCCCGCAGTTCCTCCGGCCGGGTCAAATCCGCCCGCCGGTAAAGCACCTCGCCCCCGCCCAGCCCGGACAGCTCCGCCAAACGCCCGCCCGCCTCGGAACGGCCGAGCAACAACAGGCGCGCCGCGTATCGCTCCAACAAATACCGCGCCACCCGCCGCCCGACGCCGCCGAGCCCGCCGGTGATCACATACACCCCGCCCCGGCGCGGTCCGCCGCCGCGCTCCGCCCCGGCCTGCTCCGCCCTCGACGGCTCGACGCGCTCCGCCACCCGTCGCCAGGCCCGGCCCCGCTCGCAACGCAGCTCGGCCAGACCCGCGCCGCCGGTCCGCGCCGCCCGGGCCGCCGCGCCCGCCGCCTCCAGCGGCGTCGCGCGCACCAGGACCGCCTCCACACGCGGCAACACCATGCGCAGGGAGCGCAGCCAGCCCCCGAGAAAATCCGCCACCGGATCGCTCGCCGGCGCCGCCGACTCCGCCACCACGACCAGCCGTCGCGTCGTCCCCGGCCGTTCCGCCGCGAGCCGCTCCGCCAGCGCCTTCGCCGCCGCCGCCGCCGCCCGCACCCGCGCCTCCACCGTGCCCGCCGTCTCGGACCAGGACCAGACCAGCGTCTCCGCATCGACGGTCGCCGCCATCGCCGCCGCAGCCGCAGCCGACGACGCCGACACCGCCTCCGCCGGATCGCCCGCCAGCTCCTCCCAGCGGGTCGTGTAAAAGTTCAAACGCGCCGCGCCCGTTTCCCCGCCGGCCGCGCCCGCCGCGTCGGCCGCGCCGTTGGCACCCGTTTTCCCGCCGTTCGCGCCCGCCGCCGGCCACTCGATCCAGTGCCGCTCCCGCGCGAAGGGATACGTTGGCAACGAAATCGTCCGCCCGCCGGCCAGCAACGCGCGCCAGGGCAGGCTCGCCCCGCGCCCGTAAAGCTCCGCCAGCGCCACCAGCGCGCCGGGCGGCGTCACCCCCTCCTCCACCAACGCGGCGGCCTGGGCGCTCAGGCCCGCCCACTCGCCCTCCGGCGACGGCTCGCCGCGCCGCCAGGCCGGCGACTCCGCGCCCTCCGCCGCGACCCGCTCGAGCGCCGCCGCCAGCTCCTCCTTCGACTCCGCCACCACGGCCGCGCGCTCCGCCAGATGCGAACGCCCCGCGCCGAGCGTCCACGCGATGTCGGCCGCCGCCGCGCCCGCGCCCTCCGGCCCGCGCAGCCACGCCGCCAGCTCCGCCGCCCGCCGCACCAGGGCCTCCGGCGTCTTGGCGGAAAACGCATACAGGCGCGCCCGCCCGCGCTCCTCGCCCACGCCCGCTTCCGCGCCGGGGCCGGCGCCCGCCCCGACCTTGTCCGCCTCCTCGATCACCATGTGGACGTTTGTCCCGCTGAATCCGAAGGAGCTCAGTCCGGCGCGCCGACGCCCGCCGCCCGCCGGCGCCGCCCAGGGCTGGCGACGCGTGTTCACGAAAAAGGGGCTGTCCGCGAAATCGATGTGCGGGTTGGGCGCGTCGAAATGCAGCGAGGGCACCAGCTCGCGGTGCCGCAGACAGAGCAGCACCTTGATCAACGCGCTCACGCCCGAGGCGAGCATGGGGTGGCCGGTGTTGGTTTTCACCGCGCCGAGCGCGCAGAACCCGCGACGGTCGGTGTAGTGGCGAAACGCCCGGGTCAGCCCCTCGACCTCGATGGGATCGCCCAGCGCCGTGCCCGTGCCGTGGGTCTCCACATAGCCGATGCTCGCCGCGTCCAGCCCCAGCCGGTCATAGAGCTCGCGGATCAGCGCGGTCTGCGCGGGCGCGCTCGGCGCCGTGATGCCGTTGCTCCGCCCGTCCTGGTTGGCCGCCGTGCCGCGAATGACACCGTAGATGCGATCCCCGTCGCGCCGCGCCGCCGCCAGCGGTTTCAAGACCACCGCCGCCACCGCCTCCGCCGGCACGAAACCGTCGGCGCCCGCCGCGAAGGTGCGGCAACGGCCCGACGCGGAAAACGCGTTCAAGCGGCTCAGCGTCACGAAGGAGGTCGGCGCGGTCGTCAGCACCGCCCCGCCCGCCAGCGCCAGCTCGCAGGCCCCGCCGCGCAGGCTCTCGCAGGCGAGGTGGATCGCCACCGCCGAGGAGGAGCAGGCGGTGTCCACCGAGATCGCCGGCCCGCGCAGGTTCAGATGGTAGGCGATGCGGGCCGAGAGGATCGCGCTGTCGTTGCCCATCAGCGCGTAGGCGTCCGCGTCTTCGCCGCGCAGCCGCTCGCGGTAGTCGCCGTCCTTGCAGCCGACAAACACGCCGCACTTCAGCGCCTGCAGCCGCTCGTCCGCGCAGCCGGCGTCCTCGAAGGCCTTCCACGCCTCCTGAAGAAACAGCCGTTGCTGCGGGTCCATGCGCTCCGCCTCGCGCGGCGACAGGTTGAAAAACAACGGGTCAAACTTGTCCGCGTCCGCCAAAAATCCGCCCCACTTCGTCGCGCACTTCCCGGGCGCGCGCGGATCCGCGCTATGGTAGGCCGCGTGGTCCCAGCGCTCCGCCGGCACCTCGCCCACCGAATCGCGGCCCCCCAGCAGGTTTCGCCAATACTCGCCGACATCCGCCGCGCCGGGGAAACGCCCCGCCATGCCGATCACCGCGATCCCGTCGGCCGCATCCTCCACGAGCGGCGCGGGGGCCGCCCCCAACGTCGGTGTCGGCGCCGGTTTCGACGCGGCCAGCGCCGCGATCCGCGCAAACGCGTCCTCGGGCGTCATCTCGCCCGCGCGCACCGCTTCCAAAATCTCGCGTCGTGTGGAGGTTTTCATGGTTCGCGCGCGTTTCAGTTGTTCACCCAGGCCCGATCCACCTCGTCCACCGTGCGACGCCCGGCCTGGAGCTCGCGCAGCAGATCCATCATCGCGTCCTTGCCGGCCGCCGGCGCCACGTGGCCCCTGCCATTGCCATTGCCGCCGCGGGTGCGGGCTCCGTTTCCGACGCCAAGCGGAGCCTCCGCCGCTTTGGCGGCGGGGACGGGCGCCGCGGCTGCGCCGTCGCCGCCGACCGCCTCGCGCGTCACCGCGCCGACCTTGCCGCCGGAGGCGCGGATGTGCGCGGCGAGCCGTCTGACGGTGGCGTGGCTGTAGAGATCGGTGGGGCGCAAACGCACGGCGAAACGCAGGTTCAGACGATTGGCGATGTCGATGGCAAGAATCGAGTCCACACCGAGATCCGTAAACGGCCGATCCCGGTCCAGCGGAGCCTCGCCGAGCTGCAACACCTCCCGCAGCTCCGCCTCCACGCCCGCCGCGACAGGAAGCGGTGTCGAAGTCCCGGCTTCGTCACCGGGAGCGGCCGCCGCCGGCCCGCGGGTTGTGGGTAAATCCCGCCACAATCCGGCGCGCCCCCGGGGCCCGCCCGCCCCCGCCCCCCCCCCCGGCGCCCGGCACCCCGCCGGGTTTTTGCACACACACGCCGCCAATTGCCCCCCGCTCCCGGTGGCCTCGCCCGCCCGCGCCACCTCGCCGGCGGCGGACGCCGCGTTCGCGCGCCACACCCAGCCGTCGCTCTCCGCCACCAGAATGTCGTGGCCCAGCCCCGTGCCGGCCAGCCGCGGGTCCGCCGTGTGCAGCACCGGCGCGAAACCCGCCTCCGCCAGCAGGGCCTCCCAGGTGCGCGAACCGATGAGCGGCGAGTCCGGCAGCCGGTTTTCCGCGTCCGCAAACAACCACCATCCGTCGAGCAAACCGAAGGCCAGCGTGGCGAAGTCCTGCACCTCGTTCACCTCGTCCAGCACCAGCCAGCCGCCGCGCCGCAGCAGCCGCTTCACCTCGCCCAGCGTCACCCGCATGCGCGGCGTGGCGTGCAAGGCGTTCGCCGCCAGCACCACGTCCGCCTCGCCGAGCGCGAAGCCCTGCGTCGTCACGTCGCGCGACGCGTCCAGCACCCGGAACTCGGCAAACGGATAGCGCCCGGCGAACTTCGCCTCGAAATGCTTCGCGAAGGCCGGCGACACGTCGGTGTAGAGATAACGCACCGCCTCCGCATGGGGCCGCAGCGCCTCCAGCACCGCCGCGCTGGTGCCGCCCGTGCCCGCGCCCGCCTCGATGATCGTCACCCGCTCGCCCGGGGCCAGGCGCGCCCGCGCCGCCTCCACCCGCGCCACCACCGCCCGCGCGACCAGGGAGCTGTAATACGCCGCCACCACGTTGCCCGTGTAGATGCGCTCCATCAGCACCGTCGAGGACCGCGGGAACATCACCTCCACCGCCGCCTTTTCGCCGCGCAGGATCTCCGGATAACTCGCCAACACCAGCCCCAGCAGGCGCGCGTGCCCGGCCAGCGCCGGATGCGCCTCCGCCAACCGCTCCGCCGCCGCCACCGGATCGAGGGGCCGCGCGAACTCCGCCTCGCCCGCCTTGGCCGTGATGAAAAACTCCCCGTCCGCGTCGCCCTCCGCCAGCCCCGCCTTGCGCAGCACGTTCACCAGCGCACGCAGCAGGCGCGCGTAGCCGCCCCGCAGCCCGAGCCGTTGTTCCAAGGCCGCCAGCGTCCAGCGTTCGCCGGCCTCGCGGCACGCGCCCATGCGCCGAAACGCGTCCAACAACAGCGTGAAACCGAGCTGCTCGAAAGCCGCGAAGGCCTCCGTCAGGCGCGCGATCTCCGCCGGCTCGGGCGCCGGCACCGTCAGCCGCGCCGCCACCTCCGCCAACCGGACGCTTCCGGCGCCGCCCTCGGCCCCCGCGCCCAAGCGCAGCGCGCGGAGCCCCGAGTCCACGCCGAGCCCGGCCAGAAAATCCGCCCGCGCCTTCAGCGCCAGCACCTGCACCGCCCCGCCGCGCAGCACCCGGCGCAGCGCCGCCACGCCCTCGTCCGCCGCGATCGAGCGCAGCCCGCGCGCCGGAAAACGCTCCCGATACTCCGGCTTCGCGCCGTGCCCCACCTCGCTCCACCAACCCCAATTGATCGTGCGCACCGGGAAACGCCCGAGCGCGTCGGCCGCCCACGCGAAGGCGTCCAGGAAGTGGCAGGCCGCCGTGTAGTTGCCCTGACCCGGGTTGCCGATGAAGGCCTGCGCCGAGGAGTGCAGGAGCAGAAAATCCAGCCGCCCGCCGCCAAAGACACGCCACAACACCGCCGTGCCCGCCACCTTCGCCGCCAGCCCGCGCCGCAGGGTCGCCTCGCTCATCCGCTCGAGGATGTTTTCCTCGATCACCAGCGCCGAATGCACCACGCCGCGCACCACGCCGAGGCGCGCCGCGATCTCCGCCGCCGCCCGCTCCATCGCCGGCGCGTCGGTGACGTCCGCCCGCAGATACAGCGCCTCGCCGCCCAGCTCCGCGATCTCCGCCCGCCGCCGCGCGATCTCCGCGTCCTCCGCCCGCCGCCCGATCCAGGCCACCCGCGCCCGGTGCGCGCGCGCCAGCTCGCGGCTCAGCTCCAGGCCGATGCCCGACGCGCCGCCCACGATCACATAGACGCCCCCCTCGACAAACACCTCCGCCCGCTCCGTCCCCGGCTCCACCGGTTCCAGCAGACGTTCATAACGCCGACCGGCGCGCCAAGCCACCTCGCCGCCGCCGGGCCGGCCCGCCTCCGCGCGCAAAAACTCCGCCGCCCCGCGCGCCGCCGCCTCGTCCACCACCGCCGTCGTCACGGCGCCCGCCCAAGCCGCCGCCGGGCCGAAAACCGCCTCCGGCGCCAGATCGGCCACCACCACGCGCAGGCGCGGATACTCCTTGGCCAGCGATTTCGCCAAGCCGATCAACGGCGCGCCAAAGGGCTCCGTCCGCTCGCCCGGCCAGACCGGATACACCCCGGCCGTCACGATCTTCAGCGTGGTCGCCTCCAGCAACAGCCCCCGCTCCGCCGCCACCCGCAGCAAACGGAACAACGAGTAAACCCCGGCCTCCTGCGTCGCCTCCAAACGGGCGAGATCGCCCAGCCGCTCCGCCGCCTCCTCCGCCGTCGCCGCCGGCGCGTGCAAGCCGCCGAGGAAATAAATCGTTCCGCCCGCGACGAAGCCCTCCAGCGCCGCCGCCCAGTCGGTCCGCGCGCCGGCCTCCGCCACCCGCACCTCGTCCCGCGTGTGCGCGCTCCGCAAGGCCTCGACAAAGGTCTCCACCGGCTCCGCCCCGTCCGGCCGCACGATCAACACCGGCCCGCCGCCGACCGGCGTCTCGCCGCCGTCCGCGCGCGGTGCCGGCCGCCACACCGGCCGATAACAAAAATCCTCCGCGACCACGTCCGCCGTCGCCGTCGCGGTCACGCCCGAGGCGACGTTCACCGTCCGCTCCGTCCGCTCCGGGCTCGCCGCGCGCGCCGTGATCACCTCGCCCGCCGCCACCGGCTTCGCGGCCGGCGCGTCCACCCAGCAGCGCAGACGCGCGAAGGGATAACCCGGCGCGGAGACGATCCGCCGCCGCCCCGCGCCCGCCGTCGGCAGGGCCGCCCAATCCACGCCCACGCCCGCCGCCCACAGCTCCGCCAGCCGCGCGAGTTTCCCCTTCCGCAGCCACTGCGCGATCATCGCCCGCGCGTCCTCGTCGTCCTCCAGCAGACGCGAGGCAGCCCCGTCGCTCGTCACCCGCCCGCGCCACACCGGCAGCGGCGCCTCGCCACCCTCGCCCGCCGCCAAGGCATCCAGCTGCGCCGTCAACTCCGCCCGGTCCCTCGCGACAAAGGCCAGCCGCTCCTCCCAGGCCTCCCGGCCCGCGCGCAGGGTGTGCGCCAGATCGGCCGGGGCCGCCGCCCGCCCCGACTCCGTTCGCAAAAAGTCGCGCCACGCGCGCAGCGTCTCGCGCAGCGCCTCCTCCGTGCGCGCCGAAAACACCCAGACCTCCGACCGCTCCCGCCCCGCGTCGGCGCTCGGATCCGCGTCCGAACCCACCGACGCGCCCGCGTTTGCCGCGACCGGCTCGGGCGCCTCCTCGATCACGGCGTGGGCGTTGGCCCCGCCCGCGCCGAAGGAGCTCAGGCCCGCGCGGCGCGGCGCCTCCACCCCGTCCACCACCGGCCGCGTCCAGACCGCGCGCTCGCGCTGCAAACGGAAGGGCGTCGCCGCAAAATCGATGGCCGGATTCACCGTCTCCGCGTGCAGCGACGGCGCCAGACTGCGGTGCCGCAGTTGCAGCAGGACCTTGATGAGCCCCGCGATGCCCGCCGCCGCCTCCAGGTGCCCGATGTTGCTCTTCACCGAGCCCAGCGCGCAGGGGTTCCCGCCCGTCGCCCTCGGTCCGAGGGCCTGCGTCAGCGCCCGCACCTCGATCGGGTCGCCCAGGGCCGTGCCCGTGCCGTGCGCCTCCACGTAGCTCACCGTGCGCGCGTCCACCCCGGCCCGGCCCAACGCCGCCCGCACCAGCGCCGTCTGCGCGCGGGGATTGGGCACGGTGTAGCCGTGAGTGCGCCCGCCGTGGTTGACCGCCGTGCCGCGGATCACCCCGTGGATGCGGTCGCCGTCGCGCAGCGCGTCGGCGAGGGGCTTGAGCACCACCGCGCCCACGCCCTCGCCCGGCGCGTAGCCATCCGCCCCGTCGCCGAAACTCCGGCAGCGCCCGGTCCGCGAAAGCATCTTCATCTCGCAGGCCGTCACCAGCTTCGCCGGATGCAGGTAGAGATTCACGCCGCCCACCACGGCCATGCGACACTCCCCGCGCGCCAGGCTCTCGCAGGCCAGATGCAGCGCGGTCAGCGACGACGAACAGGCCGTGTCCACCGGCAGGCTCGGCCCCGCCAGATCCAGGAAATACGACAGCCGGTTCGCGATCGACCAGGGCAAGGACTGCGGCGCCCCGCCCCCGCCCGGGCCTCCGCCCACGCCACCACCGCCGCCGAGCAGTTGATAATCGTTGGTCGTCACGCCCACCCACACGCCCACCGGAGCGCCCAGCCCCGCCTCGCCGCCCAGCTCCCGCAGGCGCCGACGCGAATACCCCGCGTCCTCCAGGGCGTGCCAGGCGGTCTGCAAAAACAGCCGCTCCTGGGGATCGATGCTTCGCGCCTCGCGCGGCGACAAGTTGAAGAACTGCGGGTCAAACTCGTCCACGCCCTCCAACATCCCGCCCGCCGGGCAATAAATCCGCCCCTCGGGATCGGCCGGCCAACGCGTGCCCGCCACCGCCCGCACCGAGTCGCGCCCGGCGATCAAGTTGGCCCAAAACTCGTCCGCGTCCCGCGCGCCCGGCAAACGCGCCGCCAGCCCCACCACCGCCACGCCCGCGTTCCCCGCCCGCTCCGGCGCCTCGGCCGACGCCGCCGAAACCGCCCCGACCACCACGGGCGCGGGCGCGACGGACGCCGCCTTCGCCGACGCGCGCGGCGGCTCCGCCGTCGCCGCCGAGGCCCCGCCGGCGGCGCCGAGCGCGCGCGCCATGAGCCCCGCGTATTCGCGGCACAGATACACGCTCAGATCCCGCAGGTTCCGGGCCTCATACAGCAGGGTCCGGGGCGCCTCGCCTCCGGCCAGCGCGGCCAGGCGCCGGTTGAACTTCATCACCACGATGGAATCGATGCCGCAGTCCTCGAAGGGCGTCCCCGCCGCCAGACGCTCCACCGGGATCTTCGTCACCTCCGCCATCACCCGCGCCAACAGCCGCTCCACCGCCACCGCGTCGGGGCCGGACGAGCGCTCTGCGGCCGCGACCGACTCCCCGGGGGCGTCCTCGCCCGCGCCCGACGCCCGCGACGCCCGCGCCTCCGCCGTGAAATGCGTCTCGCCCGCGCCCGCCGCCGCGCGCAGCACCGCCAGCCCCGCCTCGTCCGACAGCGCCCGTAGTTCGGGATGGTCGGGCATCATGGCCGCGTCCTCCGCGCCCGCCGGGCGCATGCCGCCGTCGCGCCAGGGCCCCCAGCCGATGGAGACCGTCGCGCCGCGCCGCCCTCCCGCCCGGACCCGCTCCGCCCGCCAACCCGCAAAGCCGTCGAGGAATCCGTTCGCATAAGCATAGTCGGTCTGGCCCGCGTTGCCCGCCGCCGCCACGAACGACGAGAACAACACGAAAAGCTCCGGCGCCTCGTCGCGAGTCGCCACGTCCAGCCACACCGCGCCGGCCACCTTTGGCGCCAGGACCGCGCGCGCGTCCTCCGCCCGCTTCCGCAGCAAAAAGCCGTCGCGGAGCACGCCGGCGGCGTGCATCACGCCATGCAGGACGCCGAAACGCGTCTTGGCCTCCGCCACCGCCCGCCGCGCGCCCGCCTCGGTCGCCACGTCGGCCGCCACATACACCGCCTCGCCGCCCAGCGCGCGCAGCTCGGCCAGCACCGCCTCCGTCGCGCCATCCGCCGGCGAGCGCCCCGCCAGGACCAGCCGCGCCCGGCGCTCCCGCGCCAACATGCGCGCGACCTTCCGCCCCAACCCACCGGCTCCGCCGGTGATCAAATACACGCCGCGCTCGCGCCAGCCTTCGCCCGTCGCCGCCGGACTCGCGCCGACGCTCCGCCGCAGCTCCCACACCCGCCCGGCCTCGGCGAAAACCACCTCGCCCGCGACCTCCGCGTCCAGCAGCGCCGCGCGGGCCTCCGCCCCGCCCAGGACCCGGAAGCGGATGCGCCCGTCCTCTCGCATGAGCGAGCGCCCGAAACCCGCCGCCGCGCGCCAGAGCGGGTTGCTCCGCCCGCCCGCCACCACTTGCACGCAGTCGAGATGACCCACGCTCCCCGTCCGCTCCCGACGCAGCGCGCCGAGCAGAGTTGTCCAGGCCAGCGGCCCCTTCGCGAGCTGCACCGCCACCGCCGCGCCGTTCGGCACGAAGTCTTTGTCCGTCCACGCGTTTATCACCAGGTCGGGACACGCCCCCTCGGCCGCCAACGTTTCCGCCAGCGCCGCCGCCCCGGCCTCCTCGCCGGGTGGCAGCTCGAAATCAGACTCCGCCAGACGACGGAAAACCCGGCCCGCCCGCACCACCCACACGCGGTCGCCGCGCGCCCGACACGCCTCCGCCCACGCGCAGGGACCGTCCGCCGCCAGCACCAGCACGCGCCGTCCCGGCCCCGCCGTCCGCGCCGGGCTCGTCGGCGCCGCGACCTCGATCCACTCGGCGCGTTCGAAGCTCAAAGTCGTCGTTTTCCCGCCGTTCGCCTGCGTCACGACCGCGCGCTCCGCCGCGAGCGTGGCCGTCTCCGCCGCCACCTCCGGCCCGGCGCCGCCCGCCAGCCAATGCCGATCCCGCGCGAAGGGATAGGTGGGCAGCGCGATCAGACGCCCGCCACTCTCCGACTCGCCCGCGTCCGCGCCGGAATCCACGCCCGAGCCCGCGCCCGCGTTCGCGCCCACGGCGTCGCCCGCGTCGCGCCCGGCCTCCAGCGCCGCCAGCCGCCGCTCCAGCTCGGGCAGGCCGCCGACGCGCGCGCTCCATTTCACCGGCATCGGATCGCGCCCCTCGCGCAGGGTTCGCGCCACGTCGGCCAAGGCCGTCTCGGGATGCGCCGCCAAAAACGCTCGCAGCCGCCGCGCCCGCCCGCGCAGGGCCTCCGGCGTCTTCGCCGACAGGACGATCCGGCGCGGAGCATCCGCCGCACGCGCCCGGGCTTGCCCGTCCTCGATCCACTCCTCCAGCACCACGTGCGCGTTGGCCCCGCCCGCGCCGAAAGAGCTCACCCCGGCCCGACGCGGCACCGTGCGCCCCCGCGCGTCGCGCCCGCGCTCCCATGCCATGCCTTCGCGCGCCACGAAAAAGGGAGTGCGCTCCAGGCCGAGTTTGGGGTTGAGCGTTTCGGCGAACAGGGAGGGCGCGATCCGCCCCGCGCGGAACTGCGCGATGACCTTGCAAAGCCCCGCCACGCCGGCCGCCGATTCGAGGTGCCCGAGGTTGCTCTTCACCGAACCGAGCGCGCAGCGCGCTCCCGACGGACGGTCCGCATGGGCCTCGGCCAAGCCGGCGATCTCGATGGGGTCCCCGAGGGCGGTGCCGGTGCCGTGCGCCTCCAGATAGGTGACGGTCTCCGGCGGCACGCCCGCCCGCCGCAGGGCCTCCGCCACCACCCGCGCCTGCGCGCCGGGATTGGGCACCGTGAAGCCGGCCGTGCGCCCGCCCGCGTTGACGAAACTGCCCTTGATCACCGCGCGGATCGGGTCGCCGTCGCGCCGGGCCGCCGCGAGCGGCTTGAGCACCACCACCCCGACGCCCTCGCCCTCCACCATCCCGTCCGCCCCGGCGCCGAAGGCCCGGCAGCGACCGCTCGGCGAGAGCATGCCCATGCCGGCCAGCGCCGCGACGTGCTTCGCGTGCAGCACCAGGTTCACCCCGCCGGCCAGCGCCATCCGGCACTCGCCCTGACGCAGGCTCTGGCAGGCCAGATGCAGCGCCGTTAGCGACGAGGAACAGGCCGTGTCCAAGGCCAGGCTCGGCCCGTGCAGGTCGAGGTGAAACGACACCCGGTTCGCTATCGCCGAGTAACCCGTCACCACGCCCTGCGAGGCCTCCGGCCGCACCGGATCGAGCAGCGGGTAATCGCTGTTCATCACCCCCACGAACACGCCCACCGCCCGCCCCGCCGCGTCGAGCCGCGCCGCCCCGCAGGCCGCGTCCTCCAAGGCCGCCGCCGCCGTCTCCAAAAACAACCGCGCCTGCGGATCCAGCCGCTCCGCCTCGGCCGGTGTTATGCGGAAATAGCCGGCGTCAAACTTGTCCACGTCGCGCAAAAACGCGCCCGGCGCCCCCGGCCCCATGCGCCATGCGTCCGCCGGGCGCTCGGTCACGCTGCACCGCCCCGCCGCCAGATTCGCCCACAACTCGTCCAGCGTGTCCGCATCCGGGAACCGACAGCCCACGCCGATGATCGCGATGTCGTCCTCCCTCTCCCGCCCCGCCGGCTCCGCCGCGTGGTCGGCGGCCACATGCGCCGCGGCCGCCTGCGCGCCCGCCACCGCGCCGAAGACCGAGGCCGGGGCCGACACCGCCGCCGACCGCGCCGTCACCCGCGCGCAGGCCGCCCCGTGCCGCGCCGCCAGATGCGCGCTCAGCTTCTCGATCGTGCCGTGTTGAAAAAGCAGGGTCGCCGGCAGTTCGCCAAAATCCGCCTCCAGCCGCCGCGTGATGTCCATCACCACCAGCGAATCGATGCCGTAAACATCGTAGGTCGCCCGCGCGTCCAGATCCGCAGCGCGCAGCTTCAACGCCGCCGCGAACACGCCGCGCACGTAGTCCTCCACCGTGCCGCCGCCGACCGCGTCGCCGCCCCGGTCCGTCGCGGCGCCGGTCGCCGGCGACCCACCCGTCCCGCCGGTCCCGCTCACGATGCGCACGGCCGACGCCGACGGCGCAGGCGCAGGCGCGGCCGGCGCGGCCACCGCGCGGGGGTGGACGCCATCCGCCACGCCGGCGATCACGCGCACCTCGGCCGCGCCGGCCGCGTTTACCACCGCCGTCGTCGCGAAGCCCGCCGCGCGCAGCAGCCAGGCCCAGCGCTCCGCGCTGGTCACCGGCCCGTGGGGCAGCCGCGCGGCCGGGTCCTCGAAATGCCACCAGCCGGCGGTGAGCCCGAAGGTCATCGTCGCCCACAACTGCGGACGCGTGATCTCGTTCAACACCAGCACGCCGCCGCTTCGCAGCAACCGTCGCGCCCGCTCCAGCCCGGCGCGCAGATCGCGCAGCGCGTGAAACACGTTGGTCCCCAGCACCAGGTCGAAGCTCCCCGCAGCCAGGCCCTGCGCCTCCGGTTCGCGTTCGCCGTCCAGCACCACGAAGCGCGCGAAGGGATACCGCGCCCCGAACTCCGCCTCGCCATTCCGAACGAAGGTCGGCGACACATCCGTATAGAAATACTGGATACGCCCGGCCGCTTCCGCCGCGAATCCGCTGCCCTCGCCGGGGCCCGGGTCCGACGGTCCGGGGAGCGCACGCGTCTCGCGTGCCGGTGACGGCGTCCCGCCGTCACCTTCCGGGCCCGAGCCTTGGGCGGGACGCCCAAGGCAGCACCCGGGACGGGTGCGCTCCCCGGACCACTCGATCATCGCCCCGTTCCGCCCGCCGTGCGCGAAACGCTCCGCCAGCGCGGCGAGCTCCGCCAGCAGGCGCCGCGAGGTGCCGCCCGTGCCCGCGCCCACCTCCAGGATTCGCACCGGCCCGGTGGTCGTCACCAGCCGCTCCGCCACCTGCGCGCACACGAGCCGACGCAGTTGCGCGTTGTAAAATTCCGCCTCGGCGTCGCCCGCGTAAACCGCCTCGACCAGCGCCTTCGAGCCCTTCGGAAACAACAGCTCCAGCGCGCCGCGCCGGCCGGTCACGACCTCCACCGTGCCCGCCGCGCAGGCGTCGAGCAGGGCGACCTTGGCCTCCAGCTCCGGGTGCCGGGCGAGCAAGGCCCCCCGGGTGATCGGTTCGCCGGACGCGGCCCCCGTCGCCGGCGCGCGCAGGGCCTCCCGCGCCGCCGCCCACCAGGCGCGATAGGCCGGCGCCACCGCCGCCTCGCCGCCCGCCCGCTCCAGCTCGCGCATCAGCCCGACCAGTCGCGACCGAGAGTAGTTTTCCAACGCCGCCCGCGCAGTCTCGTCCGGACGCGCCTCGCCCGCGCGCGCGCCGTCGCCGGCTGCGCGCGCCGCCTCCGCCACCGCGACGGCCAGCGACACCGACGGCCCCGGTCGAGCCGCCTCGCCCGAGCGCGAGAAATCCGCCCCCAGTCGGCGCGCCAGCTCCTCGTCCACATCCAGCGCCAACACCTGCCCGGCCGGGCCGGCCAGCACGCGCTCCAGCGCCGCCATGCCGTCCGCCGCGCGCAGGGGCCGCACCCCCGCCGAGGCCAGGCGCTCGCCCATGTTTTCCACAAAACTGTCGATGCTCTCCCAGTAGCCCCAGTTGATCAGCCGCACCGGGAAGGGCGCCCGCTCCGCCGCCCGCGCCACGAGCGCGTCCTGGAAGGTCCCGCCCGCCGCGTAGGCCGCCTGGCCGAGGTTCACCTCGAAGGTGCTGGCCGAGGAAAACACCGCCAGAAAATCGAGCCCGCCGCCCGCCCAGCGCTCCACCGCCCAGGCCGTCGCCTGGATCTTCGGCGCCACCGAGGCGCGCAGCTCGGACTCGGCGAGGTTGACCACGTTTCGGCTCACCAGATGCACGGCCGAGAGAAACACGCCGCGGATCGCGCCGAAACGCGCCTCGATCTCCGCCCGCGCCCGGTCCATCGCCTCGGCATCGCCCGCGTCCGCCCGCACGTAGAGCGCCTCCGCCCCCGCCGCCTCCAGCTCGCGCAGCCGCTCCGCCACCGTCGCGTCCGGCGCCCGACGCCCGGTCAGGGCGATGCGCGCCCGCGCCGTCTTTGCCAGACGCAGGGCCAGGGTCCGCCCGATATGGCCGAGCCCGCCCACGATCCAGTAAACCCCGCCCGTCCGATACGGCGACGCCGCCGGCGCCGACAGCCGCAGCGGCTCGAGCCGACGCTCGAAACGCATGCCCGCCCGATACACCACCTCGCGCGGACGCGACGAGGCCGCCTCCGCCAAAACCGCCCCGGCCAGGCCCGGCTCCGCCGCGAGCCCGGCCAGCGGCAGGTCCACGCAGGCCACGCGGAGGCCCGCGATCTCCTTCGCCGCCGTGCGCAAAAACCCATGCAGGCTCGCGCCCGCCGGCAGCCGCTCCGCTTCGTCGCCCCAGAGCAATGCGTCCGTGAGCAAACGCAGCGTCAGCGTCCGTCCTCCCGCCGCCACCGCGCGCGCCAGCCGATGCGCCAGCCCGAGCAGGACGCCCTCCTCCGCCGTGGACGGGGCCGGCCCCTCCCGCCCGATCAAGCACACGAGCTCGTCGGCGCCCGCCAGCAGATCGTCCGCATCCAGCGTCTCCGCAGCCGCGCGCGCCCCGCGCAGCAGCCGAGCGCTCCCGCCGGCGGCCGAGGCGGCCGCGCGCAACGCCTCCGCCGCACCCTCCGGCGCGTCTAGCGCCAACACCACCACCCGGCCGCCGCCGGTGCGCGCGTCCACCTCCGCCGCCGCCGCCATGCCCTCGTCGGCCCGCGCCACCGGCACCCAGCGCGGCCGGTAGAACCACGACTTCCCGTCCAGTCCGTCCGGCGCGGCCGCCGGGCCCGCTACCAGCGGGTCCACCCCGGTCTCGAGCGTGGCGAGCCGCCCGGCCGCGGCGGCGGGCTCCGCGAGCTCGCGCGCGGCGAGGTTTTTCACCTTCGCGCACACCCGGCCGTCCTCGTCGAGCAGGGCGACGTGACAGAGGTTAAAACCCGCCTTGACCGCGTAGGCGCGCAACCGAGCCGGCAGCGGGCGCCGCCACTCCACCTCGCCCGCCGCGAAGGGCAGCAGCGGCGCGCCGCTCGCCCCGAAGCCATCCATCAAATCCGCCGTCGCGTGCAGCGCCGCGTCGAAGAGGCCCGGATGCATCCGGTAGCGACCGAGCTCCCGCGTCCACTCACCGCCGAGCTCCACCTCCGCCAGAGCCTCGTCGCCGCGGCGGCGCAGGCTTTTCACCAGCCGATACATCGGCCCGTAGCCCACCCCGGTCTCCGCGTGCCGTTCGTAGTAACCCTCGCCCGCCAGCTCGCGCCCGCCGTCCGCCAGTTTCGCGAGGTCGAGACGTTCCTCCGCCCGGTCCTCGCGGCGCACAAACACGCCCCGCGAAAACACCTTCGCCTCGCCCGCGTCCGCCTCCAGCGCGAAGCCGATCCCCTGCTCGACCTTTCGCAACACCACCCGCACCGCGCGCCCCGCCTCGTCCACGAACACCGGCGCCAGCCAGAAAAGTTTGGTCAACGCATACCCCTCCGGCGCCGCCAGCTCGGCCAACGCCGCGTAGGCCATCTCCACGTGCGCCACGCCCGGCAACACCGCGCGCCCGCGCACCCGATGCTGCGCCAACACCGGCTCGGCGAGGCTGAGCCGCTTGGTGAAAACGACCTCTCCCGCCTCGAGGCTCGCCGCGCCCGACCAGCCGTCGAGCAAGGGATGCAGGCGCGGCCGGCGGCCCACGCCGTTGGGCGCGAGCGGAATCCAGTAACGCTCCCCGCGAAATGGATACGCCGGCAAGGCCACCCGCCGCTCGCCCCGCTCGCTCCAGCGCGCCGTCCAGTCGATGTTTCGGCCCGCCAACCAGTCCGCCACCGACGCCGCCGGAGGCGTCACCGGCGCGAGTGCCGGCGTCACCTGCGGAGTCGGCGTGGAGCCCGGCGTTTCGCCCGCCGCGATCCGGCGCAGACCGCGCGCCGCCTCGGCCAGGTTGGTGGCGACGAACGCCCGCCGCAGCGCCCGCCCGTCGCGGCCCGTCTGAAGGGTGAAAGCCACGTCGCACAAAGTCGCCGCGCCGCCCTCCGCCGCGTCCGCCGATTTCGCCGATTTCGCCGATTTCGCCGCCAGGCGTTCCAGCGCCTCCGCGAGTTCGGTCGCCAGTTCGCGCAGCGCCGCCGGCGTGTCCGCCGACACCGGGATCCACTCGGCGCCGTCGCCCGCCGCCGCCCCTTCGCCCGAGCCGGGCCGGCGGCGCTCGATCCACTCCTCCACGATCAGGTGCGCGTTGGAGCCGCCCGCGCCGAAGGAGCTCACGCCCGCCACGCGCGGCCCGCCGTCGGCCGGACGCGCCCACTCGGCGAGCTCGCGCTGCACGCGGAAGGGCGAACGCGCGAAATCGATGTGCGGATTCAGCTCCTCCGCGTGCAGCGAGGGCGCCAGCCGGCCGTGTTCAAATTGGAGCAGCACCTTGGTCAGGCCGACCACGCCGGCGGCCGCCTCGAGATGGCCGAAGTTCGATTTGACCGAGCCGATGGCGCAGCTCCCCGCCGGCCGCCCCGCCCCGCGAAACGCCGCCTCGAGCCCCGCGATCTCGATGGGGTCGCCCAGCGAGGTGCCCGTGCCGTGCGCCTCGATGTAGCCGACGCGGCCCGCGTCCACCCCGGCCCGCGCGAGGGCCGCCTCCACCACCGTCGCCTGCGCGCGCGGCGCCGGCACCGTGAAGCCGCTGGCGCGGCCGCCGTGGTTCACCGCCGTGGCCCGGATGACGCCATGGATCACGTCGCCGTCGGCCAGCGCGCGCGCCAGGGGCTTGAGCAGCACCGCACCCACGCCCTCGCCCGGCCCGTAGCCGTCCCCGCCCGCGCCGAAGCTCCGGCAACGCCCGTCGCTCGACGCCATCTGGTTTTCGCCGAGGAAAAGATACTTGGCCGGATGCAGCGACAGGCTCACCCCGCCGGCCAGGGCCGTGCGGCACTCGCCGCGACGCAGGCTCTCGCAGGCCAGGTGAATGGCGGTCAACGAGGACGAGCACATCGTGTCCAGCGCGAGGCTCGGACCGCTCAGGTTCAGCGCATACGAGACGCGGTTGGCGATGGAGGCGGTCGAGAAATTCGGCGCCACCGCGTGGCCGCGCAGCAGCTCCTCCGCGCCGAAGAGCTGATACTGGTTCCACATCACGCCGACAAACACGCCGGTCTCGCGCAGCGCCTTGCCCGCCGGGTTGTAGCCGGCGTTTTCAAAGGTCTGCCAGGCCGTCTGCAAAAACAGCCGCTCCTGCGGATCCAGAAGCTCCGCCTCGCGCGGCGAGAGGTTGAAAAAACGAGGCTCGAAGTGGTCGAAATCCTCCAGGAAACCGCCCCACTTGCTGTTGGCGCGGCCCTTCTTGGTGCGGTCCGGATCGTAGATCGCCGCATGGTCCCAGCGCTCCGGCGGTATCTCCCGGATCAGGTCCTCGCCCGCCCGCAGACGCGCCCACAGCTCCGCCGGGGTGCGCGCCCCCGGATAACGCCCCGCCACGCCGATGATCGCCACCGCGTCCGCCGGCGGAGCGTCGTCGCCTTCGCCGCCCGCCTCGGCGACGGAGGCAGGCGCGCGGGGCGCGAGCCCGGACGCGGTCGAGGGCGCGGTCGCGGTCGGCCCGGGCCCGGACGCGGTAAGGGAGAACCGCAGCGCGGCGCGCAGCTTGGTCGCGTCTCCCGCCGCCACCAGCCAGCCGGCCGCAGCGGTCGGGCTCGCCAAACCGCGAGCCAGCGCCGCCACCCCGTCGGCCGTGCGCAGCGGCACCATGCCGAGATGGGCGGCGAGATCCGCGCGCGTGGCCGCGTCCACCGTCATGCCGCCCTCGGCCCAGAGCGGCCAGTTCACGCTCAGGGTCCGCCCCCGGCGCGCCCCCGCCCGGCGCAGCGCCTCGCGCTCCTCCGCCCAGGCATCGAGAAACGCGTTCGCGAACGAGTAGTCGCTCTGCCCCGCGCTGCCCATCGCGGCCGCCGTCGAGGAGAAGAGCACGAAAAAATCCAGGGGCTCGTCCGCCAGCGCGCGGTCGAGCGCGAGCGTGCCCCGCACCTTGGGACGCAGGACCTCCGCGACCTGCCCGGGAGTCTTGCCCGGCACCTGCGCGTCACGCAGCACGCCGGCGGTGTGCAGAACGCCGCGGATCGGCCCGAGCGTGCCGCGCAGCTCCGCCACCAGACGCGCCACCGCCGCCTCGTCCGCCACGTCGCACACCCGATACTCCGCGCCCAGACGCGCCAGCCCGGACGCCTTTTCCGGGGGCAAGGCCGAGCGTCCGGCCAACACGATCCGCGCCGCCGGCTCCCGCTCGCGGAGGGCCGCCGCGAAGATCCGCGCCAGCCCGCCCGCCCCGCCCGTGATGAGATAAACTCCATCCGGCCGCAGCGGCAGCCCCGCCACATCCGCCGCCCCGGTCGCCCCGGTCGCCGCGTCGCGCCAGCCACGCACCTCGCGACCGGCCGCCATCCAGCGCACCTGAGCGTCCCACTCGCCGCGCCGCGCCCACTCCGCCGCCAGCCGCGCGCAGGCGTGCGCGTCGAGCGCCCAGTCCGCGCCGCGCTCGACGGCGCGAAGAACCAGACGCGGGTTTTCCCGCCACAGGGTGCGCGCGAAGCCCGACACCGCCTCGAGGAGCGGATGCGCCGCGTGACCGACGACCCAATCCAGCGCCTGCCGTCGTTTCAGGGCCGCCTGCGCCAGCACCAACAAGGAGCCCAGCCCCGCCTCCACCGCCTCGTCGATCCCGCTCGGCGCGCGCCAAGCCCAGAGGAACAGCGCGCGCCCCGCCGCCCGGCCGCGCCCCGCCAGCTCGTCGAAAAGCCGGGCCGCATCCTCCGCGTGCGCCCGTCGCAGCATCACCGTGCGTCCGTCGCGCCAGCCAAAATGGTCGCCCGCCACCACCGCCACCGCGTCCGGCCAAAGCTCGCGCCACGGACCCGCCGCGTCCCGCTGATCGACAAAAACCAGGTCCGCCGTCACGCGAAGGTCCCCGGCATCCGCCTCGGGCGGCGCGGCGCGCCACTCCGCCTCCAGGCACAGCAGGTCCGACGCTTCCGCCTCGGGCGGCGCCGCGCTCGCCGGGTTGGCCATCGCGACCGCCACCGGCTTCGGAGCCACGGCCTTGACCAGGCGGTTGCCGAAACGCTCTTCCAGATACTCGGCCAGCGCCGCGACCGAGGAGTATTCGAAGAGCAAGGTGGGATAGAGCCGCTCGCCCAGGCGCGTCTCGAGCTCGCGCACGAGTTTCAGAAGGTGGGTGGAGTCGAGGCCCTGGTCGTAGAATCCCGCCTCCGGCGCCACGTCCGCCGGCGCGCGCCCGAGCGCGCCCGCCACCAGCGCCCGCAGCGCCTCGCCCGTCGTCTCCGGCGCCAAAAGGTGGAACGCGTTGTCCCCATCTGCTCCGAGGTGGAACGCGTTGTCCCCAACGCGTTGACGCGGCCCCGCCGCGCCCGTCTCCGCCGCGCCCATCCCCACCGTCTCCGCCGCGCCCGTCCCGAGCGCGTCGGGGACGACGCGCGCCACCTTCTCAGCCACCTTCTCAGCCACCTTCGCCGCCACCTTCGCCACCGTCTCCGCCGCCTCGGGCTCCTCGCCGCGCGCGAGCCGGGTGATGAGCTCGTGCGAGCGGATGTGTTTGTAACGGATCTTCTCCAGCCGGGCCAGAAGCAGGCCCTCGGCGTCGTAAAGTTCGAGGTCGCCCCAGACGAGGTCGTCGGAGTCCACCCGCGCGCGCCGCCGGTCGATCACCACCGTGCAGCGTTCCGGTAACGGACCGATCGAGGTGAAGCGCTCGATGGTCAGTGGAATGAAGGGCCGCGCCTTGGTCTCGTCCTGGTGCTGCGCGAGCAGGAAGACCACCGTCGCCGCGTCCAGGTAGGCCGGGTGCGCGCGAAAGTGGTCCAGATACTCCGCCGCCAGCGCGCCGAGATGCAGGTCCGCCACCACAAAATCGGCGCCGACCCAAGCCCGGCCGAGCCCCTTCATGAACTCGAAGTGGTGGATGTCTATGCGTCGCGAGATCGCGTAGGCCGCGTCCACGTCCACCTCGCGGCCCGCGCCCGCGCGAAGCGCGGCGAGATCCCGCCGCACGGGCGCAGCCTCCGCCGCGCCTCGCTCCTCCAGGATCGCCTCGAAATTCGTCCGCCAGCCGCCCTCCGGCGTCTCGCCGCGCAGCCTGCGGGCGCGCCCCGCCACGCGCCAGACGCCGTCGCCCTGCGGCGTAAGGGTTATCCGGATACGCCGGTCAAATTCCTCCGTGACCACGGCCGGCTCGATGAAGAGCACGTCCCGCAGCGCGTGCCGCTCCGGCTCGCCGCCGCGCGCCGCCACCAGCCGCATGACGATGTCGAGAAAGGTCACGCCGGGCATCACCCGCACGCCGTGCACGCGGTGATCCCGCATGAGCGGATCGTCATGCCGGAGGGTGAGCTCGCACTCGATAAGCTGTCGGGGCAGGGCCATCAGAGCAGGGTGAGTTCCAAAAGCGGGCGACGACTCGGGCGAATCGCAGGCGCCTTGGCGACAACGGAATCGGTTTTTCTCGGCTCCAGCCAGAAACGCCGACGACGAAAAACCGGGGGGGCGAGCGGAGCCCTCCGCGCCACGCCGTCCGCGGCCGCCGGAGCCGGGGCCTCGCTCACGATCACATGGCAGTTGGTGCCGCCGAAACCGAAGGAGCTGATGCCCGCGCGCCGCGCCCCGCCGTCGGCCGGGCGCGTCCAGTCGCGGGCCTCGGTGAGCGGATAGAAGGGCGAGCGCGCGAACTCGAAGCGCGGGTTCGGCGTGTGGCAGTGCAGGGTCGCCGGCAGCCGCCCGTGATGCAGCGAGAGCACGACCTTGATGAAACTCGCGATGCCGGCCGCGCTCAGCAGGTGGCCGATGTTGGTCTTCACGCTGCCCACCCCGCACACCCCGCGCGCCTCGGTCGCGCCGCGAAACACCTGCGTGAGCGCCTTCAGCTCGATGGGATCGCCGATCATGGTGCCCGTGCCGTGGGCCTCCACGTAGCCGACCGAGGCGGCGCTCACCCCGGCCGCCGCCAGCGCGCTCTCGATCACCTCGCGCTGCGCCGCCGGGTTGGGGGTCGTGATGCCCATGGTGTGGCCGTCGTTGTTGACCGCCGAGCCGTCCAGCACGGCGTAGATGCGGTCGCCGTCGGCGCGCGCCCGCGCCAGCGATTTCAGGATCACCACGCCGCAACCCTCGCCGGGCACGAAGCCGTTGGCCCGCTCGTCGAAGGTGTGGCAAAGCCCGTCGGGCGAAAGCGCGCGGCCCTCGCTCAGATTCAGGTAGGGCAACTCGTCCAGCAGGATGTCCACCCCGCCCGCCACCGCGAAATCGGTCTCGCCCGAGAGGAGGCTGCGCGCCGCCAGATGCAGCGCCACCAGCGACGAGGAACAGGCGGAATCCACCACCAGGCTCGGACCGCGCAGGTTGAACAAATCGGAGAGGTGCGCCGCGATGAAGTTCTGCCCCGTGCCCACGATGCTGCTGCGGTGCAGTTTCTCGATGCGCTCGGCGTAGTTCGCCACCCGCGAGCCGACGAAGACGCCCACGCGTTTGCCCGACCACTCCGCCCGCTCGTAACCCGCATGGCGCACCGCCTGCAGGCTCGTCTCCAGAAACTGCCGCACCAGCGGATCGACATGCGGCGCGAGGTCCTCGGCGATGTTGAAGGCCCCCGGATCGAAGGACTCGATGTCGTCCAGAAAACCGCCCCACTTGCTGATGCTTTTCCCCGGCGCCGGCCGCGGCGAGTAGAAGCGCTCCACGTCCCAGCGCGAACGCGGCACCTCGCGGATGCTGCACCGCCCCGCGCACAGGTTTTCCCAGAAACGGGCGATGTCCGGCGCGTCCGGGAACTGGCAGGCCAGCCCGATCACAGCGACGCGATGCTCCTCCGCCTCACGAACGGCCGCCGCACGCTCGGAAACCCCGCGCGCCGAAACCGCACGCTCCGAAACCGGGAGCTCCGGCGGGACGCCGGCATCCGAAATCCGCGCCGCCATGCCGGGCATGCGGTCAAAATAGGCCGCGAGCGCGTCGAGCGTCGGGTGCTCCAGCAGCACCGTGGCATCGAGCCGCGTCTCCGCCCAGAGCTCGATGCGTTTCACCAGCGCCGCCAGCAGGATCGAGTCCACCCCGAAGTCGCCGAAGGGCGTGGCCGGATCGAGCTCCGCCACGGGGATTTTCAGCTCCCGCGAAAACAGCTCGCGCAACGCCTCCCGCGTGCCGCCGTCGTTGGCTCCGGCGCTCGGCGTCGCGGAGGTGGATGTGGTTGGCGCCGCGGTCGCGGTCGCGGGCGGAGGCGGCGCCACGGACGCGGGTTGAGTTACGACGGGGGCCGAGCGCGGAGCCTTCGCCAAGCTCAGCGCCTCCGGCGAAAAAACCTCCGCCGTGCCGAGCAGCACGCGATGGGGCGCGGCCGGCAAGGCCAGCGCCGCGTCCAGCAGGGCCAAGCCCTCGCGCGTCCGCAGCGAACGCAGTCCGGCCGCCCGATAGGCCGCGCTCTTCACCTCGCCCATGCCGGTCTCCGCCCAGTTGCCCCAGCTCAGGGCGCGAAACTCGGTCCGCCCCGCCGCCGCCCGCTCCCGCGCGTAGGCCTCCATGAAGGCGTTGGCCGCCGCGTAGTCCGACAAGCCCGCCGCCAACAGGGGCGCCTGCGTCGCCACCGAGGAGAAAAGCACAAAAAACTCCAGCGGCCCGTCGCCGAGCGCGCGGTCGAGCGCGCGCAGCCCCGTCACCTTGGGCGCGAGCACCGCGCGGATGTTCGCGAGCGGTTTTTGCACGAAGGCCGGATGCTCCGCGTCGCCGAGCCCCGCCGCGTGAACCACGCCCGCGATCGGTCCGAGCCGGCGACGCACGTCGTCGAAAAACGCCCGCAGCCGGGCCTCGTCGCCCAGTTCGCCGGCAAAGGTCTCCAGTTCCGCGCCCATCGCCCGCAACGCCAGCAACTCCGAAAAACGCGCCGCGTCCTGGGCGGCGTTTTCGGAGGCGTCCTGGGCGGCGACGACGCCACCAGCCCGCGCCCGATCCGCCCACTCCGTGGGCGGCGGCAAGGGCCGGCGTCCCATCAACACGAGCTTGCGCGCCCCGCCCTCGACCAGCCGCCGAGCCACCGCGAGCCCGAGCCCGCGCGTGCCGCCCGTCACCACATACACGTTTTCGGCCGAGAATCGCGGCCGCGCCCCGCGACCGGCCTCCGCCCGGCCAACCTCGACCAGAGCCGCCGCGCGCCGCACGCCGCCGAGGTGGGAAACGTCGGAGGCTGCGTCGCCCGAGGTCTCGCCAAACTCCGCCGCCAACACCCCGGCCAGACGCCCCGCTTCCGCCGGGCCAAAGTCCACCGCGATGCGCCGCGACACCACCCGGCGATACTCCGCGCCCAACATCGCCGCCAGCGCGCCCGTCACCGCCCCCGCCGCGCCGCGACCGTCCGAAACATGGAAAAAGAACCACGGCTCCGCGCGCGCCGCCACGAGCAGTTCCTGCACGAAAGCGATCTTCGTCAGGCCGGGCGTGCCGGCCACGCGCGCCGCGCAATCCGTGTTCTCCGCGCCCTCCGCCCAATCCGACAAATCGACGCAGCCCACCAGTTCGGAACCGCGCTCCGCCACCACCCGCCGCGCCGCGTCGCGCGCCGCCGCCTCGTCCGCGAAATCCGCCTCCACCCGCACCGCGCGCAGCCTCAGCCCCTCCGCGCCCGCCCAAACGGCCGGAGAGCCCCCGCTCGTCAGCACCACGACCGAGCCCGACGGCGACGGCCGGGCCCGCGCGTCATCCGCCGCCGTCCGCGCCGAAGCCCGCGCCGGAGCCGGAGCCGAAACCGGAGCCGGACGCCAGACGCGCTCGAGGATCCGCAGGACCGTCGGGTCCGGCGCGCTCCCGGCGCCAAGCGCGGGCGCCGGCACGGGCGCGGGCCGGGCGGGGGCGGGCTGGGTGGCTTGGGCTGACGCGGAGGTCTCCAGCCAGTGACGCCGCCCCGCGAAGGGATAGGTCGGCAAGGAAACCCGCCGCGGCGTCGGCCCGCCCCGCAAGGCCGCCCAATCCACGGCCCCCCCGCGCGTCCAGCGAAGCGCCCACTCGCCCGGCTCGGACGATGCGGACAGCTCCGACAGCCCGGACGGATCGGACAACTCGGAGCCACCGCCGGCGCCGGCGCCGGCGCCGGCCCGTCCGCGCCACAGGCCGTCCACGCGCTCCTCCGCGACGAAGGCCGCCAGTTTCTCCGCCGCCTCCTTCACCGAGCCGGCGACCAGCGCCAGGCGTTCCGCCAAGGCCTCCCGGCCCACCTGCAAGGTGTGCGCCACCGCCGCCAGCCCGGGCGCGTCCGCGCGGGCCAGACGCTTCGCCAAGCGCCCCGCCACCACCCGCAGCCGCTCCTCGCTGGCGGCCGACAACACGATCAGCTCGGCTTTTTCCGGCCGCTCCGGGCGCTCGCCCATCGGGCCGCGCGGCGCGGTCGCGGGCAGGTATTCCTCCAACACCACATGCGCGTTGGCCCCGCCGGCGCCGAAGGAGCTCAGCCCCGCGCGACGCGGCAGCTCGCGACCGCTCGCATCCGTCGGCCGGGGCCAGGGCCGGACCCGTGTCGCGACGTAGAAGGGCGTCTCGGAGAAGGCGATCTCCGGGTTGGTCTGCTCCGCGTGCAGCGAGGGCGCGATCTCGCCGTGCCGCATCTGCAACAAAATCTTCGCGATGCCGGGCAGCGCCGCCGCCGACTCCAGGTGCCCGATGTTCGCCTTCACCGAGCCGAGCGCGCAAAACTGCCTGGGCAACTCGTCCGCGCCCGGGCCGGCGGCGGCGGCGAAACCCAGCCCCAGACCGCGCACCTCGATCGGATCGCCCAGCGGCGTGCCCGTGCCGTGCGCCTCCACATAGGTGACGGTGCGCGGGTCCACCCCGGCCGAGCGCAGGGCCCGCGCCACCAGCTCGCCCTGCGCCTGCGGATTCGGCACGGTGAAGCCGTTCGTGCGTCCACCCGAGTTGACCGCCGTGGCCCGGATCAGCCCGTGGATCACGTCGCCGTCGCGCTCCGCCGCCGAGAGCGGCTTGAGCAACACCGCGCCCACGCCCTCGCCGAAGAGGGTGCCCGTCGCGCCCGCCCCGAAGGGCCGCACTTTTTCGTCCCGCGAGAGGAAACCCATCCGCGCGTATTGCACGAAACGGCTCGGGTGCAGAAACAGGTTCACCCCGCCGACGATCGCCTGCCGGCAGTCGCCCGAGCGCAGCGCCTGACAGGCCAGATGCAGGGCGGTGCCCGAGGCCGAGCAGGCGGTGTCGAGCGCCAGGCTGGGTCCCTTCAGGTCGAAGAAATACGAGACGCGGTTGGCGATCTGGTAGTAGTCGGAATCCCGATACGCCGCCTCGCCCGTGAGCGCCGCCGCGCCGCTCAGGAGGGCGTAGTCGCTGGCGATCACGCCGACGAACACACCCGTCTCCCGGTCGAGCGTCGCCCGCGTGTAGCCCGCGTCCTCCCACAGCTGCCACACCACTTGCAGGAACAAGCGCTGCTGCGGGTCCATGTGCTCCGCCTCCTTCGGGGCGATCCGGAAAAAGCCCGCGTCGAAACGATCCACGTCCGCCAAAAAGCCGCCGTGCCGACAGGTGGTTTTGCCCGGCCCGGCCGCCGGATCGTGACAGGGCGCCAGCTCGCGACGCTCGGGCGGCACCTCGCCGATCACGACGCGCCCCGCCCGCAAGTTTTCCCACAACTCGTCCGCGTTGGCCGCGCCCGGATACACCCCGGCGAGACCGATGATCGCGATGGGCTCGCCGGCGGACGGCGCGACCGCCGGCGCCGGAAACGGGGAAACACCCGCAGTCGAAGGCGACGACATGGACGGCAGGCTCGCCGCCGCCGTCGCGTCGTCCGCCAGGGCGGCGGCCAGGGCGCGCAGGCAACGTTGCTCGAACAACACCGTCGCCGGCACCGAGGGACCGAACTCCCGCCGCAGCGCCGCGGTCAGCTCCACGTTGGCGAAGGAATCGGCCACATGGCTCTCCAGCGGCGCGTCGAGGTCGAGCGTCTCCGGCGCCACCTTCAGCGTCGCCGCGAAGACCCGCCGCACCCGCGCCACGGCGCCGCCGCCCTCCGCCCCCGGCAGCTCGGCCGCCGCGCCCGCGTCGCCATGAATCGCCCGCGCCAGCTCCGGCCCGGTGGCCGCATCTTCCACGATGCGCAGCAGCACCGCGTTAAACGTCTCCGCGTCCGCCACCGCCCCGGCCGCGCCCGCGGTGCCCGGCGCACCCGGCGCGTTCACGTTTGTCGAGGCGGTGGCCACGTCCGTTTTCCCCGACTCCGCCTCCGGGTTTTGCCCGCCGGTCGCGGGCTTGAACTCCAGCGCGCGCAGCCGATCCACCGTCACCCGAAGCTCGCACACGCCGTTCGCGTCCAGCCGCGCGCGCGCGCCGACGACGCTTTGGAAAAAGCGCCACGCCGGCTCGTTTCTCGCCGTGCGCACGAAGCGCAGACGCACCCATCGGCAACCCTTGCGCCGCGCCAGGGCGCCGACTTGGCGAAGCATCCGATGCTCCACCCCGCGCCAGAGCGCGCGACAACTCAGCACGAGCGACTCCACCGCGAGCTCCGCCCCGTCCACGCGGGCCAGCACCGCGCCCACCAGACCGTAGTCGCCGCAGCGGTCGCTCACCCGCACGGTGAGGCAGACCCGCGCCGGATCGTCCGGCGAGGCGCCGAGCTCGGTCGCCTCCCTGCGCAGGCCGGTGAAGTTAAACTGATTGGTGCGCTGCAACAGCTGCGCCACCCGCCCGGTCTCGTCCGCGCGCACCAGGGCGATCCCGACCTTCAGGCGCAGACCGCGCAAAAAGGCCGCAAAGTCGGCCGCGCCCGCCCGCGCCCTCGCCCGGGCCTGCTCCGCGCGGTAGAGCTCCGTGCGTCGCGCGTCCTCCGTCGTCGCCGCCTCCGCCTCCACGTCGAGGGCCCACAGGTGATCGAGCACCCGTCGGACGCCCGCCGGCTCCGAGGGCCAGGCCACGGTCAACACCATCGGCAGATGCGCCCGCACCTCGGCGCATTCGAGGGCGTTGTCATCGAGGAAAACAAAACTGTCCAAACCCAGGTTGAGGCGCTTCGCCAGCGTGCGGAGGTTGCGCGACTTGGCTTCCCAGTTGATCTCCGCGTCCACGACGTGCTCCCGCCGCAGGGGCATCTCGGGGCGTCCGTCGAAGACCGCCCAGACGTCCTCGGGCGCGTTTTTGCTGCACAGCACGATCAGACGCCCCGCGGCCTGCTGCGCCACCAGCAGCCGCTGCAGTTCCAGGTGCCAGGGATCGAAGGCGACACCCGCCGCGCCCACCTCGCCGCAAACCCCGCGCCAGAGGGTGTGGTCGCAGTCCACCACGATCACCTTGAAGCGCCTCATGCGCGGCGCCGCCGCCCGCCGGGCCAGCGCGGTGCCGAGCACGTCGAAATACTCGCGGGTGAAAGGGATGTGCCCCAGCTCGTCCCGCACCGGATCCTCGATCCGCGTGACGCCGTAGGCCTCGGCCAGGGGAGCGGGATCGACCCAACGCAGACCGGGACAGTCCGCGACGACCCGGCGGATCTCCTCCGTCAGCTCGAGGACCAGCGTCCGCTCCGGCAGCGCGGGCGAGGGCGGACAGATCAACACCCAGCCGCTCGCGCCCTCCGCCGCGAAACCGCGCAGCGCGGCGATCAGCTCCCGCCCCGCCGTGCGCAAGGCATCCGCGCGCTCCGCCGGGGCCAGATCGCGCCGATCCCGCAAACAATCCTCCAAACGAAACAGGATCCCGTTCACGCCGGACCGATTTTTTCTCAGCAAGCCCGCCGGGTCCAGGAGACCGGGAATTACTTGGTTGTAGGGTAGGAACTCGACCGATGTTTCTCCCCCAAGTCGCTCGCCCCAGAACAAAAGCGAAGCCCGAAGAGGCTCGGCCGTGAAGTTCGCGGTGACGACGAAACGCATAGGATTCACCCGGTTAGAAAAGACCGGGGCCCCTCAGCGCAACAAATTCGTGCGTATTCCCCATTAGAAGGGCTGTTATGGACGGTTTTTTCCCAAGCGCAGGCGCTTGGGAAAATGTCCGGTTATCGGGCGTCGGGGACGCGTCTGAATTTCGGACCGGGGGAGCCGCCGAGGAGGAGGAATGGATGGATGGATGGATGAACGGTGATCGCCGGCCGAGGCTGCGCTCGCGGAGCGAGCGCGCCACTTTCCCGAAAGCCCCAGGCGGCGCTCACGGAGTGAGCGCGCTACTTTACGGAGGCCTCAACCGGCGCGCCCGACCTGCTTCGGCTCGACCAAAACAAAAAGCCACCCGGCGGGGCGGGTGGCTTTTTGTTTGGCGAGGACCAACCGAGGGTCGGCGCGCTTCCGATCAACGGCGCTTTTTCGGCGCCGGCTTTTTCTTCTTCTTGGGCTTCTCGTCCTCGTCGTCCTCGTCGTCGTCAGACTCCTCTTCTTCTTCTTCGTCGTCCTCGTCGTCCTCGGAGTCTTCGTCGCCGTCCTCATCGTCGTCGTCGGACTTGGCGGCCTTCTTCGTCTCGTCGTCGTCCTCCTCCTCGTCCTCGTCCCACTTGAGGGAGGCGTCGTTCTTGATGGCCTCGTCGTCCTCGTCGTCCACGTCGGGCAGGTCGGCGTCGTCGATGTCGGCGTCCTCGTCGTCGGCGGAGCCGCGGTCGGCCTCGTCGGCGTCCTCGTCGAAACCGGCGGGGGTGTAGTCGAGAATGGCGCAGAGCTCCTCGAAGACATGGACCGCCTTGCCCTCGATGAAGCTGGCGTTCTGCTCCTCGCGCAGCTCGTCCTCGACCTCGTCCACGGTGAGCTTGGACTCGAACTTGAAGACGTCGTTGAGCAGCTTGACGCGGCAGCGGGTGAGGTGGTCGAGCAGGTCGGCGAAGGGGCCGTTTTCATCGTCCACCACGTCGGCGAGGATGAAGAGCTTCTCGTCGGAATCGAAGACGGAGTCCTTGACCCGCTTCAGGCGCACGCGGCCCTGACCGGCCTCCTTCTCCACACGGAAGGGGATGAAGGCGGCCTCGAACAGGTCCTGGTCGAAACCATAGTCGCGAAGCGGTTCGCAGAGTTCGAGCAGGTGGGCGGCCTGGCGCGGATCGATGATGCTTAAACCGTCGGTGTCCCAGCGAACGGGGTCGCTGACTTCATCGACCCACCAGTTGTGGTCTTCACCGAGGCGAACGATGCACCAGTCGAGTATAGCGGAGGAGTTGGCCATGTTTTACGGAAGAAAAAGAGGGGAAACGCGCGCAGCCATGCGCAGGGGTGGGGTCGAGTCAAACCGCGAAAACGAGGTTTTTGCTACGCGGTTTCCGCGCCTCGCCGCCAAGCCGGGGCGCGACACGCGGGCCCCCGCATTTGCCGTCGCGCCGGGCGCTTGCCTTCGCCCGCTCCCGCGACAGGGATGCACGTCTCCATGCACACCCTCTACCGTCATGTGGTGAAGCCCTGCTTGTTCCGCCTCGACGCCGAAAAGGCGCACGAACTCGGGGTGGACGCGCTCGCCCTGCTGGGGCGGATCGGCCCGCTGTGCCGGCTGATGGAGCGCCTCAACCGGCTCGACCCCGCGCTGCACCGGCCGGTGCGCGCCTTCGGTCTGGAGTTTCCCAACGCGGTGGGGCTCGCGGCGGGGTTCGACAAAAACGCGCGCGCCTGGCCCGCCGCCGCCGCGCTGGGCTTCGGCCACGTGGAGATCGGCACCGTGACCGCGCTCGCCCAGCCGGGCAATCCGCGCCCCCGCCTTTTTCGTTACCCGGAGCAACAGGCCGTCATCAACCGGATGGGTTTCAACAACGAGGGCAGCGCGGCGGTCGCGGCGCGTCTCGCCTCGCAACCGGGCGTCGGACACCGGCGCATCCCGCTCGGAGTCAACCTCGGCAAATCGAAGGTCACGCCCAACGAGGAGGCGACCGGCGACTACCTGACGAGTTTCGGGCGTCTGGCCGACCACGCCGACTATCTGGTGGTCAACGTCTCCAGCCCCAACACCCCCGGGCTGCGCGCGCTGCAGGACGAGAAGCCGCTGCGCGAACTGCTCGGCGCGCTCAGCGCGGCGAACCGTGAACGCGACGCGGGCGGCGGCGGGCGCAAGCCGCTGCTCCTGAAGATCGCGCCCGATCTCTCCTGGGCGCAGATCGACGCGGCGCTGGGCGTGATCGCCGAGTTCGGCCTCGATGGTATCATCGCCACGAATACAACCCTCGCCCGCCCCGGCCCCTTCGCCGATGTCGGGCAGACGGGCGGACTGAGCGGCGCGCCGCTGCAGGCCCGCAGCACCGAGATCGTGCGCTACATCGCGCGCTCCACGGGCGGAAGCCTGCCGATCATCGCGGTGGGCGGCATCGCCGATCCGGCGGGAGCGGCGGAAAAAATGGATGCCGGCGCCACCCTGGTGCAGGTTTACACCGGCATGATCTACGAGGGCCCCTTCCTCGCGGCGACGCTCGCGCGCGGACTCGCCGAACGCCAGCGCGTGGGCCTGGGTCGCTGACCGGCGCGCGCGCCGGCGCGGGGCGGGGCGCGCCGGTCGGAGCAGCTCAACCCAGTGTGGTGGGCTCGAAATGCCTGGTCACTCTTCCGCAAGTTCCGACCCGGTCCGGGGAGCGCACGCGTCCCGCGTGCCGGTGAGAGCGTCCCGCTCTCACCTCCGAAACGGCGGGCGAGACGCCCGCCGGAGCACCCGGGACGGGTGCGCTCCCCGGACCCTTCGGCGCAGGGATTTTGTTCAGGCACCTGGCGACCACCACACCGGGCTCAACGCAGGAACGGGCTCTCCGCCAGGTAGAGCAGATCGCGGATGAGCACCCGGTCGGAGTGGTCCACCACCGCGGCCGAGGTGAGCTCGCGCAGGCCGGTGGCGAACTCCCGCAGGCGCAGCGCCAGCGTCAGCGCCGTGGGATCGTTGGGCAGCAGGTGGCGCGGCGGCAGCGAGGCGGCGATACGGTCCAGACCGGCGGCCGTTTCCTCGAGCAAGACCGGGTTGGTCTTCACCAAATCGTGCAGGTCGCGGCGATCCACCGCCCGCACCCCCTCGGTGCGCGAAAGAACCTCGAGCACCCGGCGCGGCGAGGTCGAGAGCTCATCCGGAGTGAAACGGGTTTCCGACTCGGTCCGCTGGGTCTGCTCGACGACGGCGAGGCCGCCCGAGGTCGGCGGCAGGATGATGCCGTTGTAGATGACGGGGCGGGCGGGCACGACGGTGGAGGAGGTGCTCGACGTGGTGGTGGTGCGGTAGCGCAGCGGCACCTTGACCGTGTGCGTCTCGTCCAGGATCCGCCGCAGCTCGGCGCCGGCCTGGGCGGGCGTGAGCAAGCCGGCGAAGAGTCCCAGGTTGATCGGCTGGGGGCTGCGCAAAAACAGCGCGCGACGCCGCGCGGCGTCGATCGAGGGCTGCTCGGTCTTCAGCCGGGCGAGGTCAAACTTCTCCCAAGGCACGAGCGTGAGCGGCGCGTCGGCGGTCGTGACCACCACCAACCCCTGCGGATGGGCCTCCCAGACGCCGGCGAAGTCCACCTCGCGGCCGTTTGCCCCCGCCAGACGCACGGGATCCTCGGGCGCCGAATCGGGCGACGTCGGCGTCGGCGCCGGCTCGGAGGCTGCCGCGGGGACGACGGGCGGGGCCGTCAACTCGGGGCGAATCTCCGGCTCGCCCGGAGGCGTGGTTTGGGCGAGCGCGAGGGCGGGCAGTGAGCACGCGAGCAGGGCGCGCGCACGAAGCAATCGGACCGGGCGTGGTGTGTGGGCGGACATCGGAGGGAGAAGGGACGGAGGGTGACCAAAAACGCGATTCGGGATCAGAACGCAAAAGGCCGGCGCGGGTTCCCGGTTTCCCCGGTTTCGCCGCGGAAGACAAAACGGTCGCGGTCCGGACGGGTCGCGGTCCGAACGGACCGAGGTCCGGACGGGCGGGGCCGCGATGGGGGTTGCGCCACGCGGCGGAGGGCGTTTTCACCTTGGCCGCACCCATGAGTTTGATCGACCGGCACATCCTGCGCGAGTGGTTGGAGATTCTCGCCCTCGTCCTCGCCGCCACGCTGGGGCTGCTCGTGATGCATTCGCTTTACGAGGACATGGACGACCTGCTGGGCGCCGGCGCGGTCGCGGGGGAAATCGTGGCCTACTGCATGGTGAAGGTCCCCGGATTTCTCGCCTCGGTCCTGCCGCTCACCCTGCTGGTCTCGCTGCTCTACGCGCTCGGCAGGCTCCACCACGGCAACGAAATCACGGCGATGCGGGCGGCGGGTCTGGGGCTGGGGCGCATCACGCGTTCCGTCTGGGTGATGGGACTGGCCTTCTGCGCCCTCGTCTGGTGGCTGAACTCCAGCGTGGTGCCGTGGTCGGTCGAGGAGGCCCGGCGCATGCGCGAGACGCTGAAGCTGCGCCAGGAGATGGCCGGGCGGGCGCCCGATCAGGCCGGCATGCGCACGACCGTGACTTTCGACAATCTGGCCGAGGGCCGGATCTGGTTTATCAACCGCTACAGCCAACTCACCCGCAAGGCCTACGGCGTCACGGTGAGCCTGATCGACGGGGAGGGGCGGGAGACGCGGCGTTTGCTGGCCCGCGAGGCGTGGCGCGACGAGAGCGGAAAAGGCTGGGTGCTGCGCGACGGGCGCGAGTTGATTTTCGACCTCGGCTCGGGCGAGCTCGTGCGTCCGCAACGCTTCACCGAGCTGCACCGTCCGGACTTCGACGAGGACCCGGCCCTGATGCAGGTTTACGACGCGCAGCCGGACGAGTTGTCCCTCTTCGAGCTTCGGCGGGTGATCGACCATCACCGCTCCTCGGGCAGCCCCAAGGCCCTCGCCTACGAGCTGCGCCACGCGAGCCTGCTGGCGGAGTCGCTGATGCCGCTGGTGATCATCGCTTTTTCGATCCCCTTCGCGGTGGCGGGCGTGCGGGTGAACCCGGCGGTGGGCGTCTCGAAGGCCTTGGGGCTTTTTGTGGTCTATTTCATCGCGATGCGGGTGGGCATGGTGCTGGGCGAGCGCGGCTCGCTGTCGCCTCCGGTGGCGGCGGTGCTGCCGCATCTGGCCCTGCTGGGCGCCGGCGCCTGGGCCTGGTCCCGGGCGCGCTGATTCGCGCCGGCGAGATTCGGCGGAGGCTGGGATCCGGCGGAGAGGCGGCGGAGAGGCGGGCGCGGGCTGGGACGCCGTGGCCACGGGGACGCCGCAGCCACAGCGACCGCCGCGAAGCATGAACCCGGATTCCGCGATTGGTCTTCTCGATCGAGTAGGAAGCGTGGGCAAAAGCAGTCCAAGGACACTTTCCGTAAGCCGTTGATTTCAGAGTTAAGCATGAAGTGGGCTTCTTGTTGGAGTATAAGGGTAAATATGCCGGAAACCCAATCGCGCCGCGATTGAACCATGGGCCTCCAAAAACGGAATCCGGGATGAATGAACGGTGGTCGCCACCCAAACCGGCGGGCCCGGCGTGTATGGACTCGGGTCAAGGGTAACAGGTGTT
>CBINNW010000022.1:0-55043 GCA_966252115.1 uncultured Akkermansia sp.
CACTCCCCCTACGATAACCTCACCGTTTGATGCTCAATCGCGGAATCCGGGTTTATGGTTGATGGCCGCGGGGAAAAGTGGCGGAATCCAATGGCTTCTTTGATGATGCCAAAGACCGGGTCAACCGTCTGCTGGCGCGGGTTGTCGAGCGCGCGGCCGGCGGCCGTGGCGGTGCGGTGGCGCATGCGTTGAGAAAAGGGCGCGTCGGGCGCCGGAGGCGGCGGATCGTCCCGCTTTTCCAGCTGCGCCACCGTGCGTCCGTCTGGCTCGCGTATCAGGGCGGCCAATACCGTCAGGCCCGGCTTTTCGCGTTCGACCCGGCTCACCGAGGCCGCGCTGGCAAAGCCACTGTCAACCAAGACGTATTCCGGGCACACGTGCTCGCAAACCGCATCCAGGCTGGGTGCGAGTTGTTGTTTGTCGTTGGGCGCCAGGCAGACACGGGCTCCGACGATCAGGCGAAAGGCGGTCTCCACCCCGGCCTGCGCGTTGTAGGCCTGTTGGATGCCGTCCTTGGTCGGCATGATGCGGCCTTTCCTCGTCGCTGAAGTTTATCTGGTCCTTTTGGACGGGATCGGGCGAGGGCGGGCGGCCCCGGGGCTTTTTCCCTTTCGCCCGAAGCGCTTGGCGGTGGGCACCCTTTTCAAGGTGATCGGCTTGTTCGGCGACGAAGCGGGCGTGGGCCCCTGCCTCGCCCCTCGGCCTTTGCCCGGGCCAGCTTCGCCTTGCGCTCTTGGCGGCGCTGGATCTCCGCGGGAATGGACATGCCGTCTTGCTGCGACGTCGCGTCGGCTTGCTCGGCCTTGGCCATCAGCCCGGCAATCTCCAGACCCAGCTCCCTCTGCTTTTGCTCAGCGTGGCCGTGGCCGACCGCCGCGTGCTTGCTCGCGTTGGCCAAAACCTTCGTGCCGTCGATGGTCACGGTGACCGCCCCACCTTGAGCACTCCGCAGCCGGCCGCCAGCTCCAGCACCTGCGCGAAGGCGTGAATCAGCAGCGCGGCGTTTTTGCGCTGAAACGCGCAGAGCGTGTCGTGGTCGGGGGGCCGCGCCGAGCACCCGCACCACCACGTTTTCATACGTCGAGCGCTCGATCTGCCGGCAGGAAAACACTCCCGTCGCGTAGGAATATATCAACAGCGCCAGCAGCATCGCCGGTGGATACTGCTCGCTGCCGGTGCCCCGTTGGTTGACCACCGCCAGTCGCGTGTTCGCCGCCTCCATCGCGTCGATCACGAAATGCACCAAATGCGACTCTCCCACCCAGTCCCTCATGTCCACCGGCAGCAACAGCCGTTGTGCACCGCGGGCGCGGGGCAGAGGGCTAGCGCCTTGCTCACCAGCGAGCGTTGCACTCGACGCAGGGCGGCCACGCCCTCGGGACCGAGACCGCGCAACCACTCGCCCGGCCGGGTCTGGTCGGCGAAGCGCATCAGGCCCAGGGCGCGCTTGAGCCCCTTCCCGGTCTGGAGTCGCTCCGCGTCGGCCAGGTTTCCCCCCGTGGCGACAAAGACTCACGATCTCAACTGCGGCGGCCATCACCTCGGGCGTAAAGCCCCTGCGCCGGTCCTTGAGCGGGTCGAGTGCCGGCTCCCCGTGCAACAGCGACCAAAGCCCCACCTTCCTGCACATCGCCGTCACCGCACCTGCCCGCCATGCACCGTGTGCCTCTGGGCCGGCGCCACCTCGATCGTCAGCTTCCTCTCGTTCAACGTGTAAAGTGCCATCGCGCCGCCACCGCCGCCCCCCCCCCCCGGCCTCTCCGGTTCCCTCCTCTTTCTTTCATCAAAATGCAGCTTGGGCGACGGATCGTCAGGATTAGGAGACTCGGGTTAGCCGGGGTTAGTCGGGGCGCACCCCTGCGTCGAGTCTCTCCGGCACCACGGGAGGGGATGGATGGGCGCCGGGTGATGGCGACCGAGGCTTCGGTCGGATTCCTGTTTCTCGCGAGTGTCTGATCCCGGCCCCGGAGAGCACCCGTCTTCGCCGCGCCCGGCCGCTCGCGCTCCCTTCCGTGCGGTGTTCTTGCGCGCAGAATGGGGCCGCGCGCGGAATCGCTTGGGTGGGCGCTGTCGGCCGTGCTTGCGTCGCGATCATGGCCGATATGCCCGAACATGTGGACCTGCTCCACCCCGAGACCGAAATCGACGCCGCCCTTCCGCGCCTCGCGGCCGAGACCGACCGCTGGGCCGAGGGCGCCGAGGCCCGCACCGGCCGGCCGCTCCTCGCCCTCTGCATCCTCCGCGGCGGCGTGTTCTTCTTTTCCGACCTTCTCCTCCGTATGCGACAATCGGTCGAGCCGGCCTTTTGCCGGGCCCACGCCTACGCCAAGACTCGCAACGGCATGCCCCTGGAGCGCATGCACGTCGATTGGCAGATGCTTCAGCCCGAGGGCCGCGAGGTCATGCTGGTGGACAACATCTGCGACAGCGGCCGCACGCTCATGCACGTCGATGCTTGGCTGCGCCTGCACGGCGCCCGGCGCGTGCGCTCGGTTACGATGGTCCATCGGCTGCGACGCGACGCGCTGGCCGAGCCCTCCTTGACCGCCTTCACCTATCCGGGTCCCGAGTGGCTCGTCGGCTACGGCATGCGCGACCAGTTTGCCCGCCTCATGAACACCCGCTGGATCGGCCGCGTGCGCGAGTCCCGGGCGGAGGAGGGATAAACTCGTCCGCGTGTCGCGCGCTTCTCCATTCCTCGTTCGCCCGCCTCCCGGCTCGGCTCTCTCACTCGCTCAAGCGGCCGTCTGCTCAAGCGCCCGTCCGCGCCTGAGCTTCGGGCGCCCCCTCCGGCTTTCGCGCTACGAGTTGCAACTCGTCCCGCAACAACTCCAGCGCCCGCCCGCGGAAAAGCACCACGTCGCTGCTCTCGCTCGCCACGAAATCCGCCAGCCAGCGCCCCTGCGCGTCGCACCATGCTTGGTCCACCACCGCCCCCGCCGACAGGGCCGTCGGCGCGCCTCCCGCGCCCCGCGCCTCGACCGCTCCGTCGCGGACATAGCCGATCGCGCGCATGGGATCGCCCCGCCGCGCGAGCAGCTCGCCCGGCTCCAGATGGATCAACCTCAAGGGCTCGTCCGGCGGCGGCAGCACCACGGAAATGTCCCGCGAAAAAATCGCCTCGAAGGTCCAGTCGATGGTCACGCGCAGCCGCCGCAGCGCGCCCGGCAGCTTGGCGAGGTAGATCGTGCGCCACAGCCACCACGCGAAGAAACCGCGGAAGTGCAGCCCCATCACCTCCGCCACCGCCTGGTGCTGGCCGATGGTCGCGAGCTGTCCGAGATAACGATAGGTGAACGGCCGCAACACCGCGTCGGTCTCCCTCGCCTCGGCGCCCGGCTGTAGTTGCCCCGCCGCTACACGGTCCGCCACCCGCAGCGCCCGCGCGAGATTCCTGCCGAGCTGCGCGCCGGCCCGCAGCGCGAGCTGCGCGGTGGGCGGCGCGGTCTTGATCTCGCCGCGGTCGTTCCAGGGCACCGCCGCGCAGTCGCCGGCCGACCACAGCTCGCGTTGCCCCTTTACCCGGAAAGTCGCGTCGGTGGGGATGCGGCCGCGCTCGGTCTCCACCCCCGCCTGTCGGGCCACGTCGAGGACCACCGGGCTCGGCGCGTTGCCGATGGTCGAGACGATGGTGTGGGTCTCGATCGCGCCGCCATCGGAGAACACCACCCGCGACGCGGTCGCCTCCGCCACGCGTTTGCCGAGGAAGAGCTCGATGCCGCGCTCGCGCAGCACCTCCGCCGCGTAGTCGCCCAGTTTCGGGCCGATCTCGGCCAACAGCCGCGCGTGGCCGTGAACCAGCGCCACCCGGATCGTCGCGCCCGCGAGGCGCGTGTAGAGGTGCTTCGCCTCGTGCAGCAGATCGTGCAGTTGCCCCGCCACCTCGACCCCGGTGTAGCCGCCGCCCACCACGACGAAGGTCAGCAGCCGCGCGCGCACCGCCGGGTCCTCCACGAGATTCGCCTCCTCCAGGCGGTTGATCACCGCCGCGCGCAGGCGGAGCGCGTCCGCCACGCTCTTCAGGGGCCAGCCGTGCGCGGCCATGCCCGGCACTTTGGAGAGATCGGTCACGCTGCCGAGCGTGAGCGCCAGATGCCGGAAGCCCACGGTCTGGTTGCGCGTGAAGCGGCCGCCGTCCACCACCAGCGTGCGCGCCGCCAGATCGACGCTCGTCACCGTGCCCTGAAGCACGGTCACGCCGCGGCAAAACTGGCGCAGCGGATTCACCACGTCGGCCGGGCTCAGCGCCGCGCCCGCCACCTCGGCCAGCATCGGGTGAAACACCAGCACGTTTCGCTCCGCGATCAGCGCGACGCGGCGGGCCGTGTTTTCCCGTCCCAGCGCCGAGACCAGCGCGCGCGCCGCGTAGGCGCCGGCGAAACCTCCTCCAGCGATGACGACGTCGAAGTGCATGGACCGCACCAAAAGCGCCCCCGCCCCCCGCGCAAACCGCGCCGGCCGATGCTCCTCCGTGTCGCCCTGACGCGTCCACGTTCTCGTCGCGGACGGCGGATGATCGTGGATAGGCCAACGCCAACTCCGACGCCCACGCCCGCGCCCACTCCAACGCCAACGCCAACGACGACTCCATGCGCGCCGTTTGAGCGATGATCGGCGCATCCCTCTGCCGTGGCGAGCAACGCCGCGCCCCCCGCCCCGCGTCCCCCCCCCCGGCCCCGCGCCTTCCCCGCGATTCCCCCGTGCCCCCGCCCCCCGTGACCCCGAGACCCCGCGCGGGCGCGCTTCCGCTCCCGCTTGTCGCTCGACTCCTCCGCGCGCCCCTCGCTTGGATGCCGCGCATGTCCGCCGAAGACCCACTCGCCTCGGAACTTGTGCCCCCCGCGCTGCGCGACGCCCTGCGCCTCAGTCCGGACAACGCCCCGCTGCTCCTCCACGTCGCCCACCATGTGCTCGGGCTGGGCGGCTTCGCCGAGGCCGAGGCGCTCTTCAAACGCGCCCTCGCCCTCGCGCCCGACGACGCCGAGGCGCGCCTCGGTCTCGCCCATGCGTTTTTTCACCTCGGAAAAAACTCCGCCGCGCTCGTCATCGTGGAGGCGATGACCGCCGCGCCCGAGGCCCCGGGCCGCGCGCTCCTGCTCCACGCCCGCCTCGCGCTCAAGGCCGCCGAACCCCGCCTCGCCGCCCGTCTCTACCAACGCGCCCGCGCCGCCCGCCCCGCCGCCACCGACCCGCACCTCGAGGAGGAGCTCGGGCCCCATCTGCCGCCCGCGCCGCCGCTGAAACCCGCCCCGGCCGCGCCGCCGCCGCCCTTCGCCGGCGGCCTCGACGAGGCGCCCGGCGATCCCGCCCGCGGCTTCCCGGCCGATGACGCCGCCCACGGCTACCGGCCCGACGACGCCGCCGACGAGGCCGACGCCGACGAGCGCGAGCGTCTGCCGGCCGGCGAGCTGCCCGCCGCGCCCGCCTCCGGCGAGATCGAGCGGCCGCGCGTCACCTTCGCCGATCTCGGCGGCATGGAGAGCATGAAGGAGGAGATCCGCATGAAGATCATCCTCCCCATGCGACACCCGGAGATGTTTGCCGCCTACGGCAAAAAGGCCGGCGGCGGCGTGCTCCTCTACGGTCCCCCCGGCTGCGGAAAAACCCATCTCGCCCGCGCCACCGCCGGCGAGGTGAAGGCCGGCTTCCTCGCGGTCGGCATCAGCGACGTGCTCGACATGTGGATCGGTCAGAGCGAGCGCAACCTGCACGCCCTCTTCGAGCAGGCCCGCTCGCACCGGCCCTGCGTGCTCTTCTTCGACGAGGTGGACGCCCTCGGCGCCAACCGCACCGACATGCTCAAGAGCGGCGGCCGGCACCTCATCAACCAGTTCCTCAACGAGCTCGACGGCGTGCAGGCCTCCAACGAGGGCGTGCTCATCCTCGCCGCGACCAACGCCCCCTGGCACCTCGACCCCGCCTTTCGCCGCCCGGGCCGCTTCGACCGCATCCTCTTCGTCGCCCCGCCCGACCAGGCCGCGCGCGCCGAGATCCTGCGCATCCTGCTCAAGGGGAAACCCGCCGCCGACGTGGACGCCGAGGCGGTGGCGAAAAAAACCGACGCCTACTCCGGCGCCGATCTGCGCGCGGTGGTCGAGCTCGCCGTGGAGGAGAAACTCCGGGCCGCGATGAAGTCCGGCAAACTCGCCCCGCTCACGACGCGCGACCTGCTCGACGCCGCCAAGCGCCACCGGCCCACCACCCGCGACTGGTTCGAGAACGCGCGCAACTACGCCCTCTACGCCAACCAGAGCGGCCTCTACGACGACATCCTCGCCTACCTGAAAATCGCCAAACCCTGAGCCTCCGGGGGATTTTTTCCTCCCTCCGTTTCCCGCCGCTTCCGCGCCCGCTTTTCAGCCTTCCGCCTTCATCCTTCGCTCCGCGCTCCGCCCTCCACCTTCACCCTTCCCGCCGATGAGCCTCCACCTCTCCCGCGCCGAGCTGCTTCTCGCGCAGTCGCGCCCCGCCGACGCCGAACGCGAGGCGCGCCTCGCCCTCGGGCAGCGGCCCGACGATCCGCTCGCCCTCGGCGTGCTCGCCCGCGCGCTCGTGGACCAGAACCGCGAGGAGGAGGCGCTCGATCCCGCCCGCGCCGCCGTCTCGGCCGCGCCCGATTCCGCCTACTCGCACCACGTGCTCGCGCATGTGTTGCTCCGGCTCAAGCAGCCGCGCCAGGCGATGAGCGCCTGCGAGGCCGCCCTGCGTCTCGCGCCGGACGACGCCGACCTGCTCGCCCAGCGCGCCGGCATCCGCCTGGCCCAGCGCGACTGGGCCGGCGCGCTGGAGGACAGCGAGGCCGCCCTGCGTATCCAGCCCGAGGATACGTTTGCCCAGAACCTCCGCGCCACCGCCCTGCGCCAGCTCGGACGCACGGAGGAGGCCGGCCGCGTCGGCGCGCGCACCCTGGAGCAGGATCCCGAGGACGCCTTCAGCCACTCCACCCAGGGCTGGACGCTTCTTCAGGCCGGCGACTCGCGGCGCGCGCAGGAGCATTTTCTGGAGGCGCTCCGGCTCGATCCCAATTTCGAGCCCGCCCGGCAGGGCATGCTGGAGGCGCTCAAGGCGCGCAATCCGCTCTACCGCGGCATGCTGGCCTATTTTCTCTGGATGGGCCGCCAGAGCGGACGCATCCAGTGGGCCTTCATCCTGGTCACTTTTTTCGGGCAGCGCGCCGTGCGCCGCATCGCGGCGGACAATCCCTCGCTGGGCCCGGTGCTCTGGCCCTTGCTCGGCCTGTTCTACGCCTTCGTCTATCTCACCTGGACGGCGGTGCCGATGTTCAACCTCCTGCTCTGCCTGAACCGTTTCGGCCGGCATGTGTTGTCGGCGTGGGAGCGGCGCGACGCCGTCATCTACGGCGCGTCGGTGGCCCTGATCGCGGCGGCGGCGGTGTGGATGGGCGTGAGCGACGAGTCGTATCCCTTGCAGGCGCTGATCGCCGCGGCGATGGTGTCGGTCTCCGTCGCGGCGACGGTCTCGCGCGATCCCGGCCGGGCGCGCCGCATCCTCACCGGTTGCACGATCGCGCTCGCCGCCGTGGCCGCCCTGGGCGTGGCGATGCTCGCGGGCGGCGCCGCCGCGGGCTGGCTTTTCCTGCTTCTGTTTTTCCTGGGCTTTCTCGGTTTCCAATTCGCCGCCAACGCGCTGCGGGACTGAGGGGAAACTCGGGTCGCGCCGGCCCTTCCGGTCGGCGCCCGTCGCCGCCTCACAGGTCCGGGCAAAAGCCGTAGAGCAGGTCGTCGCGGCCCTTGCCGGGCCAGTCCACCTGGTTGACCCGCAGGTGGCGCATGACGCGAAAAACCAGGTCGTTGAGCGCCGCCTCGTAACCGAAAATCGAATACAGCGGCGGCGCCTCGATCCGCACCACGAAAGCCGCCAGCCCGACCTCGTGCAGCATGCGCACGGAGCGGTCCACCATCTCGGCCTCGGCCGCGCTGCCGCCCTGCAGGATGATGACCGGCTTCGGGTGCGCGTTCATCTGCTGGAAGGGCCCGTGGGCGAATTGCAAAAAATCGCTGATCGGCGGGCAGGGCCAATACACGCCCTCCATGAACTTGCAGGCGAGGTTCTGGCTGAAGTCCGAGATCGGCGCGGCCGTGACGAGGTTGAAGCCGCCCGACCACGCGCTGGGCAGGCGCAGCATCGCGTCGCGCAGTTCGGCCGGGGCGGTGGCGGAGAGCAGCGCGGCGAGCCGCGCCCCGGTCGGCAGCGGCGCGCGCGCGCCGGGGAACTGGGCCGCGAATTGCAGCGCGGCGAGATAGCCGGCCATGGGCCCCACGAACCGGATGAGCGTGGTGTATTCCTCGGCGAGGGGGAACTCCACCAGCTCGCCGCCCTCGTCGAGGATGCCCTGGAGCAGCGCGGCGCGTTCGGGTTTGCCGGCGGCCCGGGCGGCCTCGGGCGTGGTGGAGGAGAAGAGAATCGTGTGGGCAAACTCGCGTCGGCGGCGCAGCGCGATCTGGGCGTTGGGCGAGACGCCCTGCGAAAACACGACGAGGGTCTTGCCCGCGAAGGCGCCGGGCGCGGGATCGACGAAGCCGGAGAGCGGCAGGTAGGTGGCGGCGCGGTCGGTGTAGAGGTTGAGCAACATCACCAGGTAGCGCGCGTGCGCCTCGGAGCTGCCGGTGCCGGTGATGAGGAAGTGGCGGGTGGTGAGGGTGGCCGGGAGCAGGGGCGCGGGGCCGCGCGCGAGCATGTCGGCGAGGGTGGCGGGGATGGCGGCGATGCGCGCGGCGAGCAGGGCGTGGCCGAGCGGATCGGGGGAGGAGGGGGCGGTCGGGGCCACGGGAAGGGGAGAAAACGAGGAGCTGCGCCCAAGGCAAAAGCGAGGGCGCTTTCGCGCAAGCACGCCCCGCGCCGCCGCGGTGGCATCGGCGGCGGCAAGGCGGTGCATCCGTCGGCGACGTCACCTCTTCCGGGCATCGCGGCGCGCCGCCGCCGGTTTCGAGCGCTCCCGCGATGCGTCCGTTTGGTGTCGGCGATGGGTGTGGATCGGCTTGTTGCCAGAAAGTTTCTATTTCTTGTAAATAAATACTTGCGGAATCCTAAACTAGCATAGGTGGATTCCCCCTGTTGTCCTCCGTGGTTTTCACCGGGGGCGCTCCTCATCCGTTCCAACCAACAGACCCTCCACATGCGATTCGCAAAACTCATCTCCCTGACGAGCGGGCTCTTGCTCGCCTCCAGCGCCTTCGCCGGCCTCACCGGCCTCACCGTTCAGATCGACTACAACATCGGCAACGTCGCCGGCACCGCCACGGCGGTGGTCGGCGCCAACCAGGAGTTCCTGATCGTCGGCGAGCCGAGCTTCGGTCCCGGTTTCTTCGATTTGGCCATCGATCTGACGGACGACACCATCGTCATGTTCGCCAATCGCGGCACCACCTTCGGTCCCGGCCTGCCCTACATGGCGGACGATTTCGTGACCTTCACCTTCACCGGTGATCCCTCGCTCGCGATCGCGGGCATCTCCGTCTTGGTCAACGGCTCCGGCAACTCCTACACCAGCGCCCTGGTGACGGCGCCGAATGTCGTCACGCTCGATCAGGAGCAGACGGCCCAGTCGTGGGGCGGCCCCGGCTCCCCGAAGATCTGGCAACTCCAGATCGGCTCGCCCAACAGCATGGAGCCCACCGCCGCCGCCGGTGACATCTACCCGGGCGACGTGGTCGCCGTGGCCATGGAGGCCGCCACCGAGGGCGTCTTCGCCATCGACTCGACCCTCACCGTCTCCGACGCGGCCGTCCTGCAACCCGCCTCCGGGACCTACGGCTCCCTCTTCCCCGTCGGCGGTCGTCTGGAAATCCCCGGCCTGCTCTCCGCCGACAAGTGGCAGGGCGCCCTCTCCCTCTCCGGCGCGGTCGGCCCGCTCTCCGGTTCCGGCCTGTTCGCCTCGGTCGAGTTCACGGCGCTGACTCCCGGCACCGTCACCCTGAGCACCGCCAGCGCCTTCGCCGACGTGAACGGCCAGATCATCACCAGCACCGACGGCACCCTGACCCTCGTGGTCAACAGCTTCACCAGCCTCACCGGCACCGCCCTGCTGCAGGGCGCGACCGACCACGGCACCGTGGAGCTCTCCTTCACCGACGCTCCCGAGACCGCCCTCGCTTCCTCCTCGGGCTCCTTCACCATCCTGGCTCGCGCCGGCGCCCGCACCCTCGTCGCCGACGCCCCCGGCTACCTCCCGAACCAGCTGGCCGTGAACGTGGTTTCCGGCACGCTCGACGTGGGCTCCACCACCCTGCGCGGCGGCGATACCAACGACGACAACGTCATCGACATCGCCGACCTCACCCAGCTCGGCGGCAGCTTCCGCCTGAGCTCCGGCGATCCGGGCTTCAGCCCCGCGGCCGACGTGAACAACGACGGTGTGGTCAACGTCAGCGACCTCGCCATCCTCGGTTCCAACTTCGGGCTCACCGGCCCGCTGGCCTGGTAAGCCTTTGCATCCTCGCTGTTTTCAGTGGGTGGATGTGGCGGAATGGCGGAGCCAGTTTTCGTTTCGGTGGAGCCCGCCGGACGAAAGCGCTTCCGCGCTTCCGCTGCTTCGGAATACCGCAAGCTATTCTTCCGCGTGGCACTTCAGCGCGGCACCGACCCACTTAAAACAGCGAGAAACCACCATCTTGCTTCCGATATGAGCGGAAATTGGCCGGGGACGGCCAACGCTACACCAAGCGTCGGATGATGGGCCAAGCTCGGTATTGAGCCCATCCCCCGCACCTTCCCCGACCGCCCGCCACGTTCGCACCCTTGTCGCCCCGGGCGACGCATTCCGCCGCCCGGGTCCTCCCTTTTCCTCCCTCCTTCCCGCTTCCCTTCTCCATGCCCTCGCCGCGCGTATCTTTCTGGGCCGCCTGCCTCCTCCTGCTCGTCCAAGCATGTCCCGGCCGGGCCGCCGGTTTTGTGAGCGGCGCCGATTTCGCCGTCGCCCTCGACGACGACGGCGCCGTCGTGGCCTGGGGGCGCGATCCCGTCGTTCAGGCGGAAGCGCCCGGCGGGACGGGTTTTTTCCAGTTGGCGGCCGGCGCCAACCATGTGATCGCCCTTCACGGTTCCGGCGCCCTCGTGGCGTGGGGGGATGATCGTTTCGGCCAAAACGTCGCCCCGGCGGGCGCGAGCTTCGTCGCCATCGCCGCCGGCGAAAACCACGGCCTCGCCCTCGACGGCTCGGGTCTGGTCCATGCCTGGGGCGATGATCGCCGCGGGCAGGTGGGCGGGCGCCCGACCGGAGGCGGCTTCGTCGCCCTGGCCGGAGGCGACACCCACTCCCTCGCCCTCCATCGCGACGGCTGGTTGACCGCCTGGGGCGACAACCGCCGCGGCGAATGCGAGGTCCCCGCCGGACAGGACTTTATCGCGGTCGCCGCCGGCACCCAACACTCCCTCGCCTTGCGGCGGGACGGGAGCGTCGTCGCCTGGGGCGACGGACGTTTCGGCTTGGATGCGCCGCCGGCCGAATCCGGCTTCGTCTCCATCACCGCGGCCGGATCGCTCGCCGCCGCGCTGCGGGCCGACGGCAGCGCCGCCATCTGGGGGCGGACCCAGACCCTGCGCGATCTGCCCGTGCTCCTGGCCGGGCCCTGGACGGCCATCGAGCTCGGCCCCGACGGCATGATCGCCCGCCGCGCCGACGGCACGCTCTTCGTCGCGGTCGGCAATCGCCGGGTGCGAAACGAGTTGCCCGTCGATCTGGTAACGCCGCCGCCGACCGAGGGGCAAAATCGCATCCGCCTGGCCCCGCCGGCCGACCGGATTTTTCCCGGCGACCGCTTCACCGTGCGCGTGTGGGCGAGCGGTGCCGGGCTGGCCGGATTGGAGAGCGCCCTCCTGTTGGACAGCCCCGCCGTGGCCTCGGTCGTCGGCGGGACCTACGGCGGTTTTTTCGATCCGCAGACGCGTCTGGAAATCGCGCCCACCGTCACCCCCGGCGAGTGGTTCGGGGCTCTGGCCGCGGGCGCCGGCTCCCCGCCGCTGAACGGCACCGGCGTCTTCGCGGACGTCGAGGTGCGGGCGCTGGCGCCCGGCGTGGCGCGGTTTTCGAGCCTGAGCCTGTTCGTGGACGCCTCGGGATTGCCGCTCGTCCATGCCGACGACGCGCGCGAGGTGACGGTGTCCGACCGGCCCCGGATCGAGGGGCGCACCCTGTTGCACGGCCGCTCGAATCACGAGGGCGTGCGGCTGTCGCTCGACGGCACGGGTCGGCATGCGTTCAACGACGCGGCGGGGGATTGGCGCCTGCACGCGCATCCCGGCGCCTACCTGTTGCGCGCCGAGGCGCAGGGCTATCTGCCCAAGACGCTCGCCGTCACCCTGGCGGACGACAGCGTGCTGACCGTGCCCGAGACCACCCTGACCGGCGGCGACGCCGACGGGGACGGCGAGATCGGGCTGGCGGATTTCACCTTGCTGGCCGGCGCCTTCCGCACGTCCGCCGGCGACGCGGGCTTCAACCCGGCGGTTGATTTTAACCAAGACGGACAAATCACGTTGGCCGATCTGGCGATTCTGGCACGAGGCTTCGGTGCCGGAGGCGGACAGCAAACCTGGTGAGCACCGGCATAAAACACAGTGAACATGGATCCATCCTCATTTTTTTCCGGCCGGCGTCTTCGCCGCGCGTTGGTCGCGTTGTTCCCGCTGGCGTATGTCGCCGCGGGCCTCGACGCCGCTCCGCTGGTGGAGGGGCATCACTGCACGGTCGCCATCCGGGTCTCGGACGCGACGGTGGCGCCCGGGGAGACGGTGCGCGTCGAGATCCGGGTCAAGGACCTGCCCGAGGCCTACGGCGCGCAGGTGAATTTCCACCTCGAAACGGAGGCCTTTCGTTTCGTGGACGGCGTGGAGTCCACCGGTCCGCTGGACGCCCGGCCGGGCTCCCTTTTCCCCGCCGAGCGGGCGATTTTTTTGCGCAACGAGTTTGATCCCGCAACGCGGAGTTTCGTTTACGCGATGAGCCTCACCAACCCGGCGCCGAGCGTCACGGGCGACGGCCTGCTGCTCGCGTTTGATCTGCGGGCGGAGAGCCCCGGCGAATGCGGCCTGAAGTTCGACGCGCTGAAGTTTGGCACCCGGGATGGCAAATTGATCCAGCCCGTGATCGAGGGCGGGGACCTCCGGCTGACGGTGCTGAGTCCGGAGGTGGCGCAACAGGAGCGGCGGCGGACGCGGGGTATTCGGTCCGTGGTGGCAATGCTCGTGATCGCGTTTTGCGGATGGCGCCTGCAGCGGGCGCGCCGGAGGACGGCCCCGAAGCCGAGCTCCGCGCCCGCCGCTGCGCCGGATCCGGGCGCCCCCGCGCCCTGATTCCAGTTCGCGTTCAAGCTGAGCCGCATCGGCGGGAGGATCGGGCTGTTTGTGTAGTGTTGGCCGTCCTCGGCCAACTTCCGGGATGGTCTCGCCCTGAGCGCGAATTGGAATGATCGGCGCGGCGCAGGTGGCCGATCCTGCGGGAGAAACACCGGAAAAGGGCTGGCGGGGCTGCGGGGGATTCCCCCATGTGGTGGATCCACATGAAAACCAAGGGCGAGAGGTGGGCGGGCTTGGTGGGGTGGGGCTTGGGCGCGGTCGTCGCCGGCCCGGCGGGCGGGGCATTGGGGACGACGCTGGGCGTTTTGGCCGGCGGTGCGCTCGGCCCCTTGCTCGAACCTCTGGGCGACGCCATCGGAAACGCGGCGGGCGGGGTGGCCGGCAATCTCTTCGCCGCGCGCTTGGATGCCGAGCCCTACGATGGTTTTAACCACGACCTTTTGCGGGCGCTGGGGCGGGCGCTCCAGGCCAGTCTGAGCGCCGACGCGGTTCGCCGGTCGGTGGAGTCTTTGGCGGTTTACGACAGCGTGGTCGGGCTCCAGCGAAAATCGCTCCGCCATTACTTCGAGGTCTGGGACCGTGAGTTGGCCCGGATCAATTCCGCGGCCGAGAATGGCGACCACTCGCAGCTGGCCGGGCTTTTCCCGAAATGGGACGAGGCGACGACCGCGCGGATGGTCGATGAGGCGCGAAACGTCGCGACGGAGGGCGAGGCTTGGGCCCGTCTGGTCGCGGAGGTGTTGGTGCCGATGCTCGCGGGGGGCGGCGACGGGTGGCTGCCGCCCGCGGAGCTGCGCGACCGGGGAGCGGAGCTCGCGCGGGCCCTGGGCGAGGCGCTGGCGGGGGAGTTTCCGCATCGCGTCGCGGAGCAGTTGAAGGCTCCCGCCGGGCGGCGGGCGTGGATCGCGTTTCAGAAACTTCTGCTGCAGCGGTTGGATCGCCGGATCGGCGAAATCGCGACGACCGCCGCCGGCACGCGCGACGATATCGCGGCCTTGCGCGCGGAGCTCGCCGTCCTGACCGATGGCGCTCGGGACGCGGCGGCCGGCGAGAAGCAGGCGGCGTTTTTTGCGCGGGCGGAGCAGGGCCTGTCGGCGCTTGCCGCGCAGGTGGCGGACGAGGGGCGGCGCACCCGGGAGCACGTATCCGCCGAGAACGCCGCGCTGGGCCAAAAAATCGATGGATTGGCCGCGAGCGTGGACTTGCTGGTGAAGGCGGAGGACAGGGCGAGCGCGGCGTCCATCTGCACGCTGCCCTCGCCGCCCAGCCCCTTCGTGGGGCGGGTGGAGGAGCTGCGCGATCTGCGGGCGCTGGCCGAGCGGGGCGAGGGGGTGGCCATCGTGGGCCTGCGCGGCATGGGCGGCGTGGGCAAGACCGGCCTTGCGCTGGTGCTGGCGCACGCCCTGCGGTCGCGCTATTCGGCGGCGCTTTATCTGAACCTGCAGGGGCTGGGCGATCCGACCGATCCCAACCCGGTGAACCGGCCGCTTTCGCCGGAGCTCATCGTCTCCGCTTTGCTGCGTGCGCTCAGGGTGGAGGCGGTGGACAAGATCGACCCGGCGGCGCCGGGTGGCTGGCAGCAACTGCAGGGGCTCTATCGGGCCGAGCTCTCGTCCCGGCCGACCTTGCTGCTGCTCGACAACGCGAAGGATGCGGCGCAGGTGGCCCCGGTCTTGCCTCCGGCGGGCTGCCTCTTGCTGGTGACGGCGCGCGAGGCCTTTGGCCTGAACGGGGTGAGCGCCCGGCGCATCGGCACGCTGTCGGCACCGGAGGCGGAGCGTTTGTTGCGGGAGCTGTGTCTGCGACTGACCGAGGAGCAGGCCGCGACCCTGGCCAAGCATTGCGCCCATCTGCCGAAGGCGCTGCGGGCCGCCGCCGGGCGACTGGCGGTGGAGGAGGATTTGGAGGTGGATGAATATCTCCGCCTGCTCGCCGACGAGAAGAGGCGGCTTCGGCAGCTGGGGCGGGAGGACGGTGATGAGCTCGACGTGGAGGCCACGCTGCGGCTGAGCATCCAACGGCTGTCGGAGATCGAGCGCCGGGCCTTTGCTCGTTTGGCGGCCTTCGGGCCCCTGCGGTTCGTGGCGGAGTCGGCCCGACATGTGATCGAGGACGAGGAGGGGGGGACGCTGCACCGGCTCGTCCGCCTGAGCCTGGTGGAGTGGGATGAGGCGACGAAATTTTACGGGCTGCACGATCTGCTCCGCTTGATCGCCGCCGACCTCTTGGGCCAAGCGGCGGAGGAGGATCGGATCGCGCGTTTGCGGCACGCGGCGTGGCATGCGGCGGTGCTCGGGCAGGCCAACGCTCTGTTGATCAAGGGCGGGAGCGAACAACTGATGGGCCTGCGGACCTTTGATCTTTTCCGGGATTCGATTCTGCTGGCGCAGGGGTGGGTGATCGAACACGCGAACCCGGAGAACGATGCGCTGGCGCCCGCGCTGGTGCTGCCCCAGATTTTGGCTCTGCGTGTGCATCCGCGCGAGCGCGAGGCGGGGTTGCGCGCCGCCTTGGCCGCGACTCGTCGGCGAGGGGACCGACAAGCGGAGGCGAACATGCTTCAAGCGCAGGGAGACCTGGCGGTGAGGCAGGGCAGGCCGGGAGAGGCGGAGAAGGCCTACGAAGCGGCGCTGGGGATCTACCGTGAAATCGGCGATCGGCTGGGCGAGGCGAACGTGCTTCAAGCGCAGGGAGACTTGGAGCTGAGGCAGGGCAGGCTGGGAGAGGCGGAGAAGGGCTATGGAGAGGCGCTGGGGATCTTCCGTGAAATCGGTGACCGGCAGGGGATGGCGAACGTGCTTCAAGCGCAGGGAGATCTGGCGGTGAGGCAGGGCCGGCTGGGAGGGGCGGAGAAGGCCTATGGAGAGGCGCTGGGGATCTACCGTGAAATCGGCGACCGGCTGGGCGCGGCGAACGTGCTTCAAGCGCAGGGAGACCAGGCGGTGCGGCAGGACAGGCTGGGAGAGGGGGAGAAGGCCTACGAAGCGGCGCTGGGGATTTTTCGTGAAATTGGCGAGCGGCTGGGCGAGGCGAACGTGCTTAGGGCGCAGGGAGACCTGGCGGTGAGGCAGGGCGGGCAGGGGGAGGCGGAGAAGGCCTACGGGGATGCGCTGGCGATTTTTCGTGAAATTGGCGAGCGGCTGGGGGAGGCGAACGTGCTGAAAGCGCAGGGCGACCTAGCGCTGAGGCAGGTCAGGCTGGGAGAGGCGGAGAAGGCCTACGAAGCGGCGCTGGGGATTTTCCGTGAAATCGGCGAGCGGCTGGGCGAGGCGAACGTGCTTCAATCGATAGGTCGATCGGCGACGACGGCGGGCAAATTCGATGAGGGGATTTCGCGGCTGCTGGAGGCGCTCCGGAATCATCGGGAAATCGGCGCGCAACTCGGGGTGGCGGCGGATCTCGGTTACCTGGCGCAGGCATTGCTCCAAAGCGACCGTGCGCCGCAGGCGCTCGTCGCGGCGGAGGATGCTTTGCATATCTTGCGGGGTATCGGGGATCGTTGGGGCGAGCGGATTACCTTGGAAACCGTCGTCCAGTGCTTCGGGGCCCTGGATGAAAGTTGGCGCGAGCCGCTCATCGCCACGGCGTGGCTGGTCTGGCGCCTGAGCGAGCCGCTCGGCCTCGACCCCGCACAAGGGCCGGCGGGTATCATCGAACAAATCCGGCGACAGGCGGACGCGGCCGCCTGGGGCGAGTTTGCGGGGCAGATGGAGCAACACGCGGAGGCGATCCGCGCCCGGGCGGTGCAGGCCGTGCGGGAGGCGCTGGAGCGGGCGGCGGAGGAGGGCGGCGGCGCCGCGGCTCCGGCGCCGGCATAGGTGGCGGGATCGTGGCGAGGGGGGGGCGCTGGGCGTGGACCGAGGCTGCGCTCGCGGAGCGAGCGCGCAACTTTCCGGACGCGCGCTCAGGGCAGGCTGGCGCGCACGCGGGCGAAGAGGCGCGGCGTGGCCGACACGGGCCCGGCGGCCCGCCAACGTTCGGTCACCGTGCCGTCGGGGTTGGGCGTGGTGTCCAGCAACACGCCACCGGATGTCCAGGCGACGAGGTCGGCGGAGAATTCCGGGACGACCACCAGGTCGCCCGCTTCCGTCGAGCGGGTGAGCGCGAGCACGAGGTAGGGCTCGGCCGGGGCGCCTCCCACCTCGAGCTCCTCGGTCGCGAGGCTCTGCGGGGCGCCCGCGTCGCCGGAGTCGGGCGCGGAGCCGAGGGCGTATTCGAGCAGGTTGGGCCGGCCGTCGCCGTCGTCGTCGGCGTCGGGCGCGCCGAGGTCGGGGTGGCGCGCGGCCCATTCCGCATAGACCACGGGATCGGCGGCGCCGGGCGCCGGGGCCCCGACGCTGGCGCGCCAGCTGGCGGCGAGGGCGTGGTCGGGCGCGAGGCGCGGGTTGATGAGCACGAGGCTGTCGCCGTTGCCGTCGGGCGAGGTGGGCCAGGGCGCGGCGTCGTCGTAGGCGAAGTCGTGGACGGGCTGGCCGAGCGAGGAGAGGACGAGTTGCTCGCCGCCGTTGTCGAGGCTGCCGGAGTATTCGCCGGCCACGCGGCCGGAGAGCGCGCCGTCGGCGCCGTAGCGGAGGGCGAGGGCGGCGGTGTTTTTGGCGAGGACGAGGCGTTCGCCGGCGGCGAGCTGCGTGCCGTCGGCGAAGGCGAAGGTGATGCCGGTGGTGAAGGCGACGCCGCTCAGGTCGAGCGGGGCGTCGGAGATGTTCATGAGCTCGATGTATTCGAAGAGCTGTTTGTCGGTGTAGCCGGCCTGGCTCTCGGCGGAGCTCAGGGCGGGCGGGTTATACATGATCTCGGTGACGACGAGTTGCTCGCGGGTGACGGCGGCGCGGGCGGGCGAGGCGACAAATTGCAGGGCGGGGGACCAGCGGCTCCAGCGGCCGGCGGCGTCCTTGTGGCGGACGCGCACGCGGTAGGTGTGGCCGGCGAGGAGGGCGTTGGCGGGGAGGGCGACGGGGGTGTTGGCGGCGAGTTCCTCGGAGCGCCAGACGTCGGTGACCTCGTAGATGCGGGGAAGGGCGGGGTCGTGGAGGGGGATGCCGGGGGCGGAAATCTCGCCGACGCGCCACTGGACGGCGGCGAAGGGGCCGGCGCCGGAGTAGGCGGAGGAGGAGAAGCGGAGGTCGTCGAGCGGGTGGCCGGCGGCGCCGAGGTAGGTGGCGGCGGGGCGGGCGGGGGCGGAGGCGTCGGCGGATTCCTGGAGCAGGTAACGGTAGCCGTAGCCGCGTTGGTCGCCGTTGTTGACAGACCAGGTGGAGCCGGCGGGGAAGGTGTCGGTGGCGTAGTCCACGAGGTATTTCATGGAGCCGGCGAAGTCGGGCGTGGCGAGGGTGCGGGTCCAGTTGCCGCCGATGCGGCTGTCAAAGTAGGGGGTGGTGAAGAAGTTGCCCCGGTGGTTGGTCTGGGCGTTGGAGGGGTTGCTCGGAGTGCGGGGGTTCTGGTTCCACATGGCGGCGTCGAGGTCGGCCCAGGAGGGCGAGGCGCCGTCGGGTTTCACGAACCGGGCGTATTCGTCGATGAGCTGGCCGATCTGGCCGCCGGAGGGGGAGGCGTCTTCGCAGACGAGGTCGAGGAGTTCGCGGGCGCGGTTTTGGAATTCGATCCGGAGGGGGGCGAGGTTGAGGGCGTTGTGCTGGTCGATGATGCCGCTCCAGTGGGTCTTGGGGATGAACATCATGTCGAGGTCCCAGGGGATGACGACCCAGCGGCCGTCGGGGGCGTGGTGGAAGCAGTGGTTGAAGCCGTAGCGGAGGTCGATGTTGCCGAGGATGCGGTTGCCGGCGTGGAAGTTGTAGTAGGCGTCGAGGTCAAGGTTGGCGCGCCACCAGGCCTCGGTCTGGGTGGTTTTGGCGGCGGCGAGGAAGGCGTCCCAGTCGGAGCCGTCGTCGGGTTGGCCGTCGCCGTGGTGCTTCATGTCGCCGAGGCTGGACTCGATTTTGTAGATGTTGCCGTCGGGCAGCTCGCGTTGGTCGAGGAAGGATCCGTCGGGGTGTTCGATGGCGAGGTAGAGGCCCCAGAGGTCGCCGGTGACGCCGGCGGGGTCGCCGCCCTGGAACTGGGTGGAGCCGGTTTCGGAGGCGTCGTCGATGACGCGGAAGTGGAGGTAGGAAGACTTGGGGGAGGCCATGCCCAGAAGTTCGTAGAGGCGGAGGGAGACGGCCTCCTCGACGCCGGACATGCCGCGGTGGACGGCGGCCCAGGGGGAGGCGCAGGCGTTGAGGTTGAGCTCGTCCCAGGTTTCCGGATACAGGCGGCCGTGGTTGTCGCGGGCGGCGAGGTCGCGGGCGCGGTTGAAGTGGAAGCGCCACTTGTTTTTGCCGGAGACGTAGGTGGAGGCCTCGCCGCGGTTGTTGAAGCGGATGTGGTCGTAAACCTCGCCGTCGTAAACGAGGGTGCCGGTGAAGCGCTGGCCGTTGTAGGCGGAGTTGTATTGGCTGTTGGCGACGTCGGTCTGGGCGGCGATCAGGTGATAGACGGGGAGGGAGGTCTGGAGTTCGGGGGAGTAGGCGACGGGCGGGGTGACGCCGGGGTCGAAGGCGCCGGTCCAGGCGGGGACGCCGTCGTAAACGAAGCAGGCGAAGTTGGGGCTGCCGTCGTCGGCGTAGGGGACGGTGATGGAGCGTCCGCCGGTATCGGCGGCCTGGATACGGTAGCGGACGAGGTGGCGGTGGACGCGGGTCTCGGCGGGGAGGACGGCGGTGTAAACGCCGTCGGCGGCGAGGGCGTCGCCCTCGAGGCCGTCGTCCCGCATGGCGAGGCCGGTCCAGTTGGCGGGGTCGGAGTAGGCGGCGTCGGTCCCGCGGACGTAGGCGCCGGGCCGGACGAGTTGGTAGAGGCAGGCGACGGAGCCGACGCCGTCGGGGTCGGTGACCTTGGCGGTGACGGTCACGGTGTCGGCGGAGGCGGGGCTGCGGGGCGTGTGGGCGACCTGGCGGACGGCGGGCGGGGCGTTGAGGGCGTGGCAGGAGTTGACGGCGCCGGGGGTGGGGGCGGTGGCGGCGGAGGGGCCGAGGCTCTCGACGAGGGAGACGTCGATGGTGAAGTCGCTGCTGGAGAGGGTGGAGTTGAATGCCTGGACGGCGACGATGTTGTCGCCCTCGACGAGGTGGGCGGAGGCGGCGTCGAGGGTGACTTCCTCGAAGGCGACGAGGTCGGCCTCGTGGTTTTGGGCGAGGGAATCGTAGGTCGGGGAGAGGCCGGCGTCCATGTGGAGGCGGGCGACCTCGTGGCCGTTTATCCAGATGATGCAGCCGTCGTCCACGCGGGCGCGCAGGGTGAGGGCGGCGGGGAGCTGGCCGGCGGGGATGGTGAGGACGCGGCGGAGGAAGAGGGAGGTGTAGGCGCCCTGCATGTCGGTGAGCAGGGTGTGGTCGTCGTTGTCGCCGAAGCCGATGGATGTCTGGCCGGTCTGCCAGGTGCCGTCCTCGACAAAGCCGAGCGCGCGCCAGGCGCCGACGGGGGCGGAGGCCTCGGTGGTGCCCTTGCGGTAGCGCCAGGCGACGTCGTTGGCGGGGAGGTAGGTTTGCGGCTCGATGACGCCGACGGGCTGGCCGGAGGAGCGCCAGGAGCCGCCGAGGTCGTTGTCGAGGGCGGGGTGGATGAGCTCCATGGAGGAGCCGTCGCCGCGGGCGGCGGTGGGCCAGGGGAAACCGGCGCCGTAGGTGACGCTGTCGATGGTGGCGTCGGCGGCGTCGCGGAGTCGGAGGCGTTCGCCGTCGTTGCTGAGTTTGCCGGACCAGGGGCCGAGCGGGGTGAAGCCCCAGCGGGTGGCGAAGGCGGCCGGGTCGGCGGAGATGACGAGGTAGCCGTGGGCGGGGAGGGTGGTGCCGGCGGGGAAAACGTAATCGATGCCGGAGTCGAACTTGTGGCCCGAGAGGTCGAGCGGCGTGTCGCCGGGGTTGTGGAGCTCGACGAATTCGGCGGGGTTGTCGGCGCCGGAGGGGGCGTAGTTGATCTCGTTGATGACGGCGGCGGGGGCCTGGGCGCGGGCCGGGGTGGAGGCGGCGAAGGCGAGGCCGAGGCCGGCGGCGGCGCTCAGGAGGGAGGCGCGCGGAAAGAGACGGGACAGGAGCGCGGAACGGCAAAAGGCGCCGCGTGGGGAGGCGAGGGGAGCGGACATGATGGGGACCCGCCGGGGCGGTCTGCGGGGGGCGGGGAAGCATGTCCTGAGGGATGCGCGGGATTGTAACAATCGTTAAGCGGGGCGGGAGCGGCTCGTTTTTGGCCGTTGGGGGGCGGGGCGTCGGGGCTTTTTCTGGTCGAAGGGGCGCGCGGATGCGCGGATGCTCGGTGATCATCGCATGAAAACGAAATCGGTCGCGCCCGGGCTCTTGTTGTTGTTCACCGCCGTCTCGCTTTGGGTGGCGGAGGACGCGCGCGCGACGGAACCGGCGTCGGGAGCGGTGACGGCGGCGGAAGTGCCCGGGATGCCGGCGGTGGCGGGGGCGGGCGAGGCCGCGGGGCCCGAAGGGGGGCCGGTGCGTTTGTCGCTGGATTATCCCGACGTGGAGATTCGGGAACTGCTGCGCGATGTCGCGGAGCGGTTTGACCTCAACCTGGTCATCCCGGACACGCTGCGAGGGCGGACCTCGCTCAAGCTGCGCGATGTCACCTGGGAGCAGACCTTGAAGGTGGTCCTGGCGCCGATCGGTTGGGCGCACGAGATCGACGGCGACATCGTGAAAATCGTCCGGCGCGCGCCCGATGCGGGTGAAGGCGATTCGGGCGCGGCTGCGGGCGACGGAGCCGGCGACGGGGCTTCGCGGTGGGACGGCGAGGAGGACGCGTTGTTCGGCGCGGTGGCGCGGATGCAGGCCGAGGCGGCGAAGGCGCTGCTGCGCGACGCGGACTTCGCCGACGCGACGGCGGAGTTTTATCGGAACCTCTATCAGGCGCTCCTTCGGAAGGGATTCACGAAGGAGCAGGCCATGCGCTTGGTGGTGGCGTCGGCCTCGGTGGCGGCGCCGGGTGGGGAATAGCCGGGCGGATGACGGTCGCGGTCCGCCCGGCTGGTCCGAAGTCCGCCCGCCGGCACCTTCGGAGGCGTGCTCTGACCGCCTCAGCTTTTGGTGGGGCGCCGAGGCTGCTGTTCATCTGACGATCAAACCGGCGCGCCGGGGGCACGTCGGGGGGCTACCGAGGCGTTGCCAGCGCGCGCAGGATGGTGGCGGTGCTGTCGAGAAAGCTTCGATCGGTTTCCGACAGGGATGGACGTTGTTGCAGCTCTTCCAGGGCGCTCTTCGCTTCGTCGTTTTTGTCGGCGAGGATCAGCAAGATGGGCCGCAGCTTGTCGAGGGGGGGAGCGGATTTGGCGAGGGCGGCCGCCGTGGCGTAGTCGCGTTGAGCAAAGGCCACGAAGAACCGGATGCCGCCGATGTCCCGGAGCAACGGCAGGCGCTCGACCGACTCGTTTTTTTCGATGTTATCGATCCAGCCGGTGATTTTTTGCAGGTGAGCTTCGCTGTCCGGGATGTCGGCCGCTCTGGCGGCATGTCCGGGCAGCATCAAGAGGCAGAACGAGCGTTCCTGGCCGGTGGAGGCCGAAGCATAGGCCTCCTCAAACAAGGAGAACCACTCGGGGCCGGCGGTCGCGGTCGTGATCGGGCGGAAAAGAAGGAATGCCTTGGGGATAAAGTCATTGGGGCGCTCCGCCGCGACTTTTAGGTAAAGCGGATAGGACTGCTCCCAGTTCGAGCCGGGTGAAGCGAAAAGTCTTATCCATGCGACCGTGCCGGCCGAGTATTTCGAGCTGCCTTCCATGAACTCGAGGATCGGGGGGAGGATGGAGCCGGGCGTTTGGTGGCCCGGGGCCAGCTCCCGAAAGGTTTGGCTGCCCAGAAACTCGGGGTCCTCGGTGATGGATTCCAAGGCCTTGCGGGCGTTTACCGAAAAATCGTAGGTGTCGGTTCTGCCGATCAGCCAGTCGCCAAGCCCTTTTTGGGCGGTGGCGGCGTTTGCCAGGACGGCCTGCCGGGCCAAGGCGCCGGGAGATTCCGCGGTCATCGGCGTCAGGACCGCGCGGACAGGGGTGACGGCAAGGCCGAGGAGGGCGAAGGCGAGCGGCTTGAGCGGATTCATCGGGGTGGGGCGTGATTCTTGTGTGGCGTTATTTGCTATTTATCAACGTGATAATTGACACCCGATCCGTTTTTCCACGTCGATCTTTTCGCGGTGGAGGGGCTCGGGCGGTTCATCACCCTCCGGGTTTTTGCGTTCCGGACGTGGTGCTTGAACAGGATGAAGGCGGTCTCGTCGTCCCGGCTGTCGTGGGCGGTGGGCGCCGACCAAAAGCTGCGCTCACGGAGTGAGCGCGCTACTTTCCGGAAGGGCCCGGCTCGAAACGTAATCGAGCGCGGGCGGGCTTCGCGTTACGGGCGGCGGCGGCGGGCGAGCGTCGGGAGCAGGGCGGTCAGGCCGGCGAGGAGGGCGACGGAGGCGGGTTCCGGGATCGCGGTCGCCGGCGCCGCCAGGCGCACGCTGTCGAGCGCGTCGAACTCGTCGCCATCGATAAATTCGCCCCGGATGGCGAAGCGGGTGACGTTGCTCAGCACGAGGCCGATCGAGGCGTCGCCGGCGGGCAGCTTGGTATCCGAGCCGGTCGCCTGAAATCGCCAGTCCTGGCTCTCCCCGAGCACAAAATCGTAGGAGGTCCATGCGCCGATGGGCGCGTCGAGGCGGGTGATTTGATTCTCCAGGGTGAGGGTGCCGACGGGGCTCGCGATCCACAGATCCGTCCACGAGTAGAAATCGGGGTCGGACGTGGTGACGCGCAGGGCGTAGGAGATCGTGCCGCCGAGGTAGGCGGAGAGATCGCCGGTGAATTTGGCCGGGGCGATGAAGTCGATGGAATCGCCCACGGCCTGATCGTTGTAGCCGATAAAGCCGCCCTCGTCGCCGCCGACCGCGAAATGCACGAGAGGGAAAAAGTCGCCCGTCACGGTCCAGCCCTCGCGGTCGGAGTCGAAGTTGCTGGTGATGTCGGCGGGGGCCGCCGAGGCGGTGCGGGCGCCGAGTCCGGCGAGGAGACAGGCCGCGAAAAACAAGGAACCGTGGTGCAGGGGGAGGGTGAGGATGGAGGTGTTCATCGCCACCCTGTTCGTTTCGGACCTGCCCGAGGTTACGATCTTCCGCCAAAGTTTTTCGAAAGCGCGTCGCATCCCTTGTGAAGCGCCGGTGTAACCTTTTTGGGCGGCGAGCGAACAAGGCGATGTCATGAACCATTCCTCCCGACTCCTCCCCTGTTTGCTTCTGCTCGGCGGCGCCCTCGTGGCCACGCCGCTTCTCGCGGGCCCGGCGCCCCGTGCCGCCGCCACCCAGACCTCGCGCGCCGTGCTTCGCGAGCCCGATCTCGACGCGCATCCGCATGCCCTCCGCGCCCTGCGCCGGCTGCGGAGCGAGCTCGGCCTCACCCCGCAGCAGATCGAGACGGCGCGCGGGATCCTGCTCGCCCACCAGGCCGATGTCGCCGCCGCGCTGGACAAGGTGGTCCTCGCCCGGGCCGGGCTGCGCGACGCGATACGCGCCGACGTCCGGGATGACGCGGCGCTCGCCGCCGCCGCCACGGTCGCGGCCGACGCGCAGCGCGAGCTCATCCTCGCCACGACGCTTCTCCGCGCGGACCTTTACCCGATCCTCACCGAGGAGCAGGCGGCGCGACTCGAGGGTATCGAGGCCCGGGTGCTCGATCGGCTGGCGTCGCTGCGCGAGACGGTTTCGAACTGGATCCTCTCCGCCTGAACGGCGTCCCCGGCGTTTCGTTTTTCCTTCCACTCTCCCGCCTCCCTCCTCGTGCCGACCGAAAAAATCCCGCCCGCCATGTCCCCCGTCATCACCTCCATTCCGTATCGCGCGTTCATCGTGGTTTTCGTGCTGTTTTTGCTGTCCGCCGCCCTGCTTTCCGCCGGCCCGCTCGGGGGCGGCGGGGCCGCCCGCTCCCGCGCGGCGGAGACCGAACGCAGCGCCCCCTCGGGCCAAAACCTGTCCGCCGCGCAGCAGGGGAACCTGCAAAAACTCCAGGCCGACCTCGCGGCGCTCAAGGCCGGCTCGCAGGTGACCCCGGAGCAGAAGGCGGCGGTGAAAACCAGTCTGCTGGCCCTGGCCGACGGCGCCACCCGGCCCTCGCAGGAATCCGTCTCCGCCCTGGCCGGAAGTCTCTCCTCGGCCCTCGCCGACCAGGATGTCTCCCAGCAGGAGAAGGTGGCCATCGCGCGCTCGGTGCAGGCGGTGCTCGCCAGCGCCGGCCTGCCCCCGGAGGAGGTGGATCAACTCGTCGCCGCGACCTCGGAGCTGTTGCTGGCCGCCGGGGTGGATCGGAGCGATGTCCAGATGGTCGTGGCCGACCTCCAGGCCATCGCGACCGAGGCGCGGTCCAATCTCGCTCCCTGATCCCCGTCGCGTCCCGAGCTCCCCGGGCATCCAACCGCCGCCTCCGACGACATCCCGCCCATGTTCGCCACACGCGCTTTTTCGTCCCCGGCGATCCGGGAGCAGGATGCTCCCGCCACTTTGGTGTTGCTTGCTGCCTTCGTTCTTTCGCCGCCGGCGATCCCCCGCCCCGATTTGGCGAAGGATCCGGCGCCGGAGGGTGGGCCCGCTTGGCAAGGGGCGACGCGGCGCGCAGGCTGCGCGTCGATGATGGATGCGGCCCGTTCCCCGGAGGCGAGCGACGGGGCGTCGGACGCCGAGACCGATGCCGGGCTGGTGCGCGCCGCCCAGGCGGGGGACGCGGACGCGTTTGCCCGGTTGGTGCGGGCCCATGCCGGGCGAGTGGCGCGGCTGGTCTCGCGCTTCACCCGATCGCGCGCGGATCTGGAGGAGATCAGCCAGGATGTCTTTCTGGACGCGCATCGTGCGCTGGGCCGTTTCGACGGACGGGCGCCCTTCGGCCATTGGCTGGCGCGGATCGCGACGCGGCGCTGCCACGATCACCTGCGGCGCGTTTACCGGCGGCGCTGGTTCACGTCGTTGGAGGCCCTGTTGTCCGGCGGGCGCGAGCCGGCCCGCGAGGAGGAGCCGCCGGGCGATCCCCGGCTGGAGCGTCTGCGGCGGGAGCTGGAGCGACTGCCGCCGGAACAGCGGACCGTGCTGACCCTCCTGGAACTCGAGGAGCACAGCGTGCGGGAGGTGGCCGCCCTCACCGGTTGGAGCGAGGGCAACGTCAAGGTGCGCGCGCACCGAGCCCGTGCCGCCCTTCGCGCCGCGCTGGCCCGTCCCGAAGGAGGCGACGAGTGAGCCGCCGCCGCCCCCCTCTCTCTCGCTTCGTCCTGCCCGCCCGCCCTCCCCGCACCTTCCCGCACCCGCCCGCACCCGCCGCCCGTCTCGCGTTTCTCTCGCATTTTGCCTTCGCTTTTCGCCGTCCGTCCCCGCCCGTCCCGCCCGTCCGTTCCCACCATCCCTTGTCACCATGTCCACCGATCCCAAGTCGTCGTCCGATGAGGACGCGGAGCTCGATACCTTGTTTTCCCGGCTGCGCGCCGAGGGGACGCCCGCCGCGGCCGAGTCGGTCGCGCTGGGCTTGCCGACGCGGGTGCGCGCCCGGCTGGCGGCGGCGGACGCCCCGGCGGCGTATGGACTCTGGTTTCGCGTGCTGGGGCCGCTCGCGCTGAGCTGCGCGCTCTACGCGGGGTGGGATGTCGGCCGGCTGCGGGAGTCGGCGCTTGGGGACCCTTTGCTGGCGTCCTGGATTTTCACCTTTTTCGGCCAGAGTGTGTCGGGTTAAAAAAACGGGCCGTCGCGGCCGTCCTCCATCATGCGTTTTCGTCTATCCCGTTTCGCGCCCCTGGGGGTGTTTTTGTCCGGCCTGGTGCTCGGTGTGGCGCTGAGCGCGGGGTGGGTGGCCTCGCGGCTGCATCGGTTCGTGGAGGAGGGGCCGGGCTCTTTCGCGCGGACGGGGTCGGAGGTGGTGATGCGTCGGCTGGATCTGGACGACGCGCAGCGCGAGGAGCTGCGGCCGGTTTTCGAGCGGGTGGAGTCGGCTTTCGCCGCCATGCATCGGGAGGATTTGGCGCGGGTGCGGGTCCTGCTCGAGGAGGCGGCGGCGGAGATACGTCCGAGCCTGCGGGCGGATCAGGCGGCGCGGATGGACGAGATGCTGGAGGGGCCGCGTCGCCGTTGGGAAAAGTTTCTGGGCGCGCCGGCGGCGGAGCGGGCGGCGGAACGGGCGCCGGCGGCCGGCCCGGGGTCGTAGCCGGGTGGGGTGGGGGCTCCGGGGCGCGGCGTCCCGCCGGGCGAGGGGATGGGGAGGAAACGTCGGCCCGCGCCCGCCGGGTCAGTCGGCGAGGGTGTCCTCGTCGAGGAAGATCCATTTATCGACGTCGATCTTCTGGCGGTGGAGGGCCTCGGCGTATTCGGGCTTTTTCACGAGGCTGCCGGGGCTGTTCATCACCATCTGGATTTTTTCGTTCCGGACGTGGTGCTTGAGCAGGATGAAGGCGGCCTCGTAGTCGCGGCTGTCATAATCGATGGCGAGCTTGCGGTAGGCCTCGTCGGAGCTGAGTGCCTGGTTGCTCTCGGTCATCATGCGGTCGGCGGCGTAGGCGCCGAAGCCGGCGCCGCGGCCGTCGTTGTAAACGAGGAGCATGGCGCCGACGCCGTAGTTCACGATGTGTTTGACGGCGTCCTTCATCTTGTCGCGGTTGGGCACATCGCGCAGCGGGAAGCGGTTGAAGAGCGACTCGCTGTGCAGGCGCACGACCGGGATGTCGTAGATGCGGGGGTGGCCGTGGGTGAGCACCACGAAGTCCTGACTGGTGACGATGTCGTAATAGACGTGGACCCGGAACCAGTAGGGGGTGGTGAGCAGGTCGAGGATGGGGTCGTCGGGCTGCTCCTTGCGGTGGGCGCGGAGGGCGTCGGGGTTGATTTTGACGAAGAAACGGTTGTCGCGGATGACGCGGTAGCCGCGCACGAGGGGATCGGCGCCGGCCATGTAGCGGTCGATCTGGTCCTTGCCGAAGAGTTCGCGGAACTGCACTTCGGAGAGGAGGATGTCGTTGTCCACCGGCTTCATGGGCAGGAAGTAGCTGGCGGAGTAGATGAAGCGCCGGGCGCCGGGCAGGGCGTGGGGGCGGAAGGGTTTTACCGGTTCGGGGGGCAGGGCGCGTTTGACCGTGGTCTCGGTGGGGCGCTTGAGGATGTGGCCGCCGGCGGCCTTGGAGGTGAGGTAGGCGAGGTTGAAAGGCGAGGGCTCGAATTCGAGCGCCTCGGTGCCGGCGACGTGCAGACCCTGGTCGCGGAGGGCCTGGACCTTGTCGGGGTTATTGGTCAGGACGATCCAGGAAGCGTTGATCCCCAGCAGGTAGCAGATGTGGGAGATGTTTTCGTAGTTGCGGTGGTCTTTTTCCAGCCCCATCGCGGCGTAGGCGGCGAAGGTGGAGATCTGGTCGAGCGAGGCCTGCACGAGCATGCGGTCGCGGGCCTTGCCGACGTAGCCGACGCCGCGGCCTTCCTGGAGGAGGTAGAAGAGGACGCCGTTGCCCTTTTCGGCGATGACCTTGAAGGCGCCTTCGAGCTGCTGCACGCAGTCGCAATCGCAGCCGCGCAGGGTCTCCGAGGTGACGCAGCTGGAGTGGAGGCGGGTGTAGAGGGTCTGGGCGGTGGAGATGTCGCCGTGGGCGAGGGCGACGATGTAGTGCTTGTCGATGATGTCCTGGAAAACGTAGGCGCGAAAGAGGCCGAAGCGGGTGTCGAGCAGGCAGTTGGCGATGTAGGCGGTGGTGCCGTAGAAGGGTCGCTCCTCGAGCGTGGTGGGTTTGAGGACGGCGCCGGACGCGTGCTGGAGCTCGCGCACGAGATGGGAAAACTCGGGAGGGACGGCGCTGGTGGGATCGAAGGTGGCGGCGGACATGAGGAGACGGTTTAGACCACGGAGGCCCGGAGTGGCACGCGGACAGAACGGTAGATTGGTGCCAAGAATCGCAAAAGCGACCACGGGCGCGAGCGCGAGCACGAGCGCAAGGGCGAACGCGAACGCGGGGGCGGGGGCGGGGGCGAGGGCGGCGCAACAGGAGGCGATGTCAAAGTCCGGGAATCGCCACCGGAAGCGCAGGCATCCTGTCGGCTGTTTGCCCAGAAAGCCGGCAAGATGCCGGCGCTCCCGGTGGGCTGACCTCGCTGCCTGGTGTTGTGATCGCCAAGTCCCTGGACAAAATCCACGCGCCGAAAGGTCCGGGGAGCGCACCCGTCTCGGGTGCTTCGGCGGGTGTCTCGCCCGCCGTTTCGGAGGTGAGAGCGGGACGCTCTCACCGGCACGCGGGACGCGTGCGCTCCCCGGACCAGTTCGAAACTCGCGGAATAATGACCAAGCATTTCGAGACCACCACACCGGAGGCGACGGCGCGGGGGAGCCGGCGCGGGCGTCTATCCATTGAGCTCGTCCAGGGTCGCCCCGTGGAGCTCGGGGGTGGCGGCGGCGATGGTGGCGGCGGCGGGGTAGGGCGCGGCGCCTTGCCAGTCCGAGATCACTCCGCCGGCGCCGCGGATGATCGGCACCAGCGCGGCGATGTCCCACGGGTTCATGATCGGGTCGAGGCAGATGTCGGCGTGGCCGCAGGCGAGCAGCAGGTAGCCGTAACAATCGCCCCAGGTGCGGACCAGGCGGGCGCGGTTGAGCAGGCGCTCGCAGGCGGGGCCGTTTTGGTAGCGGGCGAGGTTGAGTTGGTCGCTGGTGAGGAGCGTGGCGTCCTCCACGCGGGTGGTGGAGCGGCAGCGCACGGGGTGGCCGTTGAGCCGGGCGGAGTGGTTGTCGCCGACGAGGAGCTGGCCGAGGATGGGCTGGTGGATGCAGCCGAGCACGGGTTGCCCCTGGTGGAGCAGGGCGATGAGCGTGCCCCAGAGCGGGACGGAGCTGATGAAGGATTTGGTGCCGTCGATGGGATCGAGCACCCACACCCACTCGGAGTCCTCGCGCACGTTGCCGTATTCCTCGCCGATGATGCCGTGGTTGGGAAAACGTTCCTCGATGCGACGGCGCAGCAGCTCCTCCGCGCCGCGGTCGGCCGCCGTGACGGGGGAGGCGTCGCCCTTGGACTCGATCTGCAAGTCGGCGCTGCCGAAATAGGGACGGATGAACTCGCCGCTTTCCCGGGCGAGGTCGGTGAGAAACGCGTGGTGAGGTGCGAGATCCATGGGCCGGAGCCGGCGTTATAGACCCGCGCGCCGGGAGGCGGACACGAAAATCTTTCGCGTTTCCCTGCTTGGTTTACGGGGGGCTTTGTGGGACGAGGTGCGCTTCTTCGTCATGCCTTGGCCGGACCAGCTCATTCACTTCATCGATTTCGAGGGCTCCTCGAGCTCGGGCATCGTCGAATACGGCGTCGTGTCCCTGCATGGCGGGCGGATCGTGGCGGCGCGCGGCCGGGTGTGCCGGCCGGTGGGGCGGGTGCGGCCGGAGGATCAGGCGGTGCATGGTCTGGACGCGGAGGGGCTGGCGGGGGCGGCGCCGTTCGCGGACGAGTTTGAACTCTTCGCGGGACTGCGGGCGGAGGGGGCCTTCGCGGCGCATTTCGCCAACGCGGAAAACACCTTGCTGAAGGGGGCCTGGCCCTACGGGCGCGGCGCGCCGGACTGGGGGCGCACGGACGGCGGCGTCACGGCCGAGTGGGGACCGTGGATCGACACCGGGCGGCTGTTTCCGCAACTGCGCGGGGATGCCTGGCCGACGCGGCTCGCCGATCTGGTGCGGGCGGAGGGGGAGCAGGAAAACCTGGATCGCCTGGCGGAGCGGTATTGCGAGGAGGCGCGACGGCGTTACCACGCGGCGCTTTATGACGCGCTGGCGGGCGCGCTCCTGTTGACCAAGATCGCGGGCGCCGAGGGCTGGGGCGACAAGTCCCTGCGCTGGTTGGTGGAGCAGAGCACGCTGGATCCGGAGCGGCGGGAAAAGCTGCGGCAGGGCGAGCTGTTTTGAGCGCTGCTCTCCGCGCACACCAAACCCGGCGCCAATCGGGCGGCGCGGGCCCTGAGATTGGCGGCCCAAGGGCTGCACCAGGCCAAGAACGAGCTCGGCGAGTTCCACCGCCGCATGCGCGGCGGGCACGGTGGCGCCGCAGCCTTGGTGGCCAGCGCACACAAACTCGCACGCATCGTTTACGCAGTGCTCACGACCAAGCATCCCTACGGCCCCCAGCTCCAAGCCCAAGCCGAGCAACGCCGCCACGCGCGCACGCTCAAACACCTTCGCTCAAAGGGGCGAAATTCTTGGCATCGAACTCACTCCTATCCAGCAGCCTGTGTGATGTTGCTTGGGGGGCGGGCCCCCGTCACGTCACGGTTCGCGCCGGCGCCCTCCGAAAGGGTGGGACGGCCCCTCGGGGCGCGCCGGGTTGGGTGGCGATTGGGTGACGCATAGGGAGGGGGCGCTGGGCGCTGGGGCGCTGACGACCCCGAGAAACTCGGTTTTGCCGCAGGCGGATTCGGGCCGACGAACCGAGCAGGCCCGCCTGCCTGCCGCCTGCCTGCCGATGCCCGGGCGATTAGACGGTAAATGCCCTGAATGTGCAAAAGGGTGCTTCCCTGGGGGGGCGGACCCGGTTACAGGAGGCTTGGGCGTTTTTCCCCATGGCCTCGATCTTCTCATGCCATTTCGCATTCCGGCGCGTCACCGCCGGTGGGGCATTCCGTCCTTGGGCGAGGTGCTTCGCTCCGGCGACGCCCGCGTATCCGCCTTCGCCGACGCCCTTGCTGTCGCCCTCGCCCTCGCCGCCTCCGCCATGCCTCCGGCGATTCGAGCTATAGGCCGCCTTTCGGACCGTTTTCCCAACCCAGCCCACCGATGAACACCCAGCCGCAATCGTCCTTCAACCCCCGCTCCGTCCCTTCCCGCAGCCCCTCGCCGCTTGCCTGTCACCACTACCGTCCACGCCCGCCCGCCGCCATCGCCGCCCTCCTCGCCGCCATCGCCACCCTCGCGGCTCCCGCCGCGCTTCGGGCGCAGTTCGAGTTCACCAACGGCTTTTCCGGCAGCAGCGACTGGAACATCTCGCTAAACTGGGACTTCGCCGGCTCCACCGCCTCCACCTTTCCCGACCAGGGCGCCTCGGCCCACATCCCGACTTTCACCCCGCGCCTCACCACCCCGATCACGCTCGGCGATTTGAGCACCGCCGGCTCCGCCGGCCTCAATCTCAACGGCCAGACGCTCACCGTAAACGGCACCTACGCCCACGCCTCCACCGGCACCCTGCTCGACGGCACCCTGCTCGCGGGCGTCGTCACCATCACCGTCGGGCTCAACCTCGACGACCTCCGGCTCGAATCCGGCGACACCACCCTCTCCGCCAACTTGGCGATGCGCAACGGCTCCGTCTTCCGCAACGACGGCACCTTCGACATCACCGGCAATTTCGGCGTCTCCGCCAGCGGCGGCGTGAACACCTTCATCAACGAGGGCGTGCTCGAAAAGCTCGGCGGCGGCTCCTTCTCCGACATCGGCGCCTTCTTCACCCAGGGCTCGGGCGTGGTCAAAGCCGGCTCGGGCGTGCTGCGTTTCAACGGCGACACCGAGATCGCGGGCGGCGACATCCAGACCACCACGCGCATCGTCTTCGACGGCCCCACCACCCTCGGTTCGCCCACCATCTCCCTCGGCGACAGCGGCTACATCGACTGCCTCGGCCCGCTCACCCTCAACGGCGTGCTCACCGGCACGGGCAACCCCTCCGCCATCACCCGCGTCCAGTCCTCGGGCGGCTTCTCCGGCGGCAATTTCCAGCTCGATACCTCCGCGCCCTTCATGCTGCTCGGCGGCTCGCAGGACCCGCTCGTGTCCGCCACCAACGGCGGCGCCTTTTTCTGGGACTCGGGCACGCTGTATAACTTTACCAACACGGCCGCGAAACCCGGCGACTTCGCCCTGCGCAGCTACGGCGGCGTCACCAGCATCGGCTCCCCGACCCTCGCCGGTCGGTTCGTCAATCTGGGCCACGCCCGCCAGATCGACCAGGCCCTCCTGCTCGCCACCGACGGCGTCTGGGAAAACACCGCCGGCGCCACCTTCGAACTCTACGGCGCCACCATCACCGCGCAGTCCGGCGCCACCGGCCACCTGTTCATCAACGCCGGCACGATCGAAAAATCCGACGACGGCTTCCCGCCGACCAACTCCGCCGGCATCGCCGCGCCGCTCCTCTCCACCGGCACCGTCGCCGTCCGCTCCAACACCTTCACCATCCAGGGCCCGGCCACGCTCTCGGGCGACTTCATCGTGGACCGGAGCACCCGCGCCGACGCCCGGCTCGAGCTCGGCGTCGCCAGCACCTCCGCCCTCGCCCTCGGCGACATCCGCTTCGAGGGCATCGCGGGCGGCGTGGTGGACTGGCGCTCCGGCCAGTTCACCGTCACCGGCGCGCTCTCCGGCGTCGGCTCCTCCGGCCTCTTCCACATCCGCGGCGGCGGCGTGGACTTCATCGTGCCGGCCGGCGCCTCCGCCTCGCTCGACTTCCCCCCGCAGGTGCCGGTGCAGCTCGGCGAATCGAACAACACGCCCGAGTTTTACCTCTCCGGCCCGCTCACCAACCGCGACTCGCTCATCCTTTTCCGCGCCGCCGTGCTCGGCTCCGCCGCCTTCAAAAACACCGGCTCCATCGAGCTCGACGACACCCTTTTCCTCTCCGCCTCGGGCGGCGGGCAGACGGGCATCTTCGTCAACAACGGGACCTTCGATTTTCTCGCCCGCACCGGCAACGCCATCACCTTTCACCCCGGCGGCTTTTTCCTCAACGGCCAGCCCGGCGGCCCCGACGCCGACCCCACCGGCGGCACCCTCACCATCGTGGGCAACGCCCTCACCTCCAGCTTCACCGCCACCGACACCCAGTTCCAAAACCAGGGCACGGTCCTCGCGCCCAGCACCGGCACCGCCATCTCGGTCGTGTATCTCCAGGAGGGCAGCAATACCCCTCTGACCGAGGTGCAGCGCGCCACGCTGACCTTCAACCGCCCCGCCACCTTCAACAACGGCATCCTGCGCTCCAGCTACCTCGACTTCGCCACCGACGCCACGCCCTCGCGCCTCGAGTTCAACGACGACGTCACCTTCGGCGGCGCCGAGATCGACCTGCAACACGGCGGCGAACTCGTGCTCAACGGCTCCACCGGCGACGACTTCATCCTCGCCGCCAGCCTCGTCGCCGACGGCACCGGCCGCATCCGCATGACCGGCGGCGGACTCGCTCCCGCGCCGGGCCTCACCACCGTCGGCCTCGACTGCCGCGGCGCCACGCTCTTCCGGCTCGAGGGCGGCACGCTCAACCCGACCGGGGAAACACTCGCCAACGCCGGCGCGCTCCAGCAGGTCGGCGGCACCGTCGGCGGCAGCTTCACCAACGGCGGCACGCACGATTTCGACAACGGCAACATCAACGGCGCCTACACCAACACCGGCGCGGTCGAGTGGAGCCTGGGCAACGTCACCGGCGCCTTCTCCAACGGCATCCCGCAGACGGAAAACGTCGGCACGCTGCTCATCCACTCCGCCGGCGCCGGCTCGCGCATCCTGACCGACGACAGCACGCTCTCCAACTGGCACGCCATCACCCAGCGGGCCTTTCTCAGCCTCGGCAGCCGCACCAGGATCGCCAACAACCGCGGTATCCACTCTCTGGATACTGGCGGCACGGTCGGCGGACTCGCCAGCGCGACCGAACACGAATACGAGCTCAACTCGCTCGGCACCCTGCGCGCCGACGGCGCCGCCGGCAGCGTGCAGGGCGTCGGCCTCGCCCTCTTCGACCTCAACGACGGCCGCCTCGAGGCCGCCACCGGCGAACTCGAGATCAACTGCACCGCCATCACGCTCGACGGCGGCGCGCTCGTCGCCGCCCCCGGCGCGCGGCTCGAGCTCAACGCCCAGCCGACCGGCTCCGGCGTCGATCTCATCGTCGCCAACGGCGTGATCGAGGTGAACCCGCCCGCCACCGCCGCCGCGGGCGACCTCACCCTCCGCGCCGGCGGCGGCCTCTCCGGCACCGGCACCCTGATCGCGAACCTCACCCAGGCCGGCGCGCTCGAACCGGGCAACTCGCCCGGCACGCTCGCGATCCAGGGCGGCCTCGCCCAGACCGCCACCGCGACCACGCGCATCGAGATCGGCGCCGCGACCCACGACCAGGTCGTCGTCACCGGTCCCGCCACGCTCGGCGGCACCCTGGAAGTCGCCATCGCGCCGGGCGTGGTGCCCGCCGTCGGACAGACTTTTACCGTCCTCACCGCTTCGGGCGGTGTCAGCGGCACCTTCGCCGGCCTGAGCGTCACCGGGCTGCCCTTCCTCGGCGAGGACGTGGAGGTTTCCTACACCGCGAACAGCGTGGTGCTGACCTACGTCGCGAACGGCCCCTCCTACGGCGAATGGGCGGCGGGCTTCTTTGACGCCGGGCAACTGGCCGATCCGCTCGTCTCCGGCCCGGCCGCCAATCCCGACGGCGACGCCCTGCCCAACGGCTTCGAGTTCCTCTTCGGCACCTCGCCGGTGGTCGGCGGCGACGTGAGTCCCTTCACCTTCGACGTGGTCCCGGACCCGGCGATCCCGGGCAACCGTTTCCCGACCTTCGGCGTGCCGGTGGCCGCGGACCGTTCGGGTTTCACGCTCGGGATCCAGCGCCTCGATCTGAACCTGACGCCGGTGGTCCGCGAGACCCTGCCTTCGGAAATCCTGTCGGGCGAAATCGGCGGCACGATCACGCTGCGAACCGTCGAATCGAACAACCTGCCCGTCGGCATCTACTCCTTGATCGCGACCTTCCGCTGAGCCCTCGCGATGCGACCCGCCCGGCTGCGTCGCTGCGGCTGAGGCGGAGCGGGTGGAACGCGTTGTCCTCAACGCGTTCGGCAGCGGGGCCCCATCTGCGCAAGCCGAGCGTGTTGGGGACGACACGCTCTACCCGGGCACGCTAAAACCCGCGCCCCCTTGTCGGGGGCGCGGGCTCGCAGGGTCGGCCGGAGCCCCAACAGGGCGGCCGAAAATGGGTGGCTGTGTCGCGTGAGGTCGGTTGCCGGACGGATGGAGATTCGAGGTAGGGCGGGACCGCCGGGCCCGCCGCGAAGGCCGAGCGGTGATCGGCACCCGAAGCGGCGCGGCCGGCTCAGGCGGCGGGGGCGAGGTTGCGGGCGCCGCCCTTGGCGAGGTGCGCCTTGGCGTCGGCGAGGGAGTCCACGAAGTGCCAGCCCTTGGTGTCCTCGAAGCCCTTGCACTCGGTGACGATCTGGGAGTTGCCCACCAGCACGTATTGGAGCGCGAGCTCGCGGAAGACCTGCATGGTCGAGAACACGAGTTTGATGACCGTCATGTCGAAGCGCTGGAGCGCGTGGAGGTCCACGACGGCGCGGAAGATGCCGCTGTCCACCGCCTCGGCGGTCTTGGCCTTCAGGTAGTGGGTGACCTCGTTGACCACGACGGGCGTGGTGTTCTCGGGCAGGCGCATGATGAGGATGTTGTCCTCGGTGGAGAAGTAGCGCTCGGAGGTGTCGAGGTTCATCGCCTTGGCGATCTTGGCCTCGAGTTCCTGGACCTCGATGGGCTTGGTGATGATGGAGCTGAAGCCGACCTGCTGCGCCTGTTGGAGCACGGCGGTGTCGGTCTTCACGACCAGGCCGAAGACGGGCGTGTATTTGGTCTTCACGTTGGTGCGCAGCAGGCGGAAGAGCGTGAAGGCGGCCTCGTCGGGCAGGGAGAGCGAGATGATGACGAGGTCGGGCGGGGTCTTGCTGCAATGGTCGATGGCCTCGCCGGCGGTGTTGACGCCGTTGATCTTCCACGGGGTGTGGCGGAGGCCCTCCTGGATCTGCTGCACGATGGCGGGCTTGTCCTCGACGACGAGGATGTTGGCCGGATCGAAGATGCTCTTGGTCTTGGCCATGCCGCCCTCGCCGATGGGTTTGAGGTCGATGACGCGGCCGACTTTTTCGACGAGGAGCTCCTCCTTGAAGGGCTTCACGATGTAGTCGCGCACGCCGATCTTGGCGATTTTGAGGACGTTGTCCCGGCCGCCCTCGGCGGTGAGCATGATCACGGGGATGCCCTTGAGCGAGGGGTCGGACTTGAGCTTGGTGAGCATCTCGACGCCGTCCATGACGGGCATGGTGACGTCGAGCAGGATGACGTCGGGCGATTCCTTGGCGGCGGTCGCGAGGCCCTCGACGCCGTTGCCGGCCTCGATGATTTCGCAGTCGTAGGATTTGAAGGCCTTTTTGACGATGATGCGGACGGTCTTGGAGTCGTCCACGGTGAGGATCTTGTAGCGCATGGGTGGATACGGCTGAAAGTTCAGGGGGCGTGCGATCAGTCGGCCTGCTTCATGAGCAGGTCGGCGACGAGCACGTGCGAGCCGATGCGGAAGCGATAGATGCGACGGGTGGCGGAGGTGATGGGCTCGATGGAGAAATTGCTGCCCCGGAGGATGGAGGGGATGGTGAGCTTGCAGGGGTAGCCGTGGTCGCAGAGCTGGTTTTTGAAGGTGCCCACGGTCATGTTGGTGACCTCGCCGACGGCGTCGTTGACCACCTCGTCGCCGGCCTCCTCGAGCTCTTCGCGGCTCATGCCGAGGATCTGCGCGGCGAGCTCGTTGGCGAAGTCCGCGCTCATGTAGAGATAGATGAGGCCGGAGATGTCGCCGATGAAGCCGACGGTGCCGACCACGAGCTGGCCCTCGAGCAGGACGTTGCCCGGCCGATCCCCGTGCTGCGCCGGCGTGACCCGGGGCTCGTCGGAGAGGGTGGCGGACAGGCAGAACATGGTTTTGAAGACGTCCTGCACCGCGCGGGTGATGGTGTCCTTGAATACCGTTTCGCTGATTTGGTCGGACGCGGGCATGGTGTTGAAGGGGCGTTGAAGCGGATGGTTTCGTTCTTTAATCGGCCGAATGGCGCCGGCTTTAGGGGAAAGATGCGGAAGGGGCTTTTTTCGGGCTCCTTCGCCGGGGCGGTGCGGCCGGCGGGGACGGGGTCGGAGCGGGGTGGCGCGGATTAGAAACTCAGGGCGCCGTGGCCGAGCTTTTCCCCCATGATGTGGCTGGCGCGGTCGAAGACCACGGGCAGGGCGGCGTCGAGTCGCTCGGGGGTGAAGCCCCACTCGGCGAGCAGGGAGGCGTTGAGCACGAAGAGCAGGCCCTCCTCGGCGCCGCCGGGGCCCATGGAGGCGGCGAGGAACTTGCCGGCGTGCACGTGCATGATGAGCGGCAGCCAGTCGGCGGGGGCTCCGGGGCCGGGCGGATTGTGCCGGGCGACGGCGATGAGCGGCTCGGGAAAATTCCAGCGGGCGAGCAGGGTGGCGCCGACCTCGGCGTGGTCGTAGCCGAGCACCGCGCGCTCGGCCGCGAGCCAGGGCAGTTTGCCCTCGCTCTGGCGACGGCGGATCTCGGTGAAATGGGAGGCGCAGCTGTAGGCGAGGGCGAGCTTGCCGACCTCGTGCACGAGGCCGGCGGTGTAGGCGAGCTGCGGATCGACGGCCTCGGTCTCCTCCGCGAGGTATTCCGCGGCGACGGCGGTCACGAGGGAGAAACGGCAAAAGTCGCTGGCCTCCCAGCGGAAGCCGCCGACGGGCGTGTTCATCCAACGGCCGGTGAGGGCGAGGGCGGCGAGGCGGTAGATCTCGCGTTGCCCGAGGCGTTGGATGGCCTCGGCGAGATTGTCCACGCGGCCATGGCCGGCGGCGAAGTAGGCGGAGTTTGCCAGGCGGAGGGTCGCGGCGGCGAGCGCCGTGTCGAGGCGCACGACCTCCTCGAAGTCGTAAACGGAGGAGTCGGGCCGGGAGAGCACCTGGAGGATGCGCGGCATCAGGATCGGGGCGGCGGGCAGGCCGAGCGCCTGGGCGCACACTTCTGAGAGGGAGGGGATCATGGGGGCGGTCGCGCTCAGGCGGCGATCAGGGAGGCGGGGTCGAGGATGAGGGCGATGTTTCCGTCGCCGAGGATCGCGCCGCCGGCGATGCCGGCGAGGTTGGCGAGGTAGCCGCCGAGATTCTTCACCACGACCTCCTGTTTGCCGACCATCTCGTCCACGAGCAGGGCGGTGGTGCGATCATGGGTCTCGAGCAGCACGAGGATGCCCTCCTCGGCCTGTTCGACGGCGCCCGGCACCTGGAACTGGCGATGGAGCCGGCGCACCGGCAGGAGGCGGCCGCGGTGGTCGAGCACCTCGCCGCGGCCGTGGACGGTGACGACGGATTTTTTGCCGGGGCGGAGGGCCATCTGCACGCTGGTGCTGGGCAGGATGAAGCGCTCGGCGCCGACGCGCACGATGAGGCCGTCGATGATCGCGGTCGTAAGGGGAAGATGGATACGGAAGGTGGTGCCGCGGCCGAGCTCGGTGAGGATCTCGACCTTGCCGCGGAGTTTCTCGATGTTGCGTTTCACCACGTCCATGCCGACGCCGCGTCCGGAGACGGCGGTGACCTTCTCGGCGGTGGAGAAGCCGGGGGCGAAGATGAGCTGGAGGATGTCCTCCCGCGACAGGCCGGGGGCGTCGGCGGCGGAGACCACGCCTTTCTCGACGGCCTTGCGCAGGATTTTTTCCGGATCGATGCCGCGACCGTCGTCGGCGAGCTCGATGATGATGTGCGAGCCCTCGTTGTAGGCGCGCAGACGCATCTCGCCCTGCTCGGGTTTGCCGGCGGCGAGGCGTTGCGAGGAGGGCTCGAGCCCGTGGTCGAGCGAGTTGCGCACCATGTGGACGAGCGGGTCGGCGATCTCCTCGACGACGGTGCGGTCCACCTCGGTGTCCTCGCCCTCGGTGCGGAAGGCGACCTTCTTGCCGAAGTCGCGCGAGAGGTCGCGCACCAGCCGTTCCATTTTTTGAAAGGTGGGTTTGATGGGCATGAGCCGCAGCGACATGGCGTTGTGCTGGAGCTCCTTGGTGATGCGGCCGAGCTGGGCGATGTTGCGGGCCAGGACGGAGTCGGCGTCGGCCTGGGCGCGGGCGGACTCGGCGATCTGGCTCTGCACGATCACGAGCTCGCCGACGACGTTCATCATCGAATCGAGCTTCTCGGTGTTGACGCGCACGGTGGAGGCGGCGGTCACGGAGAGCTCACGGGCCTCGGCGGCCGGCGGCGCGGTCGGCGTGGCCTGCGCGGTGGGCGCGGACGGCGCGAAGGGCGTGGCGGGCTGGACGGGGGGGGGTGGCGAAACCGCGGCCGCGGCGGCGGGGACGGCCTGGATGCGGGCGGCGGGCTCGGTCGCCGCGGGAGCCGGGGCGGGGGCGGAAACGGTGGGCGGCGGCGGAACGGCGGCGGTCGGGTTTTGGATGAGGGCCTTGACCGTGCGAATGAGGTGGCCGACGGGGATGACGACGTCGGGCAGGCGGCCTTTTTCGAGCGCGAGCGTGATCTGCGACACCATGGCCTGGACGGCGTCGCGGCTTTGCAGGATCGCGGTGATGATGGTGGGCGTGAGGCGCAGGTGGCCGGTGCGGGCGAGGTCGAGCAGGGACTCCACCTCGTGCGTGAGGGTGTGCATCGGGGTGAGATGCAGGAAGCCCGACACGCCCTTGATGGTGTGGAAGGAGCGGAAGATCTGGTTGAGCGCGTCGCGGTCGTCCGGCTCGTCGTCGAGGGTCAGGAGGGAGGACTCGATCTGCGAGAGGTGGTCGATCGCCTCGGCGTGAAACTCGGTCAACAGCTCGGCGTTTTCCTCCATGTTCAGGTCGAGCAGCTGTTCGGCGAAGGGGGCGTCGTCCTCGGTCGCGGCGGGCTGGGGGGCGGTGACGGCCGCGGCGGATCCGCACCAGGGCGGCACGGGCCGATCCTGGGACTTGGCCTCGATGGCGGGCCCGAGCCACGAAACGAGTTCCCTCAGCTTGTGCAGGGTCGCCTCGTCAAAGGGCAGGGCGGAGTCGAGGAGCGTGTCGAGCCGGGCGCGCGTTTCCACGAGCGGCCCGTGCAGGGCGGGATCGTCCTCGGTGGCGGAGACCAGGTCGGACAGGAGGCTGTAGGCGGGGATGAGGCCGTCGTCCCGGCCCGCTTGCGCCAGCACGACCTCGGAAGCGAGTCGGCTGCAGGAGTCTTCGAGAACTTGGTGGGCGGGGGCGGAGATCGACATGGGAATGGGGCGGGCCGGTCCCCGTTTCTTCGGCTCGGCGGGCGCGAAGTTTACCGCGTTCGGCGAAAAATCCGTCCGCCTGGGGCTAAAGAACCGCGCGGGCGGTGACGTTGATCGCCCGGGAAAGAACAGGCGCCGCGGCTCCCGCGCCCGTGAGCTCCGCGCCCCGTCCGTCCCCTCATCCCGTCCGTCTCTCCGCCCCTCCGCCGTCACCGCCCATGAAAACCTGGAGCATCAAGGTCCGCATCGCCGCGGGCTTCTGTCTCGTCATCCTCATCACCCTGGCCATCGGGATTTTTTCCGGATTGCGCCTTCGCGTGATCAATCAACAGGCCGACGAGATGCTGGGCCGTATCCAGCCCGCGACGATCGCGCTGGGGCACATCAGCCAGAACGTGACGTTCAACTACGGCTCGGTGTTGAAGCATGTGCATACCTCGGACCCCGAGCTGGTGGCCAAGCTCGACGAGCAGTCGAAGGCCGTGTCGGCCGCCATCACCGCCGATTACAAGATCGTGGAGTCGTCGCTGGCCAACGACGCGGAGCGCACGCTCTTCGCCGCCATCCTCGCCGCGCGCAAGGACTACGTGACCCGTCGCGAGGGCGTCTATGCGCTCAGTCGCGAGGGGCGCACCGCCGAGGCCACCGCCGCCTACGACAGCCAGATGGAGCCCGCCTACCTCGTCTATTCGTCGAGGATCAAACAAATGGTGGCGCACTACGAGGGCGAGGCGCGGGCCATCGGCGACGATATTCGCGCCTCCATTTCACGTTCGCTCCGCTGGATCGGCATCGGTTCTGGCGCGGCGTTGGTTTCCGCTTTCGTCATCGGTTTTGTGATCGTGCGCGGCGTGAACCGCCGTCTGGACGAGGCCAGCCGGACCCTCGAAGCCGGGGCCAACCAGGTCGCCGCCGCCGCCGGCCAGGTCAGCGCCTCCAGCCAGTCGCTCGCGGAGGGGGCCAGCGAGCAGGCCGCCAGCCTCGAGGAGTCCAGCGCCTCCCTCGAGGAGATGGCCGCCATGACCCGCCGCAACGCCGACAGCGCCGGCCAGGCCCGCGGGCTCGCCGGCGAGACCCGCGCCTCCACCGAGGCCGGCGCCGGCCGCATGCGCGAGATGCACGCCGCGATGAACGAGCTGAAGGCCTCCTCGGACGACATCGCCAAGATCATCAAGACCATCGACGAGATCGCCTTTCAAACCAACATCCTCGCGCTCAACGCCGCCGTGGAGGCCGCCCGCGCCGGCGAGGCCGGGGCCGGCTTCTCCGTGGTGGCCGACGAGGTTCGCTCCCTGGCCCAGCGCTCCGCCGTCGCCGCCCGCGAGACCGCCGGCAAGATCGAGGCCGCCATCCAGAAGAGCCACCAGGGCGCCGCCATCGCCGACGACGTCGTGCGCGCCCTCGACGACATCCTCTCCAAGGTTCGCCGCATGGACGGCGTCATCGCCGAGATCGCCCAGGCCTCGTCCGAACAGAGCACCGGTATCGAGCAGGTGAATACGGCCATCGGCCGAATGGACAAGGTCACCCAGGCCAACGCGAGCGCCGCCGAGGAGACCGCCTCCGCCGCCCAGGAGCTCAACGCGCAGTCGCTCACGCTGAAGGAGGCGGTGGGCGGCCTCCGTCTGCTCGTGCGCGGAGGCCGCTCCGCCCGCCGCCACGCCGCCGCCGCAGCGGCCGGGGGCGCCGCCCGCCCGTCCGAGCCCGCGGAGCCCGCCGTCGGGGTCGCCGCCTCGCACGCCTGATTCTACCCCACCTCCCTCCGCCTCTTTTTCGCCCAATCCGCACCTCACGCTCCCTTCCTCCCCTCCCGCCATGTCCATCACTCACACCAATCGGGCCGCCTCCTCCGCCCAGACCCAAAACGCCGGCAAATTCCTCACCGTCGTGCTCGACAACGAGGCCTACGGCATCGCCGTCCTCAAGGTCCGCGAAATCATTCGCATGCAAAAAATCACCCCCGTGCCGCAGATGCCCGAGTTCGTGAAGGGGGTCATCAACTTGCGCGGCCGGGTGATCCCCGTCGTGGATCTGCGCGTGAAGTTCGGCCTGCGCGCCGAGTTCGGCGAACGCACCTGCATCGTCGTCGTGCAGGTCACCCTGCCGTCCTCCGTCGTCCAGATGGGGCTCATCGTGGACAGCGTGGAGGAGGTGGTCAGCCTCACGCCCGCCGAGATCGAGCCCACGCCCGACTTCGGCACGCGCATCGACACCACCTACATCCTCGGCATGGCGAAGGTGAAGGAGGTGGTGAAGACCCTCCTCGACATCGACCGCGTGGTGGCTCCCGCGACCGTCGAGGCCATCGCCAAGGCGGCCTGAAGCCGGCCCCGCCGCGGGACGTTTTTGTCCGCCGCACCCTTTCGGGCGGGGCCGGTGCATCCACCGCTTCCGTCCGCCTCACCGGGCACGGGCGTCATTCGCCCGTGCCCGTTTTCGTGGTGGACTCGCGCACCGGGTCCGGAGGCGGCCCGGCCTCGCCCCCGGCTTCAGGCGGTGGCACGCGTGGCGGTTTCGGCGGGCCATCCCTAGCACGCTACCGATCCCCACTAGCACGGGTCCGCTCGGCGGGCACCTGACCGCTTGCCGCCCCCGCGCCGGCGAATCACTCCCTCAAGGTCACACTTTCCCCCTCGCTCCCTCATCCATGAAGATCAACGCCACCCTCACCCCGGCCAAGCTCCAGAAGAAGATCACCCGCCTCTTCGAGCTCGCCGGCCAGAAGATCGACTCGATCAACAAGACCTGGGACCCCGCGCAGGGCACGCCCGTCTTCACCATCAAGGGCAAATACACCTCGCGCGGCTGGACCGAGTGGACCCAGGGCTTCCAGTTCGGCATGGCCTTCCTGCAATACGACGCCACCGGCGAGGAGCGTTACCTGAAGCTCGGCCGCGAGAAGACCCTCAAGCACATGGCCTCGCACGTGAGCCACGTCGGCGTGCACGACCACGGGTTCAACAACGTCTCCACCTACGGCAACCTGCGCCGCCTCATCATCGAGGGCCGCGCCGAGGGCACCGCGGACGAGATCGCCTACACCGAGATGGCGCTCAAGGTCTCCGGCGCCGTGCAGGCCGCGCGCTTCGTCACCACCAACGCCACCGCGCCCTGGTCGCCCGTCGTGGGCAACCCCGGCGTCGCGCCGAGCGGCTACGTTTACTCCTTCAACGGCCCGCAATCCCTCTTCGCCGACACCATCCGCTCCATGCGTTCGCTGGTCGTCGCGCACCAGCTCGGCCACGTGCTGATGGGCGAGGGCGACAAGCCCACCAACCTGCTGCACCGCGCCGTCACCCACGCCGCGACCACCGCCCGGTTCAACGTCTTCTTCGGCCAGGGGCGCGACAGCTACGACGTGCGCGGCCGCGTGGCCCACGAGTCGGTCTTCAATCGCAACGACGGCCAGTTCCGCTGCCCCTCCTCGCAGCAGGGCTACTCGCCCTTCACGACCTGGACCCGCGGCGCCGCCTGGATCATCTGCGGCTTCGCGGAGCAGCTCGAGTTTCTCGACACGGTGGAGGACGCCGAGCTCGACGCCGTCGGCGGCCGCGAAGCCGTCACCGACCTGTTCCTCGAGACCGCGCTCGCGACCTCGGACTACTACATCAACGGCTACTCCGCCCTCGACGGCGTGCCCTACTGGGACAGCGCCGCGCTCAACACGTATCAGCTCGGCGACTACACGGCCAAGCCCGCCGATCCCTTCAACGCCCACGAGCCGGTGGACAGCTCTGCCGCCGCCATCGCCGCGCAGGGCTTCATCCGCCTCGGCCTCTGGTTTCACTCCAAGGGTGAGAAAAAGGTCGGCGCCCGTTACCTCCAGGCGGGGCTCACCGTGGCCGACACGCTTTTCTCCGACACCTACCTGTCGGCGGATCCGAAACATCAGGGACTGCTCCTGCACAGCGTCTATCACCGCCCGAACGGCTGGGACCATATCCCGAAGGGCCAAAAGGTGCCCTGCGGCGAGGCCTGCATGTGGGGCGACTACCACGCGATGGAGCTCGCGCTGCTCATCCAGCGCATGGCCGAGGGCAAATACCTGACCTTCTTCTGACCCGTCGCCGTTGCGCCGTTCTTTTCGGCTGCGGTGCCCCGGACACTTTCTCCCGCAAACATCCCCTTCGCGCTCGCAAAACCGAAACGCGGCCTCCCGGAAAACGGGCGGCCGCGTTTTCTTTTTTGCGCTTCCGCCCCCGCCGCCTGTTGTGGCGCAGAAGCCGGCTCGGCTTCGCCACATCGGCGGTCTTCCCGCCGCACGATCCTTTGATGGACGGAGGCGGTCGAAGGCGGTTGGGCGGCGAAGGAGGTTGTGAATTTTTTCCGAAAATAACTTGCGGCGACGGGAGCCCCCGTGACTCCACTTTCGCAACCACATGTCGAACGCGCTCCAGTTCATTCATCTCCGTTCGGTTCCGCCGTTCGGCGGTGCGAGTGCGTCGCTGTCCGGGCTGATCGGCGCCGACTTGCCCGGGCTCGGCAACGAATGACGTCGGCACAATCCGAATGCGACTCACCACCGGCAGTTTTTCCGGCCGCATCCAGGGCATACGGTCCCCGATCATGCTCTGCGGTGTCTTGTTTCTCGTGTCCGGCGGAGCGTGCTGCGGGCCTCTCCGGGCGGAGGAACCGCGCCCGATGCTGGATCGGGAGCACGCCATCGAGGGTTGGAGCATGGCGTTTTTTCACCCCGAGTCCGAGGTCCGGCTGGCGCGGGTGCGCGTGGGCCGCGTGCGGGTGGACTATGAGAAGCGGGGTTTTCTGCGGGTGGCCTGGGCGCCGCGTCTGGTGCTCGAAGACATGGAGTTGACCGTGGACGACGCGGAGGCGTGGCGGGTCTTTGGTCCCGATCTGGTCGATGCCCTGCGACGGCTGCGCCCCGACTTGCCCTTGCGGATCGACGGGCTGCGGGTCGCCGAAGGCGGACGTTTGCTGATCGCGGACGGCGCGCGTCTGGAGGCTCCGGACCGGCTGAGGCTGAGCGGCTGGCAACTGCACGCGGCCACGAGCGCGGCCCGCAAATGGGAGCGCGGGCTGCTGTGGCTGTCCGGTCCCGAGGCGGGACGCGCCGCCACCCTGGATTCTTTACCCGAACCTTCGGCACCCGCGTCGGAGGCCCCCGTTTTATCGCCATGAACTGCATTCGTATCCTTCGCCGCCTCGCGGCGTTCGCCGGGTTCTGCCTCGTCACGGTCGTCGGCCTGGCGCAGACCGCCGCCACCAAGATCTCCGAGGGGCGCGCCGCGCTCGCGGCGCACGATCTCACGAGCGCGCAGGCCCGCTTCGCCGAGGCCCGCGCGCTTGCGCCGACCGATGAGACGGCGGCCGCGTTGCTGGGATTTGCCCGGTTCTTCGCCTTGAGCGAGGCGGCCTCGACCGACGCCTATCTGGACCGGGCCGGTGTCTCGGAGGAGGGGCGCGATGTCTATGCGCGCGCGGTCTCGCCGGTCCTGACGACCGACGACGACGGCCGGGTCCTGTTGCCGACGGACTACGACCTCACCGAGGCGATGGCCTTCTGGCGCGATGTGGTCGCGCCCGCGAGCGCAGAGGCGCGGGCCGATCTGGCGGTCGTGAGCTCGTCGAGTTTTCTGCTCTCGCTCACCGCGGAGGAGACGGGCGGTCTGCCGGTGACGCTGGATCGCGGCGACGTGTTGATGTGCCGCGCCCTGCTGAGCGCCCTGGAGTTCTGCGTCCATTACCTGCACGGGCAGGACCTGCGGCTGAATCTGGATCGCCTGACCGAGCTGGCCGCCGGCGACTTGGTGAGCTTGCAGCGCATACTGGCGGAGAACCCTCATGTGCTGGAGACCGGGGACGCGGCGCAAAGGCTGGCGGCTCGTGCGGCGCTGCTCGATTTTATCGCCACCTACCGACAGGCCTCCGCCGTCATCACGGCGCGGCCGGGAGGTTTGATGCGGCTGTTTATGCTGGAGGCGGAGGATCGCGGGGAAGAAATCGATTTCGGGCTCTTCCTCGACAGGCTTGAGCGTTCGTTGAGCGAGCCGGTGATTTGGACCCAAGACAGCCCGACCGATTACAAAACGCTCTTTAGCGCCCCCCTGTTTACCTCGACGCACTCCTGGCGAGGGCAGCTCCCGGTGTTTGGCGAGACGGGTTTTGATCCGTCCACGATACCGGATCTGACCTTGGGCGGCGTGGCCGAGAACCTGACGCGCGGCGAGATCGCCGGGGCGCTAGCCAGCGATCGGACCGCCATCGAGTGGAGCGCGCCGCTCAACGACGATTTTGCCGACGCGATGGCTCTGGACGGTGCGGAAGGGCACGCCTCCGCGCATAACGCGGGCGCGACCGGCGAGCCGGACGAGCCGACGCACTACACCGCGGACGGCACAGCCACTTCCGTCTGGTTCGCCTGGACGGCGCCGGCGGATGGCTGGGTGGCCTTCGACACCTCCGGGTCGAGTTTCGACACGGTGATCGCGGTTTACGAGGGGGCCAGCTTGCCGACGCTGGTGAAGCTCGCCCAGAACGACGAGGGTGGGGATGCTTCCGGGAGCCGGGTGGTATTTCGAGCGGTGGCCGGCACCGTCTATCGGGTGGCCGTGGGCACTTGGGATCTGCTGTATGCGGAGACTGGTTTCGTCGAGCTGGCGTGGGCGCCGGTCACGCCGCCGGCCAACGACAACTTCGCCAACGCGACGCTCCTCGTGGGCGAATCAGGGACTTTTTATCCCGACAACACCAACGCCACCGGAGAGGTCGGCGTGCCGGAGCAGCCGGATCGGGTGTCGGCGGCCTCGGTTTGGTATCGCTGGGTGGCGCCGAAGAGCGGTGTGGTTTTGGTGCGGCACCTGTGGGAGGCGAGCATCATCGGTCTGGTGGTTTATGAAGCCGATTCCGCCGAGCAACTTTCTCCGGTGGAGTCTGTCGGCGACAGTTTCTTCGTCGAAGCGGGCGTCACCTATTATATCCAGGTCGGCGGCGGCGAGTGGGGAATCCGGGGTCTATTCCACATGGAGTGGCGCTATGTCATCCCTGCGACCATCGTGTCTTTCACGCCGAGCGAGGGCCCTCCTGGGACCGTCATCACGATCATCGGGAGCGGTTTTTCGGATGCGCAGGATGTGCAGGTGGGAGGTGCTTCGGTCTCCTTCGAAATCGACTCCGATTCCCAGCTCCGAGCTTACGTTTCCTACGATGCGGCGAGCGGCCCGGTCACCGTCGTCAACTCATCCGGAGCTTCGGCGGTTAGCGCGGCATCGTTTACCGTGACGGGTATGGAGCCGCCACCGAACGACAATTTCGCGAACGCCACTCCGTTGATCGGCGGCTCGGGTTCGACTTCCGGTAATAATTTGGGAGCCACTGGCGAAAGCGGTGAGCCTCGGCATTACAATTCCGGGGGCACCGAATCTTCGGTGTGGTTCGTCTGGACGGCGCCCGGTGGTGGGATGGTCACGTTCACGACTGTCGGTTCTGATTTTGACACGGTGCTTGCCGCCTACGACGGCACGGCTTTGGGCACTTTAGTTCGCTTGGCCGAAAATGACGATTTTTCCGGACTACAGAGCGGGATCAGCATCGTCGTGAGCGCCGGCCAGACGGTCAACGTTGCCGTGGGTGGATATGGCGCCGCGCGTGGAGCGATTACCCTTAACTGGTCTTTCGAGGCCGCTTCCGCCTTCGAGTTGTGGCAATCCCAGCATTTTACTCCAGAGGAGCAGGTGGATTCCGCCATCAGCGGCCCCTCCGCCACCCCGGCCGACGACGGTGTGCCGAACCTCATGCGTTTCGCGCTCGGTTACGGTCGCTACGAAACGGTGCCCGCCGGCTTGTTTGGCCTGGCCCGGGACGGCTCCGACTGGGTGTTCAGCTATGAGCGTCCGGCGGCCGACCTCGGGGTCACCTATCAGGTGCAGACTTCGACCGATCTCATCTCGTGGAGCAGCGTCGGAGTCGCCCACCAACGGGCGAGCATCGGCCCGGAGCGCGAGTCCTGGACGGGGCGTTTCCCGGTCGGTGGGCCCCGCCGGTTCTTCCGGTTGGAGGTCACGCTCGACGCACCGTAGCCGCGCAGGTGCTCCGGGTCTCTTCCGTCTCCGGCGGGCAATCTCCGGAGATAGGCACTGGCGCGGAGTTTTCAGCCGCGAAAGAGCACAAGGAGCGCACTGAAGTGCGGACGGCGGGAGGCGGCGGTGTGACCGCCTCAGGGGGTGGATGTGGAAAGCTGGAAAGGAGGAATCGGAAGGTGCTGCGGCACCGTGGCGCTGTTTCCAGTTTTCCCGCTTTCCACATTCCGTGTCCCCCTCGTCCGAAATGGTCAGCTCCCCGGGCCCTCACTCCACCGCCATACCACCGCGAGTCGCTTCGCTGCCGCAGGGCGCTTACGTCCGCCAGTCCCGCGGCTAATTTTCCCGGCGCGCTGCCCGGTCCGCCTTGTCCGCGGCGGGGCGCTCCGTTATCGGACGGTCTTCCGTTTCCCGCCCCACCACCGTTTCCCCTCCCCCCGGGATCCCCCCCGATTTGGTTCCGCGCTCCCCTCCGCGCCCCCCGCGTCCCCCGCTCCCGTCACCCCATGCCCACATCCACCCCGCGTCCCGGCGCGCTCGCCCGCGTCCGCGCCCTCCTGCTCGCCGTTTCGCTGGCGGCCCTCGCCCCCTTCGCCGCGGCCCAGGACCTCGTCATCAACGAGTTTCTCTCCAACAACCGCGGCGGCCTGCCCGACGAGGACGGCGAATACGAGGACTGGATCGAGCTCCACAACCGCGGCGCCTCCGCCGTCGATCTCTCCGGCCACGGCCTGAGCGACAACGCCGGCTCGCCATTCAAGTGGGTCTTCCCCGCCGTCACGATCGAGCCGGGCGCCTTCCTGCTGGTGCGCGCCACCGAGAAAAACCGCGACGGCGTCCCCGTGCCCGGCCTCGTCCGCGAGCTGTTCACCAACGCCCCCGGCTCCACGCTCGACGATCTTTTCTCCATTCCCGATTTCCCGGAGTTTCCCGCCGAGCGAAGCACCCTCACCGGCGGCTTCGAGGCCCTCTCCGACATCGGCGACAACTACGGCCAACGCCTGCGCGGCTTCGTCATCCCCCCGACCACCGGCGACTACACCTTCTGGATCGCCTGCGACGATTCCGGCCAGCTCCTGCTCAGCCCCGACGACGATCCGACCAGGGCCGTGCCCATCTGCTCGGTTTCCGGCTACACCGCTTTTCGCGAATGGGACAAATATGGCAGCCAGCAATCCGCCGCCATCCCCCTCGTCGCCGGCCGTCGCTACGCCATCATCGCCCAGCACAAGGAGGGAAGCGGCGGCGACCACCTCTCCGTCCGCTGGCGCCTGCCGAACGGCACCTTCGAGGCCCCCGTCCCCGCCTCGCGACTCGAGACCGCCCGGGGCGAGCTCCACGCGAGTTTCAAAATCTCCGGTTCCGGCGAGGCGCTCTTCCTCACCGCCCCTGACGGCACCCTGCTCGACTCGACGCCCGAGCAGGCCCTGCCGGGCAACGTTTCCTACGGCCGGCGCCCCGACGCCCCCGACACCTGGGCCTACTTCGCCGAACCCACCCCCGGCGCGGCCAACACCACGCCCGTCGCCACGGCCACGTTGCCGCCGCCCGAGTTTTCCGCCCCCGGCGGTTTTTACACCGCCGGCTTCAGCCTCACCCTCGGCTCGCCCGACCCCGAGGCGACGGTCATCTACTCGATCGACGGCTCCGAGCCGCTCCCCTCGCGCAACCCCCTCGGCACCTACACCTACAAGGCCCACTACCCGACCAGCCAAAACGGCAGCCCGGGCCCGCGCCTGACCGGCTCGATGCGCACCCAGACCTACACCGCCCCCATCGCCATCGCCGACCGCAGCGGCCACGCCAACAAGCTCTCCATCTACAACACCACCTACGACCAAACCTCGTCCAACTACGCGCCGACGTCCCTCGTTTTCAAAGGCACCGTGGTCCGCGCCCGCCTGATCAAGGACGGCGCGCTGCCCGGCCCGGTCGTCACCCACACCTACTTCGTCACCCCGACGGGCCGGAACCGCTACCCCGTCCCGGTCGTGTCGCTCGCCCTCGACGACGAGGCGCTCTTCGGTTTCGAAAACGGCCTCTACGTCGCCGGCGAGGACTTCGAGCGTTGGCGCCTGAGCACCGGCGCCAACGCCTCGCCGCCCCTCCCGGCCAACTACAACCGCCGCGGCCCCTCCACCGAAAAACCCGTCCACTTCGAGCTCTTCACCCCCGCCGACGGCCGTGTCGTGGGCCAAAACCTCGGCGTGCGTCTGCACGGCGGCTGGTCCCGCGCCTTCCCGATGAAGACGCTCCGCTTCTACGCCCACGAGGCCTACGACGCCCCCGAGTGGCTGAACCACCCGCTCATCCCCGGGCGCACCGCCCTCGGCACCGGCGAGCCCGTCACCGCCTACCGCCGTTTCCTCCTGCGCAACTCCGGCAACGACTTCACCACCTCCTGGAACGGCCTCGGCGCCACGATGATGCGCGACGCCCTCATCCAGGAGGTCGCCGCCCCGCTGCGCCTCGACCGGCAGGGCTACCAACCCGCCGTCCACTTCATCAACGGCGAGTTCTGGGGCATCATCAACCTGCGCGAACGCGTGGACCGCTTCTTCATCCAGACCCACCACGGCGCCGACCCCGACGACGTCGCCATCCTCAACAACGACGCCATCGTCGAGGAGGGCCTCCCCTCCGACCGCGACGACTTCCTCGCCCTCCGCGAATACGTCCGCCTCAACGACATGTCCCGGCCCGAGCACTACGCCTACGCCGAGGCGCGCATGGATATGGACAACTTCATCCGCTACAGCGTCGCCCAGATCTACTCCGCCAACACCGACTGGCCCCAGAACAACGTGGACTTCTGGCGCGTGCGCACCCCCAACCCCACGCCCGGCGCCCCCGCCGGCCAGGACGGACGCTGGCGCTGGATCCTCTTCGACCTCGACCTCGCCTTCGCCAACGCCTCGCACGACACCTTCGCCCACGCCCTCACCCCGCGCGACGACTGGTCCCGTGTGCTCCTCGCCCACCTGCTCGACAACCCCGCCTTCCGCGCGCGGTTCATCAACACCTTCGCCGACCACCTCCAGACCACCTTCGCCCCCGCCCGCGTCATCGCCCGGGTCGATTCGATGCAGGCCGCGCTCACCTCGATCTACTCCGAACACGGCTCGCGCTGGCGCAACAGCGGCTCCACCAGCGCCCAGTTCCTCAAAAACTTCGGCGGCTCCCGCGCCTCCACCGTCCGCTCCCAGCTCATGACGCGTTTCGGCCTGTCGAGCCCCGTCAACATCACGTTCAACACCGCCGACCCCGCCCGCGGCCACCTCGTCGTCAACACCCTCACGCTCCGCCCCGGCGAGCCCGCCCTCCCCGATCCCGCCGCGCCCCTCCCCTGGACCGGCGCCTACTTCCCCTCGGTGCCCATCACCGTCCGCGCCGTGCCCGAGCCCGGCCACCGCTTCACCGGCTGGGTCGAGCTCCCCGGCGAGACCTCCGCCACGCTCACCGTCACCCCCGCCCAGGGCCTCTCGCTCACCGCCACCTTCGAGGCCCTGCCGCCCGCCGAGCTGCTCCATTATTGGAACTTCAACAACACCGCCGCCCTCCTCGCGCCCACCCTCGCCCGCGGCGCCGCCGCCCTCTCCGTCGCGCCCGGCCCCGACACCGAGACCACCTCCGGCACCGGCCAGAACTTCGCCGCCGCCAACGCCCAAAACGAGGACGCCGCCGCCGCGCACCTGCGCATCAACAACCCCCTCGGCGCCACCCTCGCGCTCGCGTTGCCCACCACCGGCTACTTCCCGCCCGTGGTGCGTTTCGAGACCCGCCGCTCCGGCCAGGGCGCCGGCACCCAGCAGGTGGACTACACCCTCGACGGCGGCGCCAGCCACACGCCCTTCGCCACCCTCGCCCCGCCCGACGGCACGCCCCTCGTGGTCGAGCTCGATTTCGCCGCCGTCGCCGGCGCGGCCGACAACCCCGGCTTCGGTCTCCGCATTACCTTCGCGCAGAGCCCCGGCGGCATCGCCGGCAACAACCGCTTCGACAACCTCACCGTCCACGCCGTGCCCGACCCGAGCGTCAATCTGCCGCCCGCCCTCGCCGCGCCCCTCGGCCTGATCGTCGTGCGCGAAGGCCTCGCCGCGCCCGATCTCGACCTCGCGCCGGTCTTCACCGACCCCGAGGGCGCGCCCCTGAGCTTCACGGCCGCCGCCGAGCGCCCGGCCTTCGCCACCGCCACCGTGCTCCCCGCCGCGGGCCCCGGCGCCGCGCCGACCCTGCGCCTCGTCGGGCTGCGACGCGGCGAGACGGAGGTCCTCCTCGAGGCGCACGACGGCGTCACCGACCCCGTGCCCCACCGCTTCCGGGTGCTCGTGCTGCCCGCGCCGCACCGTCTCGCCGACGGCCCCTACGCGCTGGAGAGCTGGGACCCCGCCACGCCCGAGCTCACCTACCCGGCGTCGATGCTTTTCCTGCAAGGCGCGGAAAACGACGCCACGCTCTCCACCGCGCTCGACCACGCCTACTTCGTGCCCGAGGCCGACTACGCCTCCGGCGATCTGCCCAAACTCGGCTTCCCCTACGACCTCGCCTCCCGCACCCGCCTCAACGGCCTCGGCGCGGACGGGTTTTCCTTCATCAACACCGGCCGCGGTCGCGACCTCGGCGGCGCGCTCCTCGCGCTCGACACCCGCGACGTCGCCGCCGCCCGGGTCGCCTGGACCGCCGGCACCCTCACGCCCAACATCCGCGTCTATGCGATCCGGCTCCAATACCGGCTCGCGCCCACGCAGCCCTGGACCGATTTCCCCGGCCCCGACGCGCAACCGGTCGAATACCTCCGCTCCGAGACCGCCGGCGCCGACGCGAGCTTCGACGTCGCGCTTCCTCCCGATCTCCTCGGGCAGCCCGAGCTCGAGCTCCTCTGGCGTTACCACCACGTCTCCGGCACCAGCGGCGCACGCGCGCAGCTCCGGGTGGACGACATCCGCGTGGGGCCGCCGGCCGGCCCGAGTTTCTCCGGCTGGGCGGGCGGCATGTTCACCCCCGAGGAGCTGGCCGACCCCGCGGTGTCGGGGCCGGCGGCCGACCCGCGCGGCACCGGCGTGCCGAACCTTCTCCGCTACGCGCTCGGCCTCGGCCTCGACGACGAGGCCGGTCCGTCCCTGCCGCGCCTGCTCGGCGGTGACGCCGGGGCGGGCGGCGGCGGCGAGGGCGGCTCGCTCGTATTCACGTTCCCCTACGCCGGGGCGCCCGCCGATCTCGCCTATGTGGTGGAGGCCTCGGGCGACCTGGTGGATTGGAGCGAGGTGCGTTTCGATTCGCGGATGGACCCGGAGCCGCGGGTGGTGGACGGTTGGGCCGAGTTTGACCTGCCCGCGCCCGACGGCGCCGCGCCTCGTCGCTTCTATCGGCTGCGCGTGATCCTGGCGCCGTAGTAGCGCCCCAATCGAGCCCCGGTCGTCCCTTCCGAAAAAAGTTGCGCGCTCACTCCGTGAGCGCTCCGTGAGCGCCCGACCGGTCGCCGACCATCGTCCGTCCTCCGAGGCGGTCCCTGCGGTTCCTGCGGTCTCATACCAATTCGCGTTCCGTCGTAATAAACCCGGTGATCGCCAGCTGTAGGCCTGACCGCTGGTCAGGCTGCCCGACCAGCGGTCGGGCCTAGTGTGCCCGGCATGGGCGTGAACTAAACATATGAAACGAGATGTTCGGA
>CBINNW010000023.1:0-54658 GCA_966252115.1 uncultured Akkermansia sp.
GTCCGATGTTCTCCATCAAGGTCGGCGGCGGCTCCGAGCAGCAGGTCGTGGCCGGTTCCGCCCTGTCCACCTCCGCGTGGACCCATGTGGCCGTCCGTCTCTCCGGCTCCACCGCCACGATCTATCTGAACGGCGTGGCGAGCGGCACCAACAACGCGATCACCTTCCGCCCCGCGGACATGGGCGCGACGACGCAGAACTACCTCGGGAAATCGCAGTTCTCGGGCGACCCTCACTACAACGGCCTGCTGGACGATTTCCGCATCTATGCGCGCGCCTTGAGCACCGACGAGATCGCCACCCTCGCCGCCGGCCAGTTGCCCGCTCCGCAAAACCTCGGCGCGAGCCCGGGCGACTCCTCGATCACGCTCGCCTGGAGCCCGGTCGCCGGCGCCACCGGCTACCGGGTGAAACGCTCCGCCATCGAGGGCGGCATCTACACCGACCTGGCCGGACCGCTCACGGCCACGACCTACACCGACACCGGATTGTCCGACGGCGCCACCTGGCACTACACCGTCACGGCCCAAGGCTTGGCGGGCGACGGCCTCGCGTCCGCCTCGGCCTCGGCCACCACCTACACCGCCGTCGAGAAGTGGCGCCTCGCCTATTTCGGCACCGCCGCGAATTTCGGCGACGCCGCCGACGACGCCGATCCCGACGCGGACGGGTGGACCAATCACCAGGAATACGTCTCCGGCACCGCGCCCGACGACGCCTCCAGTTCGTTGCGGATAAGCGAACTCCGCGTGGACGGCGACGACATGGTCCTCGAGTTCGACACCGTCTCGGGCCGCAGTTACCGGGTCGAACGTTCCCTCACCCTGGAGGCCGGATCCTGGACCACGGTGCAGGACGGCATCGCCGGCACCGGCGCGCCCGTCGAGGTCCGCGACACCGACGGCGCGCTGCCCGAACGGCGTTTTTATCGACTCGTCGTGTTGTTTTGATTTATTGATAAATTAAATTCCCCCAGTGAATAACAAACCCCTGAAAAACAAAGCCTTTCTAACTTTGGCCACCGGCTTCGCCGTCTTGGCAGGCACCTGCTCCGCCCTCGCGCAGACCAAGGTCGCCTGTGTCGGCGACAGCATCACCGCCGGCTACGGCTTGTCCAATCCCTCCGTCGAGAGCTACCCCGCGCAGCTGCAGGCGTTGTTGGGTTCCGGATACACCGTGAGCAACTTCGGCCTCTCCGGTTCCACGCTCCAACAGCAGGGCGACTACACCTACTGGAACTCCTGGCAGCACACCCAAAGCCAGAGCATCAACCCCGACGTCGTGGTCATCATGCTCGGCACCAACGATTCCAAATTCTGGAACTGGAACGCCACCCGCTACGACACCGACTACCGCGCCCTGATCGCGCAGTATCAGGCGCTGGCTTCCCACCCGAAGGTTTACATCTGCCTCTCCCCGCCGATTTACGAGCCCAACGAATTCGGCGGCGCCTTCAGCCCCGCCCGGATGCAAGACGAGGTGCTCCCGGCGATCCGCAACGTCGCCGCCACCACGGCGGGCGTCACCCTGATCGACAACAACACGCCCCTGCTCAACAGCGCCGCCCTCTTCAGCGACGGCCTGCACCCCACCGCCCAGGGCGCGGGCGTCATCGCCGGCACCGTGGCCGCCGCCCTCACCGCCGCCCCCGGGGACAAATGGATCTACACCGATCAATTCCACGACAACTGGAGCGACAGCTGGTCCTACACCCTGCGTTTCGCCACCACCGACATGCCCCATTCCGGCGCCAACTCGATGGCCATCGCGCCCGGCGGCCAATGGCAGGCCTGGTGGCTGAAAACCTGGACCAACGTCACCACCACGCCCTACGCCGAGCTGAGCTTCTGGGCCCACGGCGGAGCGAGCGCCGGGCAGAGCATCGGCGTCGCCGGCGAGCTCGGCGGCTCCGGTTCCGGTCTGCCCACCGTTTGGGTAAACCCGCCCGCGAACCAGTGGCAGCAGATCACCATCCCGCTCTCCGCCCTCGGCATCGCCAACGCCACCAACCTGACCGGCTTCCGCATCGGCAACGGCTTCACCACCGGCACGCGTTTCATCGACGACATCCGCCTCACGTCCCACCTCGGTTTGCAAGCGCGCTACGCCCTCGACGGCAACACGCAGGACTCCGGCGGCAAGGCCTTTCACGGCACCGGCGTCGCCCCGGCCTACCAGACCGGCATCGTCGGCGCCCAGGCCGGCCAGTTCAACGGCACGAGCACCCACGTCACCATCCCGCGTTCGGTCACGACCGACTTCACCGTCACCATGTGGGTCAAGACCACCGACAACGCCGCCTGGAACGGCGCGCAGTGGTGGAACGGCAAGGGCCTCGTGGACGGCGAGGTCGGCGGCGGCGGCGCCGACTGGGGCACCGCCCTGGTGGACGGCAAATTCGTGCTCGGCGTCGGCTCGACCGGCGGCGACGTCACGCTCGCCTCTTCGGTCAACATCAACGACGGCGCCTGGCACCACCTCGCCGCCACCCGCAACAACAGCACCGGCGCGATGCGGGTCTATGTCGATGGCGTCCTGCGCGGCAGCGGCACCGGCCCGACCGGCGCGCGCACCTTCCCGCCCGCCCTCCGCGTCGGCGGCCGGCAAACGGGAGGCAACTTCCTCGCCGGCTCGCTCGACGACGTGCGGCTCTACGACCGCGTCCTCGGCGCCGACGAGATCGCCGCCTTCGTTAAATGACGGGTTTTGCGAAAAACAAAATCGCGTGTCTGCTGGCCTGCGGGGCGATGAGCCTGCTGGCCGTGCGGCCCGCGTTGGCGCAGGTCAAGGTCGCCTGCGTCGGCGACAGCATCACCGCCGGCTACGCCCTGGCGAATCCGTGGACGGAGAGCTACCCCGCGCAGTTGCAGGCCTTGTTGGGAAGTGGATACGCGGTCGCCAACTTCGGGGTGTCCGGCGCCACCCTGCAGAAGCAGTCCGACTACACGTATTGGAATTCGTGGGCGCACACCGACAGCCAGACCTACGCCCCCGACATCGTGGTGATCATGCTCGGGACCAACGACACCAAGTCGTGGAACTGGAAACCGGCCGATTTCGACGCCGACTACCGCGAGCTCATCGCCCTCTACCAAGGGCTGCCGAGCCAACCCAGAATCTTCATCTGCCTGTCGCCGCCCGCCTTTATACCCAACGATTTTGGCACCGCGTTCAGTCCCGACTTTATCCAAAACACCCTGCTCCCCGCGATCCGGACGGTCGCCGACACCACCGCCGACGTCACCCTGATCGATAACAACACCCCCCTGCTCAATCAACCGGCGCTGTTCACCGACGGCTTGCACCCGTCCTCCCAGGGCGCGGGCGTGATCGCCTCCACTGTCGCCGCCGCCTTGCTCGCCCCGCCCGCCGCAGACCAAGCCCCCGTCAAACCCACCGGCTTCACCGCCATCCCGGCCTACGCCGCCGTTTCCCTGAGCTGGAATCCCACGCCCGCGGCCGAGAGCTACACCATCAAACGGGCCGCCACCGCCGCCGGCACCTATACGACCATCGCGAGCGGTGTGACCGTGACGCAGTTTCTGGATACCGACGTCGCCCCCGCCACGACTTATTACTACGTCGTCGCCGCCACCAACCCCCACGGCACCGGCCCGGACTCGACCGTGTCCGGCGCCGGCGCGGGTGCTCCGCCCCGTGCGCACTACAAATTCGAGGGCAACGCCCAGGACGCCGGCGGCAACGCCTTCCACGGCACCGCCAACGCGCTGACCTACGTCACCGGCAAAGTCGAAGCGCAGGCGGCCCAGTTCAACGGCTCCACCGGCCATGTGATCATCCCGCGCTCCATCACCGATGATTTCACCATCTCGCTATGGATAAAAACCACCGACAACGCCGCCTGGTCCGGCGCGCAGTGGTGGAACGGCAAGGGCCTGGTGGACGGTGAAATCGGAGGTGGCGGCGCCGACTTCGGCACCGCCCTCGTGGATGGCAAGTTCGTGCTGGGCGTCGGCTCCACCGGCGGGGACACCACCGTGGCCTCCTCGGCAAACATCAACGACGGCGCCTGGCACCATGTCGTCGCCACACGCGACAACACCAGCGGCGCGTTGAAGGTCTATGTGGACGGCGTCCTGAGCGGCGGCGGCACCGGCCCCACCGGCTCGCGCACCTGGCCCACCACCCTCCGCATCGGCGCCCTGCGCCCCGGCTCCAATTATTTCACTGGCACGCTCGATGACATCCGCCTCTACGACCGCGCCCTCGGCCCCGGCGAGGTTCTTGGTTTGCTCGGCACGCCGCCTTCCGCGCCGACCGGTTTTTCGGTGCTAGGCGGTGATGGATCCGTCGCCCTGGCCTGGTCCGCCGACCCTGCGGCGACGACCTACTACATCAAGCGTTCCACCGACGGCGGCGACACCTACACGACCATCGCCACCCCGTCCGCGAACACCTTCACCGACACATCGGTGAACAACGGCACGATCTACCATTATCTCGTCACCGCGGTGAACGCCTCCGGCGAAAGTCCGGTGTCGGCCGCCATCGCGGTCACGCCGAACCTCGACCTGCTGCGCGCCTGGCGACAGGAGCACTTCGGCACCGGCGACGACTCCGGCGACGCCGCCGACACGGCCGACATCGACGCCGATGGTCGCCCCAATCTGCTCGAATACGCCTTGGGCTCGGATCCGCTCGTGGCCGATTCCGCGTCACCCACGAACGTTTTCACGCAACTGGACGGACACCTCGTGCTCACCTTCAACCGCATCGCCGATCCAGCCCTGACCTACGAGGTGTGGGGCGGCGCCGACCTCGTCGCCTGGGGCGACGCCCCCGTCTGGAGCAGCAGCGGAACGTCCAACCTCGCCGGCCCGGTGGACGTCGTCGATCCGGAGCCTTTGGCCGCTCACCCGCGCCGTTTCCTTCGGCTGCGCGTGAGTCGCTGAGACTGACCGCCCAAGTTCAATTTCCCTCACTCAAATGCCCTTCCGTTCCCCCCAAAAAAAACTGCTCTGCGTCCTCGGCGCCCTCGGCGTCTCGTCCCTCGTCGCGCCGCTTGCGCAGGCCGCCAACCCCTTCCTCCCGCTCCACGAATACATCCCGGACTCCGAACCGCGCGTCTTCGGCGACCGCCTCTACCTCTACGGCTCGCACGACCGCGCCAACTCGACCCGCTTCTGCGACACCATCCTCAAAGTCTGGTCCGCGCCGCTCGCCGACCTAAACACCTGGACCGACCACGGCGTGGTGCTCACCACGCGCGACGTCGAGGGGCGCCAGGACGACATCTCCTGGTCCGACAACGAATTTTACGCCCCCGATCTGATCGAGCACCGCGGCAAGTATTACCTCTTCGCGCAGATCGTCGGCTCGCCCTGCGCCGTCGCGGTCGCCGACTCGCCGGCCGGCCCCTTCAAGGTCATCTCCGCGATCAAAAAAGCCGAGGGCTCGCCCAACGACTTCGGCGGCTGGTCCCAGTATTTCGACCCCGGCGTGCTCGTGGACGACGACGGCAAGGTCTATCTGTATTGGGGTTTCAAGCACGCCCAGATGGCCCAGCTCGATCCCGAGACGATGGTGGACATCCTGCCCGGCACCTACCGCGAAAACATCATCCCGCTCGACCCGCCCTTCCGCTTTTTCGAGGCCTGTTCGCCGCGCAAGATCGGCGGCCGCTACTACATCGTTTACGCCAACGGCGCCGAGCTCGCCTACGTCACGAGCGATTCGCCCACCGGCCCCTTCGCCTACGGCGGCGTCATCATCGCCAACGGTGGCGATTCCCACGGCGGCAACATCCACGGTGGTTTGGCCCAGCTCAACGGCCAGTGGTATATCACCTACCACCGGCAGACCAACAACACCAACTACTCCCGCCGCACCTGCGTGGAGCCCGTGACCATCGAGGCCGACGGCAGCATCAAGCGGGTCGAGCAGACCTCCCTCGGTTTCGAGAAAAGCCTCGATCCCTACAAATGGACGCCGGCCGACATCGCCTGCGTGTTTCGCGGCGGCAGCCATGTTACCGAGTTGAACCCGCTCACGCGTCCCGTGACGGGCAACCGCAACGACTGCGTGGTCGGCTACAAATATTTCGACTTCGGCGACACCATCCTGCCCGGCCAGTTCAGTCTCTTCACCCTCCGGTTTCGCAACGCCAAGACCGCCGGCGAGGTCGAGGTCTGGCTCGGCGATCCGAAGGCCGGCGGCGAGAAACTCGGCGCCGTAGTCATCGACCATCGCGAAGCCGCCGCGGACGCGTGGCGCGAGATCACGATCCCGGTGCGCAACATTGGCGGCCGTCACGCGGTCTTCCTCAAGTTCACCTCGCCGCCGCCCCACGAACCCATCGCCGACCTGCGTTCCTTCGTCTTCACCCGCGACACCCGCTAACCCGATGTAGCGTTGGCCGTCCCCGGCCAATTCCCGTCCTCCCTCTCCGCCAATCTCCGCCCCCCTTCCTCTCTCACCCCCTTCCAAACCCATGTCCGCCCACGCCGTCCCCCCGTCTTCCCCGCGTCCTGTTCGTCCCGTTCGCCCCGCCCGTCGCGCCAAGGCCATCGCCGCCCTTCTCGGCGCGTTCGGCCTCGTCTCCCTCGCGCAGGCCGCCAACCCCTTCCTCCCCAGCTACGAATACATCCCCGACGGCTCGCCCCGCGTCTTCGGCGACCGCCTCTATCTCTACGGCTCGCACGACAAGGCCGGCTCCGAGCGCTTCTGCGACCACATCCTCAAGGTCTGGTCCGCGCCGCTGAGCGACCTCAACACCTGGACCGACCACGGCATCATGCTCGCGACCCGCGACGTGGACGGACATAAACGCGACTACACCTACTCCGATTACGAGTTCTACGCGCCCGACCTCGTCAAGGTTAAGGACAAGTATTACTACTTCGCCCAGGTCGTCGGCGCCCCCTGCGTCGTCGCCGTGAGCGATTCCCCCGCCGGCCCCTTCAAGATCATCTCCAAGATCAACCCGCCCCCCGGCGCCGGCGCCGAATTCGGCGGCTGGGGCCAGTATTTCGACCCCGGCGTCCTCCTCGACGACGACGGCAAGGTCTATCTCTACTGGGGCGGCGGCAGCTCGCACATGGCGCAGCTCAATCCCGAGACGATGGTGGACATCCTGCCCGACACCTACCGCTCCAACATCCTCCCGAAGGAAGCGCCTTATCACTTCCAAGAGGGCATCGCCCCGCAAAAGATCAACGGCACCTACTACCTCGTTTACGCGGCGGGCGAGAACAAGGCCTACGCCACCAGCGATTCGCCCAACGGCCCCTTCACCTACCGCGGCGTCATCGTCAGCCAGGCGGTGGACGCCAACAGCGGCAACATCCACGGAGGCATCTCCCAGATCAACGGCCAGTGGTATGTCTTCTACCACCGCATGACCAACCGCAGCGTCTTCTCCCGCCGCGCCTGCGTGGAGCGCATCACCATCCTGCCCGACGGCAGCATCCCGCAGGTCGAGCAAACCTCGCTCGGTTTCGAGACCAGCCTCGATCCCTACAAGTGGACGCCCGCCGACATCGCCTGCGTCTTCCGCGGCGGCAGCTACGTCACCGAGCTCGACAAGCGCACGCACCCCATCATGGGCAACAAGAGCGGCTGTGTAGTGGGATACAAATACTTCGACTTCGGCGACACCATCCTGCCCGGCCAGTTCAGCCTCTTCACCCTCCAGTTCCGCAACGCCAAGACCGCCGGCGAGGTCGAGGTCTGGCTCGGCGACCCGAAGAAAGACGGCGAGAAACTCGGTTCCGTCGTCATCGACCAGCAGGAACCCCGCGAGGGCTCCTGGCGTGAGCTCACCATCCCGGTCCGCAACCTCAGCGGCCGCCACGCCATCTACCTGAAGTTCGCCTCCGCGACCGGCGACACCGAGATCGCCGACATCCGCTCCTTCGCCTTCACCCGCGACACCCGCTGACCACAAATTCCTGGATCGATCCGGTCCGGGGAGCGCACCCGTCCCGGGTGCTCGGCAGGGCGTCTCGCCCTGCCGTCCGAGTTTCCGCGCTCCCCGGACCGACAAGCCGCAGCCTGAACGGAACCACGATGCACTCATCCCCGAACCCTGAAATCGCCGCCGTGTCGCCACGCGCCACGCTGTCCTTGAACGAGGGCTGGCGCTTCCATCTCGGCGCCGCCCCCGCGGCCGTCGCCCCCGACTACGACGACGCCGCCTGGCGCCGGGTGGACGCGCCGCACGACTACGTCATCGAGGGCGCCTTCGTCCCCGAGGACCCCACCGCCGTCAAAGGCGGGCGGCCCGACTGGTTCTGGCTGCATGGGTTCCTGCCGGTCCAACCGGCCGTCTATCGCCGCGAGCTCGGCGTCCCCGCGAGCGCGAAGGGCGGGCGCGTCTGGCTGGAGTTCGACGGCGTGTTCAACAACGCCCGCTACTGGTTGAACGGCCGCGAGGTTTACCGCCAATACAGCGGCTACACCCGCGCCCGCTTCGATGTCACCGACGCGGTCGATTTCGGCGGCCGCAACGTCCTGGTCGTGGAGCTCGATCCCCGCTACGAGGGCTGGTGGTATGAGGGCGGCGGCATCTACCGCGACGCCCGCCTGGTCACGCTCGCGCCCGTGCACATCGCCTCCGACGGCGTCTTCGTCATCCCGCGGCTCGAGCACCCCGGCGACGGCCTCCGCGCCGATGCGAACCTCACCATCAACACCGAGCTGGCCAACACCACCGGCACGCCCGTCGAGGCGACCGTGTTGAGCGAGGTGCTCGACGCCTCGGGCGCGCTCGTCGCCGAGTCCTCCACCACCGGCGCGCTCGCCGCCGCTTCCGCGACCGGATTCACGCAGTCGATCCCCTTGCCCGGCGCCGCGCTGTGGTCGCTGGAAACGCCTTACCTCTACCGGCTGCGCAGCACCGTCACCGTGGCCGGGCAAATCGTGGACCGCCTCACCACCCCCTTCGGCGTCCGCCACATCCGCTTCGACGCCGCGCGCGGCCTGTTCCTCAACGGCAAGCACGTCAAACTCAAGGGCGTGAACATCCACCAGGACCACGCCGGCGTCGGCGCCGCCGTGCCCGACCGCCTCCACACCTGGCGCCTCGAACGGCTCAAGGAAATGGGCTGCAACGCCATTCGCCTCTCCCACAATCCCGTCGCGCCCTTCCTCATCGACGAGTGCGACCGCATGGGCTTCCTCGTCATGGCCGAGAACCGGAACATGGGCGACGTTTACGTCGATCAGACGCCGACGACCGCTCCCGCGGTCGAACACCGCGAGCTCACCGCCTTGGTGAAACGCGACCGCAACCACCCGAGCATTTTCGCCTGGTCGCTCTGCAACGAGCAGTGGATCGCCGGTGCCCCCGAGGCCGGAGCGATGATCAGGGCCATGAAGCAACGCGTCCTCGAACTCGACCCCACCCGCCCGATCACCGCGGCGCTTAATTGCGGCTTTGACACCCCGGAGGGCATCATCGGCCAGATCGACCAGATCGGTATCAACTACAACCCCTGGGTCTATGACGGCGTCCACACGCAGTTCCCCGACGTGCCCATGATCGCCTCCGAGATCGCGAGCGAGATCTGCACCCGGGGCGTTTATGCGACCGAGCAATGGAAGGACGACTTCGGCTCCTACCACGGCGACCCCAAGCGCGGCTACGTCCCGGGCTACAGCATCACCGCCGGCCCCTCCGGCCAGACCGTGGAAAAGGCCTGGCCGCCCGTCGCCGAGCGCGACTGGATCGCCGGCGGCTTCGTCTGGGCGGGCTTCGACTACAAGGGCGAGCCGCGTCCCTTCGTGTGGCCCGTCGTCAACTGCCACTACGGTTTCTTCGACCTCTGCGGCTTCCCCAAGGACAGCTACTATTACTACAAGGCCTGGTGGAGCGACCAGCCCGTGCTGCACCTCTTCCCGCATTGGAACTGGGAGGGTAGGGAAGGGGAGGAGATCGCCGTCTGGGTCCACGCCAACTGCGACGAGGTCGAGCTCTTCCTCAACGACGTCTCCCTCGGCAAACAGACCGTGAAGCCGCTCCATCACCTGGAGTGGAAAGTCAAATACGCCCCCGGCAAACTGGTCGCGAAAGGCACCCGCAAGGGCGAGGTCCTGGAGGCGACTCGCGCCACCACCGGCGCCCCCGCCGCCATCCGCCTGAGCGCGGATCGGTCCGACCTCGCCGCCGACAAAGCCGACCTCGCCGTCGTCACCGTCGAGGTCCTCGACGCCGAGGGCCGTGTGGTCCCGACGGCGGGCAACAAGATCGCCTTCGAGCTCACCGGCCCCGCCGCCCTCATCGGCGTCGGCAACGGCGACCCCTCCTGCCACGAGCCCGACAAGGGCGACAGCCGCTCCGCCTTCAACGGCCTCGCGCAGGCCATCGTCCAGACCACGCGTCAGGCCGGAGAGATCACCCTCGGGGCGACCTCTCCCGGACTGCGCCCGGCCACGCTCACGTTGCGCAGCCGCTGAGCGCGTTCCCCCCGTTCCGTATCCCCCTCAAAACACCATCCCCCCATGTATCTTCGCCCCTTCATCGTTCTCGCCCCGCTTGTCGGTCTCGCCTTCGGTCCTGTCATGTCCGCCCAGGATAAAACCGAGGAAGCCACCCCGGAGCGCGCCCGCGCCAACTTCGCCCGCCCGGTGGTCCTCGCCGAGGACGACGTGCGCCTCTGTCCCGAGCCCCCCGCCGGCTTCGACGTCCAGCCCGAGGGCGCCCCCGCGCCCCGCGTCGAGCCGCTCTCCTACCAGTCCACCGTCACCGGCAAGAGCCGCGAGGCCATCGTGTATTTGCCGCCCGACTACAGCCCGGAGCGCAAGTATCCCGTTCTGTATCTCCTCCACGGCTTCGGCGGGAATCAACACGAGTGGACGGGCTGGCTCCGCGCCGATCGCATCGCCGACAACCTCATCCGCGACGGCAAGGCGACGCCCATGATCATCGTCATGCCCAACGGCCGAGCCCTGCCCGACGACAACCCCCCGAGCGGCAATATCTACACGCCGGAGCACGCCGCCGGCTTCGCCAAGTTCGAGCGCGACCTGCTCGACTGCCTCATCCCCGCCGTCGAGGCCAAGTATTCGACCCACACCGACCGCGAGCACCGCGCGCTCGCCGGCCTCTCGATGGGCGGAGGACAGACGATCAACTTCGGCCTCGCCCACCTCGACCGCTTCGCCTGGCTCGGCGGCTTCTCCTCCGCGCCCAACACCAAGCCGCTCTCCGAGCTTGTCCCCGATCCCGAGGTCGCGCGCGAAAAGCTGAAACTTTTCTACCTCTCCTGCGGCAACAAGGACGGCCTCATCAACGGCTCCCAGGGCGTCCACCGTTTCCTGAAGGAAAACAACATTCCCCACATCTGGAACGTGGACGACCACGGCCACGACGGCCCCAGCTGGGCCGGCAACTTCTACCACTTCGCGCAGCGCATCTTCCGCTGAGCGCCAGCCCGGCGGCGGCCCGAGGTATCCTACCGCGAAGATTCCGAGTCGGGACCTTCTGGAAAGTTGCACGCTCGCTCCGCGAGCGTCTCGAGTTTGGTTGCCCGCTCGCTCCGCGAGCGCGCGGGTTCGGATAGCGATATCCTCCGAACCTCGACGTCGGGCCCGGTGCGGTGGTCCCGTCCCGCCCCGCCGGCCCCGACTCACCTCCCTCCCTCCCTCCGTCAGAGGTTCCCGCCGCGCTTTCCCTCGCTCCTCGGAGTGGAAAGCGCGGCCGATTTTTCCACCCCGAGCGTTTTGAGCTATCCAGTTAGCTTTTGATTTATCAATAAATCCAAAGCCGTGTCTATCCCGCCCCCCTCCCACGTCGCGACTAGGTTCGCCGCGCTCGCCCTCGCCTCCCTGTTCGCCTCGACCTCGGTCCAGGCCTCCGCCTCGACGGCTTCGCCGCGCGAGCGCGTTTCCCTCGATGCCGACTGGAAATTCCATCTCGGCGACAAATGGCCGAACGCCCTGCGCCTCGACAAGGCCGGCACCAGCTCCGGTCCGGCCGCCCCGGCCCACTTCAGCGACTCCACCTGGCGCACCCTCGATCTCCCGCACGACTGGGCGGTGGAGCTGCCCTTTGACCGCAACAGCGACCGCTCCCACGGCTACAAGCCGGTGGGGCCGGGCTTCGAGGCCACCAGCATCGGCTGGTATCGGCGCAAGCTCCACATCCCGGAGAGCGATTCCGGCAAACGCATCCGTCTGAGCTTCGACGGCGTCTTCCGCGACGCCACGGTCTGGGTCAACGGCTGGCTCGTGCGACGCCACGAGAGCGGCTATTACCCCTTCAGCGAGGACATCACCGACGTGGTGAACTTCGGCGGGGAAAACCTCATCACCGTGCGGGTGAACGCGACCCAGTTCGAGGGCTGGTATTACGAGGGCGCCGGCATCTATCGCCACGTCTGGCTCGACAAGACCGCCCCGCTGGCCGTCGCCCCGGACGGCATCTTCGTTTACACCCGTTTCGACGGCAACGTGCCCTCGGACAAGGCCGAGATCCACGTCGAGGCCGAGCTGCTCAACACCTTCACCCACGACGCCTCGGCCACCGTGCGCTGCGAGGTCCTCTCTCCCGACGGCCAGTCGCTCCTTCGCTTCGACGCCGCCGGCACGATCCCGGCGGAGACGCAGGGCGCCGTGAAGCTGCAGGGCAAGTTGTCCTCCCCCGTCCTCTGGTCGCCCGAGTCGCCCAAACTCCACACCCTCGTCACCACCGTTCTGCTCGGCGACGAGGTCGTGGACCGGAAGGAAACCACCTTCGGCGTCCGCACCATCGCCTTCGATCCCGACAAGGGCTTTTTGCTCAACGGCCAACCCTATCCGATCTACGGCACCTGCAATCACCAGGACCACGCCGGCGTCGGCTCGGCCATGCCCGACGCCCTGCACGCGTTTCGCATCAAGCAGCTGAAAAAATTCGGCTCCAACGCCATCCGCTCCGCCCACAATCCGCCCACCCCCGAGCTGCTCGAGGCCTGCGACCGTCTGGGCATGTTGTTCATGAACGAGAATCGCCTGCTCGGCAGCGATTCCGAAAACCTCCGCAAATGGGAGACCATGATCCGCCGTGATCGCAACCACCCCAGCATCATCATCTGGGGCATAGCCAACGAGGAGGGCCACGTGCAGAGCTCCAAGCAGGCGGGCAAGATCGCGACCAAGATGCAAAACCTCCTCCGTCGCCTCGATCCCACCCGCCCGGCCACCTACGCCGCGGCGGAGCAGGACAGCTTCTGGGGCATCAACGGCGTCATCGACGTGCGCGGCTGGAACTACAATCCCGGCCCCTGGATGGACAAGTATCACGCGGCGCATCCGCACCAGCCTCACATCGGCACCGAGCAGGGCAGCACCACCACCACGCGCGGGATCTACGAGAGCAGCACCGAGCGCGGCCACGTCGCCGCCTACGACGAGGCGCCCCACCAGTGGGTGCAGAGCGCCGAGACCTGGTGGAGCTGGTTCGCCGAGCGCCCCTGGCTCTCCGGCGGCTTCGTCTGGACCGGCTTCGACTATCGCGGCGAACCCACGCCCAACCAGTGGCCGACCATCAATTCGCACTTCGGCATCCTCGATATGTGCGGCTTCCCGAAGGATAATTTCTACTACTACAAGTCTTGGTGGACCAAGGAGACCGTGCTGCACCTCCTGCCGCATTGGAACTGGTCCGGTCGCGAAGGCCAGGAACTCCGCGTGGACGCCCTGAGCAACTGCCGCGAGGTCGAGCTTTTCCTCAACGGCGCCTCCCTTGGCCGCAAGACCATGAAGCCGAACTCCAAGCTCACCTGGAAGGTCGCCTACGCCCCCGGCACCCTGAGCGCCAAAGGCTACGACGCCGCCGGCAAACTCATCGCCGAGACCAAGGTCGAGACCACCGGCGAGGCCGCCCACCTCCAGCTCTCCGCCGACCGCACCACCATCTCCGCCGACGGGAAGGATCTGAGCATCTTCACCGTCAGCGCCCTCGACGCCCAGGGCCGCCTCGTGCCGGTCGCGCAAAACAACATCCGCTTCACCATCGAGGGCTCCGGCCGGATCATCGGCGTGGGCAACGGCGACCCGAGCTGCCACGAGCCGGACCAATACATTTCGCAAATCCCCGTGCGCACCGTCGCCCTCGACCAGTGGCGCTGGGCTCGCGTTGACGGCAAGATCGGCGGCGCGCCCCGCCCCGAATACGCCGCCGATTTCGACGACTCGGGCTGGCGGATCCTGAACGGCCAAAACGCCTCCTGGCCCCCCACCCTCGACGGCGAAGGCGTCTCCGCCGTTTACCGCGCCCGCTTCACCCTGACGGCGGACGAGGCGGCCAAGCCCGGCGCGCAGATTCACTTCAGCGGCTGCGACGATCAGGGCGCATATTTCCTGAACGGCCACTTTATCGGCGAAACCAAAAACTGGGACGACGCCCCGGCCTACGACCTCTCCAAATATCTCCGTGAGGGCGAAAACGTCATCGCCGTCCACTGCGACAACGCCGGCGGCCAAGGCGGGCTCAACCCGGCCGTGACCGTGGAAATCGCCGGCCAACCGATCCCCGCCCGCTGGTCGCGCAGCCTCTTCAACGGCCTCGCCCAGATCATCGTCCAATCCACCGACGAGGCCGGCGAGATCCGCCTCACCGCCAGCGCCGACGGCCTCGCCCCCGCGACGCTCACCGTCAACGCCCAACCCTAACCTCTCCCTCGAAGCCCGCCTCCAACCATGACGCCCCGCCTGTTTTTCCTCGGTTTCACCAGCCTGTTCCTGGCCGTTCTGCCCCCCGCCGCCCACGGCCAATCCGTCGCGCCGACGCCGACGGCCCCGACCGCTCCCGCCCCCTTGCGGGAAACCCTCTCCCTCGACGAGGGCTGGCGTTTCCACCTCGGCGACATCGCCATCGACTCCTTCCCCGGCGGCCAAGGCGTCAACCTCTACGGCCCCGACATCACCTACCACGGCGCCAAGTCCGGCTGCGTGTGGGGCGCCGCCGCGCGCGGCTACGACGACTCCGCCTGGCGCCGCGTCACCCTCCCGCACGACTGGGTGGTCGAGCAGCCCTTCGACGAAAAAGCCCTCAAGCAGCAGGGCTACCGCCAGCGCGGCATCGGCTGGTATCGGCGCACCTTCAAACTCGACGCCGCCGACCGCGGCAAAAACCTCGAGATCCAGTTCGACGGCGTGGCCTCGCGTTGCACCGTCTATTTCAACGGCAACGAAGTTCACCACAACTTCAACGGCTACTCCTCGTTCCACATCAACGTCAGCCCGCTGGCCCGCTACGGCGACGACATCAACACCCTCGCCGTGCGCGTGGACGCCAACCACACCGAAGGCTGGTGGTATGAGGGCGGCGGCATCTACCGCCACACCTGGCTCGTCAAACGCAGCCCCGTCCACGTCGTCACCGACGGCGTCTATGCCAACCCCGTGAAAACCGCCGCCGGCGAGTGGATCATCCCCGCCGAGGTCACGCTCGCCAACACCGGCGCCGAGCCGGCCTCCGCCTCGGTGGAAATCGCCGTCCTCGACGCCTCCGGCAAACGCGTCGCCGGCGCCCGCTCCGCGCCCGTCAGCCTCGCCCCCCTGACCGACGCCGTGGCGAAAGTCACCATCCCCGTCGCGTCGCCGCGTCTTTGGTCCGTGGATACGCCGACCCTCTACACCGTGCGCACCACCGTGCTCCGCGACGACCAGCCCGTGGACACGGTCGAGACCCACTGCGGTTTCCGCACCATTCGCTTCGACGTCGAGAAGGGCTTCTTCCTCAACGACCAGCCGCTCAAACTGATGGGCACCAGCAACCACCAGGACCACGCCGGCGTCGGCGTCGCCGTGCCCGACTCCATCTGGGCGTTCCGCGTCCGTAAGCTGAAGGAGATGGGCTCCAACGCCTACCGCACCGCCCACAACCCCCCGGCCAAGGAGCTGCTCGATGAGTGCGACCGCCAGGGCATGCTCGTCATGGACGAGACCCGCCACTTCAACGCCTCGAAGGAATACCTGGAACAACTCCGCTGGCTCGTGCGCCGCGACCGCAACCGCCCCAGCGTCATCCTGTGGAGCCTCTTCAACGAGGAGGGCCTCCAGGGCCACGAGGAGGGCATGGAGATCGCCCGCGTGATGAACGCCGTGGTCAAACAACTCGACACCACCCGCCCCACCACCGGCGGCCAAAACAAGGGCCACCTCGGCTGGGACGGCAAAGCCAACCCCAAGAACGCCGCGCAAATCGTCGATGTCGTCGGCATCAACTACGAGACCGACAACTACGCCAAGATCCGCGCCGCCTATCCCGACAAGCCCATCGTCAGCACCGAGGACACCTCCCAGATCATGACGCGCGGCGAATACAGCACCGACTGGAAGCAGGTTGTCGGCTCCTACGACGAAGTGTGGCCGGGCTGGTCCGCCACCAGCAGCGCCCGCACCTCCTGGGAGACGATCTGCGCCCAGCCCTCCTTCGCCGGCGGCTTCTCCTGGACCGGCTTCGCCTACCGCGGCGAACCCACCCCCTACGGCTGGCCCTCCGCCAGCTCCCACTTCGGCGCGCTCGATCTCTGCGGCTTCCCCAAGACCGAGTTCTACGTTCGCCAGTCCCTCTTCGTGAAAGACAAGCCCGTGCTCACCCTCGTGCCGCACTGGAACTGGCCGGGCCGCGAGGGCCAAAACATCAAGGTCATGGCCCTGACCAACGCCGACACCGTGACGCTCTCGCTCAACGGCAAGGTCCTTGAGGAAAAGAAGGTCCACCCCTTCCAGATGGCCGAGTGGCAGGTGCCCTACGCCCCCGGCCGGCTCGAGGCGGTCGCGAAGAAAGCCGGCCGCGAGGTCGCCCGCTTCGCTGTCGAGACCACCGGCGCGCCCGTGGCCCTGCGCCTCGTGCCCGACCGCGACACCGTGGCCGGCGACGGCCGCGACGCGGTCCCCGTGACCATCGAGGCCGTCGATGCCCAAGGCCGCCACGTCCCCACCGCCAACCTCGCGGTCGAGCTCGCGCTCAGCGGTCCCGGCGAAAACATCGGCGTCGGCAACGGCGAGCCCGCCGGCCACGACCCGGAAAAAGGCGACAAGGTCAAAATCTTCAACGGGCTTGCTCAGGTCATTCTCCAGGGTGCCCGCGCCGGCTCCGGCGAGCTCGTCCTCCGCGCCACCGCCGACGGCCTCGCGCCCGCCGAAACCAAGATCCAAGTCCGCGCCGTGCCCGCCATCCCGTCCGTCCCGGTCCTCCAATGATCTCACGTTCGGTCACCGTCGCCGCCCTGGCGCTCCTCGCCGCCGGTCTCTGCTCGGCGCAGCCCTACTTCGTCTCGCCCGCCGGCGACGACGCGAATCCGGGCACCCTGGAAAAACCCTTCGCCACCCTGCATCGCGCGCAGGCGGCGGCGCGCCAGGCCCGCGGCGATGTTTTCCTGCGCGGCGGCGTCCACTACCTGTCCGAGCCGCTCGTCCTCACCGCCGAGGATTCCGGCTCGCCCGACGCGCCCTTCGTCATCCGCAACTACCAGAACGAGCAGGCCGTCGTCAGCGGCGGCCTGCGCCTGGAAAACCTCGACTGGCAACCGAGCCCCGCCCCCCACGCCCACGCCCCCGCGAGCGGCATCTACCAGACCACCGTCCCGGCCGACCTGCGCACCGAGGAGATTTTTATTAACGGTGAGCGGCAGATTCTCGCCCGCTACCCGAACTTCGATCCCGCCGCGAAATACTTCGACGGCTTCGCGGCCGACGCCGTCTCCGCGCAGCGCGCCGCCCGCTGGGCCGACCCGGTCGGCGGCTACTACCACGCCATGCACCCCGCCTTCTGGGGCGACTTCACCTGGCGCATCACCGGCAAGAACGACAAGGGCGAGCCCACCCTCGAGGGCGGCTGGCAAAACAACCGCGGCGCCGCCGCCCACGAGCAGGTGCGCTTCGTTGAAAACCTCTTCGAGGAGCTCGACGCCCCCGGCGAATGGTTCCTTAACGCCGCGACCCGCACGCTCTATTTTTACCCGCCCGCCGGCCTAGATCTGAAGAAGGCCGTCGTCGAGGCCACCCGCCTGCGCACCCTCGTCGAGTTTCGCGGCGACGCCGCGCAGCCCGTGCGCTGGATCACGCTCCGCGGCCTGATCTTCCGCCATGCCGAACGCACCGTGATGGACAACCGCGAGCCGCTCCTGCGCTCCGACTGGACCATCTACCGCGGCGGCGCCGTCTTCTTCAACGGCGCCGAGGACTGCGCCCTCGAGGACGCCTTCATCGACCAGGTCGGCGGCAACGCCGTATTCGTAAACAACTACAACCGCCGCGTCGCCGTCCGCGGCACCCGCATCTCCAAGGCCGGCGCCAGCGGCGTCTGTTTCATCGGCGACCCGAAGGCCGCGCGCAGCCCCCTCTTCAACTACTACCACACCCAGGACCTCGAACGCATCGACCGCACGCCCGGGCCCCAAACCCACAACTACCCGGCCGACTGCCTCGTCGAGGACTGCCTCATCACCCTCACCGGCCGCGTCGAGAAACAGACCGCCGGCGTGCAGATCGAGCTCTCCCGCCGCATCACCGTCCGCCACTGCTCCATCTACGACATGCCCCGCGCCGGCATCAACATCAGCAGCGGCTGCTGGGGCGGCCACGTCGTCGAACACTGCGACATCTTCGACACCGTCAAAGAGACCGGCGACCACGGCTCCTTCAACTCCTGGGGCCGCGACCGCTTCTGGCGCCCGAGTATCGACGAGGTGAATACGTGGGTCGCCCGCGCCCCCGACCTGCCCCTGCTCGATGTCGTCGAGCCCATCCTGCTCGTCAACAACCGCTGGCGCTGCGACCACGGCTGGGACATCGACCTCGACGACGGTTCCTCCAACTACGTCATCCGAAACAACCTTTCCCTGCGCGGCGGCATCAAGGTCCGCGAAGGCTTTGAGCGCACCGTCGAGAACAACATCTTCGTGGACGGTGGATACGATCCCCACGTCTGGTATGCGAACAGCGGCGACATCTTCCGCCGCAACATCGTCTGGACCGATTACCGCCCGGCCCACATGCCGCCGCCGCCTTGGGGCGAGGACCTCGATTTTAACCTCGTCCACTCCTCCGGCGCTACGACCAGCCGCCCCGCCACCCGTCTCCAGGAGCAGGGCGGACGCGACCAACACTCGCTCGTCGCCGACGCCCGCTTCGTCGATCCCGCGCGCGGCGACTACCGGGTCCGGGACGATTCCCCCGCGCTCGCCCTCGGTTTCATGAACTTCCCCATGGACCAGTTTGGCGTCCGCTCGCCCGCCCTGCGGGCCATCGCACGCACGCCCCAGCTACCCGGCGGCGCGCAAGCCCCCGCCGCCCCCGCCTCCCGCGAGGCCGCGCCCGCGACCTGGCTCGGCGCTTCGGTGCGCAACATCCTCGACCAGGGCGAAATGTCCGCCTTCGGCCTGCCCGGCGTGACCGGAATTCTCGTGCTGGACGTCCCGGCGATATCGCCGTTGGCCCGCGCCGGCCTGCGGAAAAACGACGTCATTCTCTCGGTGAACGGCGAAAAAACGCCGGACACCGCCTCGCTCCGGACCCACACCGCCGCGCCGGCCGGCCTCGTGGAGCTGGTCATCTCCAGAAACCAAAGCCACCTCGTCATCAAGTTGACCCCCTGAGCCAAACCGACCCCACCCCTTCCCATGTCCCTCCGCAAAAAACTCTTCCTCATCGCCGCCACGCTCGCCTCTGCCACTCTCGCACAGGCCGCCACCACCCTGAGTCTCCCGCCGATCGCGGAGGGGCCCTACAAGCCCGACTGGGAATCGCTCGCCCAATACGAGACCGCTCCCGAGTGGTATCGTGACGCCAAGTTCGGCATCTGGGCGCACTGGGGCCCGCAATGCCAGCCCGAGCACGGCGACTGGTATGCGCGCGGCATGTATGAGGAGGGCTCCTGGCAAAACAAACTGCACGTCGCCGAATACGGCCACCCCTCCAAAGTCGGTTTCAAGGACGTGATCCACGCCTGGAAGGCGGAGCGCTTCGACCCCGACTCGCTCGTGAAGTTCTACAAGGACAACGGCGCGAAAATGTTCATGGCGCTGGCCAACCACCACGACAACCTCGACCTCTACGACTCCAAATACCAGCCGTGGAACTCCGTCGCGCTCGGCCCGAAGAAAGACCTGATTGGCGGCTGGGCCAAGGCCGCGCGCAAGCACGGCCTGCGCTTCGGCGTCAGCGTCCATGCCTCCCACGCCTGGATGTGGTATGAGCCGGCCCAGGGCGCGGACAAATCCGGCCCCTTCGCCGGCGTGCCCTACGACGGCAAGCTCACCAAGGCCGACGGCAAGGGCCAGTGGTGGGAGGGCCTCGATCCACAGGATCTCTACGCGCAGAACCACGCGCCGGGCGCCTATCACTGGGAGTGGGACGCCACCAAGGGCAGCAGCGTGCCCGACGCGGCCTACATGGAGAAATTCTTCAAGCGCACCAAGCAGCTCTGGGACGACTACCAACCCGACCAGATCTACTTCGACGACACCGTGCTCCCCTTCCACGGGGTGACCGACGAGGTTGGCCTCACCCTCGCCGCGCATTTCTACAACACCCGCCTCGACAAGAAGGGCCGCACCCAGGCGGTCATGAACGGCAAGTGGCTCTCCGAGTCCCAGCGCCGCGCCTTGGTTTACGACATCGAGCGCGGCAAGGCCCACGACATCCTGCCCGAGCCCTGGCAGACCGACACCTGCATCGGCTCCTGGCACTACGACCGCGGCGTGTATGAGCGAAAGCACTACAAGTCCGCCGCCTCCGTCGTGCGCATGCTGGCCGACATCGTCAGCAAGAACGGCAACCTCATGCTCAGCGTGCCACTGCGCGGCGACGGCCAGCCCGACGAGTTGGAGATCGAGATCGTGAAGGAGATCGGCGCCTGGCTGAAGGTGAACGGCGAGGCGATCTACGCCACCCGCCCGTGGAAAATCTACGGCGAGGGCCCCTCCACCCGCGCGGCCGAGAAGGGCCAGTTCGACGGGCAGAAGGACGTCTCCGACAAGCCCTTCACCTCGGAGGACATCCGCTTCACCCAGTCGAAGGACGGCAAATCGCTCTACGCCATCGTGCTCGAGCTCCCGCAGGACGGAAAAATCACCGTCAAATCCCTCGCCTCCGACTCCCCGCACTGGCCAGGCAAGATCGGCGGCGTGCAGCTCGTCGGCGGCGGCAAACTCAAGTTCACCCGCGACGCCTCCGGCCTGCACGTCACCCTGCCGGAGAAATTCGACGGCAAGACCGCCCTCGCCCTGAAGGTGCGTCCCTGATCCCACCGCCGAGTCGATGCATCTCGCCTTCCGTCGCGTCGAAAAGGGTAGGGCGGGACCGCCGGGCCCGCCGCAGCGCCTCGCCGCCGGTCCGTCGGCCCCGCACCTACGCGCCTCCGATTCCGATTCGGTGTTTCATCACCTCCCCCGCGTCCTCACATGAAACTTACCCTTTCCCTTCTGATCGGAGCGGCGGCCGCGTTCCTGTCCCTTGCCCCCTTCTCCCTCCACGCCGCCGGTCCGTCGCGGCCCTCGCCCGCGACCGAGGCTCGTCGCTCGCTCGCTGAGTCCGACGCGTGGGCCCTCGTCGGCCCGATGAGCCCGGGCATCAACATCGGCAACACCTTCGACAGCACCGCCGGGTGGGAAACCGGCTGGGGCAGCCCGATCATCACGAAGGAGTTCATCGAGGGCCTGGCGCGCGCGGGCTTCAAATCCGTGCGCGTGCCGGTGGCCTGGGACACCTACGCCGAGGAGGGCCGCATCACGAAAAAGCAGTTCGATCGCATCGACGAAATCGTCGATTGGATCCTGGACGCCGACATGTTCTGCGTCCTCAACATCCACTGGGACGGCGGCTGGATCGATTCGAGCGACAAGAAAAAATTCCCCGACACCCACCACACCTTCAGCAAGGAGGCCGAGAAGAAGTTCCGTTCCTACTGGGAACAGATCGCCCGCCACTACGCCCACAAGGACGAGCGACTCCTCTTCGAGGGGCTCAACGAGCAGACCAATTTTGAGAACGAGGGCTCGCTCGAGAAGTCCTACGCCACGCTCACCCGCGTGAACCAGCTCTTTCTCGACACCGTGCGCAAGACCGGCGGCAAAAACGCGCGCCGCTTCCTCATCGTCACCGGCTATTCCACCGACTTCACCAGGACCAGCGACAAGCTCTACCGGCTGCCCAAGGACTCCGTCCCCGGAAAACTCTTCGTCTCGGTCCACTACTACACGCCCTGGCTCTTCGTCGGCGTGGACAAGGACACGAACTGGGGGAAGATGCAGCCCACTTGGGGAAGCGAGGAGGACGTGAAGCAGTTGAACGACCTCTTCGACGCGATGGCGGCCTTCTGCAAACGCACCAACACCCCGGCCTACGTCGGCGAGTTCTCCATGTGCTCCAAGAAGGAGAAGGTTTACGGCAACCTCTGGACCGCGTCCGTGTTCAACGCCGCCGCGAAGCGAAAAATGATCCCCGTCCTGTGGGACACGGGCGCCGCGGTCTCCCGTAAACCGCCCCACGAGCAGAGCCCCGATCTGGCCGAGGTCAAAAAACTCCTCCGCACCATGAGCCGGCCCGTGGCCGAGCCGCCCCCGAAATGACGAACACCTTTTTCGGAATCACCCCGCCCACCATGTCTGTTTTTCCCCGACTCGCTCCCATTCTGATGCTGTCGCTCCTCCCCGGCGCGATGGCGGAAATCGCGCCCGCCGCAGCTCCCGTCGCGCCCGCCTCGCCACTGACGCTCTGGTATGGCCAGCCCGCTTCGCAGTGGGTCGAGGCCTTGCCGCTCGGCAACGGTCGCCTCGGCGCGATGGTCTTCGGCGGCGTCGAGACGGAGCGGCTCCAGCTCAACGAGGACACGCTCTGGGCCGGCGGCCCCTACAACCCCGTCAACCCGCAGGCGAAGGACGCGCTGCCCGAGGTGCGCCGGCTCCTTTTCGAGGAAAAATTCGACGAGGCCAAAAAGCTGGTGAACGAGAGCCTCATCGGCACTCCCGGCCGGCAGATGCCGTATCAGACCGTCGGCGATCTCTCGCTCACCTTCCCGGCCGGGGCCGCTCCCGCCGAGAACTACCGCCGCCAGCTCGACCTCGACTCCGCCACCGCCACGGTGAGCTACACCAGCGACGGCGTGAACTACACACGCGAGGTTTTCGCGACCGCGCCGGACAACGTCATCGTCCTGCGCCTCACCGCCGACCGGCCGGGCAGCATTTCCTTCACCGCCGGCATCAAGAGTCCCCTCTGGGGCTCCTCCGTCTCGGTCGCCGACGGCGACACCCTGGTCATGTCCGGCCGCGGCACCGATGCCGAAGGCTTGGTTGGCGTCATTCGCTACCAGACACGCGTCCGCGTCCTCGCCACCGGCGGCAAGCTCACGGCGGGCGCGGACAATCTCAGCGTGGAAAAGGCCGACGCCGTCACGCTCCTCGTCGCCGCCGCCACCAGCTACAAAAACTACCGCGACGCCGGCGGCGATCCCGAGGCGATCACGCGGGAGATCCTCGCCGCCGCCTCCGCCAAGCCGGTGGACGCGCTTCGCGACGCGCACCTGCGGGATTACCGCGAGCTGTTTCGCCGCGTGGAGCTCGACCTCGGCCGCACCGACGCGATGCGGCTGCCGACCGACGAGCGCATCCGGCGTTTCGCCGAAGGCGGCGACCCGCAGCTCGCCGCGCTCTATTACCAGTTCGGCCGCTACCTGCTCATCAGCTCGTCGCGCCCCGGCACCCAGCCCGCCAATCTCCAGGGCATCTGGAACGACAGCCTCTTCCCGCCCTGGCAGAGCAAATACACCATCAACATCAACACCGAGATGAACTACTGGCCGGCCGAGTCCGGCGCCCTCGCCGAGTGTGTCGAGCCGCTCGTCGCCATGGTCGAGGACCTCACGGTGACCGGCGCGCGCACCGCCAAGGAGATGTATGGAGCGCGCGGCTGGGTGGTGCATCACAACACCGACATCTGGCGCGCCACCGCCCCCATCGACGGCGCGGACTGGGGCATGTGGCCCACCGGCGGCGCCTGGCTCTGCCTCCACCTCTGGGACCGCTACGAATACGGCGGCGACCCCGAGTTCTTGAAGCGCATCTACCCGATCTTGAAGGGATCGGCGGAGTTTTTCATCGACACCCTGCAGGAGCACCCGACGAAAAAATGGCTCGTCACCAATCCCTCGATCTCGCCGGAGATCGCGCATCGGCGGGGCGTGCTCTGCGTCGGCCCCACGATGGACAACCAGATCCTGCGCGACCTCTTCGCCCACACCCTCCGGGCGGCGACGCTCCTCGGCGTGGACGCGGATTTCCGCCAGGAGCTCGAGACCGTGCGCGCGCGGCTGGCGCCCAATCAGATCGGCAAGGCCGGCCAGCTCCAGGAGTGGCTCGACGACTGGGACCTCGAGGCCTGGGAACAGAATCACCGCCACGTCTCCCACCTCTACGGCCTCTATCCCGGCCGCGACATCACCCTCCGCCATACGCCGGAGCTGGCGGCGGCGGCGAAAAACTCCCTCGAACGGCGCGGCGACAAGGCCACCGGCTGGGCCACCGCCTGGCGCATCGTGCTCTGGACGCATCTGCGCGACGGCGACCGCGCGCTGAGCATCCTCAAACACCTCATCGGCCCGGACCTCACCTACCCGAACATGTTCGACGCGCACCCGCCCTTCCAGATCGACGGCAACTTCGGCGGCGCGGCCGGCATCGCCGAGATGCTGCTCCAGTCGAGGGTAGGCGAGATCGAGCTGCTCCCCGCCTTGCCCAAGGCCTGGCCGACCGGCTCCGTGCGCGGCCTCCGGGCGCGCGGCGGCCTGACCGTCGATGTCGAGTGGCGCGACGGGCGCCTCGTCGCCGCGACGATCCGCGGCGAGCCCGGCCGTTCGCTCCGTATCGGATACGCGGATACGGTCGATTCGCTCGTTCTGCCCGCGAGCGGCCTGATTACCTGGCCCGCCCGCCCCTGATCCCCATCCGCGTTCAATGACAAAAAACACCGCTCCGCTGTAGGCCCGGCCGCGCGTCGAGCTGCTCCGATGTAGGCCCGACCGCTGGTCGGGCAGCCTGACCAGCGGTCAGGCCTGCAGTCCCTCCCACACCTCGCCCCACAAACGAAACCTTCGCCCAACGACATGATTTTCCCCGGCCCATTCCGCCGAGCCGATTCCCCCGGCAGAGTCCTCCGTTTGATCGCGGTGGCCCTGCTGGCCTGCGTTTCCGCCTCGGGCGCCCTCGCGGCGGGCGACGACGCCGGCCCCGTCGCGCCGCCCCGGGCGGATGCGCGGAGGCTGCCCGACGATCTCCAAATCATGCCCCTGGGCGACTCGATCACCTTCGGCTACCCGGGCGCGAACGGCGGTTACCGCGGGCCGCTCCACGACTTGCTCGCCCCGGTCGCGCGCGGCTTCGTGTTTGTCGGCAGCTCGACCGACAACTGGGCTGTCACCACCTTGCCGGAGCGGCAGCGACGCCACGAGGGCCACGGCTCCTATGGCATCGAGGACATCCTGCGCAACCTGGACGGTTTCGATGACACGATCTTTCGGCGATACGGCCAGGCCAACCGGGACCCGCGCGGCGGCCATTGGCTGGATGGCATCGAGTCCGGCGCCCAGGCGCGCCCGCCGCTTCACCCCGACATCATCCTGCTGCTGATCGGAACCAACGAACGCGACAATCCCTCCGGCGCGAAGGACCGTCTGGATGCGCTGGTGGGGAAGCTGACGACGCTTCGCCCCGACGCGAAACTCCTCGTCGCGCGCATACCGCCGGAGATGGATTCGGAGGCGCACGGCCGCTTCGTTTCGGAGTTCAACCGGGGCGTGGACGAGGTCGTGGAGAAGCATGCGCGCGAGGCCAAACACGTCGTCGGCGTGGACCTGAACACCGGATTTCCCCCGGACGGACTCTGCCCCGACAAGCTCCACCCAAACGACACCGGTTACGAGTGGATGGCCCGCCGTTGGTATGAAGCCATCCTGCGGAGCTTCGGGAGTTGAAGCCGCGAAAACAAAGTTCCGCCCCTCGGTTCCCCATGCGTCCGATCACCCGATTTTTCCTTTTCTCCATGCTCAGCTCCGCCTCCCTCCACGCTTCGTCCACCTCCGCCGACTCCTCCGCCCTCGCGCGTCCCACCGCGGGCCTCTCCGCCGCGCCCGCCGCGCCGCTCGATCCGGTCGCGCTTCGTCGCGCCGAGGACGCGCTGGCCAAGCTCACCCTGGAGGAGAAGGTCGCCCTGCTCGCCGGCAACGGCACCATGAGCATCGCCGCGCAGCCCAAGATCGGGCTCGACGATGAATTCTGGTTCAGCGACGGCCCGCACACCGTCCGGCCCGAGCTCGACCGCCGCACCTTCAACTCGGCCAACCGCACGGACGACCAGGCCACCGTGCTGCCCACGCTCTCCGCGCTCGCCGCCACCTGGGACGTCGATCTCGCCCGGCGCTTCGGCGAGCTCCTCGGCCGCGAGGCGCGCGACCGCGGCAAGGACGTGCTGCTCGGGCCGGGCGTGAACCTCCTGCGCACCCCGCTCAACGGCCGCAACTACGAGTATCTCGGCGAGGACCCCGTGCTCGCCGCCCGCATCGCCACCGCCTACGTGCTCGGCGTGCAGTCGCGGGATGTCGCCGCCTGCGTGAAACACTACGCCGGCAACGAGCAGGAGTGGGAGCGCGGCACCGTGGACGTCGTCATGGACGAGCGCACCCTGCGCGAGCTCTACCTCGCGCCCTTCGAGGCCGCCGTGAAGGACGGCGGCGCGCTCACGGTGATGAACGGCTACAACCGCTTCCGCGGCGTGTTTTGCAGCCACAGCGACTACCTCAACAACCAGGTGCTGAAACGCGAGTGGGGCTTCCCCGGCTTCGTGGTCAGCGACTGGAGCGGCCTGCACGACACGGTCGAGGGCGCGCTCGGCGGCCTCGACGTGGAGATGAACGCCGGCGACGCCATCCGTTTCTACAAACAACCCCTGATCGACGCCGTGCGCGAGGGCCGCGTGCCCGAGACGGCGGTGGACGACCACGCCCGCCGCGTGCTCTACGTCATGGCCAAGGTCGGCAAACTCGGCGGCGTCGCCCGCGCGCCCGGCGTCCGCGCCACCGAGGATCACCTCGCCTTCGCGCGCGAGGTCGCCGAGCAGGCCATCGTGTTGTTGAAAAACGACCGGGAGGTCCTGCCGCTGGACCGCGCCAAGATCCGCAGCCTGCTCGTCGTCGGGCCCAACGCCACCGCGCGCCACACCGGCGGCGGCTGGAGCGCCGAGGGCAAGCCCCCCTACGAGACCACGCCGCTGGAGGGCCTGCGCAAGCTGCTGGGCGAACAGGTGGAGATCCAACATCTGGCCGGCCCCTTCGCCGAGTCCTTCGAGGCGGTGCCCGAGCTCGCCATCACGACCATCGACACGAGCGACCTCGCCCAGGGCGCGGCGGTGCGCGGCTGGCGCGCGGAGTATTTCGCCTCCGACGATTTTGGCGGCGAGCGGCTGGCGCGCGGTTTTGAGCGCAAGCCCGGCTCCGGCTCCCGGGGCGGCCCGGTGCGCTGGACCACCGAGATCGTCGCCCCCGAGAGCGGCGAATACCGCCTCGCCGCGACCCACGCCGGCCGCGCCCGCGTGCGGGTGGACGGCGTGTCGGTGATCGAGGCCGACGCGGGCGCCGCGTCGCGCCGGAGCGAGGGCCTCGTGAGTCTGGAGCGCGGCAAAGCCTACGTCTTCGCCATCGAGCACGCGCCGGCTCCGGAGGGCGGGAGTTTCGAGTTCGGCTGGCGCCTGCCCTCGCGCGAGCCCGTCTCGCCCGAGCGCCTGGCCGAGCTGGCGGGCGCCGCCGACGCGGTGCTGTTTTTCACCGGCAATCGTCTCGGCCACGGCCGCGCCCAGGAAGGGGAGGGGGCGGACCGTCCCGACCTGAGCCTGCCCGAGGGCGAGAACGAGGCCGTCGCCGCGGTCCTCGCCGCGCGCCCCGACGCCGTGGTCGTCAACCAGAGCGGCTCGCCCGTGGAGATGCCCTGGGTGGACCGGGCCGCCACGCTGGTGCAGTATTGGTTCTGCGGCATGGACGGCGGCACGGCGCTCGCCCGCGTGCTCCTCGGCGAGGTCGAACCCTCCGGCCGGCTGCCCTTCACCTTCCCCCGCCGCCTGGCGGATTCGCCCGCCCACGCGCTGGGCAACTACGGCCCCGTGCGCGTCGAGTATGCCGAGGGCGTCTTCATCGGCTACCGCTGGCACGACGCGACCGGCCGCGAGCCGCTCTTCCCCTTCGGCCACGGGCTCGGCTACACCCGCTTCGAGCTCGGCGCGCCGGACGTATCCGAAAATAAACTACGGGCTGGCGACGCCCTGTCCGTCCGCGTGGAGCTGCGCAACGTCGGCGCGCGCGCCGGCGCCGGGGTGGTGCAGCTCTACGTGGAGGATGTCACGGCGAGCGTGCCGCGCCCGCCGCGCGAGTTGAAGGGCTTCGCCAAGCTCCGGCTCGCGGCCGGCGAGACGGGCGTGGCCGAGTTTACCCTGACGCCGCGCGACTTCGCCTTCTGGGACGAGGTCTCCGGCGGTTGGAAGATCGAGCCCGGCGAGTTCGTCCTGCGCGCGGGGCTCTCCTCCCGCGAACTCTCGCCCGGCGTGTCCGTCGCCATGCTCGGCGCGGCCGGCGGCGAATGACGATTCGTCCCCGCACCCCGTTTCCCCCCGCTTTCCCGCAACACCTTATTCGATGAACAAAAACCTTCTCGCTTGCCTGTTGACATGCCTGATGAACCGGCGGCCATTGTCCGTGGCATTGCTCGCGGTCTGTTGCGTGTGCTTCGGGAACGCCGGTGACCGAGCGGCGCCGCCCAAGGTCGATCTTATCAACTTCGATTGGCGTTTCGCCAAAGGCGACCACGCCTCGGCGAAGGATCCGTCCTTTGACGACTCCGCGTGGTCGCACGTCGATCTGCCACACGACTGGGCGATTTCCGGACCGTTCAACCCGAATGGCCACGCGGACACCGCGAAGCTGCCTTGGTGGGGCGAGGGCTGGTATCGAAAGCGTTTCACGTTGCCCGTCGAAGCCGCCGGCAAGCGGCTTCAATTCGTCTTCGACGGCGTCATGGCCAGCCCGACCATCTACCTCAATGGTCAAAAAGTCGGCTCGTGGAATTATGGCTACAACTCGTTTTGGATCGACGCCACCGATGCGGCGAAGTTCGGCGAAGAAAACGTCCTTACCGTCCACGCCGACACGCGGCAGCACCAATCGCGCTGGTATCCGGGCGGCGGCATCTACCGCAAGATCACCCTGCGCGTGGTCGAGCCCGTGCACATCCCCGTCTGGGGCGTTTACGTGACCACGCCCGTCGTCGCCGATACGGAGGCGAGCGTCCGCGTCGAGGTCGAGATCGCCAACCAGTCCGCCGCCGGCCAGCCGGTGGACGTTGTCGTCGAGATCCTCGATCCGAACGGTAAGATCGTCGCCACGCAGTCCAAGTCCGTGACGGCCGCCGTCGGCACCGCGTCCACCTCGCTTCCCTTCGAGTTCCAAGTGTCCAAGCCGCTCCGCTGGGACATCGAGCATCCGCATCTCTACGTCACCCGCACCCGCGTGTCCGTGGGCGGACGCGAGGTGGACGCCAAGGACACGAGCTTCGGTATTCGCACCTTTAAATGGACGGCCAACGACGGCTTTCAACTTAACGGACGCCGGGTCGATTTGAAGGGCGTCAACGAGCACCACACCCACGGCATGCTCGGCGCGGCGTTTTACCCACGAGCGATGGAGCGCAAGCTGGAGATTCTGCGCGACATGGGGATCAACGCCCTGCGCACCTCGCACAACGCCGAGGCCCCCGAGGTCCTGGAACTTTGCGACCGCCTCGGCATCGTCGTGATCAACGAACTCTACGACAAGTGGGACGGCACCGCCGGCGTCCGCGTTAAAAACGCCGCCGACTACGTCGAGCATCACGCCGAGCGCGAGGTGCGCAACTTCGTCCGCCGCGACCGCAACCACCCCTCCGTCGTCATCTGGTCCATCTCCAACGAAGACTGGCCCGTTCTGGGCAATGCCGATGGCGCGTCGTCCAAGCACGTCGCCCGCGTGGTGGACTTTGTTAAAAAATACGACACCACCCGGCCCACGCTCCTCGTCTCCCATCTGCCCGACAGCGCGAACCGCGACATACACATCTTCGAGGCGGTGGACGCGTCGGGCTGGAACTATGCGCGCACCTACGCGAACTTCCGCCAGAACTATCCGGAAAAACCCATCATCTACACCGAGACGGCCTCCGCTTTCGGAACCCGCGGCTACTACGCTCTGAAAACACCGGTTTCCAAAACCGACTACGGCCCCGGGCCCTATCAGAACAATTACGGCCTCACCGCCGCGCCCTGGTCCGACATCCCCGAGTATGAGTTCGAGCGCATGCGCAAAGACCCGTTCGTCACCGGCAATTTCGTCTGGACCGGCTTCGACTATCTCGGCGAACCCACTCCCGCCCGCGGCCAGGGAGCCCCCGAGCTGAGCGCCTCGGCCCACACCAGTTTCTTTGGCATCATCGACCTCGCCGGCCTGCCCAAGGACGCCTTCTTCCTCTACCGCAGCCAGTGGCGGAAAGACGCTCCCACCGTCCACCTGACCCCGCACTGGAACTGGTCCGTCGGCGACCGCGTGCCGGTCATCGTTTACACCGACGGCGACGAGGCCGAACTCTTCCTCAACGGTCGCAGCCTCGGTCGCAAAACCAAACTCGATCCGGACAAAATCGAGTCGGCCAACCTCGCGTTCGACCGCAACGCCCAGGCCTCCAGTTCCCAAGTCGTGCAAAACGAGGGTGGCAACATCCTCGCCGACCGCTCCGCCAACAAGGCCTTCGATGGCAACCCCAACACCCGCTGGTGCGCCGCCACCGGTGATTTCCCGCAGGAGTTGCAGGTCGATCTCGGACGCGAGCGCGCCTTTTCCCGCGTCACTATCCACTGGGAAAACCACAGCTCCGATTACCAGTTCGAGGTGCTCGCCTCCTCCGACGGCACGCGCTGGGAACCGCTCTTCGGCCAGGTCACCCACGGGGGTTTCCTGACGACGATCACGGTGACGGAGACGCCCGCCCGCTACCTGAAGGTCCGCGTCCTCGGCTCCAAGCAGGGTCGTTGGGCCAGCATCAGCGAGTTCGGGGTATTTGATGCCGGCACCGATGCCCGCGCGGAAGACCCGTATTTCGACATCGTGGACGCCTACCGCCTCCGCTTCCTCGACGTCCTCTACGAGCCCGGCGAACTGAAGGCCGTCGCCTACAAAAACGGTCGCCAGATCGGCGAATCCGTCGTGCGCACCGCCGCCGAGCCCGCCGCGCTGGAACTCAAGGCCGACCGCACGGCACTCGCCGCCGACGGCATGGACCTCTGCTACGTCACCGTTCGCATGCTCGACGCGAAGGGGAACCTCTGCCCGCTCGCGATGAACAAGCTGCGCTTCGAGACCCAAGGCGCCGCCCTCTTCATGGGCGTGGCCAACGGAGACCAGATGGGCTTGGACACGCTGACCGACGAGACGCACCCGCTCTTCCACGGGCAGGCCGTCGCCGTCTTGCGCAGCAAGCCCGGCTCCTCCGGTCCGGCCACGCTCACGGTCACGGACGACCAAGGCATCCGCGCCACGCTCCGCGTGAGCTTCGAGCCCCCCGCACTCTGACCAGCCGACCAAACGCCCCCCACTTTCCCTCGAAATGAATCCCATCTCCTTTTTCCGCACCCTTTTCATCGGCACCTGCGCCGCGCTTTCCATCGCGCAGTCCGCCTCCGCCGCCGACTCGCCGCGCGAGCGCCTCTCGCTCGACGCAAATTGGAAATTCCATCTCGGCGACAAGTGGCCGACCGCTTTGCGCCTGGACAAGGCGGGCGCCAGCAGCGGTCCGGCCGGCACCGAGCTCTTCAGCGACTCCACCTGGCGCACCGTCGATCTGCCCCACGACTGGGTCGTGGAACTGCCTTTCGACCGCAACAGCGACCGTTCCCACGGCTATAAGCCAGTCGGGCCGGGCTTCGACGCCACCAGCATCGGCTGGTATCGGCGCACGCTCGACATCCCGGCCAGCGACTCCGGCAAACGCATCCGCCTGAGCTTCGACGGCGTCTTCCGCGACGCCACGGTCTGGGTCAACGGCTGGCTCGTGCGACGCCACGAGAGCGGCTATTACCCCTTCAGCGAGGACATCACCGACGTGGTGAACTTCGGCGGGGAAAACCTCATCACCGTGCGGGTGAACGCGACCCAGTTCGAGGGCTGGTATTACGAGGGCGCCGGCATCTATCGCCACGTCTGGCTCGACAAGACCGCCCCGCTGGCCGTCGCCCCGGACGGCATCTTCGTTTACACCCGTTTCGACGGCAACGTGCCCTCGGACAAGGCCGAGATCCACGTCGAGGCCGAGCTGCTCAACACCTTCACCCACGACGCCTCGGCCACCGTGCGCTGCGAGGTCCTCTCTCCCGACGGCCAGTCGCTCCTTCGCTTCGACGCCGCCGGCACGATCCCGGCGGAGACGCAGGGCGCCGTGAAGCTGCAGGGCAAGTTGTCCTCCCCCGTCCTCTGGTCGCCCGAGTCGCCCAAACTCCACACCCTCGTCACCACCGTTCTGCTCGGCGACGAGGTCGTGGACCGGAAGGAAACCACCTTCGGCGTCCGCACCATCGCCTTCGATCCCGACAAGGGCTTTTTGCTCAACGGCCAACCCTATCCGATCTACGGCACCTGCAATCACCAGGACCACGCCGGCGTCGGCTCGGCCATGCCCGACGCCCTGCACGCGTTTCGCATCAAGCAGCTGAAAAAATTCGGCTCCAACGCCATCCGCTCCGCCCACAATCCGCCCACCCCCGAGCTGCTCGAGGCCTGCGACCGTCTGGGCATGTTGTTCATGAACGAGAATCGCCTGCTCGGCAGCGATTCCGAAAACCTCCGCAAATGGGAGACCATGATCCGCCGTGATCGCAACCACCCCAGCATCATCATCTGGGGCATAGCCAACGAGGAGGGCCACGTGCAGAGCTCCAAGCAGGCGGGCAAGATCGCGACCAAGATGCAAAACCTCCTCCGTCGCCTCGATCCCACCCGCCCGGCCACCTACGCCGCGGCGGAGCAGGACAGCTTCTGGGGCATCAACGGCGTCATCGACGTGCGCGGCTGGAACTACAATCCCGGCCCCTGGATGGACAAGTATCACGCGGCGCATCCGCACCAGCCTCACATCGGCACCGAGCAGGGCAGCACCACCACCACGCGCGGGATCTACGAGAGCAGCACCGAGCGCGGCCACGTCGCCGCCTACGACGAGGCGCCCCACCAGTGGGTGCAGAGCGCCGAGACCTGGTGGAGCTGGTTCGCCGAGCGCCCCTGGCTCTCCGGCGGCTTCGTCTGGACCGGCTTCGACTATCGCGGCGAACCCACGCCCAACCAGTGGCCGACCATCAATTCGCACTTCGGCATCCTCGATATGTGCGGCTTCCCGAAGGATAATTTCTACTACTACAAGTCTTGGTGGACCAAGGAGACCGTGCTGCACCTCCTGCCGCATTGGAACTGGTCCGGTCGCGAAGGCCAGGAACTCCGCGTGGACGCCCTGAGCAACTGCCGCGAGGTCGAGCTTTTCCTCAACGGCGCCTCCCTTGGCCGCAAGACCATGAAGCCGAACTCCAAGCTCACCTGGAAGGTCGCCTACGCCCCCGGCACCCTGAGCGCCAAAGGCTACGACGCCGCCGGCAAACTCATCGCCGAGACCAAGGTCGAGACCACCGGCGAGGCCGCCCACCTCCAGCTCTCCGCCGACCGCACCACCATCTCCGCCGACGGGAAGGATCTGAGCATCTTCACCGTCAGCGCCCTCGACGCCCAGGGCCGCCTCGTGCCGGTCGCGCAAAACAACATCCGCTTCACCATCGAGGGCTCCGGCCGGATCATCGGCGTGGGCAACGGCGACCCGAGCTGCCACGAGCCGGACCAATACATTTCGCAAATCCCCGTGCGCACCGTCGCCCTCGACCAGTGGCGCTGGGCCCAGGTCAAAGGCAAAACCGGCGTCGTTTCCCGGCCGGAATACGCGGTCGCTTTCGACGATTCGGGCTGGAGCGTCCTGAACGGCAAAAACGCCTCCTGGCCGCGCACCATCCAAGGCGACGACGTCTCCGCCGTTTACCGTGCCCGCTTCACCTTGACTGCGGAAGAAATGGCCAGCCCCGCGGCTCAAATCCACTTCAGCGGCTGCGACGATCAGGGCGCGTATTACCTGAACGGCCACCTCGTCGGAGAAACCAAAAACTGGGACGACGCCCCGGCCTACGACCTCTCCAAATATCTCCGCGAGGGCGAAAACGTCATCGCCGTGCACTGCGACAATGGTGGCGGCGAAGGCGGGCTCAACCCGGACGTGACGGTGGACATCGTGGGCCGCCCCACGCCCGCCCGGTGGTCGCGCAGCCTCTTCAACGGCCTCGCCCAGATCATCGTCCAATCCACCGACGAGGCCGGCGAGATCCGCCTCACCGCCAGCGCCGACGGCCTCGCCCCGGCGACGCTCACCGTAAAAGCCCAACCGTAGGTCGCGCCCTGTCCCATTTCACCCGGCGCCATGCCATTTTCGTCCCCCTCTCATTTTCCCACAACGCCCACACCCATGACTAAAACCCTTATAACCAGTCTCGTTCTCTCCCTGAGTGCTCTCAGTGTTTGCGCCGAGTCCGCCGCCGTCTCTCCGCCCGCGCCCTTCGGCCCCGTGCCCTCCGAAAACCAGATGCGGTGGCACGAGATGGAGTATTACGCCTTCATCCACTTCGGCCTGAACACCTACACCGACCAGTCCTGGGGCTACGGCGACGAGGACATCAACCTCTTCAACCCGACAAAGCTCGACGCCCGCGAGTGGGTGCGCGTCTGCAAGGAGTCGGGCATGACGGGCGTCATCCTCACCGCCAAGCACCACAGCGGCTTCTGCCTCTGGCCCTCCGAATACACCGACTACTCGGTGAAAAACGCCCCGTGGAAAAACGGCCGGGGCGACCTCGTGCGCGAGGTGGCCGACGCCTGCAAGGAATACGGCCTCAAGTTCGGCGTCTATCTCTCCCCCTGGGACCGTAACCGCGCGGACTACGGGAAGCCGGAATACATCACCTATTTCCGCAACCAGCTCACGGAGCTCCTCACCAACTACGGGCCCATCTTCGAGGCCTGGTTCGACGGCGCCAACGGCGGCACCGGCTACTACGGCGGCGCGCGGGAGAACCGAAAGATCGACCCCAAGACCTACTACGATTGGCCCACCACCTACGCGTTGGTGCGAAAGCTCCAGCCCGAGATCGTCATCTGGAACGACGGTGGCGACCGCGGCGACCTGCGCTGGGTCGGCACCGAGTCCGGCTTCGTCGGCGAGACCAACTGGAGCACCCTCAACGCCACCGGCGACGTGAACTGGGGCATGCTGCACTTCGGCCTGGAAGGCGGCGACTCCTGGGTGCCCGCCGAGGTCAACACCTCCATCCGCCCCGAGTGGTTTTATCACCCCCACGAGGACGACAAGGTGAAGACCGTGCCGCACCTGCTGGACACCTATTACAACTCCATCGGCCGCAACGGCTCCTTCCTGCTCAATTTCCCCATCATGCCCGACGGCCGGATCCATCCGACCGACGTGGAGCACGCCCTGGAGATGGCCAAGGTCGTCGAGCAGACCTTCGCCGTGAACCTCGCCAAGGGCGCCAAGGCCGAGGCCTCCAACACGCGCGGCGGCTCGGCCGAGTTTGGCCCGGCCAAGGCCGTGGACGACGACAAGCACAGCTACTGGGCGACCGACGACGGCGTGAAGTCCGCCTCGCTCACCATCGACCTCGGCAAGCCGACCCTGTTCAACCGTTTCCTCGCCCAGGAATACATCCGGCTCGGACAGCGCGTGCGGGGCTTCAAGGTCGAGGCCCTGGTGGGCGGCGACTGGAAGGAGATCGGCCACGGCAGCACCATCGGCTACAAGCGCATCCTCCGTTTTCCGGCGGTCGAGGCGACGAAGGTCCGCTTCACGATCAACGACTCGCGCAGCAACCCCGTGATCTCCGCCATCGGGCTGTATAACGCGCCGCTCATCCTCGAGGCGCCGAGCATCACCCGCAACCGCCAGGGCGAGGTCTCGATCTCCTCGGGCGACGTCGGCCCGCTCTTCCACTACACGATCGACGGCTCCGCCCCGACCACCGAGTCGGCCCGCTTCGCCGGCCCCGTGCCGACGGGCGACGGCAAGGTCGAGGTCCGCGCTATTTCCTTCGATCCGTCCACCGGCAAATCCAGTCCGGTGGCCCGGGTGAACTTCGACGTCTCCCGCAAGGAGTGGAAGATCGTCGGCGCCAATGACGATGCGCCCTACGCCATCCTGGACGGCAATCCCGGCAGCTCCTGGAAACAGCCGAAGGACAAGACCCTGCCGGTCGATCTGGTGATCGATCTCGGGCGCGAGCTGACCTTGACCGGCTTCAAATACCACCCGTCCCACGACCATTGGGGCCCCGGCATCATCGCGGAATACGCCTTCTACGTTTCCGCCGACAACTCCACCTGGAAGCTCGCGGACAAGGGCGAGTTCTCGAACATCAAAAACAACCGCGTCTGGCAGACCAAGACCTTCGCTCCGGTGAAGGGCCGCTACATCAAGCTCCAGGCCCTGAGAAACACCGACGGCAACAACGAGATCGGCTACGCCGAGGTGGACATCATCACCGAGTAGTCAGTCGGCGCCGCCTAAGAAAAGAGGCGCTTGGGTGGTCCGGGGCGCGCACGGGACGCGCGCCCCGGACCAAACGAAGGGGCGCTTCCGGAAAGTAGCGCGCTCACTCCGTGAGCGCTGGTTCGGGTGCCGATCACCGAGCCTCTCCCGCGTCTCTCGCGTCTCTCCAGGTGATCGGTCTCCGCTCCGTCCCCATCTTTCCAAACACCCCCGGCCACCCGAACGCGTCGCCACCTTTTTTCTTCCCATGCAACTCCACCCGAGCCCCTCCCTCTTTCGTGTCGCCCTCTTGGCCGGCCTCTCCGCCGCCGCCCTTTCCGCCGGCGCGCGCCTCGCCGCGGCCGAGCCGCGCGCGCCCGAGCGTTACTGCAATCCGCTCCCGATCCCGAACTACCCGGTCGGCAAACTGGCCGGGTGGATCACCAAGGGCGAGCCGAACGACGGCGGCCTGTGGCTGGCCGAGCGCAAGGAACAATACCGCGAACTCGCCGACCCGACCGCGCTGTGGCACGAGGGCGCGTGGTATCTCTACCCCTCGGTTGACATGGCCTGGGTGAGCCGCGACGAGGGCCGCACTTGGCAACACCACCCGCTCAACGTGCGCGACCTCGGCTACGCGCCGACCATCGTGAAACACGGCACACGGTTTCTTCTCATGGGCTCCGGCTCCGAGGTCCACGAGAGCGATTCGCCGCTCGGGCCCTTCCGCCCGATCGGCGCGCTGCAGATCCCCTTCGGCACCGGCCAGCTCCCGGTGATGATCGACCCGATGTTGTTTTCCGACGACGACGGGCGCCTGTTTTTCTACTGGGGCTGCACGCCGAGCGGCGGCATCTGGGGCGTGGAGCTCGACGCGAACGACGTCACCCGTCCCCTCGGCGAGCCGCGGGAGATGATTCCCTTCAACCCGCACGCCTTCCCCTGGGAATCGGTGGGCAACCAAAACCAGAACCGCCATCTCGGCTGGATGGAGGGCGCGTGGATGGTCAAACACGAGGGCCGTTACCACCTCGTCTATTCCTCGGCCGGCACGCAGTTTCGCACCTACGCGATGGGCTGCTACGTCGGCGACTCGCCGCTGGGGCCTTTCAAACCCCAGGCGCGCAATCCGATCTTCCGCAACACGCAGGGTTTTATCACCGGCACGGGCCACGGCAGCATCGTGCGCGGGCCGGGCGGGCGCCTCTGGACCTTCTACTGTGTGCTGGCCGCCGTGGCGCATGGATTCGAGCGCCGCATCGGCATGGACCCCGCCGCCTTTGACGCCGAGGGCAACCTTTACGTTCCCGCTGCCACCTCGACTCCGCAGCCGATTTCGGCCGATCCCGACGCCACGCCCTGGGTGCCGCTCAACGACGGCGAGCCCACCTTTGGCAGTTCGACCGCGCCTAACACCTACGGACGTTTCGCCGCCGACGGCTCGATGACGAGCTGGTGGCTGCCGGCCGAGGACGACGCGCGGCCCGTGCTCACGACCTCGTTTCCCTACTCAGAAATCCGGGCCGTGCGCGTGATCTGGCGTGATGTCGGTTTGGATACGCCGAAGGGCGTGAAGGCGGGCCCCTTCCGCTATCGTGTGGAGGCGGAGACCGGGCGCGACCAGTGGACGACGATCATCGACCGTAGCGAGAGCACGGAGGACTTTCTCATCGACTACCGCGAGTGCGCGCCGACCCACGCCGGCCGCGCCCGGCTGGTGATTCTCGGGCATCCCGAAGGCATCCGCTCGGCCGTGGCCGAGTTCACGGTTTTCGGCCCGGTGCGGTAAACTCACTTCTTAGGGACCAGCCATGTCACCGAAATCCAAACTTCTCGCCCTGTCCCTGCTCTGCGCCGCGCCGCTTTTCGCCGACGCCGACGTTCCCGCCAGATGGGGCGACTGGCCCCGCTGGGGCGACCAGCGCGACGGCACCTACCGGAACCCTGTATTGCCCGGGGACTACAGCGACCTCGATTGCATCCGCGTCGGCTCGGACTACTACGCCATCTCGTCCACCTTCCAGTATTCGCCGGGAATGGTGGTCCTTCACTCGAAGGACCTGGTCAACTGGTCCATCATCGGCCACGCGATCAACGACGTCACCGAGATCGGTCCGGCGCTCAACTGGGACCGGATGGACCGTTACGCCCGCGGCGTCTGGGCGGGCGCCATTCGCCACCACGCGGGCAAATTTTGGGTCTATTTCGGCACCCCCGACGAAGGCTACTTCATGACCACGGCCACCGATCCGGCCGGCCCCTGGGCCCCCCTTCATCGCATGACGGACGAGGCCGGCTGGGACGATTGTTGCCCCTTCTGGGACGACGACGGCCAGGGCTACTTCGTCGGCACCCATTTCAAGGCCGGCTACAAGACCTACCTCTACAAACTCACGCCCGACGGCCGCGACCTCGTCCCGGAGTCCCGGGTGCTGATCAACGAGGGCCACCACCGCGAGGCCAACAAGCTCTTCAAAGTCGGCGACACCTACTATCACTTCTTCAGCGAGTATGACGGTCACGGCCGCTACGTGATGATGCAGCGCGCGAAAAGCATCACGGGGCCCTACACCGAAAAGCGCCGCCTCGCCCACACCCAGCGCGAGTTCAACGAGCCCAACCAGGGCGGCATCGTGCAGACCGAGGCGGGCGACTGGTATTTCCTGACGCACCACGGTTCCGGTTCTTGGGAAGGCCGCCCGGCCAGTCTCCTGCCCGTGACGTGGGTCGATGGCTGGCCGATCCCCGGCCGGGTCGGCGAAGACGGCCTCGGGCGCATGGTTTGGAGCGGGGCCAAGCCGGTCGAGGGCGCGCGCGTTGTCGTCCCGCAGGCGAGCGACGATTTCAATGGTCCGAAGCTCGGTCTCCAATGGTCGTGGAACTATCAGCCCCGCATGGAGAAATGGTCCCTCACCGAGCGCCCCGGCTGGCTCCGCCTGCACGCGTGGAAGCCGCTTCAGCCGGACCAGCTCAAGACCGCCGGCAACACGCTCACGCAGCGCTCCATGCGCACGACCGGCAATGTCGCCACCCTCGCGCTCGACATCTCCGGCATGGCCGACGGCCAGGTCGCCGGTCTCTGCCATTACTCGGGCTCCAGCTCCACCATCGGCGTTCGCCGGGAGGGCGGGGTCGTCACGCTCGAGGTTTCGCACGATGGAAAAATCACCCCCGGCCCGAGCATCGCCGCCACGCGCCTCTGGCTCCGCTCCACCTGGGGACTCGACGGGCTCAGCCGCTACGCCTGGAGCACCGACGGGGAAACCTTCACGCCTATTGGCGACCCCTACCAGCTCGCCTGGGGCGACTACCGCGGCGACCGGCTCGGCATCTTCACCTACAACAACCGGGGCGAGGCGGGTTACGTGGACTGCGATTCCTTCACCTACCACTACGACTCCCCGGCCACTCCCATGCCGGCTCCATAGGCGGGGGCGCTCCCGGTGGACTGACATCGTTTCCTGTTGCACCCTCCGGTTACACTTACGGCACCGCCACGCGGCGCCTTGGGTCTTGACCGATCACCCTTGGCTTCGAGACTTCCCGAGCGTCTTACCCCACCCCTTGTCATCCGCGGTCCAAACAACGCAGGCGTTGGAGGCTGTTGGTCGCGCCGAAGCCGGAGCGTCCGAAAAGCTGCTGCCGCTTGTGTATGAGGATTTGCGGCGTTTGGCGGTCGCACGGATGTCCAAGGAAATGCGGGCGCAAACCCTTCAGCCCACCGCCTTGGTGCATGAGGCTTGGCTGCGTCTGGCCGCGGACGGGGATCGCACCTGGCAGAACCGCGCGCATTTTTTCGCCGCCGCGGCCGAGGCGATGCGTCGCATCCTGATCGAGAAAGCCCGGCGCAAATCCAGGCTGAAGCATGGCGGCGGGCAGGCCCGGCTCGATGTCGAGGACCTGGAGCTGGCGGACGCCACCCCGGACGACAAGCTGCTGTTGATCAACGAGGCATTGGAAAGCCTCGCCGCCCACGATCCCGAGTCGGCTCGCGTCGTGGTGCTGAAGTTCTTCGGGGGCCTGAGCAGACAGGAACTCGCGGAGAGCCTGGACATCTCCGAACGGATGGCGGACCGCCAATGGGCCTACGCCAAGGCGTGGCTCCTGCGGCATGTGAAAGCGCGCCGCTGAAGTTCGCCTCGCGCCGCCGGCCGACGCGCACCTCCGCTCAAAAACCGTTTTTTTGGGAAAAACGCCGCCGATCGTCGCATTAGGTAGAAGAGCGGGATCATGAGCGCCTCCACCTCACGGGAAAAGTCGGTGTTCTACGCGGCGCTGGACATCACCGACCCGGCGGAGCGCGAGGCGTATCTCGCGCAAGCCTGCGTCGGCGACGACGAGCTGCGCACGTCCGTCGAGGAGTTGTTGACGCTGGAAGCAGACGCCGACTCCGACCGGTTCTTCGACGACTGCGCTTCCAGCCTGGCGATGACGAGCGCCGACGAGCTCGCGTCGCCGGAAGCGTCGGCGACCGATCGCTGCGAGCCGCTTTTCGAGGAAAAGCCCGGCGCGGACATCGGACGTTACAAGGTGCTCAGGAAAATCGGAGAGGGCGGATGCGGGTTGGTTTTTCTGGCGGAGCAGGACGAGCCGGTGCGCCGGCGCGTCGCGCTCAAGGTGATCAAGCTGGGCATGGACACCAAAGGCGTGATCGCGCGCTTCGAAGCCGAACGGCAGGCGCTGGCGATGATGGACCACCCGAACATCGCCCGGGTGCTGGACGCGGGGGCGACCGGGGCCGGCCGTCCCTACTTCGTCATGGAGCTGGTGGACGGGGTCAGGCTCACGGAGTATTGCGACAAGAACCGTCTGGGACTGGAGCCACGGTTGAAGCTGTTCGTCCAGATCTGCCACGCGATCCAGCACGCGCACCAGAAGGGGATCATCCACCGGGACATCAAGCCGTCGAACGTCCTGGTGACGATGCTCGACGGCGTGCCGGTGCCCAAGGTGATCGACTTCGGCATCGCCAAGGCCACGGACGAGCCGCTGACGGAGAAAACCCTGCTCACGGCCTACGCGCAGCCGATGGGCACGCCGGCCTACATGAGCCCCGAGCAGGTGCAGCCGGGCGGCCCGGATCTGGACACGCGCAGCGACATCTACAGCCTGGGCGTGTTGTTGTATGAGCTGCTGACCGGCCGGACTCCCTTCGACTGCAAGGAACTGCTGAAAGCAGGGGTGGACGGCATGCGGCGCACCTTGTGCGAATGCGAGCCCGTCCGTCCGTCGGCCAAACTGCGCTCGCTGGCGGCCGACGAGCTGGCCCAGACGGCCGCGCGACGGCGTATCGAGGGGCACAGGCTGTTGTCCGAACTCCAGGGAGACCTGGACTGGATCACCCTGAAGGCGTTGGAGAAAGACCGGGCCCGAAGGTATGAGACGGCCTACGGCCTCGCGATGGACATCCAACGTCAGCTGAATCACGAGCCCGTCGTGGCGCGGCCGCCGAGCAACTGGTATCGGCTGCAAAAGCTGGTGCGCCGAAACCGGGTGACGTTCGTGGCCGGAACCGCGGTCGTCGCGGCCCTGTTCATCGCGACCGTCACCTCGACCCGCCTGTTCATCAAGGAACGCGAGGCGCGGGCCGTGGAGGCGCGGCTGCGCCACGAGGCCGAGCGAAAGGAGCGGGCGTCTCTCGTCGCGCTGCTGGTGACCCGGCAAAAGTTCGTGGAGGCCGACGCCCTGCTGCACGACATCGCCTTGGACAAGCCTTCGATCGAGGCCGCCGCCGAGCTGCGTGCGTTGGGCGACTGGCATGCCGTGAGCGGTCGTTGGCGGCCGGCGGCCGAAAGATTCTCGCTGGCGACCCGGGTTGACCAGCTCGACGATCCGGAAATGGTCGCCGGGGACCATCTGAAGCTGGCTTCGGCGTTGGTCGAGTCCGACGACCTGCACGGTTACGAGCAATTCCGGCAGGCGCTCATCGCCCGGTTTGGCACCACGAGCCATCCCGAGGCGGAGTGGATGATCAAAGCCGCGTTGCTGCTGCCCGCCGACCATGGGGTCTTGAAGTCTCTTGATGTGCAAGGGGAGCTCACACAAAACGCTATTCTGCTGGACTCCGCCCCGACCATGCACCCGGTCCGAGAGGCGAAACGATCGGAGGTCATGGCCTTGCTGGAATATCGGCGCGGCAATTATGCGACGGCGGCGGGATGGGCCCAGCGTTGCTTGGCCTACCCCGTGTATCATCGGCCCACGACGGCGGGAGCACATATTATCTGGGCGATGTCCAGCTGGCATATGGATGATAAATGGCAAGCGCTGGTCCAATGGAGCCTGGGGCAAGAGCTTGTCGCGTCCAGATTCAATCAAGGCCTCGACCGGGGTGATTCGATGGATGGATTCTGGTTCGAATGGGTGATCGCACGGCTGCTTTTGCAGGAGTGTGATCGATTGTATGCGGACGCAGACCGTTCTTTCGTCCCGACCGCCTTGTCCCAACCCGGCTCGAATGACGTGGGCATGACTCGCGTTCTGGGATGCTGGCGAGCCCTGCATCAGGACTGGAGGGGAGCGAAGGAACGTTTCCGCACCCTGCTCACCATGAACCAAAACGACTGGTGGAGCAATGTCATGACGGACTATCTGGACTACGGCGTGCTTTCGGTGGAATTGGGGGAAACGCTGGATTACGAACGCGCCCGTGAGCAGCTCATCGAGAGGTTCAAAGGAGTCGACGACATAACAATCGCCGAACAATCCCTCTACACGAGCCTGATCCTGCCCGCCGACGACAAGCTTCTGGCGGCATTGGAGCCAATGGCGGAACTGGCCGCCGGTCCCTCTACCGGTTCCGCCGCCAACGCCTCTGAGACTCCCCTTAAGAATTCCGTGGCGCTGGCCTTGTTCGAATACCGGCGAGGAAACTACGCCAAGGCCGCCGAAAGATGCCGCCGGTGCCTGGCGTCTCCCTATAGCGTGCCGCGGCCTGGCACCTCCGCCCGCGTCATCCTGGCGATGTCGCTCCACCAACTCGGAGATCATGCGGGCGCTCGTTCCGAGCTGGAGATTGCGCAGCGCAGTGTCCAAAGCGGATTCAAAAGCAGCTTCAATCAATATAATTGGCATGACTGGGTTTACGCCCGCATTTTGCTGCGCGAGGCCCTGCGATTGAACGGCGGCGCGTTGGAATCCGATCCGTCCGAGTGATCAATCAAGGGCCTTGGCGTCTTGCGCGATAAGGGCTTGAAGCCGGCGGCAGCCCCGGTTCCGCCCCGAAGTCGGATACGCTGAGACAAACGCGTCACCTTGGGTGATTCGTCGCTTCCTCGCCCGACCGGAGCCGCGTAACACCGGGCGCCCCTTGTCGGTATCTTGCAATAATCCAAGCGGATGAGCGCCAAGCGCGGAATCTGCCCACCCCGACACGCATTTTTGGCAAACTATCGGGGAGCACGTCGCATTACCGGGTGAGGCATGCTTTCGCCTCATTGCTCAAACACCGCCAAACCAACCCGCTCGTAAACCGGATCCGAGAACGCAAGACGCTTCTCTGTAGATTATTATATAAAAAGTCCCATGAAAGTATCCACATCCATCCTCGCCGCGGCCCTGTTGCTCTCCTCTGCCGGAGGGCTTCATGCCGGGATGGTTGTTAGCGGCTCCGCCACTGGCACGCTGATCAGCAACAGCCTCGGCATCGACTTCAGCCGACCCGCAAACGCCAGCGTTTATACGACCACCGGCGATAATTTCAATGAACGCAACGTGCGGAACGACCGGCAGAACACACAAACTTTCCAAGTCGGGACCACGTTCACCCTTGATGCGCTTTACCTCGAGTATCAGTCGGGCGGCTATAACGATGGCGACATCGTTCTCAGCATCTACAACGTTGCGGACGTCAATGCATCCACACTCACGCTGGGATCGCTTGTGGTGAGCGGGACGTTCACGTCCAACGCCACAACGCGCGCCGCGGCTGGCTTTACCAGTTCTACTACCGCTAACTCGTTGCTGAAATTCGACTTTACCGGCAGCGATGAAGTTTCCCTGGCCGCCACCGACGGCACGGCAGGATATGCGCTTCAGATCTCTACTACCACGGGAGCCAACCCCGTCTTTGCTTGGCAGAGAGCGGGTGCTTATGCCGGTGGCAGCTCGTATGAATCAGCGGCAATCAATAGCGGCTTGGACTATGCCATGGCCATTTCCGCCGTCGCTTCCGGCCCGGTCGCTCCAACGGAAGACGGCTACCGCCTGTGGCTGCGTTATGATGCGCTGCCATCCGCAAAGGCGCTGGAGTATCGTTCGCAGGTCACCTCGATTCTCGTTTCGGGAAGCTCGGCCACCCAGGTGGCGACTCGCACGGAGCTCGTCGCGGCTTGCTCGGGATTGCTGGGCCAGCCGGTGCCCACGACGACTCAGGTGACAGCGCCCGGTGCCGTGATCGTCGGCACCCCGCAGAGTTCCACGATCATCGCCGACCTGAACCTCGACCAAGAACTCGCCGCGCTCGGCTCGGAGGGCTACCTGATCCGATCCGTCACGATCTCATCCCAACCGGCGACCGTGATCGCGTCCGCGAGCGATGTCGGGGCGCTTTACGGCGCGTTTCATTTCCTGCGCCTGATCCAGACACAACAGCCGATCAACGCGCTGAACCTGAGCGAAAAACCGCGCTTCAAGCTACGGGTGCTCAATCATTGGGACAACCTCGATGGTTCGATCGAGCGCGGTTACGCCGGCAACTCGCTCTGGAACTGGAACGCACTCCCGGGGACGGTGGATCCGAGGCTGACGGATTACGCCCGGGCAAACGCGTCCCTCGGCCTCAATGGCGCGGTGCTCAACAACGTAAACGCATCCGCCACGAGCCTGACGACGGCCTATCTACAGAAAACCGCCGCGATCGCCGACGCCTTCCGCCCCTACGGCGTGCGGGTCTATCTCGTGTCCCGTTTTTCAGCCCCCATCGAGCTGGGCGGCCTCCCGACCGCCGACCCGCTCGACCCTGCGGTCGCCGCGTGGTGGCAGGCAAAGGCCGATGAGATTTACACTCTCATCCCCGATTTCGGCGGCTTTCTCGTGAAGGCAAACAGCGAGGGCCAGCCCGGCCCGGCCACCTACGGACGCACCCACGCCGACGGGGCGAACATGCTCGCCGCAGCGCTCGCCCCGCATGGTGGCGTCGTGATGTGGCGCGCCTTCGTCTATGATGCCGTGGCGGGCTCGGACCGCATCGGCCAAGCCTACGATGCGCTCAAGCCCTTCGACGGACAGTTTGCGTCCAACGTGCTCCTGCAGGTGAAAAACGGTCCGCTCGATTTTCAACCGCGCGAACCGTTCCACCCGCTTTTCGGAGGCATGCCCCAGACCCAGGTCATGCCCGAGTTTCAGATCACGCAGGAGTATCTCGGCCATTCGAACCACCTCGCGTTCCTCGCTCCCATGTGGCGGGAAGTTCTCGACTCGGACACCTATGCCCAAGGCCCCGGCTCGACGGTGGCAAAGGTCGTGGATGGCTCGCTCTTTGGTCAGACTCTCACGGGCATCGCCGGCGTGGCCAACATCGGCAACAACACCAACTGGACCGGCCATCACATGGCCCAGTCGAACTGGTTCGCGTTTGGACGCCTCGCCTGGAATCCCGACCTGTCCGCAAGTTCGATAGCCCAAGACTGGACCGCCATGACCTTGACGCCCGACCCGGTCGCCGCCGCCGAGGTCTCGCGTATCCTGCTCGAATCGCGCGAAGCGGTCGTGGACTACATGACGCCGCTCGGTCTGGCGCACATCATGTGGCCCGACAATCATTACGGTCCGCAACCGTGGGATGAGTCCGGGTGGCGCGAGGATTGGCGGCCCACCTACTACCATCGCGCCGCGGCGGACGGCATCGGGTTTGATCGCACCGCCACGGGCTTTAATTCCGTCAGCCAATATCATCCGCCGGTGCGCGACACCTTCGCCGATCTCGCGACCTGTCCCGACGAGTCTCTGCTCTGGTTTCACCACGTTCCCTGGGATTACTCCATGCGCTCGGGCCGCACGCTCTGGGACGAACTTTGCCTGCATTATCAACGCGGCGTGTATTGGACGTTCAAAACGCGGGCGGACTGGGCGGCGCTCGCCGGAAAGATCGATTCCGTGCGCCATGCCGCCGTGGCGGAGAAACTCGCCATCCAAGAGCACGACGCCCGGTGGTGGCGCGACGCCTGCCTGCTCTATTTTCAAAGTTTCTCCAATCGCGCGTTTCCCGTCGATGTGGAACAGCCGACCCGCACGCTCGCTCAGGTCAAGGCTCTCGATGCCTCCGGAAACACGAAGGAGGGAATCTATGCCTTTGAAGGAAACTCCAGGGATACGAGCGGCAATGTAAACAACGGCGCCCCGACATCGATCAGTTTTACGACGGGGAAGATCGGCGCGCAGGCGGCGCAGTTCAACGGCACGAGCAGCAACGTCTCGCTCCCGAAGTCGCCGACGGACGACTTCACGGTGGCGATGTGGGTGAAGACGACGGACACGGCCGGATCGGCCGGCGGCAACTGGACGGCCGGCAAGGCGCTCGTTGATGGCGACTCCACCGGCGCCGCGGCGGACTGGGGGACGGCGATCGTGAACGGAAAATTCGTTTTGGGAGTGGGCTCGACGAGCGGCGACGTGACCATCGCCTCGTCGGTGAACATCAACGACGGAACGTGGCACCATGTCGTCGCGACGCGCAACAGCACGACCGGAGCGATGGTGGTGTATGTGGACGGCGTGTCGGGCGGGACGGGGACGGGGCCGACAGGCTCCCGCACCGCGACGACCTCGCTGCGCATCGGTGCGAGCCGGCCGGGCGGGAGCGCGTTTTTCAATGGAGCGCTCGACGACGTGCGGGTGTATAATCGCATCCTCACCGCCGCGGAAATCACCGCGCTCGCCGGCGGCGCAAAGCCCGCGACACCCACGGGATTGGCGGCCGTTCCGGACGCCGGCAGCATTACCCTGAACTGGACCGCGTCGTCCTCGGCCACCGGCTACTATGTGAAACGCGCGACGGCGAGCGGCGGTCCCTACACGACCTTGGGCATGGTCACGACGAGCAGCTATACCAACACGGCCCTGCCCAACGGCACGACCTACTACTACGTTGTGAGCGCCGTGAACGCCTACGGCGAAACCGCGAACTCCAACGAGGCCGGCGCCACACCCGCCGTAGTGACAGTTCCCCCGACACCCACGGGATTGGCGGCCATTTCCGGCGACGGCAGCATCGCCCTGAACTGGAACCCGTCGTTCACGGCCACCGGCTACCATGTGAAACGCGCGACGACGAGCGGCGGCCCCTACACGACCTTGGGCACCGTCACGACGACCAGCTATACCAACACGGGCCTGACCAACGGCACGACCTATTACTACGTCGTGAGCGCCGTGAACGACTTCGGCGAAACCGCGAACTCCAGCGAGGCCGGCGCCACACCTGCTGAAGTGAAAATTCGCTATGCCTTCGATGGGAACGCCCAGGACAGCGGCAGCGGAGGATTCCACGGCACGGCCACCGCGCTGACCTACGTGACGGGCAAGGTTGGCGCGCAGGCGGCGCAATTCGACGGCACGAGCAGCCACGTTTCCATTCCGCGCTCGGTGATGGATGACTTCACGGTCGCGATGTGGGTGAATACCACCGACAACGGCGGCTGGTCCGGCGCGCAATGGTGGGCGGGCAAGGGCCTGGTGGACGGCGAGGTCGGCGGCGGCGGCGCCGACTGGGGCACCGCGCTGGTAGATGGGAAATTTGTGGTCGGCATCGGCTCGGCCGGCGGCGACACGACCTTCGCCTCCTCGGTGAATATCAACGACGGCGCGTGGCACCACGTCGCCGCTACGCGCAACAACACCAGCGGTGCGGTGGCCATTTACGTGGACGGCGTGTTGCGCGGCGGCGGCACCGGCGCGACCGGCTCGCGCACCCTCCCGCCGAGCCTGCGCATCGGTAGCCTGCAAACCGGCAACAACTTCCTGAATGGCACGCTCGATGACGTGCGCCTCTATCCCCGCATCCTCAGCGTATCCGAAATCGAAACCCTCGCCGCCGAGCTGCTCGCCGCGCCGCAGAACGTGACCGCCTCGCCGGGCAACGCGAAGATTACGCTGTCATGGAGCGCCGTGAGCGGCGCCACCGATTACACGATCCAGCGCGCGGCCAGCAGCGGCGGCCCCTTCACGAACCTGGCCACCGACGTCACCGCGACGACCTACCAGGACACCGGCCTCGCCGACGGCGCGACCTGGTATTACACCATCGCCACCAACGGCCCCTCGGGCTTGGGAGCGGCCTCCGCGCCCGTGTCGGCGACCACCTACACGGCCGTCGAGAACTGGCGGCTCGCGAACTTCGGCACGATTGCCGACTCCGGCGACGCCGCCGATGACGCCGACCCCGACGGCGACGGCATGACAAACCTTCAGGAATACATCGCCGGCACCGCGCCCAACGATCCCGCCAGCCTGTTCAAGATCACCCAGCTCGAGATGATCGGCGGCGATTTCGTCGTTAGTTTCCCGAGTTCGCTAGGCCGAACCTACACCGTGGAGCGCTCCTACTCCTTGGAGTCCGGTTCTTGGGTCGCCCTTCCCGGCGAAATCTCCGGGACCGGAGAAACGATCTCCATCACCGACACCGATCCGACGGAGAGCCCGAGGCGCTTCTACCGCGTCGTCGTCACGCGCTGAGCCGGCCGCGGACGATCACTTTTTCGCCCAACCTTACGACCCCAAAAGCTTAGTATGCATGTTTACCAGCGTTCACGGCGGCTTCTTGCCCTCTTCGGGCTGACCACGCTCCCCACGTCTCCGGCCCCATCACCGCTCGCCGCTCGTGCGCCCGCGTCTGCTGCGCGTCGTTTCGGCGTGCCGCGAATGGTGGCCACTATCATTCGCGGGCTTGGGTTGCTGCTTCTCGCCTCCGGTTTGGTCGGCGGCCTGTTCGCGCAGACCCTTACAAATCTCGGGTCCACCGCGCCCACGCCCGCACCGAACGACATTTCCCAGCTCTCCACCCAAGGCAACAAGGTCAACCCCGACGGGCTGAATTATTTCACGGACAACTATACGACGTTTGGCAACGGCGAGCCGGGGCAGACCTTCACCACCGGCGCGAATGCCGGCGGCTATGTGATGACTTCGCTGGCGTTAAAGACGGGAGGCATCGGCAGCACCGCCGGCACCACCACGCCGCAACCCTATAATCTGCACATTTATTCCCTCTCGGGAAACACCGCCACGCTGCTGCATACCTATACTTCCGGCGACGTTGCGTTCAATGATGGCAACTGGCTGCAATGGACCGGTTTCTCCGTGTCTTTGGCGCCTGATGCCACCTATGCCTTTTCCTTCGGGAAGGCTGATTCGACGAGCAGTTATGCGCCGATGGCCGTGGCGACCAACAAATACGGCGGCGGTGAGATCGCACAGATCAGGCCGAACACCGGGGGTGTTAGCTACGGCGGCACCCATACGTTTGATGCCGTGTTTAATCTGGGGCTGACTCCGGCCACCACGCCGACTGTCAGCTCGATTCTGGTGTCGCCAACGGCCACCGTGCCGGCCGGCGTGACAACGACATTCACCGCGTCCGTGGCGGGTGCCTTGCCGATGTCCTATCAGTGGCAATTTGATGATGGCAGTGGTTATGTCGATCTGCCCGGAGCCAACTCGACCACGCTTTCCTTCACCACCGCCGTGGCCAAAACCGGTTCCTATCGTCTGGTGCTTACCAACAGCCACGGAACCGTGATGAGTGCTCCGGCGGTCCTCTCGGTCTCGCCCAGGATCAACAACATCCCCGACTCCATGCCTTTCCCGCTGCCGACTTACGGGATGAACATTGGCAACAAACTGGAGTTGAACTGGGGCGCGCCCAATCCGTCGGTGCTCTATAATGTCGCATACCACGGCTTTAATGCCGTGCGCGTCCCCTGCGCGTGGGCTAAAAATTCCACCACCAGCGTCGTTGATGGCGTTACCAGATATATTATCAACCCCGGCTACATGGCGCAGGTCAAACAGACGGTCGATGCGGCGGTCGACGCGGGCCTGTATGTCATGATCAACTGCCACGCGGACAATAACTGGCTGGAAGCGAGCCTCACCCCTGATATAGATCCGGTCATCGATGCGCAGATGAAGGATTATTGGACGCAGATCGCCACGGTCTTCGCCGATTACGACAACCATCTGCTCTTCGCCGCCGCGAACGAACCGCATGTGCACAGCGAGGATGAGATGAAGGTGCTGGTGTATTACTATCAGACCTTCGTGAACGCCGTGCGCGCCACCGGCGGCAACAACACCAACCGCTGGCTCGTGCTGCAAAGCGTGTCGGACCCGACGTGGATGAACGCCTTGCCGACGGACACGGTTCCCAACCGCCTGATGGTGGAATACCATAATTACACGCCGTCCTTGTTCAGCATCATTCATAACGATCAATCGTGGGGCACCGCGATTTACTTCTGGGGGAAGGCCTACCATTATGCCGGAAACTCGTCGCGCAACTCCACCTGGGGTGAGGAATCCGATATCGACGCGGGGTATCAACAGCTGGCCGACTTGTATGTGAGCAAAGGCATTCCGGTCATGATCGGCGAATTTGGCGCGTCCCCGTCGGGACTCACAGATCCCACGGAGAAAGCCTACAACGTCGCTTCCGTGCTATATTGGGACAAATATCTCGCGGAGTCCGCCCGCTTCCATGGATTGAGTCCGTTTTACTGGAGCACGGGTGGCGATCCTTTTGACTACGATACGGCGGCGAACAGAAGACCCGATATCATCGCCGCAGTGACGGGCGGAGCCGTGCCTCCGCCGCCGAATGGTGCTCCATACGCCGCGTCGGGTCTCACCGCGACCGGCGGCACCGGTCAGGTCACTTTGTCGTGGACTGCGGGCGGTGGCGCGACCAGCTACGATCTCTACCGTGCGACGGTAAGCGGTGGCGGGATCAAGATCGCACCGGTGGTCACCGGCATCACCGGCACGTCTTATACGGATACCGGCCTCGCCAGTGGCACGACCTATTATTATCAGGTAGTCGCCGTTAATGCCTCGGGTATGTCCGGTTATTCACCGCAAGCCAAAGCCACGACCTCCGGCACGGCCATCACCGACCCGGCGCAGTATAATTTTGAGGCCACCACACAAGGTTGGTCGGGTGGCGGGGGTATTGTTTCCGGAGTGGCGATTTCGACCGTGCAAAAGTATGCCGGCAATCAGTCGCTGGCCGTAAACTTCTCCGGCACGGCGGGCGGCACTTCCTCGGCCTCCGTGGGCAATGTCGCCGTGGTCCCCGGCACGACGATCACCTTCCGCGTCTGGATTCCGGCCGGCAGCAAGGTTACCCTGCTCCAACCTTACCTGCAGGATAATAACTGGAACTGGTCCAGCGGTTGGTTTCAGAGCCTGACGGCGGGCGCTTGGAACACCGTCACCCTGACCGTGCCATTGACCGCCACCTCGCCGCTGCAGGTTCTCGGCGTCCAGTTCACCACGAACGCGGCTTGGACCGGCACTTGTTACGTGGATTCCGTTTCGTGGCCTGCCGGCGTGCCGGATTTTACCCTGACGGCAGATTCCACCAGCCTGACCGTGAGCGGAGGAACCAGCGGCACGAGCACCATCACGGTGAACGCGTTCAACAGCCTGAACGCCGCTTATACGTTCAGCGTGGACGGCCTTCCCGCCGGCGTTTCCGCCTCGTTTGCGCAAAATCCGATCATCGGTGGGTCGAGCGTGCTGACGCTCACGGCATCCGACACCGTGCCCCCCGGAACGACGAATGTGAGCGTCATCGCCACCGCCGGCCTGATCAGCCACACGACGACCATCGCCCTGACGCTGACCCCCCCCGTTCCGCCGGCCGTTCCGACGAACCTGGTGGCGACCCCGGGCGATTCAATGGTGGGCTTGGCTTGGTCGGCCGCCAACGGCGCGACGAGTTATAATATAAAGCGCTCCGCCGTGGCTGGCGGCCCTTATACAACGGTCGCCAACGTGACGACGACGAGCGCTGAGGACACAGGCTTGGTCAACGGCACGACTTATTACTATGTCGTGAGCGCCGTGAATGCCGCCGGCGAAAGCGCCAACTCCGCCGAGGTGTCCGCGACGCCCTCCGAGTTGAGCGCGCTCTACGCATTCGAGGGCGACGCGCAGGACACCAGCGGGCTCGGCAACCACGGCACGGCCAACGCGATCAGCTACGTCACCGGCAAAGTCGGCGCCCAAGCGGCGCAGTTCAACGGCACGAGCAGTTACGTTTCGATCCCTCGCTCCGTGATCGCCGACTTCACCGTCGCGATGTGGGTGAAGACCACCGACACGGCGGGCGGGGCGGGCGGCCAATGGTGGTCCGGCAAGGGCCTGGTCGATGGCGAAGTCGGTGGCGGCGGCGCCGACTGGGGCACCTCCGTCGTGAACGGCAAGTTCGTCTTGGGAATCGGCTCCACGAGCGGCGACACGACCATCGCGTCTTCGGTGAACATCAACGACGGCGCCTGGCACCACCTCGCTGCCACGCGCGACAACACCACCGGCGCGATCGCCCTCTACGTGGACGGGGTCCTCCGCGGCAGCGGCACCGGCGCGACCGGGGATCGGACCTTTCCGCCCGGCTTGCGTATCGGCAGTCTCCAAACCGGCGGCGGTTTCCTCAACGGCGCGCTCGACGACGTGCGGCTCTACTCCCGCGTCTTGAGCGACTCCGAACTGACGGCGCTCGCCGCCGGGCCCCTGACCGCGCCGCAAAACCTGGGCGCTTCGCCGGGCACGGCCAAGATCACGCTCTCGTGGAGCGCCGTGGCCGGGGCCGCCGATTACACCCTCCGCCGCTCCGCTTCCGTCGCCGGACCGTTTACCCAGATCGCCACCGGCATAACCACCACCGGTTACGAGGACGGCGGCCTGGCCGACGGTGCGACTTGGTATTACACCGTTTCCGCGAACGGATTCCTGGGCGCCGGGGCCGAGTCGGCGCCCGTCTCCGCGACCACGTTCACCGACCTGGAGAACTGGCGCGTGCAGCACTTTGGCACCGAGGCGAACTCTGCCGACGCCGCCGACGCCTCCGATCCCGACGGCGACGGCATGACAAACGTTCAGGAATACATCGCCGGCACCGGGCCCAACGATTCAGCCAGCTGCTTCAAGATCACCCAGTTTGAGCAGATGAGCGGCGACGCCTTCGTCATGAGTTTCCCGAGCGTTCTCGGACGGACCTACACCGTGGAGCGCTCCTACACCTTGGAGTCAGGCTCCTGGGTCGCGCTTCCCGGCGCCCCCCTCGGGACCGGAGAAACCATCTCCATCACCGACACGGACCCGACGGAGAGCCCGAGGCGCTTCTACCGCGTCGTCGTCACGCGTTGAGCCGGCCCCGGACGATCACTTTTCGACCAACTTCATGACCCCAACCCCAATACTCAGCATCCATGTTTACCAGCGTTCACGGCGGTTCCTTGCCCTCTTCGGGTTGACCGCGCTCCCCACGTCTCCGGCCCCATCACCGCTCTCCGCTCGTGCGCCTGCGTCTGCTGCATGCCGTCTCGATGTGCCGCGAATTGTGGCTACTATCATTCGCGGGATTGGGTTGCTGCTTCTCGCCTCCGGTTTGGTCGGCGGCCTGTTCGCGCAGACGCTTTCGAACCTCGGAAACACGGCCCCCACTCCCGGAGCGAACGACATTTCCCAGCTCTCGACCAGCGGCAACACGGTCAACCCCGACGGGCTGAATTATTTCACGGACAACTACACGAGTTGGGGCAACGGCGAGCCCGGGCAGACCTTTACCACCGGCGCGAATGCCGGCGGCTATGTGATGACTTCGCTGGCGCTGAAGACGGGCGGCATCGGCAGCTCGTCCGGCACCACCACGCCGCAACCCTACGTTCTCCACATTTATTCCATCTCGGGAAGCACCGCCACGCTTCTGCAAACCTTTACTTCCTGCGATGTTGCGTTCAATGACGGCAACTGGCTACTGTAGTGCCCGACAAATAGCGTTACTTGTTGTGGGCGGCGCGGGCGCGTTG
>CBINNW010000024.1:0-53883 GCA_966252115.1 uncultured Akkermansia sp.
CTTCTTCTCGCTTTCAACTATCCACTTCTGAACTGTCCGGAGATCCCCCCGCTTTCGCATGCATAGCCGCTACTCCGCCGGGCACAATTGGGTAAACGTCTCATCCTATCTGCTACCGCTGGGCCCCCTGCTCTACGTGCAGGGGCGCTACAATTTTGACCCCGGTCCCATGCAAGTGGGGCTGCTTTGGCTCGCCGGATGCCTCGTCAGCTATGCGCTTATCGCCATCCATGAGCTGGGGCATTTTCTCGCGGCACGACTCGTGGGCTTCGAGGTCACCGAGGTTTCCATCGGCCATTGGCAGCGGCTTTTCACGTTTCGCCTCGGCGGTGTGCCGGTGGCGGTCCGAGCTGCGCCCGATTCCGGTTACGTGGTGGTGAAGCCATCCGCCGCCCTGCTCCAGCCGGCGAAGGCACTACCGTATATTCTGGGCGGATTGGTGGCCGAAACGGGATGCCTGTTTTTGGCGTTGCCGGTCCTGTCGTTCCCGTCGCGGGTCGATTCCTTCCCCCAGCTCATGGGTGCGTTTTGCTCGGCCACGCTGCTCTGGCTGGGCGGATGGCACCTCTTGCTCAATCTCTTGCCCCGCCTGGCGCAGGTGGGCGGAGCCGTGTATCCGACCGACGGCGCCCAGTTGCTGAACCTGTGGCGACAGAGAGACAAACAGGCTGCCATCCAGGCACGCGTGGCAAGGGGCGCGCGTATAGATGAATTGATCGCGGCCAAGCGACTTCCCGAGGCCATCGAAGCGCTCGAGGTGCTAAGTCGGGAGGAGCCGGAGATGCCGCATTGGATGCAAATCAGGGCGCAGCTCCATATGGGGATGGGCGACTCGCGGCGCGCCGAAGCCCTGTTGCGGGAGCTACTCAAACGCCCGCTGGGTCCCGAAAAATTTGCCGAGGTTTTGGACAGCTTGGCGACATTGGCACTGGATCCTGATCGTAAGGACCTATTGCCCGAGGCCGAGGCCTGGATCAACGAGGCGCTGCGTTACGCCCCCCGCGCCATCACGCTTCAGGGCACCCGTGGTTCAATCCTGATCGAACTCGGACATCTGGAGGAGGGCGCGGCGGTTTTGCAGGACGTCCTACGCAAAAGCGAATGCCCCATCGACCAGGCTATTTGCTCCATCTATCTGGCCAAGGTGCACCATCTGCGGGGCGAGACGAGGCAAATGCGGATCTGGCTGGAGAAAGCCAAGGCGGTGAAAATCGACATCCCCTTGGTGAAGCGCATCCAAGCCGAGCTCGAAACGGAGAAAGAACCGGAGGCCGCCAGCGCGGAGCCGTCCCATGGCTGAATTTCGCGGGATTCTTTCGACCTGATTTTTCGACACGGAGGCCGGATGTCGGGGGCTTGTCGCCCGTAGCTCGGCACAGTAGCCGCGTCTTCGTTTCTTCGTGCCACATCCCCTGCCGAGGCCATTGGCCGAGTCTTCGAAACCGGTCTGTTTCGCTTCGCGAAACTCATGGTTTCAGACGACGCTCTTTGAGTCGTCGTATCAGCGGTTTACTCATCATCCCCCGCTGAACACAGCGCGGAACCATTCGGAAGAGGGCGGCGAGACGCGTCTCGCCGTCAAAAGCGGCGTCATGCCGCCGCACTCCATACCACGCGCTCCTCCCCCCGCCCCGCCCCTCTCCGCGCCCTCCGTGTGCTCCGTGGTAAAAAACGGACGGAGCCTCCGGGCACAAAAAAGGGGAGCTGGAAGCTCCCCCACTCCGCCCCCCGCCACTCGCCATCGGTCACTCGTCACTGCGCGCGGCGCGCGCGCCGGCGGAGGGCGACCGCACCGAGAACCGCGGCGCCGGCGAGGAGCGACACCGAGGCGGGCTCGGGAACTGCCACGGTGCCGATATGAACGCCGTAAACGCCGGAATAGGTGCCGGGCGTGCCGCCCACGCTGGAGATGGATTGCACCACCGAAAAACCGTCCTGCGTCGTGTAGGCCCCGACGGAGCTGCGGCGCAAGGCGAAGGCCGAACTCGCCTGCGAGGCCCCGTCTTTGGAAGCATAAAACATCAACGAATAGGTGGTGTTGGCCGCCATCGAATAGCTGGATATGTTGGCCAAATCGGACGCGCCGAAGCTCACCTGAAAATTGGAGCTGCCCGACACCGGCATGGTGAAGCTCACCACGTCGCCGGCATACACCGTCGTGGTGGGCAGGTTGGACCCGTTAACCGCACGCAGATCGATGGTAAAACTGTAGGTCGCCCCCAAAGTGCCGCCGTTGCCGACAAAATCAAAGGCGATGGTGTCGAAATCGTAGCTGCTTTGCCCGGTGCCGGTGGTGAAAACGATCCCCTTGGCCCCGGTGGAGCCATACGTCGGACCCTGAAGGGTGGTGGAACTGTTGAAGGAACCGGCAAACGAGATGTAATAATCGTCAGCCTCCGCACGGGCGTGCGTGCCGGCGAGAACCAGCAGCCCGAAGCCGAGAATGAGTTTCGAAACAGAAGGGGCGGGGGAAATGGAAGTCATCCCCCGATTCTGAGGTCATCTTTAAACAAAGTGTCAACGAACAGGCTGAAAGGTTCTTACCCTACGAGAAAACGGGGAATACCTCAGAAGTCAGCGGCCAGAAGCCGGAGGCCAAAGCTCATTCCAATTCGCTGTCGAAATTAGTTTAGCTCGTCACTCTCCGTGTCTCCGTGTCTCTGTGGTGAAAATCCGTAAATTATTTAACCACAGAGACACGGAGAGCAGAAATAAAACGAGAACGACTCGGATCAATGAGTCTAAACCTGAAAGCAATTTAGAATCAGATATCAGACGCCGGAAGCCAGAAAGCCGCAAAATGTTGGCTCGCAGGGCGGAGCCGCTGGCGACTTGGGACTTTTGACATGGGAGCTTGGACCCGGGCGGCCGGTTTTGCGGCTTGGTTCCCACGCCACCAAGCCGCCGCCCGGCCCTTTACCGTAGCAGGCGGTCGGGGTTCATTTTGAACTCGACGCGGATGTGCGCGTGCTCCTTGCGGCCGGGGGGCCAGCAGGCGTCCACCGCGTATTGGATACGCCGGCGGAGCACCATGAGCTCCTTCGCGCTGGCCTCCATGTCGATGCGGCTGGCGCTGGCCTTGGCATGGTCGCCCGTCTGGGCCGTCTGCACTTTCATATACGCCTGCGCCGCCTCCTCGAAAGCGGCGAGCTCCTCCGGCGTCACGTTGTCGAGCGGTTCGCTCTTGAGCGTGGCCAGGATGCTGTCGGCGGCGGCCTCGATCTTGGGTCGGCTGTTGAGCACGCGGGCGTTGATCTGATACTTCGCCCGCGCCGGGTGTCCGACGTCATACTTGATCTTGGCCTTGGACTGGATGACGCCGATGAGCTCCAGGAGCCGGAGTTTCAGGTCCTCCTCCTGCTTGGACGTGCCGCGTTTCTCCACCGTGGTGCGGCCGACCTCGGCCACGGCCTGCGCGACCGCGTTTACCTTTTCCTGCATCGTGGCGACAAAGGCCTCGTTGATGCCGGCCTTGGCGAGGACGGGCGCGTAGTCGGTTTTGGTGGCGGTGCCGAGGACCTCGCGTGCGGAAGAGAGCGCATCGAGGATCGCCTTGCGCACGAGGCCGCGAGGGCGGCGGGCGCGGGCATCGGTGGTCTCGGCGCCGCCACTCGGGGCGGCGGGGCTGGCGGCGGTCGTGCCGGGGGCGGAGCTGGTTTGTTCGAGCATGGATTTTGTTTTCTGGGTTGAATCGACTCCATGAAGAGAGGACCGCAGGCCCGGGAGTCGGAGGCGCACGGCCACGCGATTGCTCCGATCTGGCGAAAGCCGAGGGCGCGGCAGGGAACTACGCCGATAGGCCCACCAAAATAGGCGGCAACTACGCATAAGACCGAAACCGCATGCCACTGAATTGCGTGAGTCAAAGACAAATAGCACCTGATGTTTACTTTTTGCCGCTCAATCAGTTCCCGCCATAGTGCTGACGTAACTGCAATAGCGGAAGAAAGCAGCGCAGAGGTAGCGAGCGGCCGCTAAAACAGGAGGTGAGGCAGGAAGCAGAGGGCCTCGGATTGGTTTCAGTGGGGCACGAGTTTGGCGCAGTCGCCCGCGCATTGGCTTCAATCGAGCGCGAGCGAGAAAAAGGGAGGCACGTGCTTGGAAAATGGAGCCGCGAGGTAAGCGGCGATCACTCGCGGATTGGTTTTAATCGACCGCGAGGATAAACAAGGCAGGCCGGCAATAACAGCAACTGTCCCGCGTGCGGGGAAAAGAGAGTCGCGAGGTAACTGCAACAGGCCTGCGCGGTGAGTGCAGACGGGGGCGCGTTAGCTCAAGAGAGCCGCGAGTTGGCGGAAGACGGTCACGCGTTGAGACAAGTCGGCCGCGTGTCGGGAAAAGACGAGCGCGAGGTAAGTGAACGAGGTTCGCGTGTTGGTTTCAGTCGGCCGCGTGTTGAAATCAGTCGAGTGCGGGGTAACCCAAATAGACGTGCGGGATTGGAAAATAGGTGAGCCGCCAAGGGAAAGAGGCTCGATGGGAAACCAGACTGACGCGCTGAAAACCGAAATAGCCACAAGGAACACAGAAGCATCGAGAACGGGTTCTTTCTTTGCGCTCTTTGCGTTCTCTGCGGCCAATCGGCTTGGAATTTCTGGCGCGGAGGTCGCCGGGACTAGGCGGAAGAAACGGAAATGGCCGCGAAAGAACGCAGGGAACGCATAGGCCAGATCCGGAGCCGAACCATGGCGGGGAGGTCGTTATTTATGAAAATATAATTAGCCGCAAAGAACACAGAGAGCACAGAGAATAGGTTCTTTCTTTGCGCTCTTTGCGTTCCTTTGCGGCCAATAATGGTCTGGGTCGCTATCCCAAACCGGCGCGCCCGTCGGTCGCTCCCTACCTTGGGCGGATCCCTCCGTGCTCTCCGTGTTCTCTGTGGTAAATAGCGTCTGGGTCCCTGGCGCGGAGGGCGCCGAGACGTGGTGGGAAACCGGAGATAGCCGCGAAAGAACGCAGGGAACGCAAAAGCCCGACCCGGAACCGGCCCATGACAGGGAGGTCGTTGCTTATGAAAACAGAATTAACCACAGAGAACACAGAGGGCACAGAGAACGGATTCTTCCTTTGTGCTCTTTGCGTTCCCTTGCGGCCAATAATGGTCTGGGTCGCTACCCCAAACCAGCGCGCCCGGCGGTCGCGCCCTACCTTGGGCGGATCCCTCCGTGCTCTCCGTGTTCTCTGTGGTAAATAGCGTCTGGGTTTCTGGCGCGGAGGGCGCCGAGACGTGGTGGGAAACCGGAGATGGCCCCGAAAGAACGCAGGGGAACGCATAGGCCCGATCCGGAACCGGACCATGGCGGGGAGGTCGCGGCTTATGAAAATACAATTAACCACAGAGAACACAGAGGGCACAGAGAACGGATTCCTTCTTTGCGCTCTTTGCGTTCCTTTGCGGCCAATAATGGTCTGGGTCGCTATCCCAAACCGGCGCGCCCGTCGGTCGCTCCCTACCTTGGGCGGATCCCTCCGTGCTCTCCGTGTTCTCTGTGGTAAATAGCGTCTGGGTCCCTGGCGCGGAGGGCGCCGAGACGTGGTGGGAAACCGGAGATAGCCGCGAAAGAACGCAGGGAACGCAAAAGCCCGATCCGGAACCGGGCCATGGCAGGGAGGCCGTTGTTTATGAAAATACAATTAACCACAGAGAACACAGAGAGCACAGAGAACGGATTCTTTCTTTGTGCTCTTTGCGTTCCTTTGCGGCCAATAATGGTCTGGGTCGCTGGGTCGCTATCCCAAACCGGCGCGCCCGGCGGTCGCGCCCTACCTTTTTTCCGCGCTCTTTGCGGCCAATCGGCGTTGAGGTTTTCAGCCTTTGGCCAAGGCGGAGGGGGCCGGGCAGAGTCGGGGGCTTTTGGCGGTGAATCGGCCAAGAATCCATTTTTGCGCCGGGCGCTCACACCACCGCCACACCGCCCAGCCAAGAAGAATGGAGACACCGAAGGCGAGGACCAGATGCAGGACGAGCGCCCCCCAGGCGGAGGCGCCATCAAGGAGTCGGTCTCCCCCCAGGCCCAGATGGCTCACCGCGATCTGCACGGGCATGTGAATCAAATAGACCGCGTAGGAGATGCGCCCAAGGAAGGTGAAAAAGGTCGGTATCGTTGAGGCACCGGGCTCCGCGCTTTCTCGCTCACGGAGACACAGGGAAATGGCCGCCGCCGACGCGAGGGCGACCCAGGTGTAGCCGACGAGGTTGATCCAAGGATCTTGCCGGTCCCAGTCCACGACGAGGGGCGCCGCCATCACGGCCAGCCCGAGGAAACAAAGCTCACGACGAAACCACTTGGGCCGCAGGGCGACGAGGGCGCCGAGGGCAAAGGCATCGAGCCGCCCCGGGGTAAAGGTGATCACCTGCACCCAGTTCCAATCCAGGGCCAAGGCGACCAGGCGAGTCGCGACGGCGAAAATCGCGATGCCCAGCCAGAAACGGGCGGAGCGGGCCAATCCGGTGAAAAAGGCGAGGCTGAGGAGCGCATAAAACTGCACCTCCGCCCCGAGCGACCAGGATACGTTGAGCAGCGGTTGGGCAAACTCGCCTTCGCGGAAGAAGAACCAATTGGAGCAAAACAGCAGGTGCCAGGGCCACTGGTCCGTCTCACCGAGCAGCACCGAGCCCTCGGATTGCAAGCCGAGCGCCGCCAGCACGGCGGGAATCAGCAGATAGACGCTCAAGAGCAGCCCGAGATAAAGGGGAAGGATCTTGGCGACGCGTCGCAGCCAGAAGCCTTTCAGCCACGCGCCGGAGAAACCTTCCTTGGACAGGCTGTTGATGAGAAGGAAGCCGGAGAGCGCGAAAAAGAGGCCGACCCCGTGGGCGAAAAATTCGGTGATCGACGTGTAGAGGTCCCCGACGACCCCGCGCATGGGAGTGAAGATCACGAAATGGTGCATCATCACCGTGGCGATGGCGACGCCGCGCAAAGCATCCAGCGATCGGATATGATCGGATGTGGTGGGCGCGGGGTTCATGGGAGGCGTTTCGGAGGAAAGGCGGAAGGATGAAGGCGGAGGGCTGAAGGGAGGCGGGTCGCAGGTCTGAAAGTCGGGGAGCGGTCGCAGGTCTGAAGGTCTAAGGTCGCAGGTCGTCACCGGCCCGCCGGGGCGGGCCAACCTGTGGGAGTAGCGGGAGCAGCTTGCTCCCGTGGGATCGAACGGATCGAACGGGGAGCTGGAAGCTCCCCCCACCCTGGCGGCTCGCTGGTGACGTGGGACCTTTGACTTGGGACGTTGGACTCGGCTTGGGGGCTTGGCAGTTTGGCAGTTTGATTCTCGTCACTTGTCAGATGTCACTCGTCACTGCGCGCAGCGCGCACGCGCTTCACGCGGGGCGGTGGGCGGGGGCGTGGTGGGGGACTCGGCTGTCTTTTAACAACTCGTCGTAGAGGGCGTGCACGCGGGTGAAATTGCGCCGCTGGTCGTAATGTTCCTCCGCCACGGCGCGGTGGTTGGAGGGACGGGCGTTTCCTCCGCAACGATCGGCCACCCATTCGCTGATGGCGCGGGCGAAGCCGTTCACGTCGCCGGGGAGCACGCTCCAGAGGTGACTGAGGGGGCGCTCGAGGAGGTCGCCGTTGCCGGGGGCATCGCTGAGAATCAGCGGGAGGTCGCAGGAGAGCGCCTCCAACAGGGCGAGCGAAAGGCCTTCGTAACGCGAGGTGAGCGCGAAGGCGTCGATGCACTGATAAAACTCCCACGGGGTGCCGAGGTAGGGCAGCCGTTTGATCCGGCCTTGCAGGCCCTCGGCGGCGACGAGGGCGTCGAGCTCGGGGTCGAGCTCGCCCTGGCCGACGTGGAAGAGCATGAGCCGGGGGTTGTGGGCGGCCGCGCGGGCAAAGGCACGGTAGAGGGTGAGCGGGTCTTTCTGCGCGGAGCAGCGGCCGAGGGTGCCGACGAGATGGGCGTCGGCGGGGAGGCCAAATTTTTCGCGCAGTTCGCGTTTGCGGCCGGGGGAGACGGGGATGAAGCGGGCGGTGTCGATGCCGTTGGGCACGCAGAGGGCGCGTTTGGGGGAGATGCGGAGGCGGTCCACGGCGTAGCGGCGTTCGTCGTGGGAACACGCGACGCTGGTGCTCCAGCGGCCGAGGGCGTTTTCGATCCGGTCGTAAACGAAGTCCACGCGGCCGCGTTTGGGGCGCATGCCGACGTAGGCGTGCGGGTGATACACGTGGCGGGGACCGCGGATGCCGGTGAGGGGGAGCGCACGGCTGAGCGCGCCGGCCTTGGAGCTGTGGCTGTGGATGATGTCGGGGCGGATCTGGCGGACGAAGGCGCGGAGGGCGCGCAGGGCGCGCAGGTCCTCGGGCGCGGGACGGTTGGAGGTGCGCAGATTGAGGGTGCGGCCACCGGCGGCCTCGACGCGGGCGACGAGGTCGTGCAGCGCGGCGCTGGCACGGCGGTCGGAATAGGCGAGATGCACCGAAACGTGGTGCTCGAGCAGGAAGTCGGCGAGGGCTTCGACGTAACGGAAGACGCCGTTCTCACCCGGTTCGGAAACGAGAAGGACTTTCATGGTGGTGCGGGAGGCGGAGGTCTGAAGGTCGGAGAGAGGTCGCAGGTCTGAAGGTCTAAGGTCTGAAGGTCGTCAGCGGCCCGCCGGGGCGGGCCAAGCGGCGCGTGTCTGGCTCCGCTTCGCGGAGCCGCTGGTGACTTGGGACTTTTGACATTGGACTTTAGACTCGGCTCGGGGGCTCGGCGGTTTGGGGAGAGGGGAGGTCGCAGGTCTGAAGGTCTAAGGTCCGAAGGGCGTCACCGCTTGCGTAGCGGGAGCATCTTGCTCCCGTGGGATCGGGGAGGATCGAACGGGGAGCTGGAAGCTCCCCCTACTCGGGCTGGGCGCGGGCGCGAGAAGGGTGCGGTAATGGGCGAGCAGGTCGTCCACGTGGCGGTCCGCCGTCCAGGGATCGGACCAATACCAATCGTAGGCGGCCCGGCCGAGGCGGCCCGCGAGGGGCGCATCGGCGGCGAGTTGTTTCAACCGGTCTCCAAGGGCCTCGGCCGAGCCGTGGCGGAATTGCAGGCCGGTGACGCCGTCCCGCACGTAGTCGCGCGCGGCACATCCGTCGCTGACGATGGCGGGCACTCCGGCGGACGCGGCCTCGACGGCGACGAGGCCGAGGGTCTCATACCAGAGCGGGGGGAAAACGAGCGCGCGGGCGCGGCGCAGCTCGTCGCGGATGGCATCGGGTTTCAGCCAACCGGTGAAGCGGGCCCGGGGACAGAGGCGGCGGAGCTCGGGCATGAGCTCGCCGTCGCCGACGAAGACCGCGGGCACGCCGGTGGCGCGCACGGCCTCGGCGAAGAGGCGCACGCCCTTCTCGGGGACGAAGCGGCCTATGTAGAGAAAGGCCTCGCCGGAGGCGGGGTCGGCGGGGCCCTCGTCGAGGCAGTCCACAGGATTGCGCACGACGGCGGCGGGCACGTCGGGCGGGAGGTGGGGCCGGAGAATATCGAGGCTGAAATCGGAGACTCCGATGTAGGAGGCGACCCGCGCGGGCACGCCGAGGGCGTGGTTTTGCAGGGCGGTGCGAGCGACGCGCCAGAGTTTCTGGGCGTAGTTGCGGCGGTCGCAGTTGCAGGCGACGCAGGAGAACGAGAGGGGGCGGCGGTGGCAGATCTCGGCGCGGGAGTGGTCGAAGAAACCGCCGCTCGGGCAGGTGATAAAAAAATCGTGGAGGGTGACGACGAGGCGGAAGCCGAGGGCCGAGACGGCTTCGAGGGCGTAGGGCGAGAGCGCCTTCATCCAAGTGTGGACGTGGACCACGGTGCGGGCGGGGTCCTTGGTGGCGAGGAGGGCGCGGAGGGCGGTGACGGCGCGTTCGTTGCGCAGGCCGGTGGCGAAGGCGCGGAGGCGGTTGGAGTCCTTGGCGATTTCGGGCTGATCGAGGCAGACGACGGTGAGGTTGGGCGTCTCGCGCAGGCCGGGGGCGACGGGGCCGACGCAGGTGAAGAGCGTGACCGGATAGCCGCGGGCGGCGAGGCCGGTGGCGGAGGCGAGCGCGACGGCGGTGGAGCCGCCGGTGGTGGAGGCGTAGTCGTTGAGGACGACGACCTCTTCGATGGCCTGGATCATGCCCGGGCTCCTCCCTGTTCCAGCAAGGCGTAGCTGGTGTGCATGCCGCGTTTGCGGAAACGCTCGAGGTAGCGCGGCAGGTTGTAGGCGCGGTAAACGGCCTTGGTGAGGGCGCGGTGGAGGGCGGAGGGACGGGCGGGAAGGTGACGGGCGACGATGTTGTCCTGTTCCTTCTGGGTGACGGAGGTGTTGCCGGAGAGCTGGCCGTCGCGGAGGCGGAACTGGGCGACGCAATCGGCCTCGTAGGCGAAGCGAGCGCCGTCGGCGTAGGCACGGAGCCAGAAGTCGAGGTCGGCGCAGAGGCGGTAGCGAAGGTCGAAGCCGCCGAGTCGGTTCACCACGTCGCGGCGGAAGAGCATGCCCTGCTGCATGAGCGGGCTGATGCCCTGGTGAAGGAGGGCGGGAATCCAGCGCGGACGGGCGGCTGTAGTGATGCGGGTGATACGGGCGCCGCGTTCGTCGATGAGCTCGACGTCGCCGTAGAGCACGGGCTCGGGGGCGGGGCGGGCGAGGTGGGCGAGGACGGCGCGGCCGAAGCCGGGGAGGAGAAGATCGTCGTCGTTGATGTAGGTGAACCAGTCCCAGGCGAAGTCGGCGGCGGCGATGCCGGCGTTGATGGCGCCGTAGATGCCGCCCTCGCGCCCGGCGTCGGGCACGACGAGCGCGTTCGGGTAACGGGCGGCGAGCTCGGCGACCTTGCGCGCGGGGGTGGAGATGACGTGCCGGATGTGGAGCGGCTGGGCCTCGATGGAGGCGACGGTGCGATCAAGAAAGGGGGAAACCCCGAGCGTGGGCGTGACCACGAGGATGCATGGGCGAGTGTTCATGGGAAGGCGGAGGGAGGGCGGAAGGATGAAGGCTGAGGGCGGAGGTCTGAAGGGGGGCGCGGGCGGGGGAGGCGGGTCGCAGGTCTGAAGGTCTAAGGTCGCAGGTCGTCAGCGGCCCGCCGGGGCGGGCCAAGTGGGCGCGTAGCGGGAGCATCCTGCTCCCGTGGGATCGGGCGATCGAACGGGGAGCTGGAAGCTCCCCCCACTCCGGCGGCCCGCTGGTGACTTTGAGACTTTGGACATGGGACTTTGGACTCGGCTTGGGCTTCGGGTTCGGCGCTTGGGGGCTCGTCACTCGTCACATGTCACTCGTCACCATCTCCATCCACGCGCTGCAGCGCGTGGATGGAGATGGTGACCTGGGTGACGTCGTAGTCGGGGTCGCCGGCGGGGCCGGGATCGACGGCGAAGTCCACGTGGCCGCCCGCGGCGACGGGGCAGACGAGATCGAAGTCGGCGACGATGGGGCGGCCCTCGCCGCCGCCGATGCGTTCTGAGAGGCGCACCTGCCCGTCGGAGAGCACGCGCACGCGCACGCCGTCGCCGCGGGTGTTGCTCTTGAAACGGCCGGAGATGCGGAGCGAACCGCCTTCTTCGCTGGTCCAGCGGCGGACGGCGGCGACGGGCACGCCGGCGTTGGACGCGGGGTGCTGCTCGCCGGCGGAGATGGCGAGGTTGCGGTAGGGGCCAAGCCACTCCTCCTTCCAGTCGGTGGTGTGGGAGCGGGTGATGGGGATGAAGTCGATCTGGTCGCCGAGGAAACAACCGTAGGACCAGCCGGACTCGCCTTGCTCGAGGGAAAATCCGGACGCGGCCTCGGCGAGAAGCGCCTGGGAGGGCGGAGAGACCGGCGGTGGCGGGGGGCGAACCTCGCCGTCGATATAGACCGGGGTCTCGCCGAGGATGATCGTCTCGGGCGGAGGACTCTCGACACCGTGCAAGCTGAGGAGGCGCGTGGCGCCGGGGGTGGAGAGGGTGAAGGGGCGCAGGGCCCAGAGGAGGCGGGTGGAGGGACCGGAGGCACGGTCGAAGCGCACGGAGAAAACGCCGTCGGGGGCGGGTTCGCGCTCCATGGCGCGCACGCCCTCGAGTTGATCGACGAGGGTTTGGAGGGCGGTGTGCGCGGGCTTGGGCGAGAAGTCGGGATTCTGCCGGACGAGGCCCATGGTCGCGAACTGGTTGTAGTCGCGGAGCAAATACCAATAGACGCGCTCGACGCCGGTGGAGAGGAGGAGGGCGTAGGCGCGCACGAGAAAGGCGGCCTGGTCGTGCTCGCTGATGGCGAGGTCGCCGGGGGCCTGGCTGACGTGGGTGGGCCAGCCGATCTCCGTGACCCAGACGGGTTTTTCCCGACCGCCGTTGTGGCGGGCGATGAGCTCCTGGAGGGAGTCGATGCGTTTGTCCAAGCCCTCGGGAGTCTCGCGGGTTTGGTAGGGGTGGATGGATACGGCGTCCATGAACTGGAGGCCGCCCTCGGCGAAGAGGCGCTCGAAGAAGGGCATGGGCAGGCCGGAGGTGGCGCCGCCGAGGACGATGACATCGGGCCGCTCTTGCTTGATGGCGGTGTAGGCGGCGCGAAGCATTTTCAGGTAGGTGCCGGGGCGGTCCTCGGTGGCGGGGCCCTTGGCGAAGCTGCCGTTGTATTCGTTCCAGATTTCGACGGCGCGGAGCTGGTCGCCGTAGTGGCGGAGGACGGCGACGCAGTAGCGGGCGTAGGCCTCGAAGCCGGCGTCGGTGTGGGGGGTGAGGCCGCCGTCGTAGTGGGGATTGCCGAAGGTCAGGGCGATGAGGGGGCGGATGTCGCGTTGGCGAAGGGCGCCCATGTAGGCGTCGTAGCGCGGCGGGAAAACGAAGCGGCCGAGCTCGGGTTCGACCGACTCCCAGTAGAGCTCGTCGCGCACGTGGCGCACGCCGGCCTCGGAGACGCGGGCCAGCACGCCGAGTCCCCAGTTCTGGGCGAAGTGCGTCATCACCCCCACCCGATCGGTGAAGTCGGGCTCGACGGCGGGCGCGGTCTCGGGCGCCGGCTGGGCGCGGAGGGAAGTGAGAGCCAAGCAAACCATGAGCGGAAGACGACGGGTGCGATGCGATAGGCGCATGTGGGACGGATGAAGGCGGAAGGAGGAGGGCGGAGGGGGCGGGTCTGAAGGGAGGCGGGTCTAAGGTCTGAAGGTCTAAGGTCTGAAGGTCGTCAGCGGCCCGCCGGGGCGGGCCAGGCGGTGCGCGTAGCGGGAGCATCTTGCTCCCGTGGGATCGGGGCGGCCCGAACGGGGAGCTGGAAGCTCCCCCCACTCTGGCGGCCATGCGGAGCCGCTGGTGACTTTGAGACTTTTGACATGGGACTTTGGACTTGGCTTGGCGGCTCGGGGGCTTGGCGGTTTGGGTCTCGTCACTGGGCGCGCGCAGCGCGCCCGCCGCCGAGCCAGACGACGCGGGTGGAGCGGGGCATGGAGAAGACCCGAGGGGTCGCGGCGAGGGTGCCGCGCAGGTAGGCCCAGCGCATGCGGGCCTCGTCACGGCGTTCGGGGTCGCGCCAGCCGAGCACCGCCTGGTGGGCCACGCGGCCGGCCTCGCGCACGCTGGATTTGGCGAGGGCGTAGGCCCAGCGCGCGAGGCCTTGGCGGCGCTTGAAGCCGAGCAAGACCGGATGGGCCAAGCCGAAGCCGAGGTGGAGTTTTTCGATGTAGGGTTGGCTGATGCGCGAGGCGGAGATGAAGTGCCGCATCCAGCAGGCGGGTTGATACCAGATTTCCCAGCCCTCGCGGGCGATGCGCATGACCATCTCGAGGTCGTCGCCGCTGGTGGTGGCGCCGCATTGGCGGCCGACGCAGCCTTGCCAGCGGGTCCAGCCGGAGGCGACCAGGGCCTCGACTCGGCACACGAGACCGGCGCCGCGGAGGTGCCAGCGTTTCTCGCCCTCGAGCTTGCGGGCGTAGCCGCCGAGGTCGAGGGAGGCGTAGGCGTAGCTGTTGGCCTTGAGCAGGGGCGTCGGCGTTTTTTGCCAGAAGATCTCGATGCGTCCGCCGAAGGCGCCGCAGCGCGGATGGTCGCGGATGAAGTCGAGGGCGTTGGCGATCCAGCCGGCCTGGAGAAAATTGTCGTCGTCGATGAACGCCACCCACTCGGAGCCGGCCTCCTCGACGCCGCGCAGGCGGGCGAAGACCTGCCCCTGGCGGGTCTCGACGAGGTAGCGGAGGTTGGGCAGGCGACCGCGCGCGCCGGCATCGGCCACGACGGTGGCGGTGTCGTCGGTGCAGTTGTTGTCGATCACGAGCACGGAGACCTCGGCCGGCCGGGCGATCTGCTGCGCCTCGATGTGCGCGAGCGTTTGGGCGAGCACCGGAGCGTTGTTGTAGGTGCAGATGACGAGCGTGAGCAGCGGGCGTCCGGCGGCGGCCGAACCGTCGATCGGTGGGCGGGTGGGCGTGGTCATAGGAGAGGTGAGGAAGCGAGGGACAAAGCGGGCGCGGAGGGCGGCGCGGCGGCCGCGGCGGCCCGCAGGTAACGGAAGGTCTCGACGACGTTGCCGATGAAGTTGAACGGCAGGTAGCCGAGCATCAGGCCGAGCACGACGCCGGGCAGGCCGAGCGGGTGGACGAGCAGGAGCATGAGCCCGGCGCTGGCGACGGCGGTGAACACGGCGTAGAGCGTGGTGCGGTGCACCTCGGAGACGCCGGCGAGCAGGTAGCCGAAGGGCTGCTGGAAAAACACGAGGGCGTTCCACCCGAAGAGCAGCCACACGAGGGCGGCGGCCGGCGGCTCGGCGGCTCCGCCGACCCAGAGGTGGATGATGGGACCGGCGAAGATGGCGCCGAGCGCCATGGGCGCGCAGCTGAGGCAGGCGGTGGCGAGCAGGGAGCGCCGGAGGGTGCGTCGCATCCAGTCGATCTCGCCTCGGGCGCGGGCCTTCGAGTAGGCGGGCCAGAGCGGCAGCATGAAGGAATTCTGGATGACGGCGAAGAGGTTGAAGAGCCGTTGCACGAGGTTGTAGGGCGTGACGGCGGCGGCCCCGAGCGCCATCGAGACGACGAGCTGCGGCAGCGCGAAGAGGATGGTGTTGACGATCTGCTGGAGGCTGAAGAAGGCGCCGAGGCGAAGGAGCTCCCCGACCATCTTGGGACGGAGGGTGAGGCCGCGGAGGGAAAGCCAGCGGAGCTGAACGAGCTGGATGAGGAGCAGGAGTGCGTTGCCCGCCACCAGGGCGCCCTGGGCGCAGAGCAGCATCGGGACGAGGCCGCCGCCGAGCGCGGCGGCGAGGGCGACGCCGCCGAGGGAGAGCACGGCGCCGACGCCCTGCGTGGCGTTGTGCATCCATCCCTTTTGCCGGCCAAAGGCGAGGCGCTGGGCGAGGCCGATGGGCAGGCCGAGGCAGAAGAGCACGAGGAAGGAGCGCAGCGCGAGCGGCGCCTCCGCGATGGTCTCGGGCTCGGTCAGCCGGAAAAGCTGCGCCGCATGGACGTAATCGGCGGCCAGCATGAGCACGCCGATCAAGGCCAGGGCCACGGTGCAGAGGAAAAGGAAGGCGCTGGCGAAAAGCTCACGCGCCTCGTCGCGACGATCCTGGGCGAAGGATTCGGCGAGCCGGTTCTGCAGCCCGATGCCCATGCCGAAGTCGGCGAAGACGATGAACTGGGCCAGGCCGGCCACGGCCATCCAGAGGCCGAAGGCCTCGGATCCGAGGGCCTTTATCGCGATGGGCACCTGGAGGAGCTGGCACACGATGCCGAGCCCGCGGGCGGCGAGCGAGGTCACGAAGAACATGGCGATCTCGCGGGGCGGCCGCCTGAGCAGCGCGCGCAGCCGCTCGGGGAAAGACTTGGTTTCGCTCATGGCGCCCTCCCCTCCTCCAGCTCGGCGGCCGCGGCCTCGCGTTCGGCGAGACGTTCGGCGCGAATCAACAACACGAGCCCCACGGCGAGCGCGATATACACGCGGTGCGCGCCGGAGAAGGGGCTGAACAGAATGCTGATGAGGGAGAATCCGAGGACCAGGAGCCGGAACGGGCTCTCGCGCCGCCAGTCGGCCACCAGGACCTGATCGTAGAAGGCCCAGACGAGGACGAAGAAGAAGACGATGAAGAAGGCGCCGCCGAAGACGCCGCCCTCGGCCAGGGCGACGAGGAGCTGGGAATGCAGGGCGGGCAGCTCGCCGACATCCTCGTTGGGGCCGGCGAAGCCGCCGATGCCGGCTTCCTGCGCGAGGTCGGCGCGGATGTAGAGATAGTTGTCCAACACGTCCGAGTTGCTGAACCAGGAGCCGTGGCCGATGAAGGGGGACTCCACGAAGCCCTCGACGGCGGCCTGGATCATGGCGGTGCGGTCCACGTCGGAGCGGCCGGCGCGGTTGCCCTCGCGGTCGGCCTGGGCGTGGGCGTAGATGCCGGCGACGGCGCCGATCGCGCCGAGGATGCCGAGCGGCACCATCCAACGCCGCAGGGCGCGCGGGCAGGCCTGCACGACGGTGAGCATCCCCACCAGCATGCAGACCGCGCCGACGCTGCGGTAATCCATGGCGAAGTGCACGAGGCACATCGCGATCGAGGCCGCGGCGGCGACGAGGGGACCGCCGAAGACGGCGACGCCGAGCACGGCGAAGGTGACGGGCACGCCGATGCCAAACTTCCAAAGGTCGCCGAAGAGGGCGCCGAAGAGGAGGGCCTGGAGGGCGAAGCCGATTTGTAGTCCGAAGGCGAATACGAGAAAGTTGCGCGGGGAGCGGCCGAGCAGGCAGGCGACCGCCACCGTGTCGATGCCGAGAAAGATCATGCGGGCCCATCCGCGCAGCATGTCGTGCGGGGCGCTGCCCCGGAACAGGTCCGAGAGGACGTAGGCGGCGAGTCCGAGCGCCTGGGAGCCGAGGATGAACCAAAACCAGCGTTGCTCGAACACCGGGCAGGGCCAGCGCTGCTCCAGGGCGACGTGCAGCACGATCCAGCCGATGACCGACATCAGGATCAGCTCCCCCACCGGCATCTCGCCGACCAGGGAGACGGTGAAGGAGGTGAGGGCCGCGCCGAGGAACGCGACGATGGAGGAGACGAGCCGGGGCTCGGCGAGCGCTGGCTCGGGGGCCGAAATCGCCTCGCGGTCGGGATCGGTCGCCCCGGCCGGAGCGAGATAGGCGGGGGAAAACAGAGGTGCCGCCATATCAGGCCGGGATCAAGGGGGTGTTCTGGGGATCGGTGCCGGGCCGTGGGTCGTCGGAGACGCGCACCGCGGTGATGAAGGGATCGGCGACGGGAGACGGCGGGCGGGCGATGCCGCGCTCGACGGCGATTTCGAGAAAACGCCGGCAGAAGGCGTCCCAGTTTAGCCGGGAACGGAAGCGCTCGAAGGAGCGGCGGCACATGGTGCGGTAGGCGCCGGGATCGCGGAAGGAGTCCACGATGACGTCGGCGTAGTCGCCGGGTCCGGCGCTGAGCGGAAGGAGGTGGCCGTTGAGTCCGTCGGTGACGACGCCGTTGATGCCGCCGGTGTCGGTGGTGATGGCGGGCACCCCGAAGGCGTTGGCCTCGGCGAAGGTCATGCCGTAGGCCTCGGCGCGGGAGGGCACGAAAACGTAGTGGGCGTCGGCGAAGAGCGCGCGGAGGCGGGCCATCTGGGCGGGCACGCGGGGGCTGAGCAGGCCGTGACCGCGCAGCCAGGGCAGCCCGCGATGACGCGAGGGAATGTCGCAGCCGACGACGTCCACGGTGACGTCATGGCCGAGGAGGTGGAGGCAGTAGGCGGTGTTGACCACGAGGTCACCGCCCTTGCGCTCCCAGTGGCGGCCGACGAAGAGCAGGCGAAGGCGCTCGGTGTCGCGGCGGTCGATCCATCCCTGGACCTCGGACCAGAGATTTTCGCGACCGAGATTGGCGCCAAAGGGGATGACGGCGACCTTGGCGGGATCGGCGCCGTAGTCCTCGACGGCGGAGCGCGCGGCCCACTCGGCGGGGTAAACGGCGAGCGCGGCGCGGGCGAGCGCGGCGGATTCCTGGGCGTGGCCCTCGCGGAGGTAGTCGGCGGAGAGGTTGGTGAAGTCCCAGTAGTAGTTCACCATGTTGGCGAAGGTCGCGTCGGCGCAGAACGCGATCGGCCGGTCGGTGCGGAGGTGGGAAACCATCTCGGATCCGGGGCTGAAGACGAAGTCGAAGCCGGCGCCCGCGGTGCGGCGCTCGAACTCGTCGGCCACGGCGCGGAGAAACAGGGGGTCGCGGTCGGTGCGGTAGTGTTTTCCGCCGAGGCGGGTGTATATCTTTTTCGGATACGCGCGCTCCGCCCGGGCGGCGAGGGGGAAGACCGGCAGGATGTCGGCGCCCAGGCGCTGGAAGCCGGTTAGGATGGATGCGGGATGTCCGGACTGAACCGCCGGATCGGCGGCGTCGTGGTGGAAGAGATAGGCGATTTTCATGACTGGCTGGACCGGGAGCCGGGGCGTTTGGGGAAAGGGGCGAAAGCGGACGGGCTAGTGGCTGAACAAGGGGGTGGCGGGCCGGGCGAAGACCGGGCGGGTCTGGGAGCGGCCCGGGCGTTGGCAGCGCGCGTGGGCGAGCTCGAGCAGACGACGGGTGAAGGTCCGCCAGTTGAGGGCCTGGGCGAAGGTCTCGTAGGAACGCTCGCAGAGCTTGCGGTAACGGAGCGGGTTCCCGAAGGAGGCCGCGATGACGTCGGCGTAGTCGGCGCCGCGGGCGGAGAGCGGCAGCAGGTGGCCGTTGTGCCCGTCGGTGACGACGGCGGGGATGCCGCCGGTGTCGGTGGAGACGGCGGGCACGCCGAAGGCGTTGGCCTCGGCGAAGGTCATGCCGTAGGCCTCGGCGCGGGAAGGCACGAAGACGTAGTGGGCGCCGGCGAAGAGGGCGCTCAAGCGGGCGGTCTCGGACTCGACCTGCGGGCTGAGCACGCCATGCGAGCGGATCCACGGGAGGTCCCGGTGGCGGAGCGGCACCTCGCATCCGACCACGTCGAGCGAGACGCGGTGGCCGAGCTTGATGAGGCAGTAGGCGGTCTCGACGACGATGTCGCCGCCCTTGCGGTCCCAGTGGCGTCCGACGAAGAGCAGACGAATCTCGTCACGCGGGCGGGCGTCGATCCAGGCCTCGACCTCGGCGCGGGTGTTGTTTTTGCCGAAATTCGCGCCGAAGGGGATGACGGCGATTTTGGAAGGATCGGCGCCGTAGTCGTTGACGGCCGAGTCGGCGGCCCACCGGGACGGGTAGATGGCGAGGGTGGCGCGGTCGATGGCGGCGCGTTCCAAGGCGTGGCCCTTGCGCAGGTATTCACGGGAGAGGTTGGTGAAGTCCCAGTAGTAATCCACCATGTTGGCGAAGGTGGCGTCGGCGCAGAACATGACCGGACGGTCGGTGACTATGCGGGAGACCATCTCGGAGCCGGGGCTGAACACGAGATCGTAACTCTTGCCGGCGGTGCGTTCCCGAAACTCGTCCGCGGCGGCGGCGACATAGGAAGGTTCGCGGTCGCCGCGGTAATGTTTACGAAGCAGCCGATAATAAATTTTCTTGGGCAGAACGAGGCCGTGGGGTTTGGCCTGAAGGGGGAAGACCTCCTCGATATCGACGCCGGAGCGCTTCAATTCCGCCAAAATCGAGGCCGGGCGGCCGGATTGCACGGTGGGATTGGAGGCGTCGCGGTGAAAAAGATAGGCGATTTTCATGATATGGAGGAGGGTTGGGATTGCATTTTATCAACACGCGCCCTTCCGGCTGAAGAGCGTCATGAACATGATCTGGATATCGAGAAACAGGCTCCACTGCTCGATGTAGTAGAGATCGCAGCGGATGCGCTGCTTGAGGCAGGTGTCGCCGCGGAAGCCCTTCACCTGGGCCCAGCCGGTGATGCCGGGCTTTATATTATGCCGGGCGTTGTAGTGGGGAATGGCTTCCTTGAAATCGACGATCAGCTCGGGGCGTTCGGGACGCGGGCCGACGAGGCTCATGTCGCCTTTGACCACGTTCCAAAACTGGGGCAGCTCATCGATGTTCATCTTGCGCATGAAAGCGCCGATCTTGAGACGGCGGGGGTCCTCCTTGGTGCTCCAGCCCACCTTGCCCGGCGCCTCGGCATCCAGGCGCATGCTGCGGATTTTGATAATTTTGAAGGGCTTCCCGTGGCGCCCCAGACGGGTCTGGGTATAGAAAATGGGACCCGGACTCTCGCGATAAACCAGGAAACCGAAGAGGGCGATGAGCGGGAGGCTGCAAAGGAGCCCGAAGAGACCGCCGACGATGTCCACGAACTCCTTGCAAATGAGGTTGAAGGGGCTGTTCAGCGGCAGGCGGGAGAGGCCCAGCACGGGCACGCCGCTGACGGTTTCCAAATGCAAACCCGAGACGAGGATTTGGAAGCAGTTCGGGATGATTTTGAAGTCCACCATCTCCTTCTCGCACAGGTTGGCGAGGCCGGTCATTTCGCCGTTGGGCACGGCCATGTCGGCCATCATCACCATGTCCACCCCGTGCCGACGGAAGAGGTTTTCAAGATTGCCGTAGTCGCCCAGCTTTTTGACCCGGGCCGGCGGGGCTTCGGTATAACGGCCCTGCGGCGAGGGCACGCAACCGACGATCTCATAAAGGTGTTCGCGGTCGGAAGTGACGGCGTTGATAAAAGCGGCCGCATGCTCGGACCAACCCACGAAGAGGATGCGACGGTGGAGCTTTCCCCGCACCACGGCGCGGTTGATAAAGTGGTGCAGCACCCAGCGCCAGGAGGAGAGGGCGCCAAAAGTGAGCACGCCGCCCATGAAGACATAGATACGGCTGACATCCTGCTCGAGGCGAAGCAAAGCGCCCAAGGCGATGTAGGCGATGACCCAGGAGGCGCCCGCTTTCATCAGAATGTTCATCACATGACGAAAACGCAGCATGCGGGCGTGCGTATAGAGGCCGAAATTGGCCATCAGGAGGGAAAACAGGATGGTGCCAAAAACGATGTGCCGCGCGTAGTCGGTCCAATGTATCCACATGGCGGCCTCGCTGAGGCCGTAGCGCTCCATGGTGGTCTCGAAGCGCAGCCAGCTGGCCAGCCCGAGGGAGAGGAAAACGACGAGCGTGTCGCCTATGAAGGCGGTCATGAACAAACGCCATAGGTGCCCCCGGGTATCGGCGCCTGCCGGGTTCCCGAAAGCGAAGGTCGAGGCGGTGTTGGTGGTGAGTTGGGAGCTGCTCATGGTGATGAGGGAGACGACAAGGGCGAAAAATGGGGACGGCTCAGCCCGAGGCGGGCGCCGGGGCGGCGTCGCGCACATAGGCGTCGCCGTTGGAATAATAGTAGTAACTCGCGGAGCGGCCGGGCCGGATCTGGTTGAGCACGACGCCGGCGGGCGGTTTGCCCAGGATCACGCAGGCGCGGCGAACGACTCGGCGCGGGGTGTAGCCGGCATGGACCACCATGCACACCGCGCTGGCATAGGGGGCCAGGCAAAGCGTGTCGCCGACGGCGGTAACCGGCGCGGTGTCGATGATGATGCGGTCGTAGGCTCGGAGCAGGACATCGAGAAGCCGCTTGAAGTTACCCCCGGCCAAGATGTCCCCCCCCATGGTCGATCCGCGCATGTCTCCGAGGACGAAAAGGTTTCCGATGACGGTGGGCTGGATCGCGTCGGCGATCAGAAGGGGATCCCGGAGGCATTCGGTGAGGCCCGGCCCCCCCACCCCACCCTTGGCGAAACGGGCCCGAAGCCCGGAGCGGCGAAGGTCGGCGTCGATCAGGAGGGTCCGCGCGCCCTGCTGGGCGACGGCGGCGGCATAGTTTGCCGAACAATAGCTTTTCCCCTCACCCGGCACCGCGCTGGTGAACATGACCACCCGGTGCTGATCATCCGGGAACAAGAGGGAGAGCGACGTGCGAAGAGAGCGGAAGGACTCGGCCTCGATGGTAGCGGGATGGGACTGAATAACAAACTCCCCGGGCGACTCGCGAAGAGAGGAGCGCGGGATGGCCGCGAGCGAGGGCACACCGAGGAATGCCTCGGCGTCGTCCACCGACAATATCGACGTGTCGAGAGCGCGTCGCGCGATGACAATCGCCACGCCCAAACCGCCTCCGCCGGCCAGACCGAGCAAAAGGAAGATTTTGGAGGAAATACCCGAGGGATAGACCGGAACCATGGGCTCGGCGATGACGTTGATACGCCCTCCGAGATCGCTCGCCTCGACCAGACTATGCGTGATGTCGCTGGTCTTTAAGCGGGCGAGAACCTGTTGATAAAGAACATTGGTCGAATTGGCCTCGCGCTCCAGGGCCCGGTAGGAAATCGCTAGCCGCGAGAGCTCCATCGCTAGACCTTCCTGGTCGGCCAGCTCGCGTTTCACCGCCTCCTCGTTGGCGGCGGCGGTGCGATAGGACTGGAGAATGCCCTCGGCCGCGTTTGACAGCGCCATATCAAGCGTATTTTCGATCTCGGAGAGCTGGCGGCGCGCCTGTATCATCGACGGATGCTTGTCCCGGTAGCGCTGGCTCAGGGTGGCCACCTCCGCCGTCTGGAAGTTGAGCTGCTTGCGAAGCTCGACGATCTCGGGGAGGGAGGCGATGGCGTGAAAGTTGAGCAATTCCCTTGGGCCGACCTCCAACAAGGTCTGCACCTGCTGGCGATCCGTCTCCAAGGAGAGGCAATGGGCTCGTGCCTCCGTCATTTGTTTGCCAAGATCGCTGAGGCGTTGAAGCACCAGATTGTGCCGGTCGGTGAGCGAAACGGCCTTGTGCTTCTCTTGATAAGCCTGGAGGCGCTCCTCGGCCGCGTGAACCTCGCGCTCGAGGCGTTTGGCCTCGCTGGTCAGAAAGGCACGCGCGGAGTTGGTGTCCTCCCGCCGGGCGGCCAGCTTGCGGGTGAAGAATCCGTCGATCACCCCAAGTGCCAGTTTCTGAGCGCGTTCAGGATCGTAGTCCCAAGCGGACACGGCAATCAGGCGGGTTCCCCGGATCAGCGATACCGAGATGCGTTGCTGAAGCAGTCCCAAGAGCTCGGCCTCGGTGTAGCCCTGCGGGCGAGGCGGCGCGAAAGTGGGATCCTCGGCCAGATTTTGGCTGGCTATGATCGATCGCAACACGGCCTGCCCGGCGATCGTCTGCTCGATGGTCTTGAGCAAGGCGGCGGAGTTCAGGTCGAACTCCTCGCGCTTTTCGAAATCCACATAGGCGTGCTTGTCCTCGGCGACCTCCAACACAGCCTGAGAGCTATAAACCGGAGGGGTGCGCTTGATATGCAGAATCGCGGCGGTGACGCCAAGCAGGGCGCACAGAGCGAGCAGATAGATGTTGTCCCGGAGCAGGTAGATAACCTTCCAAGGGTCCAAGGAAGCCTCGGCTCTGGGTCTGGAGGATGTGGCGCTCATGACGCATCCCTCCCGCCCACGAAGGCGTGGTTATCCCGGCCGGACTGAATCAGGATATTTGTTCGAGTCTCCATAAGATAGATACTTTAAGGCCGCTCCGACGAGGGGCGCGTCGAAGCAAAGTAAGGATCCCATGGAGTTCACTAAGACCGGCCCGCAGGAGGACCGGTAGATTCCGGGCGAATGATACATCGGATATCATCGCGTTGCTCGGAATATCCAGCGAGGCCGAATCACGGTCCTCAGGACCGTTCCTCAGTCGGCGAGCTGGATTGCACGGGTCGATCTGCATGACGGCGACATACTACTCGCTATCGCAGCCGACCGGCATCAGGCATTTTTTTAAGGCCCTCTGGGGGTTTTACCGCACTTAATACAATCTTCCGGACCCCTTGTAGGGATTGCGCGAAACTCCCGCCGGGCCGTGCCCCAATCGGGGCCGCTTTTTACGGCTTTTAACAAACCTTCGCGGCACTTTGGTCGCCGCCCTGTCACAAACAGCGGCCGAGTTTTATTTGTCCCCGACCGAAATGTGCCGGTGACGCATACCGCGCAGCCCCATCCAAACGATGGCAAGAGTGGCCAGCGAGCTGAGCGGCATGAGCACCGCCGCGAAGAGGGGGTTCATGTGCCCGGTGGCGGCGAGGCCCACGGCGGTGAGGTTGTATCCGATCATGAATACAAGCAGGGCGGTCTGGGTGGAGCGGCGGGCGTCGTTGGCCTCCAGCAGCGCGCGCACCCCGCCCAAGCCGCGTCCGAGGTAGTAGAAATCGGCCTTGGTCGCGAGCACGCCGCGGTGCACGGCCGGCGTGCCGCGGCAGAGGGCGCGGTCGAAGGCGAGGCTGTCGTTGGCGCCGTCGCCGAGCATCAGGGCGGTGTCGGCGCCGCCGCGCGACTCCAGCCAGGCGGCCTTGCCGCGCGGATCGAGCTCGGCGACGACATTGGCGGACGGCACGGTAAGTTCGCGGGCGAGGGCGGAGACTTTTTCGCCTTGGTCGCCGCTGAGAATGGCGAGTTCCAGACCGCGTTTGCGAAGCGCGGAAAGTTCATCGCGGGCGTCGGCTCGGGCCTGCTCCGCGAAGGAGAATCGCGCAACCATCAGGCCGTCGCGGGTCAGCACGGTCTCCCCCGCCCCGCCCTCGGGACGGCCGAGCGCCCAGGGGCCGAGGCGCACGCCGCGACCGATCTCCTCGGCGGGAGTGCCGGGAAGGCACTCGCTCCAGCCGCGGAGCAGAATCGCCTCGTGCAGGGCGCGGCCCACCGGGTGGGGATTGTCGCGCACGAGAGCGAAAAGGGCGGCGCGGGCTTCGGGCACGAGCGCGTCGAGCCGGTCCGGCTCGCGCAGCACGGGTGTGTCGCCGGTGAGGGTGCCGGTCTTGTCGAAGGCGACCAGGCGCACGCGATTCAGGCGCTGCCAGAGCTCCCCGGCGCGCACGAACACGCCGCGCCGACGCAGGCGCACCGTGGCGATCTCCTCGACCAGGGGAAACGCGAGCCCGAGCGCGCAGGGGCAGGAAACCACGAGAATGGAAATAACCACCGCGCCGGTCTCGGCCGCGTCGCGCGTATGCCAAGCCCACCAGAGGCCGGCCAGAAAGGCGGCGCCGAGGATGCCGACGAGGTAGGCCTTCACCACCCGCTCGATCAGGCGCGCCCGCTCCGGGGCGCGCTCCACCGGACGGAGGAGCTCGGCCAGCATCGAGCCGGTCCAAGCCTGGGTGGCGGTGAGCTCGACCCCGGAGCCGCCGGCGAGCGTGGCGCCGGCGGGAACGAGTTGACCGAGGCGAAAGCGCCGGGGATCGGCCTCGCCCGTGATCCACGCGAGGGCGAACTCGGCTTCGCCGGTCTCCAGACGCGCCTCGACCGGCACCAAGGCTCCGGCGGAGAGGCGGAAACGTTCGCCCGCGCGCAGCGTGTCCGGCGCGGTCTCGGTCCAGGCTTCGGCGCGAAAAACCCGCACGCGGGCGCCGGCGGGCTGCTCGCGCAGGAGGCGGCGGCGATTGCGCTCCACGGCCACGACCTGGGCCCAGCGGCCGGCGAGCATCAGGGTGATGAAGCCGGTGACAAAATCGAAATACTGGCAGTCCGGATCGGCGATCACCCAACCATACACCGAGCCGACGAAGGCGCCGACGATGCCGAGCGCGATGGGCAGGTCGAGGTGCGGGATGCGTTCGCGCAGGGCGACGACGGCGCGGGATAGAAAATAGCCGCCGCAGCCAAGCACGGAGAGCGTCGCGAAGCCGAGCGAGAGGGTCTCGAAGAGGCGCGCGTATTCAAAATCCGACGACATGCCGAAGTAGGCCGGCAGGGTGAACAGCATGGTGTTCATCGCCAGCGCGGCGGCCAGACCGGTCTTGCGGGCGAGCGCCCGGCTCTCGGACTCGCCGGAAGCTTCCGCCAGTTCGCCCTCGCCGAGCGGACCGACGAGGTAGCCGAAACGTTGAAGCTCGCGGGCAAAGGCGGGCGCGTCGAACTCGCCTCGGCGCCAGCGCAGGGTCATGCGGCCGGCCTCGGCGCTCACCTCGATGTCGCCCGCGCCGGCGCAACGGCGATACAGGCGATCGATCAACCAGACGCAGGCGGCGCAGGAGACGCCCTGCACGGCGAGTTCGAGCCGTGGCGCGCGGTCGTTTTTTTCCGATACCAGCTCGGCGGCGCGGGTGGCGTCGGCCAACCAGCCGTAGTCGGCCGCGGGTTGCAGGGCGCCGTCGGCGGGGGCGGTGACGCCGTCCCTGATCGAATAGTAGGCCTCGAGTCCCTCGTCGCGGATGAGGCGGCTGACGAAGGCGCAGCCGCCGCAGCAGTAGGTCTCGCCCGCAGCGACCGGAGCGCCGCAGTGCGCGCAGCCCGGGCGCCGCCGCGAGGCGCGGGCGGCGACGGGAGCTGGGCGACGGGGACGAGCGGCGGTCAGTGACATAAAAAGTTGTCCAGCGAGGGCCCGGCGAAGCCGAGGTCGCCGCGCAGGCGCCACACGAGCACCAAAGCGGTGACGAGGGCGAGGGAGACGCGGGCGCGGCCGAGGGTGGAGGGCGAGAGCCGGGCGCGCAGCCAACCGACGTTGGCCTGGGCGAGCCAGAGCAGGGGCACGGTGCCGAGCCCGAAGGCGAGCAGGAGCTCGGCGCCCGCGGCGGGCGAGCCGGCGAAGGCGGCGACGGTGACGAGGAAATAGAGGGGGCCGCAGGGCAGCAGAGGCGTGGCCGCGCCCATCACGGCGGCGACGTGCAAACCCGGACGTCCCCGCACCCAGCCGCGCAGCAACATTTGCACGCGACCGAGCAGGGCGAGGCGGGGCAGGCGGTGACCGAGCTTGAGGGCGACGAAGAGAAAGTAGGCCACCATCACCCAGGGCAGGGCGCGGGCTAGCGGTGCGTCGAACCACGCGGCCGGGGCGGCGCCGAGGCCGCCCGCGACCGCGCCGAGCAGGGCGTAGCCGGCGACGCGGGCGCCGTGGTAGGTGGCGTGGATGGTCGAGGCGTCGATGCGTTCGCCGCGCGCGGGGGCAAGCATGCAGGCGAGCGGACCGCACATGCCGGCGCAGTGCAGGCTGGTGACGAGCCCGGCCACAAAGGCGGCCGCCGGAGTGTTGACCGCGGCGAGTTCCATCAGCGGACCTCCGCGCTCGCGATCACGGGCTGGACGGCAGCTTCGGGAGCGATGGCTTGGCCATCCAGCGACGTCGGCGGGCCCGGCGGTCCCGCCCTACCCTCCGACACGGCGAGGGGCACGGACTCGACGTGCGCCCGGTCAGCGAAGAAAAACAGGGCGCTCCAGGCGCAGGCCATGAGGAGAAAGAGGCCCGCCACGGCGAGCGCGACGAGGGTGCCGGTTTTCACGGTTTTTCCTCCCTCAGCAGGCGCGCGTCGGGGCCGCTGAACTCGGCCTCGCGCAGCAGCTCGAAATCACCGCCGGCGGGGGCGGCCTTGAAGCGCAGTTTGAAGCCGCCGGTGTAGTCGGCGCGCGATACGCTCACGACGAGCGGGCGAACCTCCTCGGCCAGCGGGCCGAGCACGACGGGCGCCTCGGCGCCGATGATCCGAAGCGGGGTGCCTCGTGAATCGACGGCCTCGACCGTGACGGTGAAGGAGGCCTCGGTGTCGCGCTTGTTCACCAGCCGAACGAGGAACTGGTTTCGCACCGCGTCGGCATCGAGGAAGTAGGGCGCGCCCTGGATGCGGGTAACGCCGAGCACGGCGGGGCGGACGGTCGAGATGGCGAGGCTGGCGGCGGTGACGCCGAGCGCGAGCAGCACGACGTAGATGCCGATGCGGGGGCGGAACCAGCGGGTGCGGCCGCCCGCGAAGCCGGCCGGGGAGTCGTAGCGCACGAGGCCGCGCGGGCGTTTGAGCTTGGTCATCACCTCGTCGCAGGCGTCCACGCAGGCGGCGCAGGCGATGCACTCGATCTGGAGGCCCTGGCGGATGTCGATGCCGGTGGGGCAGACCTGCACGCAGCGGTTGCAATCGATGCAGGCGCCGGCGTCGGGCGTGCCGGCGCGGCCGCGGGGTTCGCCGCGTTTGGAGTCGTAGCCGATGACGAGCGAGTGGTCGTCGAGCAGGACCGACTGCATGCGGCCGTAGGGGCAGATGATGAGGCAGAGCTGCTCGCGGAACCACGCGAAGTTAAAATACAGGATGCCGGTGGCGACGGCGACGAAGACGAAGGCTCCGAGGTGCTCGCCGGGCGCCTGGTGCATCATCGACCAGAGCTCGGGGATGGAGACGAAGTAGGCCAAGAAGAGGTGGGTGATGACCGCCGAGAGCGCGACGAAGGCGAGCTGTTTGCCCGCGCGTCGGGCGATTTTGGGACCGGTCCACGGGGCGGCGTCGAGGCGGCGGCGCGCGACGGCGTCGCCCTCGATCCAGCGTTCCACGCGGCGGAAGACGTGCTCCAGGAAAACGGTCTGCGGGCAGGCCCAGCCGCACCAGACGCGGCCCAGAAGCGAGGTGATGAAGAAGAGCGAAAAACCCAGCCCGGTGATGGCGAAAAACAGCAGCCACACGTCCTGGAACGCGAGGGTGAGGCCGAAGAGATGGAAACGCCGGTCGGCGATATCGAGAAACACGGCGGGGTGACCGCCGACGGGGATCCACGGGAGGAGCAGGTAGATCGCGACCAGCAGCCAGGCCGAGCCGCGGCGCGCACGCGTCCAGAAGCCCCGCGCGTCGGCCGGGTGCAGGAAGAAGCGGGAGCCGTCGTCGCGGATAGTGGTGACGGAATCGCGATTGGGTCGGACGGGGGGAGTGGCGGGAGCGGACATCGGGGGACGGGTGGAACGCGTTGTCCTCAACGCGTTGGTGCGGTCGGAGGCACGGAAAGCGCGTTGGGGACAACGCGCTCCACCTCAGGGAGCGGCCTGCTTGCTAAGGATGAAGGCGACGACCTCGGCGGTCTTGCCGGGGCCGAGCACGGGGCCCCAGGCGGGCATGCCCTTCACGAGCACGCCTTCGGTGACGGTCTTCATGATCTCGGTGGGCTTGTTGCCGTGGACCCAGGTGGCGTCCACGAGGTTGAAGCCGATGCCGCCCTGCAATTGGTCGCCGTGACAGGCGACGCAGTTGGTTTTGTAGGTGGCGGCGCCGGACGCGACGACGCCGGCGTTTTGGCTCATCTCGGCGAGCACGGCGTCATCGAAGTTGCCGGCGGCGGCGAGCTGGGCGGCGCGGACCTCCTGGATCGCGGCGGTGACGCGTTCTCCCGGCGTGGAGCGTCCGAAGTGCTCGGTGGCCATCCAATAGACGATGGAGAACGCGATGGCGCCGTAGAGGGTCATGAGCCACCAGTTCGGCAGGCGTTTGTCATACTCGGCGATGCCGTCGAAGACGTGCGGCCGGATAGGATCTTCGCCGGGTTCTTGGGGCGGTTTGGGAGCGTGGGCGGACATGGGAGGTGGCAGGTGGGGAGAAGTAGCGAGTAGTGAGTAGCGAGTAGGCGGGAGGTGGCGTGCGAGGCGGGGCGGGCGGGTTTGGATGCTCGCTACCCGCTACTCACCACTTCCATATTCAGTCCTCAAGGGGCAGGTTGGCGAAGCGGTCTCTCTGCTCGCGCGGCATGCGCAGGGCGCGCCAGCCGATGGAGAGGTAGATCGAGAGCGCGGTGACGAAGGCGACGAGCGTGAAGAGGCTCATCCAGTGTTCGAGAATCAGGCGGCGGAACATGGTTTTTGAGAAGTAGCGAGTAGCGGGTAGCGGGTAGTGAGTAGGCGGAGGGGTCGGCGGGGGGCGTGGGTTGCGGGTTCGTGATGCTCGCTACCCGCTACTCGCGGCTCGCTACTTTCAACGAGGCCGGCACGGCCTCGGATTTGCCGAGCTTCTGGAGGTAGGCGATGAGGGCCACGATCTGGCGGGAGGGCTCGACCTCGAGCCGCTTCTCGTTCAGCCGCGCCACGATTTCCGCCGCCTGGGCGTCCACCGAGGACCGAATCTGCTCGGGGCTCATTTCGGGGTAAGGCACCCCCAGGGTCCGTTGCACGGCGATCTTCGAGGTCAGGGCGGCGACGTCGGTGTCCTTTTCAAACAACCACGGGTAGTTCGGCATGTTCGAGCCGGGCGACGGATCGCGCGGATTTATCATGTGCTTGTAGTGCCAGTCGTCCGAATACTTGCCGCCGACGCGGGCGAGGTCGGGGCCGATGCGGCGGCTGCCCCACTGGTAGGGATGGTCGAAGATCGACTCGCCGAGGCGGGAGTAGTCGCCGTAGCGCATGACGTCGGGCACGAGGGTGCGGATCATCTGCGAGTGGCAGTTGTAGCAGCCCTCCGAGACGTAGATGTCGCGGCCGGCGAGCTCGAGCGGTGTATAGGGAACCTGGATACGGTCCTCCACGTTTTGCGCGCGCTGCACGATGACGGTCGGGATGATCTGGATGAGGCCGCCGGCGGCGACGGCGAGGAAGGTGAGCACGGTGAAGGGCGCGGCGTTGACCAGGAGGCGGTCATACCAGTCGGCCCAGCCCTTGGCCTTGGCCTCGAAGTGCAGCCAGCCGAGGATCACGCAGACGATGGTGCCGAAGAGGCCCGCGAGTTTCAGGAAGTCGCCGCCGAACATCCAGGCGCAGGCGAAAATGGTGCCGAGAATCGAGAAGGCGACGGGGGGATTGACGAAGGTGCCGATGACGCCGACGCGCTCGGAGGGCGTGTCGTCCACGAAGACCTCGGCGGCGCCGTCCACGGTCTTGGCGCCGCGAAGCGTCATGACGAGGTTGTAGGCCAGGAGGAGGAATCCGGTGAGGTAGAGGCCGCCGCCCAGCACGCGAAGCAGCATGAGCGGGCGGATGGAGTTGAGGGTGTCCAAGAAATTTGGATACGCCAGGACGGTGCCGCCCTCGGTGGTGGCGTTGAGCATGAGGCCCTGGGTGATGCCCGAGACCCACATGGCGGCGACGTAGAGAAGGATGCCGACGGTCCCGAGCCAGAAGTGGGCGTTGGCGAGCGAGGTGGAGTGGAGCGGCTTGTTCCAGAGGCGGGGGAGCAGCCAGTAGATCATGCCGGCGGCCATGAAGCCGTTCCAGCCGAGGGCGCCGGCGTGGACGTGGCCGATGATCCAGTCGGTGTAGTGGCCGAGCGCGTTGACCGATTTGATCGAGAGGAGCGGCCCCTCGAAGGTGGACATGCCGTAGAAGGTGACGGCGGCGGCGAAGAACTTGAGCACGGGCTCGGTGCGGAGCTTGTGCCAGGCGCCGCGCAGGGTGAGCAGGCCGTTGAGCATGCCGCCCCAGGAGGGCGCCCAGAGCATGAGCGAGAAGGTCATGCCGAGGGTCTGGAGCCAGCTCGGGAGGGCGGTGTTGAGCAGGTGGTGGGGGCCGGCCCAGATATAGACGAAGACGAGGGACCAGAAGTGGATCACCGAGAGCCGGTAGCTATAGACCGGACGTTCCGCCGCCTTCGGCAGGAAGTAATACATGATGCCGAGGATCGGGGTGGTGAGGAAGAAGGCCACGGCGTTGTGGCCATACCACCACTGCACGAGGGCGTCCTGCACGCCGGCGAAAACCGGATAGGAGTGGGTGAGCGAGGTCGGGATGCTCAGGTGGTTGACGATGTAGAGCATCGCCACGGTGATGATGGTCGCGATGTAGAACCAGATCGCGACGTAGAGGTGGCGTTCGTGGCGCTTGGCGAGGGTCCAGAAAAAGTTGACCGCGAAGACCACCCAGATGCCGGCGACGGCGATGTTGATCGGCCAGATGAGCTCGGCGTATTCCTTGCCGCGCGAGAAGCCCAGCGGGAGCGTGATCGCGGCGGCGACGATGATCGCCTGCCAGCCCCAGAAATGGAGTTGCGAAAGAAAATCGCTGGCGAGGCGGGCCTTCACCAGGCGCTGGGTGGAGTAGTAAACGCCGGCGAACATCATGTTGCCGACGAAGGCGAAGATGACCGCGTTGGTGTGCAGCGGGCGCAGGCGCCCGAAGGTGAGCCAAGGCAGGTCGAAGTTGACGCGCCAGTAGTTCAACTGGCTCGCGATGAGGACGCCGACCAGCATGCCGACCACGCCCCACAGGACGGTGGCGAGCAGGAACTGGCGGACGATCTTGTCGTTGTAGTGGATCGTGACGGTGCGGGCGGACATGGCGGGAGCGAGGTGCGGGGAACGAAAGGCGGGGGGAGTGATCAGGCCGTCGGCGTCGCGGCCCGGGCGGCGGCGCGGTCTTTACGGCGTTGGCAGGAAGCGCAGCATCGGCCGTCGGTGCGGCGGCTGGCGCAGACATCGTCGCCGGGGGCGTGCGCGTGCCCGTGGGCGTGATCGTGGTCGTGTCCGTGGGCGGAATGTGCGGAGGACGCGACGGCGGCGGCACGGGAAGAAACGAGATCGTTCTCCAGCGGAAGCAGAGACTCGTGCTCGGCGCCGGCGCGGCGCGGGCGGGTGAACTCGCGGACAAAAAGTGCGATGAAGGTGAGCGAGAGCAGCAGGCTGAGCGCGAGCGTGAGCGGTATGACTTCCATGCTCCCATCGTAGCCGGTTCAGAGGCGAGCCGCTCCGCGAGGCTTGGCGGCGAGCGCGCGTTTCTTGTCTGCGTCGAAACACGCGCGCCAAGCCATGCGCAGCGTCGGCCAAGGAAGGCGGCGCGCAAATTCGCGTGGGGCGCTAGGATCTGTGACGATGAATCCCGGCGACCCGCGCACCCTGTTCGACCGCCATGCCGCCCGCATCCTCGCGCGTTGGCGGGAGCAACTCCGCGCGCTTCCCCCGTCGAGCGCGCTCGCCGCCCCCGAACTCCTGACCCCGCTCATGGCGCCCGCGCTCGCACGCGTGCGCCATGAGTCCGTCCGGACGGAGGCGCCTGGACAAGAAACGCGCGACGAGGGGCCGACGGAATGTCGCTGCGGGCTCAACCCGCTCGCCACGTTTTATCTGACCGGCGAGTGCGCCACCTTCGAGGTGCTGTGGTCGCAACCGGACGCGTTGGCACCGCTCGCCCCCGAACTACGTGAGGACCTGTGCCACCGCCTGCGACGCGCGTGGCAACGGGTGGCGCGGTCGGAGGTCAGCCTTTTTTGCAGCCTGTGCAAACGCGGCGCGGAGATCGCGGCCAACGAAACTCCGGAAGCGGTGGCGGCCTGTCCGGGCGAGGCGGCGCGGAAACGCGTCGTGGCGCAGTAGCCGGGCGGCGTCGATCGGATCGGTAGGGGAGAACGGACATTCTTGTCCGTTCTGTCGTTTTTCCGTCTGCTTTTTCCGTCCGTTTTTCGGTTTACACGGAGTGGTCGAAATTCGGGCGGACGGACAGGAATGTCCGTCCTCCTTGACCAGGCGAATGCGCGGCTCAGCGGACGGGCGAGAGGCGTTTGCGAAGCTGTTCGCAGTAGGCCTTGGGCGACTGTCCGGCGATACGGCGAAACACGCGGTTAAACTGGGACAGCGACTGAAAACCCGCCTCGAAGGCCGCCTCGCTGATGCGTTTGTGCGGGTTGATGAGCAGGTTCTTCACCTTCTCCACGCGAACGCGCGCGAGGTAGTTGGTGAAGGTCATGCCGGTCGCCTTCTTGAAGCTCTTGCAGAAGTAGAACGAGCTCATGTTCACGGCCTTCGCGACGTCGTCCAGACCCAGATCCTCGCCGTGGCGGGCGGCGATCAAGGCGCGGGCGCGGGCGATGGGCGGCGCCTCGCCGTGTTCGGCCTGAATGGCGAGCTCCTGACCGAGCGCGGACAAATGCTGCGCGAAAATCGAGAGCAGGCGGACGATCGACTCGTATTGGCGGCGGTCGAGCACGCGGCTCTGATACCAGGCCTCCTCCATGCGCTTCATGTCCACCTCGACGCCGAAGTTGATGATCTGCTTCGCGGCTTTGGCGAAGAGGCGCGAATCGGGCTTTTCCAGCAGGACCTGACCGGTCTGGAGAAACGCCACCAGGTCCTCCCCCACCCGCACGGGCACGGAGGAGTCGCAGAGGCCGGCGAAGCACTTGAGCGTGGCCGGCTCGAGCTTCGCCTCCTCCTCCACGCGCCGCTGGAGCTGGAGGCAGGCCGCGCAGCTTTTGTTGCGGGCGGCCATGAGAGCGCAGAACGGATTCTCGTTCGGGTCGCCGTGGTGCGGCAGATCGAAGGCCTCCAGCGAGCGGAGGTTGATCGGCAGCCCCGTCGTGTCGCGAAAGGCCTGCTCGTAGTCTCGGAAGATGCGGCTGCGTTTGAGCGTATCGACAAACTCGCGACTACGTTGGACGGACTCGGGGGATGAACTCATCGGAAAGGGGAGCGACAGGACAAGCGATGCGGAGAAAAAACTCCGACGCGCGCTGATTCGCAACACTATCCGCCTGCGCCCAAGCGCGTCAGTAGTTCGTTATAGAGGGCTGTAAGCTGCGGCACAGGCACCCCCAGACGCCGCGCCCGACGCAGCGGTTCGCCCCAGATGGGCTCCAGTTCGAGCGGCTTGCCCGCGAGGTAATCGAGCATGGTGGAGGGCTTGTAGGGACCCATCGGCCGGGTGCGCTCGACCTGGTCCACGACAAACGATTCGGCGATGCTCACGCCCTCGGCGGCGGCGATGGCGCGCACCTCGTGCATGAGCGCCCAAACACGGGCTTCGAGCGCCGCGTCGGACAAAATCCGATCCGTCGTCAGACCGCCGGCGGCCACGGAGAGCCCGTTGAAAGGCACGTTCCAGACCAGCTTGTGCCAGCGCGCGGAGAGCAGGCTCGTCGCCACCCGCGCCTTCACGCCCGCGCGGCGAAAGAGCTCCGCGACCGCCTCGGTGCGCGCGGTGGCGGGGCCGGCGAACTCGCCCGGCGTCACGTGCCCGGGCATGGTGCATTCCGTCTCGGCCGGGCCCACGCGGTTCACGCAGACGAAACAAAGACAGCCCACGGTCCGCTCCGGGCCGGCCACGGCAGCGACCTGCTCGTCCACGCCGAGGCCGTTTTGCAGATTCACCACCGTGGTCTCGGGCCCGAGCAGGGGCGGCAGCAGCCGGGGGAGCGCGTCGTTGGCGGTGGCCTTCAGGCCGAGCAGCACGAAATCCACCGGGCCGAGCCCGGCCGGATCGCCGACCGCTCGCACGGGGTGCAGGGTGTAGTCGGCGTCCGGATACATGACGCGGATGCCGCGGGCGCGCATCACCTCCAGCTCGCCGCGCGCCACGAAGGCGACGTCGATGCCGGCGCGCGCCATGCGTCCGCCGTAGTAAAGCCCGAGCGCGCCCGAACCGAGCACCGCGACCGTGGGAGTTTTTCCGTTTCCGCTCATGCGCCTATCCGTGCCCGCGGGCGCGCGGAGCGGTCAACGCTCGCTTTTCGCGGCGGCGAAACACGTCGGCCGAAGCGGGCGCCCTGTTCCAAATTCGCGCTCAAGGTGAGACTATCCCCGAAGTTGGCCGAGGACGGCCAACGCTACACAAATCTCGTCTCGCTGGCTCCCCTTCGACTGCATCGTTACGTATCAGGGCCTGGGCGCGATCCGCGACGCGCCTCGGCGCCGGCGCCAACGGGCCGCGACCGAGCGGCACGGCGCGCACACGCAGCCCTGGAAAAGCACGAGCGCGAGGATCATGCCGACGGCCGCGTAAACGATGCCCTCCAATGTCACGGGAACGGCCGGCTTGAACACTTCCCAGGTGCGCCCGGCGATGTCCCAGTCCACGTGGCGGAGAAAAACAAAGGGCCGCTCCCACAGGCCGGCCTCGCGCAGGGCCGCCTCGGCGCGGGCGAGCTCCTCCACGCGGGTCTGGATCTCCGCAATGCGCGCGCCGGTGTCGGCCACGGCGGCGGTGGTCTGGGAGCGCAGGAGGTCGATGTAGCCCTGAAACGACAGGCCGCTTTTGCGCGCCACCTCCTCGAATCCCGCGAGCTGCAAACGCGCCTCGTCGAGATGGCCGCCGAGACGCTGCAGGTATTGTTGAAAAAACTCCGGCGCCTGCGACAGCGCCACCGCGCCCAGCACGCAGAGCACGCGGTCGAGCAAACTCGTGCCGGCGCGACCCAGCGGGCGCAGGGGCGCGGTCCAGGCGGAGCGGGAGGCGGGCTTGGCGGCGGACGCGGACTCGGGCTCGGGCGAAGGCATGGCGGCACGATGGTTGCCGCAAACACCGGCGCAACTCCGACCCGGCGGACGGCCCGACGGTCCGTCCCTACCAGACGCGCGCCCAGAGCAGCTTCAGGTAGCGGCTCTCCAGGCAGTTCGAGTAGATCGGATGATCGGGACCCGCGCCGCTGCGGTCGAGGAACTGCAGGCGGCGGTTCAGGCGGTGGGCGGCCTTGATGACGTGTTCCTCGAAATCCTCCCAGCTCAGCAGACCGGAGCAGGAGCAGGTGACGAAGACGCCGCCCGGCTTCACCAGGGCGAGGGCGAGCTGGTTGAGGTCCTCGTATTTTCGCCGCCCCTCGGCGTTGCCGGCGGCCTCGCGGGTGAAGATGAGCTTGGGTGGATCGAGCACGACGACGTCCCACTTCTCGCCGTTCTGCGCCATCTGGCGCGCGTAGGCGAAGGCGTCCGTATGCACGAACTTGATACGAGCCTGGTTCAGGTTGGCGTTGCGCCTGGCCATGGCCACGGCGGCCTCGTCGAGATCGACGGCGGTGACCTCCTCGGCGGCGCCGCTCACCTTGGCGTTGAGCGAGAAGCCGCCGCTGTAGCAGCAAAGGTCGAGCACGCGCGCGCCCTTGGTGAACCTGGCGAGCTGGCGGCGGTTTTCGCGCTGGTCGCAGAAAAAGCCGGTCTTGTGGCCCTCGGCGAAGTCCACCTCGTAGCGGATGCCGTGCTCGCGGATTTTCACCCGGGCGGGGGCGGCGGCGTTGGTTTCGTTGAACCAGCTCGGCTTGATGCCCTCGAGCGAGCCGAGGTCGTGATCAACGTGGACGCGGGCGAACTTCGTGCCGGCGAGTTCGTGGAGCAGCGGCAACCACTCCGGAAGGCGGCGGGCCATGCCGAAGCTGGTGACCTCGCAGAGGAGCGTGTCGCCGTAGCGGTCCACGATGAGGCCGGAGAGGCCGTCGCCGTCGGAGTTGACGAGCCGGTAGGCGTCGGTCGTGTCGTCGAGGCGGAAAATCTCCCGGCGCAGCGCCACGGCGCGACGCAGGGCGGTCTCGAAATAGGCCTCGCCGAGCTGGGCGTCGGCGCCGTGCGCGACGACGCGGAGGACCATTTTGGCGCGCGGGTTGTAGAGGCCGATGCCGAGGGGTTGGCCGCCCTTGTCATAGACGTTGACCAGGTCGCCGGGACGGGCGTCGGAGGACGCCTCGCCGAGCAGACGCGGGAAAATCGCGGGCTGGAAGGTGAAGTATTTGAGCTGCACCCAGGGGCGTTTGCGCTCGGCCGGGGGCACGGGCGGCGGCAGTTGGCGTCCGCCGCCGGGCGCGGGCGTCGGGGCGAGCAGGGACTCGTCGTCGGCGACGGAGTCGTCGGGCCGGTCGGAGGAGCGGGCGGAGGCGGAGGGATCGAACGAGTCGCGGTTCATCGGGTCGGTCCGGCGAGGTGAAGCCGCAAACGGCGCGCGCGGGCGAAGTTTTTTTTCGCCAAAGCCGCCGCGCATAACCACCGGTTGACGCCGGCGGTGGCGCTGGCCTTAACCAAGCCTTCATTGTCCGGTGTTTTATCCTTTCTTCTTACCCGCATGAAAAAAATCTTATGGTTCCTTTTCGGATTCGCCCTGGCGGGCGGGCTCGCGGCGGTGCTCCGGAATTCGTGGCAGACGGCCTCGTATTTCAAGGAGCACGGCCGGGAGGCTTCGCTGACCATCGGACAGAAATACAACGCCTCCCGATGGATGGAGCCGATTCCGATCAAAAAAGTGCATAGCTACGTGGCGATCCTGGCCCCGGACCACGAGCTGGTGATCGAGTCCGACCAACAGCTGAAGGAGAAGGACGAATACTTCGTGCGTTTCTTGCTCCGGGACAGCGCGGACGCCGCGCGGGAACTGTCGTTCCGCCCCTTGGTGGGAACGATGCGGCTGAAGTCCGAGGCGGACGGCAAACCGGTGCGCCTGGCCGACACCAACATTTTTGACCGCGCGGTGGACGTCGCCATGGGACCGCCCGCGGAGGGCGTGTATGTGCGCCCCCGCGAGACCGCGGAAGCCGCTCCCGATCATCAGAAGCCGACCGTGCCCTTCGTCTTTGCGGGCGCCAACGACAGCGCCTTCGAGATCATGATCCACAACAGCAGCGTGGGGGAGTGGATCATCGCCGGCCTCTGGTTGATCGCGATCAAGATGGTGATCCTGCACGCGTGGGTGACGCCCTTCGATCCGAAGCGGAAGACCGGCGTCGAGCGCAAGGGCTGGGTGCATCCCTCCATGCGCGGCGGCGGCGAAGGTGACCCCAAACCGGTCGAAGCCTCCAAAAAGATCGCCTACACCCCGAAGCCGCAGGACCACGATTACATCAATCCGACGCCCCCGGCTCCGCCGCCAGCCGCGCCGACCGCTCCCCCCACCCCGCGCACCGTTTCCCTGCCCGCGACGGCGGCGGATCCGTCGGCCCCGCCCTCCGTCCCGACCGAGCCCTACTCGACCGCGACCACCGCGCCCTTCGTGCCGGTGGGCGGCTCCACGGAGCCGAGTTTGAAGCTGTCGCGCAAACCCCGCGGCGGCTCCACCAATCCGCCCGCCACGCCGCCGGCAAATCCGCCCGCGGACGGCGCCTGAGCCGCCGGTTCGGCGAATCCGATGTTTTCAAAAGGCCCCGATCCTCGTGATCGGGGCTTTTTTTGGGGGTCTCGGCGGGTCCCGGCGGGTCTCGGCGAGCGCGCCGAGAAAGACGAGGAAGAGCCGAAACGCCGAAAGACCGGAGGGCCCGGCGGAAGTTGGCCGGGGACGGCCAACACTACATCGGCGGAGATCAGGGATTCGGGGCGGACTCCGCCTGCGGGCGGACCGCCACGCAGTGTTTGGCCAGCTGCTGCCGGGCACAGGCGGGGCAGACGCCGTGGGATGTCTCGGTGTTGAACCGCGCGCCGAAGTAGTCCTCGAAGCAGCGCCACTCGCCCCGGTCGTTCACCTTCCGACACCAACTGCAGATACGAAGATAAGCCTCGAGCTCGTGCAGACGGCGGAGCAGCCGCGCGGTGGTGAAATGCACGATCGCCCAAAAGCCGAGAAGCACGGCGCTGCGAAGCGCGAGGCGCGGCCACATGGACTCCGACGAGTCTCCGAAAAGACGCGCCGGGAGGTTCATAAACTCGGCCGTCCACATGAGGCCCAAAATCACGGAGAAACCCGCCGCCTGACCTCTGAGAATGGACTTGGCACTGGGATAAAGGGATGCGCCCACGGGGCGAATGCAGGATACGCCCGGGTATTGCGCAAGGGATTTTCCGGCGTCGCCACCGTCGCCACCAGCTTGCCTCGCAAGCGATTCGCACCTCGGGCGAGCTCGGCTCATACCCATTCGCGTTCCGTCGTAATAGAACCGGTGATCGCAGGCTGTAGGCCTGACCGTTGGTCAGGCAGCCCGACCAGCTGGTCGGGCCTACATCGGAGCCGCGGTTTTTAGACGTTTGGATGCAAACCGGCATCAGCGGCCGGCGCGGGCGAGCTCGGCGGCGCGGGCGTAGTTGGCGCGGAAATACGCGCCGAGCTCCCGGGCGAGGCGCAGCTCGGCGACTTTGTCCTTGTCGCGCAGGGCCGCCTTTATCGGTCCCATCGCGGCGGCGTAGTCCACCCGCGAGAGCTCCCGCATGGCGGCGAGGGCCTCGGGCGGGCCGCCGGCGGCTGCGATCTCGCGCCAGGCGGCCACGAGCTCCGGATGCCCGTCGAGGCACATCACACGAAGGATGAAGCGGAGCTCGCCGAAGAGGCCGCCGGTCCATTCCGGGCGATAGACCAGGGGATCCTCGAGCGCGTAGGGATTCTCCGCGGGATCGCTGCGCAAGGTCGCCTCGCCGGGAAGCCCGTAGGCGTCGCGACGCACGGGCAGACGCCGCAGCGCGTAGTGTTGCGGGCCGCCGGGGGTGCCGGGTCGCTGGTTCCAGAGCCGTTGCCCCTCGGGCGACATCACGTAGTCGATGAAGGCCCGGCCGCCGGCGGGGTTGGGCGCCCCGCGGAGGAGGCCGATCGGATCGACGGAAAACACCGTGCCGCCGGCGGGGGAAACGTAGGTCACGCGCTCGCTGCCGGCGCGCCGCAGCAGCGCCTCGGATTGCTGGCGGCCGTAGAAATCGATGCACATGCCGGCGGCGCAGTTGCCGGCCGCGACGTCGATGGGAACTTTCTGCGCGCTGTCGGTGAAATAGCGGGCGTTGGCGGCGATGTTTTGCAGCAGCCGGAGCCCGGCCAGCCAGCCCTCGGCGACGGCGGCCTGCTCGGCGGCGGCGCGCGCCTCCTCGGTGGCGAAGCGGGCGACGCTCATGCGCGCCTCCACGATGGCGTGGATTTCCTGCTGAACGACGAGTTCGAAGGCCTTGTTCATCGACCCGCTCTTGGTCGGGTCGGCGAGCGCGATCTGGCCGAGGTAACTCGGGTCGGTGAGATCGCGCCAGGCGCGGGGCGAGGGCAGACCGAGGCGCGCGATGGCGTCCTGGTTGAAAACGATGCCGAAGGAGCTGAGCACCGCGCCGGTCCAGGCGCCCCGGGCGTCGCGAAAATCATCCCCGGCGTGTTTGAGCGGGATCACCGTCTCGTCCATCCAGTCGGGGCGCGGCTCGCCCTCGGCGCGCAGCGGCACGAGGCGTCCGGCGCGGGCCTGGGAGATAAAGTCGTAGGTGCCGCCGCCGAAAAACACGTCGATGCCGGAGCCGACGTCCGAGGCGAGAAACGCGGCCCGCGCCTCGCGCGCCTCCGCGGGGGCGTCGGGCGGCAGGCGGCCGTTGGCGAAGGCTGACTGCACGGTCGCGCTCCAGGGGCGCCCGAGCTCGCGCGTCCAGTGGTTGCGAAAGGACGCGATGTATTCACCTTCCAGATACCGGGTGATCTCGCTGGTGCCGCCGATCAGGCGCCAGTCGAGCCGGGCGTCGCGGCCGTTTTTTTCCCGATACCAGCGGCGGAAACCGAGCTCGAACTCGTGGCGGATGGCCTCGTTGTGCGGCGAGATGATGACGATGGACTCGCCGGCCGAGGCCCCGGCCGGACCGCCCGCGCCGGCCTCGGGCCGCAGCGCGAAGGGCAGCGCCAGCACGACGACGAGCAGCGAGAGGAGGCTTATGTTGCGCAACATGATCGGGAGGGCGGAACGGGGCGGGCGGAGACGGGGCGGCGGGCGGGGCGGCGGCTCAACGTTCCAGCACCACGACATCCTGCGACGCCACGGTGGCGTGGAGCTCGCCGGAGCCGGCGGCGGAGAGGTGCCGGGGATTGAGCTCGTAAACCTTCAGCGGCGCGGCGCCGCCGCCGGCCGGCACGAAGCCATACTGGGCCACCTCGCCGAGGTAGATGGATTCCCCGATGCGACCGCGCACGCTGTTCACCGCCTCGCCGCGGCCCCGCAGGCTCCAGCACTCGGGGCGGATGGAGAGCGTCACGGCCGCGCCGACGGCGGGCAGGGAGACGGGATCACCCATCACGCCGACAAACTTGCCCAGGGCGGTCTCGACCTCGGCCTCCCGGCCTCGCAGCGAGACGAGTTTGCCGGCGACAAAATCCGTCTCCCCGATGAAGTGGGCGACGGTGCGGCAGACGGGCCGGCCGTAAACCTCGCGCGGGGAGCCGACCTGGAGGATGTGTCCGCCGTCGAGGATGGCCATGCGGTCGGCGATGGACAGCGCCTCCTTCTGATCGTGGGTCACGTAAACGGTGGTGAGCTTGAACTCCTTGCAGACGCGGCGGATCTCGGCGCGCATCTCGAGGCGGAGTTTCGCGTCGAGATTGCTCAGCGGTTCGTCGAGCAGCAGGCAACGCGGCCGGATGACGAGGGCGCGGGCGAGCGCGACGCGTTGTTGTTGTCCGCCGGAGAGCTGGTTGGGTTTGCGCGCGGCGTAGGTTTCCATGCGCACGGAGGCGAGGGCCTCGGCCACGCGGCGCTCGATCTCGGGTTTGGGCACCTTGCGCTCGACCAGACCGAAGGCCACGTTCTCCGCCACGGTGAGGTGGGGCCAGAGCGCGTAGCTTTGAAACATCATGCCGGTGTTGCGCTTATGCGGCTCCAGGCGGGTGACGTCGTCGTCGCCGAAGAGGATCGAGCCGGCCTCCGGGATGTAGAAGCCGGCGATGCTGCGCAGCAGGGTCGTCTTGCCGCAACCGCTGGGGCCCAGCAGGAAAAACAACTCCCCGGCGCCGATGGTCAAATCGAGCCCGTGCAGGGCGGTCGTCTGGCCGAATCGTTTGGTGAGTTGCGAGATGGTGATGGAGATCATGCGGGAGACGCGGGCGACGGCGGAGCAGGCGCTGAGCAAGGCCCGCGCCCCGGACGAGTCAAAAAATTTGCCCCCTCCCCCGCCCCGCCCCGCGACGATGTCACACCGGCGTCACGATGCGCGTCCTTGCCCGCGGGGGTGCCGGCGGCCAAGTTGCGAACTTCCCGCAACGCACCATGCCGCTCTCCGCCCTCAAGCCCTCCCCCTCGCCTTATCCCGCGCTCGAGTCCGTGCTCGTCTCGGAAAAGGACATCAAGAAGCGCCTCAAAAAACTCGGGGCCGAAATCATGGCGCTCTACGGGCAGGAGGAGATCACGGTCGTCGCGGTCATCAACGGCGCCATCCTGTTCACCGCCGATCTGCTCCGGCACATCGACAACCCCATACGCCTGGACTGCATCCGAATCTCCAGCTACCGCAACGACACCAAGTCCACGGGGAAACCGCAGGTGCTGGGCAACTTGTCGCTCGATCTGGCCAACCGTCACGTGCTTCTGATCGACGACATTCTCGACACCGGGAAAACGCTCTCGGTCATCGTCTCGATGATCCAGAAACTGCACCCGGCGAGCGTGCGCACCTGCGTGTTGCTGGACAAACGCGGGCGGCGCGAGGTGGAGTTCGAGGCCGATTTGGTGGGCTTCCAGATCCCGGACAAATTTGTGGTCGGCTACGGTCTGGATTTCGCCGAGCGCTACCGGAACCTGCCCTGCATCGGGGTGCTCAGACCCCACCTGCAAAATCCGCCCGAGTGGGCCTGAGCCCGAGCGGTGTTCTAAATTGCTTACGAGTTGAGGCTCATGGATCCGCTTCGTCCTGTTTTATTCCGGCTGACGAATGCAACTGATCCGGAAGCGGACTAAAATTCTCAGATCACCTGTCGCAGCGTCTCGCCGTCCACCCAGGCCGCCGGCACGGTGGTGGTGAGCGGCTGGTCCGGCGCCCCGCACTCGTTGCGCAGCACCTGGCTGATCAGGAGCTCCATGCCGCGGACGCCCAGCAGGCGCGGCTGAAGGTCCAGCCCGGCGCAGGGCGTGGCGCTGTTCATGACGTTCAGGCAACAAAATCCATGCGTCTCCGGCACCCGCGCCCCGGCCGCCTGCATCCAGGTCAAAACCTCGGCGGAGTGCGCCATCACCACGTCGCACTTCACCCGGCGAAACCACTTGATGAAATCCGCCTCGCGCGGCGAATCGAGGATCAGCGGCGGCAAACGCGTCATGCCCTCGTGGTGATTCTGGTAGGCGTGATAGGAGGCCTCCCAGCGATGCAAAAGCCGCGCGTCGTGAGCCGCTTGCAACACCACGCCGGGGCGGCGATAGCCCAGCGCGCGGAGCTTCTCCAAGGCGGTCAACATCGCCCGGTAGTGGTCCGAACACACCGCATGCAGGCCCGGACGCTCGATGACGTAGTCCGAATAAATTCCCGAAAAATGGGTCCAATCCAGCCGGGTCAGGTCCGGCGTCTCGCGCACCGGCAAAAGAAAAATCCCGCCGATGCCCCGCGACTGCAGAATCGTGTCCAAGCGCTCCAGCGAGAGCCCGCCGCGCCCCACGGTGAAGGCGTCGGCCTTGAAACCGAGCTCCTCGGCGCGTTTGGTCGCCCCCTTGGTCAACTCCTTGTGATAACGCACCGCGCCCGCCGGACGCCCCTCCGGGCCGTCCAGATCCAACACCGCCAAGGTGCCGCGAAAGGTGCCCGCCCGCGAGCGACGCATTTCCGACATCAGCGCACCGGCGAGCGGGTTGCGCTGATAGCCCAGGGCCTTGGCCGCCCGCAGCACCTTGGCCCGCGTGGCGGGCTTCACGCGCGGGCTGCCCCGGAGGGCTTCGGAAACGGTGGTGTGGGACAGGCCCAATTCGTGGGCGAGTTGACGCAGCGAGGGGGCGGGCATGGGGGTCTTACTGTAAGACCTGCGGTGCGTCGCGGCTTGCGACAAGCGGATTATCCCGGGAGAAGCTCGTAACATCCCTTACATCCCCTTTGCCGTCCATGCCCTCCCTCTCTGGCAAACGCCTGCCCCGACTGGCCCTTATCGGCGTATCGGGCTACGGCGTGATCTACCTGAAGTTCCTGCGCGCCGCGTTGCGCGCGGGGACGATCCAACTGGTCGCAGCCGTCGTCATCAATCCCGAGCAAGTCGTGGAGACCGTGGCCGAGCTGCGCGCGGGGGGCACGAAGATCTACCCCTCCACCGAGGAGTTTTTCGCGAGGGAATCCGGCGCCGTCGATCTGTGCCTGATCCCGACCGGCATCCAGTGGCATGCCCGCCTCAGCATCGCGGCGATGCGCGCCGGCATGAACGTTCTGGTCGAGAAACCCCTGGCCGGCTCGCTCGCCGACAGCCGGGCCATTCGCCGCACCGAGGCGGAAACCGGGCGCTGGGTCGCGGTCGGCTTTCAGGACATCTACTCCGCCGAGGCCCAATGGCTGAAAAAACAGGTTCTGCAGGGCGCCATCGGCACGCTGCAGGAGGTGCGCGGCATCGGCCTCTGGCCCCGCGCCCGCTCCTATTTTGACCGCACCCACTGGGCCGGCCGGCGCGAGGCCGACGGCGCCGCGGTCAACGACTCCCCGCTCAACAACGCCTTCGCCCACTTCGTCAACCTGGGCCTCTACTTCGCCGGCGCCACGCTCCCCGAATCCGCCTCCATGCGGATCGACTCCGCCGAGCTCTTCCGCGTCCACCGTATCGAGATGTTTGATACGGCGGTGGTGCGCGGCGCCAGCCCGGAGGGCGTCCGCTTCTGGTTCGGCTTCAGCCACGCCACCACGACGACCCGGCAGCCCGAGGTCTATCTGATCGGCTCCCGCGGGCGCGCCGAGTGGTGGCACGAACAGCGCTGCGTGATCGTGGACTCCTCCGGGCGTCGGCAGGTTTTCCCGATGCCGGACACCGACGAGTTTCGCCGCCTGATGTTCGCCGCCGTGCTGGGGCGCCTGCACGATCCCCGGACCTTCGTCTGCGACACCGCCATCGCCGAACAACACTCCCGCCTGGTCGATGACCTCCAGCAGGTCGCGACCGTCCGCGAGCTCCCCCGCGCGCACGTCGAACAGCTCACCGACCCGGGCTCCGGCACCGAGATTCTCTCCGTCACCGGCCTCGCCGAAGCGCTCGACCGCGCCCTCTCCCAGGGCTCCACGCTCGCCTCCGTGGCCGATTTCGCCACCCCGCAGCTCGTCACCCCATGATTCGCAAAGCTTTCGTCATGTCCGTAAACGCCGGCCAGGAGGCCGAGTATGAGCGCCGGCATCGGCCCATCTGGGACGAGCTCGCCGACGTGCTGCGCTCGCACGGCGTGCACAACTACTCGATCCACCTGCATCCCGACACCCGGCAGCTCTTCGCCTACGCCGAGATCGAGAGCGAGGAACGCTGGGCCGCCATCGCCCAAACCGAGGTGTGCCGCCGCTGGTGGAAACACATGGCGGACGTGATGCCGGCCAATCCCGACTCCAGCCCGGTTGCGACTTCGCTGCGCGAGGTTTTCCATCTCGCCTGAGACCGCCCGAGGCGTTTCGGCGTCCCGGCGTCTCGGTTTTCTTTTCACCCCTCGGGCGCCGCAGGCGCGCCCGCCAACCCCAGCCATGTCCTCCCTCAGCCGTCGCTCTTTTGTAAAAACCGGAACCCTCGGCGCCGCCGCCCTCCCCCTCGCCTCCCTGCTGTCCGCCCAGGCGCAGTCGGCATCGTCGGCCCCCGCCGCCCCGGGCGTGCCGCGCTCCCCCACCCCGGCGCCCGCACAGGCCGGCCGCGCGCCGCTCTCCTGGCTGGAAGGAGTGCCCGCCGCCCACGGAGGAGCCACCCTCGGCGTGCCTTGGCCGCGCGGTTCCGTCACCGCCGGCGCCGCCTTCGCCCTGCGCGACTCCGACGGCCGCGACGTGCCGGTGCAGAGCTGGCCGCTCGCCACCTGGCCCGACGGCTCCGTCAAATGGAGCGCCCACGCCATCCCCGCCGACGCCGGCCGAGCCGAGTCGCTCACCCTTACCCCCGGTCGTCAGGCCGCGGCCCCGGAGAAACCCGTCTCGGTGCGCGAGACCGCCGACGCCGTCGAGATGGACAACGGCATCGTCACCGTGGTCATCCCGCGTCGCGGCCCCCGACTCGTCTCCGCCCTGCGTCGCGGCGGGCGAACCGTGGCGCGCGACGGGCGGCTGGTCTCCCTCCGCAAGGAGTCCCCCGACACCGTCTCCCCGGCCGAAGCCTTCGTCGGCGAGACGAGCGCCGTCACCGTCGAGCAACGCGGTCCCGTTCGCGCCGTCGTGCGGATCGACGGCCGCCAGAAAAGCGAGACCGGCTCCCGCGAGTGGCTGCCCTTCACGGTGCGCCTTTACCTCCACGCCGGCGGCGACGCCGTCCGCCTCATGCACTCGTTCGTGTATGACGGCGACGAATACAAGGACTTCGTCGCCGGCCTGGGCCTGCGTTTCACGGTGCCCCTGCCCGACGCGCCCCATGATCGCCACGTGCGTTTCTGCGGCGAGGGCGACGGACTCTTCGGCGAAGCGGTGCGCGGCATCACCGGCCTGCGTCGCGACCCGGGTCGCGAGGTCCGCGCCGCGCAGGTGGCCGGACGCGCCACCCCGCCCCTCTCCGAGTGGAGCCGCGCCGTCTCCGACCGGCTGCACCTCGTGCCCGCCTGGGGCGACTACACCCTCTCCCAGCTCTCCGCCGACGGGTTCGAGATCCGCAAACGGACCAAGCCCGGCCACGCCTGGATCCGCTCCGGCGCCGGTCGTCGCGCCGCCGGCCTCGGCTACCTCGGCGGCCCGTCCGGCGGGCTCGTCTTCGGCCTTCGGGATTTTTGGCAAAAATATCCCGCCCAGCTCGACATCCGCTCCGCCCACACCGCGGAGGCCGAGGTGACGGTCTGGCTCTGGTCGCCGGAAGCCCAGCCGATGGACCTCCGTTTTTACCATGACGGCATGGGCATGGACACCCACGCGGAGGAGCTGGAGGGGCTCAACATCACCTACGAGGACTACGAGGCCGGCTTCGGCACCCCGCACGGCATCGCGCGCTCGCACGAGCTGGTGTTTCACGCCGTCGCCGCCACGCCGGCGCGCGAGGAGTTTCCCGCCCTGGCCGCCGACCTCGCGCGGCCGCCCCGCCTGGTCGCCTCGCCGGCTCATCTGCACGCGGCCGGGGTCTTCGGCGCCTGGTCGCTGCCCGACCGCTCCACCGCGGAGAAGTCCCGCATCGAGGACCAGCTGGACTTCCTGCTGCACACCTACGTCGAGCAGCCCGACCAGCGGCGCTGGTATGGATTTTGGGACTACGGCGACGTCATGCACAGCTACGACGCGGACCGCCACGAGTGGCGCTACGACGTCGGCGGCTTCGCCTGGGCCAACTCAGAACTCTCGCCCGATCTGTGGCTCTGGTATTCCTTCCTGCGCTCCGGCCGGGCGGACGTTTTTCGTCTCGCCGAGGCCATGACCCGCCACACCGGGGAGGTGGACGTTTACCACCTCGGCCGCTTCAAGGGCCTCGGCACCCGGCACAACGTGCAGCACTGGGGCTGCTCGGCGAAGCAGCTCCGCATCAGCACCGTCGCGTATCGACGTTTCTACTACTACCTCACCGCCGACGAGCGCACCGGCGACCTCATGCGCGAGCTGGTCGGCGCCGACGAGGCCTTCCTCGGCCTCGATCCGCTGCGCAAGATTCGCAAGGACCCCATCCCGCCGCCCGTCCGCTCGGCGGCGGCCGTCGGCTTCGGCACCGACTGGGGCTCGCTCGCCTTCGCCTGGCTCACGGAGTGGGAGCGCACCGGAGATCTCCGCATCCGCGACAAACTGCTCGCCGGCATGCGCACCATCGGCGCCCAGCCACACGGCTTCCTTTCCGCGGGCGCCACCTTCAACCTCGACACCGGGGAGTTCTCCATCGTCCAGGGCGACAAGATCGACGTGTCCCACCTGAGCGCGGTCTTCGGCCTGCCCGAGCTCTGCGCCGAGCTGGACGCCCTGGTGGAGGTGCCGGAGTTTACCCGCGCCTGGTTGCAATACTGCCGACTCTACAACGCCGGCGCGGACGAACAGCGGGCAGCCGTGGGCTCCGCGTTTGGCCGCCTGAATCTCGCCGAGGCCCACGCGCGGCTGACCGCCTTCGCGGCGATGAAGACCCGCGACCCCGCCCTCGCCGAGCGGGCGTGGAAAGAGTTTTACGGCGGCGAGGCGGGCTACGGCGTGAAGGACCGGCTCGAGTCCACCCGCATCGATGGCCCCGCCGTGCTCAATCCGGTGGACGAGAACTTCGGCCTCAGCACCAACGCCTCGTCGCAATGGGGCTGCACCGCCATCCAGATGCTCGCCCTCGTGGGTGATCAAATCCCCCGCTAAACCCCTCGCTTTTCCCACGCCCGGTCTCGCCCGCCGGCCAGCTTTCGATCCCGCCAGCAAGCTCCGACCCACCCCTTCCCCACCCGCTCCGCGCCCCGTGAAATTCCGCTCCTTCTTTCGCCCCCTGTTGTTGGTCCTGCTCGTGTCGTTCACCGTGGTCGCTGCCTCACGGGGCTCGGCGGCGCCGGGCGATATCGCCGGGGCGGAACTGCGCGTCTCGCCGTTTGAGCGAAAGGCGCCGGAGGACGCCCGTATCCTCGGCGCCCAGGGCGGCGAACTCATCGCCGTCGCCGGCGACTCCGCCACCCTGCTGTCGAGCGCGGAGACGCTGAAGTGGACCGAAGGGGACGCCCGCATCCTCGCCACCGCGTCCGCCGCCGAGGGCTTTTTCCTCGTCACGCCCGAACGCGTGGTCCGGCTCGGCCTGTCCGAGGAAAAACGTTTCGAGGCCAGGGAACTGCTCCCGCCCCCCGGGGCGCCGCTCCCGCCCGGAGCGACCGTGGTCGCGACGGTGTGGAACAAAAAACTCTTCGTCGCCGACGCCCGCGGTTTTCACTCGCTCGCCCTCGGCCGGCCGGAGGCGACCTGGGAGGAGTTGCCCGCCCCGCCGCTCGCGCTCGCACCGGGCGCCGCGTTGATCACCCAGCTCGACCAGCTCACCCTTTTCACGCCCTCCGGCACCCGCGCCTATGTCCCCCGCATCGGCTGGCGGGAACAGGCGCTCGCCCCGGCGCCCTTCGACCTCACCACCGCCACGGCGGATCGTTACGGCGCGACGCACGTCTTTTTCGTCACCGAGAGCGTGGTTCACGCCTACCACGTCCCCACCGACACCTGGATCGAATACCCCCTGCCCGAGCCGCTCGTGCCCGGCGCCGCGTTCGCCAAGGGCGACGACCTTCTGGTCCTCGGCCGGGACGGCGCGATCAGCAGCGTGACGGCGGCGTCCTTGCCCACCGGATACAACTGGCTCGATCACTCCGTGGTCGCCGCCTACCTGCTCGGCATGGTGGGCATGAGCCTCTGGTTCGCCCGTCGCAAACAGGACTCGAACGACTACTTCCGCGGCGGCAACCGCATCCCGTGGTGGGTCTCGGGCATGAGCCTCTTCGCCACCTTCGCCAGCGCGATCAGCCTCATGGCCATGCCCGGCAAGTCGTTTTCCGGCGACTGGACCTACTACACGATCAGCATCTTCGCCCTGCTCGTCCTCCCGATCTCGCTCTTCGTGCTCACGCCTCTGGTGCGGCGCCTCAAGATCCCCACCGCCAACGCCTACCTCGAGCGCCGCTTCGGCCTCGTCACGCGGCTCATCGGCAGCGCGATCGGGGTGTTCACCACCAGCCTCGCGCGCCAGGGCTCGGTGCTCGTCCTCCCCTCGATCGCCCTCTCCACCGTCATGGGCGTGCCCGTGGAGACCTGCATCGTGGTGATGGGCGTCGTCACGCTCGCCTACACGTTTTTCGGCGGCCTCTCCGCGGTCGTGTGGACCGACACCGTGCAGGGCTTCATCATGATCGGCGCCGTGCTGGGCTGCCTCCTCCTCGCCTGGAGCCGGATCGACCTCGGCCCCGGCGAGGCCTGGCGGATTTTGCAGGACGGCGACAAGCTCATGGTCTTCGACTGGAACACCGACCTCACCTACCCCACGGCCTGGGTCTTCCTCATCACCTCGGTGCTGTCGGTCCTCGGCGGCCTCGGCAGCCAGGACTACATCCAGCGCGTGCAGTGCACGCCGACGCTGAAGGAGGCGCAGCTCGCGGTGACGACCCAGCTCCTCGTCGCGGTGCCGCTCAACCTGCTGCTCTTCGCCCTGGGCACGGTGTTGTTCCTTTTTTATCAACAACACCCCGCCTCGCTCAGCCCCGTCCTGAAGCTCGACGGCATCTACCCCTTCTTCGTCGCGCAACAGCTCCCGCCCGGCGTCTCCGGCATCGTCGTCGCCGCGCTCCTCGCCGCCACGATGTCCACCATCTCGAGCTGCAATTGCAGCGTCTCCGACATCGTCACGCAGGACTTTTATCACCGCTTCAAGCCGGCCGCCGCCGACCGCGAGATCCTGTTCTTCGGCCGCTGCGCCACCCTCGCCTCCGGCGCGCTCGGCATCGCCACCGCGCTCTGGATGGCCAACGCCACCCTCGGCTCGATGTGGGACCTCGCGATCCTCGTCACCAACCTCATCAGCAACGGCATCGTCGGCCTCTTCACGCTCGGCCTGCTCACCAAACGCGCCCACCAGACCGGCGCGCTCATCGGCGTCGCCGCCGGCATGGGCGTGGTGATCTGGCTGCAAAACCACTCCACCATCACCTTCTGGCTCTTCACCACCATCGGCACCCTCGTCACCGTGGGCGTCGGCTACCTGGCCAGCCTTCTCCTCCCCGGCCGCCAGCCCGACCTCGCCGGCCTGACCTTCCACACCATGCCCAAGGGCGCGGCCAAGGAGGCCTGAGCGGGGGGGGCCTGAAGGATGAAGGATGAAATCTGAAGGATGACGGCTGAATTCTGAGGGACGAAGGATGGAGGATGATGGATGAAGACCGAATGGAAACCGACCAGGCCCGGTATGCGGAAACGAAGCACCGAAGGGTGCGCATTCTGAATTCTCCGCCCTGATTCCCGAGTCCGCCACGCCCCCACCGATCCAACGTTTTATTCCCTCCCCCATGCGCCGCTCCGTTTCGTTAGTCGCCGTCCCTCTGCTCGGTCTCTTCGCTTCACTCCCGGCGCCCACCTTGGCTTGGGCGCAGGCGGCGGGCGAGGCCTCCTCGCCGACTCCGGGGGCGCTTCCCGCGCCGGCGCAAACGCTCCCTAGCTCGCTCCGTTTCGATTTCGGGAGCGGGCCGGTCGCGGAGGGCTGCACCGCCGTTGACGCCTCCACGCTCTACACGCCCGCCCGGGGCTACGGCCTGCTCTCCGGCGAGGGCCTCGCCGCCTCCGCGGTGGAACGGTCGCCCGCTCGCGACGCCTTGCACGCGGACGCGCTGGTGGGCTCGAAGCCCTTGGCCTTCGTCGTGGACCTGCCCGAGGGCAACTACGAGGTCACCGTCCTGCTCGGCGATCCCGCCGGCGCGGCCGACACCACCGTCAAGGCCGAGAGCCGCCGCCTCCTGTTGGAGGGGATAAAAACTCCCGCCGGGCGCGATTCCGTTCAGGCCCGCACCTTCACGGTCAACATCCGCACGCCGCAAATCGGCACCACCGACCGACGCGTTTCGCTCAAAACCCGCGAACGCGACTACCTGCACTGGGACGACAAACTTTTCCTCGAATTCAACGGCTCCCGCCCCGCCGTCGCCGGCCTCGACATCCGCCGCAACGACGCCGCGCTCACCGTTTACCTCGCCGGCGACTCCACCGTCACCGACCAGCCCGGCGAACCCTGGTGCTCCTGGGGCCAGATGTTGCCGCGCTTTTTCCCCGCCGGCGTGGCGGTCGCCAACCACGCCGAGTCCGGGCTCTCGTTCGCCAGCTTCCGCGACTCCTCCCGCCTCGACAAAATCCTGAGCACCCTGCGCCCCGGCGACTACGTGTTCATGCAGTTCGCCCACAACGATCAGAAGGAAAAAGGCGAGGGGGTGGGCGCCTTCACCACCTACGCCGCCTCGATTCGCGACTACGTCGCCGCCATCCGCGAACACGGCGGCCACCCCGTGCTCGTCACCTCGATGTATCGCCGCCGCTTCGACGAGCAGGGCCAACTCTACGACACCCTGGGCGACTTCCCCGCCGCCACCCGCCAGGTCGCCGCCGAGCTCGCCGTGCCGCTCATCGACCTGCACGCCATGAGCGCAAAACTGTTTTCCGCCCTCGGCGCCGAGCCCTCCAAGGCCGCCTTCGTCCACTTCCCCGCCGGCGCCTACGGCTCGGAAAAAGAGGTCAAGGACGACACCCACTTCAGCCCCTACGGCGCCTACGAGCTCGCCCGCTGCATCGTCGAGGGCATCCGGCAAAACGTGCCCGCCCTCGCCGCACGCCTCGCGCCCGACGTGGAGCCCTACGACCCCGCGCACCCGGCCGATCCGGCGGCCTTTGCCGTGCCACCGAGCCCGCCGCGCGAGGCGGTGCGGATCCCCGATGGCGACGGTCGCTGAATGCCCATTCCGCCGGCCAATTCCCCTGTAGCGTTGGCCGTCCCCGGCCAATTCGGGGTGTTTCTTGCGCGGCGGGATTGGCCGCGGACGGCCAACGCCACAGGCGGACTTGGCAGACGAAATTGGCCGGGGACGGCCAACACTACATCTTGCCCGGCCCGTCGCGGACAGGGCCGAAGAATTTACCCTCGAAAGCGAATTGCGCCTTGAGGCAACGCCACGACCTTGCATGTAAATAAGATGCTATGAAAGCCCAACTACTTACCCTCGCGACCCTCGCCCTTTGCGGCGGCAACTTCGCTTCCGCCGCCTTCATCACCTACAATAACGGCATCACCAACACGCAAGGCGCCTCCGGCCCCGACTGGGTGCTCGGTTCGGACATGTTTCTGAACATCATCCCCGACTACATCGGCAGCCCCTCCGGCGCCAGCGGTGGCTCCGCCTCCACCCAGGATGGCTTCGATCTCTTCGCCCCGGCGGGCGGCGGCCTCGACATCACCCTCCTCTCCTGGACCTTCGGCCCGATGTCCCTCTATCAGGGCGCCGGCAGCGCCACCCTCTCGCCCGGACCGGTCTCCGCCGGCTTCGAGGACTACCGCTACGACACCCAGGGCGGCACCGCGCCGACCAATCTCACCTTCTTTTACAACGGCCAGGAATGGGCGACCGGCTACGTCGCCCGCTTCGTCACGGAAGTGGACCATATCAACGACATCAGCGCCACCGGCGAGGGCCAGGCCTTCGTCACCGGACACACCCCCGCCGGGCAGGCTTTTTACGATGAGCTGATGGCCCTCAGCAACGGCTCCGGAGAGCTGAGCTTCATCGCCACCAGCTTCTTCCCGGTCTCGCTCACCGATCCCGGCACCTTCGGCAGCGCCGGCATGATCGAAGTGGTGCCCGCCGCGATCCCCGAGCCCTCGGCCGCAGGTTTCCTCCTCGGCATCGGCGCCCTCGCCTGCGGCACCCTCCGCCGCCGTCGCTGAGCCCGTCCGGCTACGGGACGGACGGTTCCGGGCCCCGGGGTGGTGGGTGTGCTTGAAATGTCAGATCAGTTTGCATCCAAACGTATAAAAACTGCGACTCCGATGTAGGCCCGACCGCTGGTCGGGCAGCCTGACCAGCGGTCAGGCCTACAGCTTGCGACCACCGGTTTTATTACGACGGAACGCGAATTGGTATCAGATCACCCTCCCGCCGGCGCCGGCCCGGCCCGGTCCGGGGAGCGCACGCGTCCCGCGTGCCGGTGAGAGCGTCCCGCTCTCTCCTCCGAAACAGCGGGCGAGACGCCCGCTGAAACACCCGAGACGGGTGTGCTCCCCGGACCCTTCGGCGCAGGGAGTTCGCCCAGTCGCCCGGCGAACACCCCACCTATGGTAGCAACAAGGGCGGGACCGCCGGGCCCGCCGCGAGCCACCAACGGTCATCGTTATCCAACCCGGCGCGCCCGGCGTGTTTCGTTCCGCTTTGTGGGTAACAGGTGTTCCGCTAGTG
>CBINNW010000025.1:0-53098 GCA_966252115.1 uncultured Akkermansia sp.
GCAAGAACACCCCGCAACGACAGGACTTCATCATCGGCAACCTGCGGGTGGAGAAGGACCTGGTGGAGGCGTAAAAAAGTAGCGGGAGCTTCCAGCTCCCGTAAAAAACGCTCCGAATATCTGTGCGATTAAACTAAACAGAATCCCAGAACCAGCCATGTGCGAAAATCTTTTCGCATATTGATATTTAGAAACATTTGTGCGTTATCGCGCTCATGCCGCGACCGCGCCAGCTTGATCCCGCCGCCCTGACCCTGCGCCTCCAGGCGCAGGGTCCGCTGAGCGCGCAGGCGATGGCCGCCGCCGCCGGCGTGGACCGCTCCCGCGTCTCGCGCGCGCTCGCCGCGCTGGGCGAGCCGATCATCCGGCTCGGCACCACCCGCGGCGCCACCTACGCGCTGCGCCGCACGGTGCGCGCGCTCGGACATACGTTCCCCATCCGCCGGATCGACGCCGACGGCCGCGCCCACGACTGGGCCGAGATCACCGCCCTCCACGGCGGCTGGCGCCTCGTCTGGGCAAACGCCGAGCCCGCCCGCCCGCCCGCTTGGGCGGAGGCCGTCCTCTCGCTCGGCGGCTTCGCCGAGGGCTTTCCGTTTTTTCTGAGCGAACTGCGCCCGCAGGGTTTTCTCGGCCGCGCGGTTGGCCGCGCCCTGCCCGCCACGCTCGGTTTGCCCGCCGATCCGCGCAACTGGAGCGACGACGACACCCTCGTCTATCTCGCCACCGAGGGCGACGACCTGCCCGGCGACCTCATCGTCGGCGATCTGCCCCTGCGCCGTTTTCAGGAGCGCCTGCTCCGTCCCGCGTCCACCCCCTCGCCCGCGCTCGCCGACGCCGACCGCGGCTCGCGTTATCCCGAGCTGGCCGCCGCCGCGGCCTCCGCCGGCGTGGCCGGCTCCTCGGTCGAGGGCGAGCAACCGAAGTTCCTCGTCACGGTGGAGCGCGTTGTCCCCAACGCGCTCGACGGCGCAGCCGCCCCCCTGCCTTCCGCCCCGTCGCCCGTCGCCCCTCGCCCCTCGCCCATCCCCTGCATCGTCAAGTTCACCGCCCGGCTCGACACTCCCGGCGGCCGCCGCTGGGGCGACTTGCTCGTGGCCGAGGCCCGCGCGCTCGCGCTCCTGCACGCGCACGGCGAGGCCCACGCCGTGCCGCGTCTGCTCGACGCCGGCGGCCGGCGTTTTCTGGAGACCCCGCGTTACGACCGCGTCGGCCCGCACGGGCGCCGCGGCGTCGTATCCTTGCGAGCACTACACGACGCCTTCGACGGCCCCGACGCCAACGACTGGCCCGGTGTCGCCGCGCACCTGCACGCGCGCGGCCTGCTCGACGAGACGGGGCTGCGCTCGGTGCGCCTGCGCCACGCCTTCGGCCGCCTGATCGGCAACACCGACATGCACCTCGGCAACCTCGCCCTCTGGCTCGGCGACGCGGCGCCCTTCCGCCCGACGCCCGCCTACGACATGTTGCCCATGCTCTGGGCGTCCAATCTCGCCGACGCCACGCCCGCGCCCGACTTCGCCCCCACCCTTCCCCTGCCCGCCGAGCGCGAGCTCTGGCATGTCGCCGCCGGCTGGGCGGAAACGTATTGGCGCGAACTCGCGGAGGACGCGCTGCTTTCGTCGGACTTCGCCGCCATCGCCCGCGCCGCCGCCGCCACCGTGGCGCGGCTGCGCGCGGTGGCGTGAGCCGGCGTAGTTGCCCGGAGCTTGCGAAAATTTACTTTCATCGTCCCGGGGCGCCTCCCTACCTTGCGCGCCCTCATATCCTGATTTTGGTCTCCGCCATGCATATCAAAGCCTATCTCAAACCGCACTGCGGCTGGTCCAACGGTGTCCGCGCCATCATGCGCAAACACGGCCTCGCCTTCGAGGACATCGACATCATCAACAACCGCGACAACTACGCCGAGATGGTGGCCAAGTCCGGCCAACCCCTCTCGCCCTGCGTCGAGATCGACGGCGTCATGCTGGCCGACGTCTCCGGTGAAGAGGTGGAGAACTACCTGCTCGCCAACGATCTGATCAAGCCGCTCGACAAGCCCGCCGACGTCCCCACCAACGCCGGCTGTTCCGACGAGGAGCACGCCCGCATGGCCACCAAGACCATTCGGTTCTTCTGAGCCAAATTTGCCTTCAAAGGCATAAAAACACCGCTCCGCTGTAGCCCCGACCGCTGGTCGGGCTGCCTGACCAGCGGTCAGGCCTACAGGTTGCGATCAGCGGTCTTATCACGACGATCCGCTTCTGCTGAAGCACAGGTCGTTTCCATCTTTTTGCCGCCCCGGATTTCGGGGCGGCTTTTTTGCGTCTACCCGCCCCCGCCGCGCGCCGTTTGCTTCCCGCCCCCCTCCGCCCCCCGGCGCGCTTCTCCGCTCCCGGCGCCGTCCCCAATCGAGGGTCGCCCGCGCCTGGCCCTCCGTGCGCTCCCCGCCGGTCCTCCGTGCCCTCCGTGTCGAAAAAAACGTCCGCCGCCTGCGCCCCGCAGCCGCCTGCGCCCCTCCGTCCCCGCTCCCGCGCCTCCCAGCCTCCGCTCCGCCCCCCGAAGCCGCAAAAAGCGCGAGCTTTGCCAAAATCCGCGCCGTTGTGGCGCTAGCCGCGCCGTCCGGGCTCCGGCAAGAATTCCCGGTCCACGCACCGACGAGTCTCTTCCCCCACGCCCGTGAAACCCGCCCCCGCCGCCCTCGCCCCCTCCGCTCCCCGCTCCGCCGCCACGGCCGCCGCAGCCCTCGCCGCCACACCCGCCGCCCCCGCGTTCGGGCGTCCCGCAAAACAAGGGCTCTACGATCCGTGGTTCGAGCACGACGCCTGCGGCGTCGGCTTCGTCGCCGATCTGAAGGGCCGCGCCACCCACGACCTCGTCCGCAAGGGCCTCCAGGTGCTCGAAAATCTCGATCACCGCGGCGCCGCCGGCAGCGAACCCAACACCGGCGACGGCGCCGGCATCCTCCTGCAGGTCCCGCACGCCTTCTGCGTGGAGGCCGCGCAAAAGGCCCGCATCCCCCTGCCCGCCGGCGGCGTCGGCCACTACGGCACCGGCCTCGTCTTCCTGCCGAAAAACGCCACCCAGCGCCGCAAGCTGGAGGAGAAGATCGTCGCCGTCGTGCAGGGCGAGGGCCTCGAGTTTCTCGGCTGGCGCGGCGTCCCCACCGACAACTCCGAGCTCGGCGACACCGCCAAGGCCAGCGAGCCCGCCGTCCGGCAGATTTTCATCGGCCGCCCCGCCGAACTCGCCACCGAGCTCGCCTTCGAGCGCAAGCTCTACGTCGTGCGCAAGCGCGCCGGCGCCGAGGTCCGCTCCGAGGGCCTGCTCGGCGGCGAGGTCGTCTATTTCCCGAGCCTGTCGTCGCGCACGATGGTTTACAAAGGCATGCTGCTCACCACGCAGCTCGCGAAGTATTTCCCCGACCTGCAAAACCCGCTCATGGCCACCGCCATCGCGCTGGTCCACTCGCGCTTTTCGACCAACACCTTCCCGTCCTGGGACCGCGCCCACCCCTACCGCTACGTGGCGCACAACGGCGAGATCAACACCCTGCGCGGCAACATCAACTGGATGCACGCCCGCCAGGCCCACTTCGTCTCCGACGCCTTCGGCGACGACATCAAAAAAGTCCTGCCCGTCATCAACCCCAACGGCTCCGACTCGGCGATGTTCGACAACACGCTCGAGCTCCTCCACCTCGCCGGCCGATCCCTCCCGCACGCGGTCATGATGATGATCCCCGAACCCTGGTCCAACCACGGGACCATGGACGATGCCCGGCGCGCCTTCTACCAATACCACGCCTGCCTCATGGAGCCCTGGGACGGCCCCGCCGCCATGACCTTCACCGACGGCCACGTCATCGGCGCCGTGCTCGATCGCAACGGTCTCCGCCCCGCCCGCTACTACGTCACGCGCGACGGCCTCGTCGTGCTCGCCTCCGAGGCCGGCGTGCTCGAGTTCCCCGCCGCCGACATCGTCGAGAAGGGCCGCCTCCAGCCCGGCCGTATGTTTCTGGTGGATACACGCGAAGGCCGCCTCGTGCCCGACGAGGAGATCAAGCGCCAGCTCGCGGCCGAGTTTCCCTATCGCGAATGGCTCGACCGGCATCTGGTCAACGTCGCCGAGCTCCCCGCCCCGCCCGACCTGCCGGCGCCCGACCGCGACACCCTGCACCAGCGCCAGCTCGCCTTCGGCTACACCCACGAGGACGAGCGCGCCATCCTCACGCCCATGGCCCGCGACGGCGTCGAGGGCGTCGGCGCCATGGGCAACGACACCCCGCTCGCCGTCCTGTCGAACAAACCCCGCCTGCTCTACGACTACTTCAAACAACTCTTCGCCCAGGTCACCAACCCGCCCATCGACTGCATCCGCGAGGAGATCGTCACCTCGGCCGAGACCCGCCTCGGCGCCGAGGACAACCTCCTCCAGCCCGGCGCCACCGCCTGCCGCCGCCTCCAGATCGACTGGCCCGTGCTCACCAACGAGGAGTTCGCAAAAATCCGCCGCATGCAGCTCCCCGGCCTCAAGGTCGAGACCCTGCCCATCCTCTTCCGCGTCTCCCGCGGCGAGAAGGGTCTGGCCAAAGCCATGGAGGAGCTCTGCGTGCTCGCCCGCCGGGCCGTCGAGGAAAACGAGGTCCAGGTCCTCGTCCTCTCCGACCGCGGCGTCTCCCGCGACCACGCGCCCATCCCCGCCCTGCTCGCCGTCGCCGGTCTGCACCACTACCTCATCCGCGAGGGCCTGCGCACCCAGGTCAGCCTCGTGCTCGAAACCGGCGAGGCCCGCCAGGTCCACCACGTCGCCACCCTCGTCGGCTACGGTTGCAGCGCCATCAACCCCTACCTCGCCTTCGAGACCATCGACGACCTCATCCACGAGGGCCTGCTGCCCGGCGTGGACCACAAGACCGCCTGCAAGAACCTGGTGAAGGCCCTCTCCAAGGGCGTCGTGAAGGTCATGTCCAAGATGGGCATCTCCGCCATCCAGTCCTACCGCGGCGCCCAGGTCTTCGAGGCCGTCGGCCTGCGCCAGGACCTCATCGACCACTACTTCACCTGGACGCCCTCGCGCGTCGGCGGCATCGGGCTCGACGTCATCGCGCAGGAAACCTTGCTGCGCCACCGCGCCGCCTTCGCCGAACGCAAGATCGACGACCACGCCCTCCCCGCCGGCGGACAGATGAAGTGGCGCTCCGACGGCGAGTTTCACCTCTTCAACCCCGAGTCCATCCACGCCCTGCAAAAGGCCGTCCGCACCGGCGACTACGGGGTGTTTCGGCAGTATTCGCGCCTCATCGACGACCAGTCGAAAAACCTCTGCACCCTGCGCGGCCTGCTCGACTTCAAACCCTGCGACGCCATCCCCATCGAGGAGGTCGAGCCGGTGGAAAACATCCTCCGCCGCTTCAAGACCGGCGCCATGTCCTACGGCTCCATCTCGCAGGAGGCCCATGAGACGCTCGCCATCGCGATGAACCGCATCGGCGGCAAATCCAACACCGGCGAGGGCGGCGAGGACCCCGCCCGCTTCACCTGGACCAACGAGCGCGGAGACTCGAAAAACTCCGCCATCAAACAGGTCGCCTCCGGCCGCTTCGGCGTCACCAGCCACTACCTGGTCAGCGCCCGCGAGATCCAGATAAAGATGGCCCAGGGCGCCAAGCCCGGCGAGGGCGGCCAGTTGCCCGGCACCAAGGTCTATCCCTGGGTCGCCAAGACCCGCCACACCACCGCCGGCGTCGGCCTCATCTCCCCGCCGCCCCACCACGACATCTACTCGATCGAGGACCTCGCCGAGCTGATCCACGACCTGAAAAACGCCAACCGCCGCGCCCGCGTCAGCGTGAAGCTCGTCGCCGAGGTCGGCGTCGGCACCATCGCCGCCGGCGTCGCCAAGGCCCACGCCGACGTCGTGCTCATCTCCGGCCACGACGGCGGCACCGGCGCCTCGCCGCAGAACTCCATCTGGCACGCCGGCCTGCCCTGGGAGCTCGGCCTCGCCGAGACGCACCAGACCCTCGTGCTCAACAACCTCCGCTCCCGCATCGCGGTCGAGACCGACGGCCAGCTCAAGACCGGCCGCGACGTCGTCATGGCCGCCCTGCTCGGCGCCGAGGAGTTCGGCTTCGCCACCGCCCCGCTCGTCGCCACCGGCTGCATCATGATGCGTGTTTGCCATCTGAATACATGCCCGGCCGGCGTCGCCACCCAGGACCCGCGCCTGCGCGAGAAGTTCAAGGGCACGCCCGAGGACGTGGTCAACTTCATGACCTTCGTCGCCCGCGAGGTGCGCGAGCTCATGGCGCGGCTCGGCTTCCGCAGCGTGGATGAGATGATCGGCCGCACCGACCGCCTCGAACCGCGCAAGGCCATCACCCACTGGAAAGCCACGGGCATGGATTTCTCCAGCCTGCTCTACTCGCCGGACGCCGGCCCCGAGGTCGGCCGCTATTGCCAAATCCCGCAGGACCACGGCCTCGAGCGCTCGCTCGACCACCTCACGCTCCTCGATCTCTGCCGCCCCGCCCTCGAGGCCGGCGAGAAGGTCGTCGCCGAGGTGCCGGTGAAAAACATCCACCGCGTCGTCGGCACCATCACCGGCAGCGAGGTCACCCGCCGATACGGCGCGGCCGGCCTGCCCGAGGACACCATCGACATCCGTTTCCACGGTTCCGCCGGCCAGTCCTTCGGCGCCTTCCTGCCGAAGGGCATGACCTTCCGCCTCACCGGCGACGCCAACGACTACGTCGGCAAGGGCCTCAGCGGCGGCAGGATCATCGTCCGCGCCCCCGCCGACGCCGGCTTCGACCCTTCGGAAAACATCATCGTCGGCAACGTCGCCCTCTACGGCGCGACCTCCGGCGAGCTCCTCGTCGGCGGCCGCGCCGGCGAGCGTTTCGGCGTGCGCAACTCCGGCGTCACCGCCGTGGTCGAGGGCGTGGGCGACCACGGCCTCGAATACATGACCGGCGGCAAGGTCGTCGTGCTCGGCCCCACCGGACGCAACTTCGCCGCCGGCATGTCCGGCGGCGTGGCCTACGTGCTCGACGAGAGCGACGCGCTCCGGGGCAACGTCAACCAGTCGATGGTCGCGCTCGAAAAGATCGAGACCCCCGACGAGCTCGCCGAGCTGCGCGCGCTCATCCAGCGCCAGGCCGACCACACCGGCAGCGCCCGCGCCCGCCGGATCCTCGCCGACTGGGACGCGCTCGCCCCCAGGTTCGTCAAAGTAATGCCCAAAGACTACAAGCGCATGCTCGCCTGCATCGAGAAGGCGCAGGCCCAGGGCCTCACCGGCGACGAAGCCATCATGGCCGCCTTCGAGGAAAACGCCCGCGACACGTCCCGCGTCGGCGGAAACTGATCAACCAGAAGTAGCGAGTAGCGGGTGGTGAGTAGCGAGCATTCGGACCACTGAAGCAGCCACCGCCCCACCTACTCGCTACCCGCTACTCACTACTCGCTACTTCCAAACAACCACTCCCATGGGCAAACCCACCGGCTTTCTCGAATACCTCCGCGAAGTCCCCGCCGACCGTCCGCCGCTCGAACGCATGCGCGACTGGGACGAGTTTCACCTCCACCTGGAGGAGAAGAAACTCCGTCACCAGGGCGCCCGCTGCATGGACTGCGGCGTGCCCTTCTGCCACTCCGGCAAACTCATCGGCGGCATGGCCTCGGGCTGCCCGATCAACAACCTGATCCCCGAGTTCAACGACCTCGTCTTTCGCGGCCTCTGGCGCGAGGCGCTGGAGCGCCTGCTCAAAACCAACAACTTCCCCGAGTTCACCGGACGCGTCTGCCCCGCCCCCTGCGAGGGAGCCTGCGTGCTCGGCCTCACCAACCCGCCGGTCACGATCAAAAACATCGAGTCCTCCATCATCGAACGAGGCTGGGACGAGGGCTGGGTGATCCCGCGCGCCCCCGCCGTCCGCAGCGGCAAAAAAGTCGCCGTCGTCGGCTCCGGTCCCGCCGGCCTCGCCGCCGCCGCCCAACTCAACGCCGCCGGCCACGCCGTCACCGTCTTCGAACGCGCCGACCGTCCCGGCGGCCTCCTCATGTATGGCATCCCCAACATGAAGTTGGACAAGAAAGCCGTAGTCCTGCGACGGATACAGCTCCTCGAGGAGGAGGGCGTGAAGTTCGTGTGCCGCGCCCACGTCGGCGTCACCCACGACGTCGCGCAGCTCCGTCGCGATTTCGACGCCATCGTCATGGCCACCGGCGCCACGCTCGGCCGCGACCTCCGCGCCCCCGGCCGCGAGGCCGCCGGCATCCACCTGGCGATGGAGTATCTCACCGCCAACACCCGGGCCCTGCTCGACACGGGTGACGGCTGCGCCGGCCCGATCAACGCCAAGGACAAGGACGTCGTCGTGATCGGCGGCGGCGACACCGGCACCGACTGCGTGGGCTCCGCGCTGCGCCAGGGTTGCCGCTCGGTCACGCAGATCGAGATCCTGCCCAAGCCGCCGCTCGAGCGCGCCGCAAACAACCCCTGGCCCGAGTGGCCCAAGACCCTCAAGATCGACTACGGCCAGGAAGAGGCGGCCGCCCGCTTCGGCGCCGACCCGCGCGTTTACCTGACGACGGTGAAAAAGTTCAACGCCGACGCCGCCGGCCGGGTCGAGTCGCTCGTCACCGTCGAGGTGAAGTGGGAGAAAAACGACCAGGGCGCCTTCGTGCCCGTGGAGCAGCCCGGCACGGAAAAGACCCGCCCCGCGCAGCTCGTATTGTTGGCCATGGGTTTCCTCGGGCCCGAGCAGGCGGCGATCCAGGCGCTCGGCCTCGAAACCGACGCGCGCAGCAACATCAAGGCCGAGCACGGCGTGCACGCGACAAGCGTCCCCGGCGTGTTCGCCGCCGGCGACTGCCGTCGCGGCCAGAGTCTGGTGGTGTGGGCGATCAACGAAGGCCGCGCCGCCGCGAGAGAGTGCGACCGCTACCTCATGGGCGCGACCACGCTGCCCTGATGCCACCCCCTCCCCTGTAGCCCCGACCGCCGGTCGGGGTCGCCGGCCGGGCGTTTCCGACGTCCATATTTCCGATGGCGAACCCTACGCCCGATCCTCGGCTCTCGATCCCCAATCCGCCCGACCAGCGGTCGGGCCTACATTCGCCACCGCCGATGTCTCCCCCTTCGCCGCGCCGCCTTGGTCGCGCCTCATTGATCGCGTCCCTCACCGCGGCGGAACGCTTCGCTCACTCCGAGACCTCGCGCTTCTCGCGAGGGCCTTGAGTCTCCCGCACTGCGTTTTCCGCGCACTTCCGGGCGGCTTCGGCAAACCGCTCCCGCGGCCAACCCGCGTTCTCCGCGATTTGCCCGACCTGCTCCGCTTCCGGCAGGCCCGGCTTTCCGCCCAAGGGGGATCCCCTTGGCCGTCTTGGCAAGTGCCCGGTCGGCGGCGGTGGGTGTCGCCGGTGTCGCCGCCACCTCCATCGGCATCACAAAGCCCTCGACCGCCTACACCGCCAGCTCCACGCCCACCGGGCAGTGGTCGCTGCCCATCACCTGCGGCTCGATCCAGGCGCGTTTGAGCGCCGGGCGCAGCGCGGCCGACACCAGGAAATAATCGATGCGCCAGCCCACGTTGCGCGAACGCGCGCCGCCGCGCATGCTCCACCACGAATAGTGGTTCGGCCCCTTCTCGAACTCGCGAAACGTGTCCACGAAGCCCGCGTCGATGAAACTCGTGAACCCCGCGCGCTCCTCGGGCGTGAAGCCCGGGTTTTTCACGTTCTCCTTGGGTCGCGCGATATCGATCTCCTTGTGCGCCACGTTGAAATCGCCGCAGGTCACCACCGGCTTGGCTTTCTCCAGCGTTTGCAGGTATTCGAGAAAGACCCGGTCCCAGACCTGACGGTAGGGCAGCCGACGCAGGCCGTCCTGGGCGTTGGGCGTGTAAACGTTGACCAGAAAAAACTTGTCGAACTCGGCCGTCAGCACGCGCCCCTCGGCGTCATGGTCCTTGAGGCCGAAGCCAAACCGCACCGCGAGCGGGGCGTGTTTCGCCAGGAGCGCGGTGCCGCTGTAGCCCTTTTTCTCCGCCGCGTAAAAGGTGACCGAGCCGTAGTCGCCCGGCCACGACACATGGGCGACGTCGCCGGGGTGGCACTTGGTTTCCTGGAGGCAGACCACGTCGGCCCCGCTCGCCGTCATCCACGGCAAGAGCGTGCCCTTGTCCAAACCCGCGCGCGCCCCGTTCACGTTCCAAGAGAGAAGTTTCATCGTCGGAAACCCGCCACCCTGCCGCCCGCCCGCCGACACGCAACCCCGAGCTCCGCCGCCCCTCCCGGTTTCGGTTTACCTTACACCCACGCCACCATCACGCGGGGCTGCGCGGCGGAGGCCTTTGCTTTCAATAGACACCTCGCCGTGCGCCGCCGCGCCCACTCCCGCGCGACGATCCCGGCCCTCCCGCTCCCGCTCCGCGCCACCCCGCCCCCCCGTTTCGCCCCGCCAGTCCGCCCCCGCTAGCCCCCTCCTTTTCCGACCCCACCCCGCCATGTTCTCTCCGCGGTTCCCCCTCGCCGTGCGCGGTCGCGCGCCGCTCCGTCTCGCGCTCGCCCTCGCGCTCCTCTCCTCGTCCGCCGGCCTCCTCCGCGCCGAGGACCTCGCCTTCTCCGACGGTGTCCACCGCTACACCTCGCTCGACGGCGCCACCGTCACCCTCGACGGCAAAACCGAGCTCCACCTCACCGGCTCCGGCACGCCGCTGGCCAACAGCGTCGTCCACCTGAACTCGCCCGACGCCTCGGTCTTCTTCGAAAACATCCGCCCGGCCACCGTCGCCTCGTCCTACCTCGGACAACTCCGGGTCAACGGCGCCGCCGCCAGCTCGGGCGGCAACGTGCGCGTCGTCCAATACGAACGCGGCGCCATGGTCCTGCCCCACTCACCCGCCTTCCAGCCGCTGGAAACCTTCACCGGCCCCGACTTCACCGGGCAGGCGATGAAGTTCATGCCGTATCAGTATTTCAATACATCCGGCGCGCTCGGCGCGATGCACCGCAACATCAGCTCCTTCCGGCTCAAGCGCGGCTACATGGCCACGCTCACCACCCAGGCCAACGGCACCGGAAGCGGACGCGTTTACATCGCCCAGGACGGCGACCTCGAGATCGGCCGCCTGCCCGCCGAGCTCGACAACGCCGTCGTCTTCCTGCGCGTGCTGCCCTGGCGTTGGGTGGGCAAAAAAGGTTCCTGCGACGTCTCCGCCGACACCGTCGGCGCCCACTGGTTCTACAACTGGGCCAACGACCGCAACTCCGCCCTCAACTGGGAATACGTGCCCATCCGCCAGCAGCGCTGGTGGCCCGACTACCCGACCAACAAGCCCGACTCCACCCACCTGCTCGGCTTCAACGAGCCCGACAACCCGGTCGAGGACGCCTACCAAACCCTCGGCAACGGCTCCATCACCACCGCCCTCGACACCTGGCCCGGCCTGCTCGCCACCGGCCTGCGCGTAGGCTCGCCCGCCGTCACCGACGGCGGCCTCAACTGGCTCTACAGTTTCATGGACCAGGCCGCCGCGCGAAACCTGCGCGTGGACTACGTCGCGGTGCATTTCTACCGCTGCGGTTTCAGCGCTCAGCAGCTCCACGACTGGCTCTACGACATCCACGTCCGCACCGGCGGGAAACCGATCTGGGTGACCGAGTTCAACAACGGCGCCGACTGGACCAGCTGCGCCGACCCGTCCTACCAGGAAAACGCCACGCGCGTGGGCGAGTTCATCCGCATGCTGGAGGACGCGCCCTTCGTCGAACGCTACGCGCTGTATTCCCGCGTCGAATACATGCGCCAGCTCACCTACGACAGCGGCGGCCTCACCCCGGCGGGTATCGTCTATCGCGACCAGGTCTCCGGCCTCGGCCATCGCCAGGAGGTCCCGGCCACCGGCACGCGCGGCATCGCCCGGCTCCCGATGGACGACAGCGTGCGCGACGTCTCGGGCTTCTCCAACCACGGCCTCGCCGCCCGCGCCCCCGCGTTTCGCGACAGCCCGCGCGGCCGCGCCCTCGTCTTCGACGGCGAGAGCAACCACGTCCAGCTGCCCTACCGCGCCGCCGTCAGCTCCACCTTCACCTTCGCCGCCTGGGTTTACTGGGACGGCGGCCCGAATTGGCAGCGCATCTTCGACTTCGGCAGCGACACCTCCCAGTATCTCTACCTCACGCCGTCGTCCTCCGCCGGCACCCTGCGTTTCGGTATCCGCAACAGCACTACCGACCAGTTCGTGCAGCACGCCGCGGCCCTGCCCGTCGGCCAATGGAGCCACGTCGCCGTCACCATCGGCGGCGGCACCACCCGCCTCTACCTGAACGGCGTCCAGGTCGGCTCGACCGCCACCACGCTCACCCCGGCGCAGCTCGTCCCGACCAAAAACTATCTGGGCAAATCCCAGTGGCCCGCCGACCCGCTTTTCCGCGGCCAGCTCGACGAGGTCTATCTGGCCGACTCCGCGCTCAGCGCCGCGCAAATCTCCGCGCTCATGGCCGGCCACGCTCCGACCTTCACCGCCCCCGTCCTCTCCGGCGGCGCCGCCACCCAGGGCCAGCCCTACGCCGGCAGCCTCGTCGGCACGGTCAACACCAGCGCCGCCGGCGGCGCGCTCACCTACTCCAAGGTCTCCGGCCCCGCCTGGCTCCAGGTCGCGCCCGACGGCACCCTGAGCGGCACGCCCGGTCCCGGCGACAGCGGCCTGCAACAATGGACCGTGCGCGCGCTCGACGCCACCGGCGTGCTCGGCAGCGCCGTGCTCGAGATCCAGTTGCCCAACGTCAACGCCAACGGCGCCTGGCTCGCCGACCTCGACGGCCTGTGGAGCGACCCGGACCGCTGGTCCGGCGGCATGCCCGCCAACGGCCCCGGCTACGGCGCCGACTTCAGCACCCTCGACCTCTCCGCCGACCGCAGCGTCACGCTCGACCTGCCCCGCGTGCTCGGCAGCGCGCGTTTCGGCGACAACGCCGGCGCCGAGTCGTGGACCATCACCGCCACCGGCGACGGCGCGCTCACCCTCGACAGCGGCGCGAGCTCCGTGCCGACCATCACGGTCAACCAAAACACCGCCACCCTCGCCGCCCCGCTTCAGGGCACGCAGGGCCTCGCCAAGGCCGGCACCGGCACGCTCGTGCTCGCGGCCGAGAACACCGTCTCCGGTCCGCTCCAGATCGATACCAACAGCAGCTCCGCCACGCAGGGCGTCGTCCGCGCCGCCCACCCCGGCGCGCTCGGCGGCTTCACCTCGATCGCCATCCGCAACAACAACTCCGGCTCCTCCACCCTCGAGCTCGACGGCTCCGCCGGCGAGATCCTCGCCCCCGCCTCCATCGCCCTCTCCGGGCGAAACGTCGATGTGCCGGCGCTGCGCAACCTCTCCGGCGAAAACACCCTCTCCGGCCCGATCTCCATCGGCGTCGGTGGCTCGAACTACCGCCTCCGCTCCGACGCCGGCCGGCTCACCCTCGGCGCCGTGTCATCGTCGGCCAGCGGCACGCGCACGCTGACGCTGGAGGGCGACGGCGACTTCGCCTTCGACGGCGTGGTGGCCAACGGCTCCGCCGCACCCCTCGCGCTCGTCAAGAGCGGCGCCGGCCGGCTCCTGTTTAACCGCGAAAACACCTTCACCGGCAGCCTCACCCTCAACGGCGGCACCGTCTCCGTGCTCGATACCGGCGCGCTCTACGCCGGCGCGTGGAACAACACCGCCGTGCTCACCATCAACGCCGGCGCCACCCTCGAGCTCGACCGCTGGGGCTACGGCATCGCCGACGCCACCCACCGCACCCAGGCCCTCGGCGGCCTGTCCTACAACCCCGCCCGCTTCGTCCTCAACGGCGGCACCGTGCGCTACCTCGGCGACCTCGACGGCGCGCCGCAAAATCCCGCCGAACAGGCCTACGGCCCCGGCTTCACGATCGGCGCGGCCGGCGCCACGCTCGAGGCCGCCACGCCGGGCCGCACCTGGCTGGTGAAGCTCGACGAACGCGGCACCGGCAACCTCGCCAGCTCCGCCGGCGGCACGCTCACCCTCGGCGGCGCGGGCACGGGCATCTTTGACAAGGTCCTGCCCGGCACCGGCGGTCTGCGCAAAACGGGAAGCGGCGACTGGACCCTCACCCAGGCCAGCACCTTCAGCGGCCCGACCAGCATCGAGGCCGGTCGCCTGCTCGTCACCGGCTCGCTCGCCGCCGGTGCCGTCACCGTGGCGCCCGACGCCGAGCTCGGCGGCACCGGCAGCATCGGCGGAGTGGTCAACGTGAACGGTCGCCTCGTCCCGGGTCTGCCCGACGCGCCCGGGCGCCTGAGCGCGCAGGCCGCGCTCACCCTCGCGCCGGAAGCGCGCGCCGTGTTCCGGCTGCGACCCGACGCGGAGGGAGGCGCCGCGCCGCACGACGTGCTCGCCGTCGGCGGCGTGCTCACGCTTGGCGGCACTCTGGAGGTGCAGCTCGACGGCGGCGGCGCCGCGCTCACACCCGGCACGGAGTTCCGGCTCTTCGAAACCGAAGCGGGCAACCTCCAGGGCAACTTCGCCCACTTCATCCTTCCGACGCTCGACGCCGGCGCAGACGCCCCCGCCGCGTGGGACACCAACGGCCTCGCGCTCGACGGCATCCTGCGTGTCGTGGCCGCGCCCGCGGCCGGTTTTTCCGCGTGGATCGACCTTCAGGCGCTGCCCGCCGAAGCGCGCGGCGCCGATCAGGACCCCGACGGCGACGGCCTGGCCAACGCGCTCGAATGGCTCTTCGGCGCGGACCCGGCGGCGGCGGACTATTCGGCGTTTCAACCGCGCGTCGCGAACGTGACGCTCTCGACCGAGGACTATCCGGCGGCCGAGGCGGGCAAGACCTACCTGCGCCTCGGCGCGCGGGTGCGCCGCGAGCATCCCGGCGCGACCCTTGTGCCGCAGGCGGCGGAGACACTGGATGCGCTGGGGGCGGCGACGGCCGAAAGCGTGGTCGCCCTGCCCGGCCAGCCCGACGAGGCCGGCGACCCGGCCTTCGAGCTGCGCTCCTGGTTCTACCCGACGCCGGTCGAAGACCTGCCCGGCGGCCGCGCTTTCCTGCGCCTCAAGCTCGTGCTGGAGTAGTCCCGGCACCGAGACGCGGCCGGCGCGTGAGAATCCCCGTGTTCGGCCACTCCGCCGCAGCGCTATAGCCGCAGCGCTCGCGGAGCGAGCGCGCAACTTTGGCGGAAAAGCCGGACCTAACCCGCCACGCAAAACCAATTACGCCCCGCCCCGGAGCCTTCTGGAAAGTAGGCCGCTCCCTCCGGGAGCGCGCCCCTTGGGCGACGATCACCCATCAGCCTTGCCCACGGCCCCAACGGTCCCGCCCCGCCAGAGGGGCTCAACTGATCCCGACGCCAGCGCGCCCGGGACCGCAGGCCCGTCGCTCGCCGAGACGCACCCGCCGGCTTCGAAATTCGGCGTCCGGCCACTCCACCGCAGCGCTCACGGAGTGAGCACGCTACTTTAGCGGAAAAGCCGGACCTAACCCGCCACGCAAAACCAATTACGCCCCGCCCCGGAGCCTTCTGGAAAGTAGGCCGCTCCCTCCGGGAGCGCGCCCCTTGGGCGACGATCACCCATCAGCCTTGCCCACGGCCCCAACGGTCCCGCCCAGCCAGAAGGGCGCGATCCGTGCCCCAACCGGCATCGAAACGCATCTTGTATTCGCGCTCCAAATACCGACGAGCCCACGCCGACTAGCCTTAGCCGTAGAAATGCAGTCGGAGGCGGAGTAGCGGGGTAAGATGACGAGCAGATTTCGGTGCGGACCGAGCGAAGGAATACTCGGAGAGTATTTCGAGCCGAGGGCCGCACCGAAAGGTGCCGTCAGATTACCTCGATACGACCCTCCCGACTGCATTTCTGCGGCTTAGCGCAGAAGCTCCCGCTCGGGGGCACGGGGCGCGGCGTCGTCGCGCCCGACGTGAAATCCCCGCTCGTCCTCGTAACCCTGCGGCGAGCGCAGGAGAATGATGTAGAGCGCGAGGGCCAACATGGCATACACGCCGACGATAAACAGAAGCGTCATGGGATCCCGTTATCGCCCCGGGACCGCACCGAGGCGGTGTTTGTCAAAAGCTGGGGTCGGGGCGACATGGGTGCCCACGTTATGCGGCACCGCCGCGCTCCGGCGCGATTGCCGGGCTTGGGGAAATTTTCCCGCGCACGGCGCACTTCGCACATGACTGGCGGGGCCATCCGCCCAAAGCGACAAACGCCCCCCCGCAAGGCGCGGTCACGCAACCGCCGCGTCAGGGATTACGGCGGACATAAAAGGTGTCGGTGTATTCGGCACCGGAGGCGCCGATGGTGCGCACCTGGATGGTCTCGCGCAGCATCGCCGGAGCGTCCGGCGCGAGCTGGATGAGGATCTCGTAATCGGCCCCGGGCTTTTTTTCCGAAACCGTGGCGGTGTAGTTCGGGGAGGTGGAAATCACCTCCAGTTGCTTCGCGGGCGCGTCGGCACGAATGGCGACCGTGAAGGTATGCTCGGCGGGAGCGCCGACACGAAAGAGGTGCAGGCGCGGGGTGATGGTGAGGCGCTGGCGCAGATTGACCGAGAAGCTCAATGCGTGGTCGCCCGCGTCGGTGCGCACGGTGATCTGCTTGGTCTGCAGGCCCTCACGCCCGCCGATATCGAAGCGCGCCTTGACCACTCCGCCGGCGCCGGGGGCATACACTTTTTCGGCCACCTCGGGCACCGTGCAGCCGCAGCTCGAATGGGTTTCCAGGATGGTGACGGTCGTGTCCCCCGTGTTGGTGAAGGGAAATTCGGCCTCCAGAGAGGTCTCTCCCCGGGTGGGCGGCTGCAGTTCCACGCGCGGATTTTTGAACTCCAGCGCGGCGAGGGCGGCCGAGGCGCCGAAGCCGAGAAAGGCGGCGAGCAGAAGTCCGAGACGGGAGGAAGCGGGCGGGCGCATTTGGGAGGGTAAAGTGACGTGAAATCGGGCGGGTAAGGACGGGGCCGGGCCGGGGCGGGGCCGGGGTGGAAAGGCCCGCACCTTTGCTTGGCGACACCCCGGAGGTCAAACATCGCGCGCGCCCACGCGGTCCGCGACCGGATAGCACCGGCGTCCTCGCCGGCCGTCTGGGACCTCGCCGCGCGCGCGGGCCGCGACGCCCGCCGGGGCCGGCGCGCGCGGACGCGTTTTTCCCTTTCCCGCGCCGGTGGCTCCGCTCTCTTTCGGGCATCGCCATGCTTACCACCGCCGAGATCGCCGCCGCCCTGCCCGCACGCGCCCGCACCTCCATCGAGGGCCTGCCCTTTCCCAAGATCGCCTCCGGCAAGGTCCGAGAGATCTTCGATCTCGGCGACGCCCTCCTGCTCGTGGCGACCGATCGGCTGTCGGCCTTCGACGTCATCCTGCCCGACGGCATCCCGGGCAAGGGCATCCTGCTCACCCAGATGAGCCACTGGTGGTTCGCGCGGACCGCCGGCATCATCGAAAACCATCTCCTGCCGGACCAGGAGGGCGAGTTCACCCGCCGCGGCATCCTCGACGCCGACCTGCGGCTGCGCTCGATGATCGTGCGAAAACTCCGGCCCCTCGCCATCGAGTGCGTGGTGCGCGGCTACCTGGTGGGCAGCGGCTGGTCCTCGTATCAGAAAACCGGCATGGTCTGCGGCCATCGGCCGCCGGTCGGGCTGCGCCAGGCGGATCGGCTGCCGGCGCCGCTTTTCACGCCCACCACCAAGGCGCCCAAGGGCGAGCACGACGCGCCGATCGACGACGCGCAGGGCGCGGCCATCGTGGGCGCGGAGCTCTACGAGCGGGTGAAGGCGGTCAGCCTCGAGCTGTATTCGTTCGGCCACGACAAGGCCGCCGCCGCCGGCATGATCCTCGCCGACACGAAGTTCGAGTTCGGCACCGACGAGGCGGGCAAACTCGTCCTGATCGACGAGGTGCTCACCCCCGACTCCTCGCGCTACTGGCCCGCCGCCGACTACCGTCCCGACTGCTCGCCGCCGAGCTATGACAAACAGTTCGTGCGCGACCACCTGCTCGCCCTGAAGTGGGACCAGCGCCCGCCCGCGCCGGCGCTGCCGGAGGAGGTCGTCGCCCGCACGCGCGACAAGTATCTGCAGGCCCTGCGCAACCTGCTCGGCTGATTCCAATTCGCTTTCGAGATTAGTTTAGTTCGTCACTCCCCGTGTCTCCGTGTCTCTGTAGTGAAAATCTGTAAATTATTTAACCACAGAGACACGGAGACACAGAGAGCAGAAATAGAACGAGAACGACTCGGATCAATGCGTCTAAACCTGAAGGCAAATTAGAATGAGCGGAGGGCGGACGGCGGGCGACGATCCTGTCGCGCGCGGCGGGATCGTCGCCGGCCCGCAGGTCCGCTGGCCCGCTCCGGCGTCACGGGGACGAAAAAAAGCCACGCCCCCAAGGGGAGCGCGGCTTGTCGCGAGTTTTTGATTACGCCGGGATGCGCGGATCGACGGCTCAGACCTTGGGGCCGCCCTGGGCGAGCTTGCGGGCGCGGAGGCGCAGGCCGTTGAGGCGGATGAAGCCGGTGGCGTCGCTCTGGTTATACCAGCTCTGCACGCCCTCCATCGACGCGATCTTGTCGTCGTAGAGCGAATACTTCGATTTGCGGCCGCAGGTGATGATGTTGCCCTTGTAGAGCTTCAGGCGAACGGTGCCGGAGACATACTTCTGGCTCTCGTCCACCATGGCCTGGAGCATCTCGCGCTCGGGGGCGAACCAGAAGCCGTTGTAAACGAGCTCGGCGTATTTCGGGATGAAGCTGTCGCGCAGGTGCAGGACCTCGCGGTCGAGGGTGAGCGACTCCACCTGGCGGTGGGCCTGCATGAGGATGGTGCCGCCCGGGGTCTCATAGACGCCGCGGCTCTTCATGCCGACGAAGCGGTTCTCGACCAGGTCCACGCGGCCGATGCCGTGTTTGCCGCCGAGTTTGTTGAGCGCCTTCATGACGCCGCCGGGGGTGAGTTTCTTGCCGTTGACCGCGACGGCGTCGCCCTTCTCGAACTCGATCTCGACATACTCGGGCTTGTCCGGCGCGTCCTCGGGGGCGACGGAGAGCTTGAACATGTCCTTGTTGTCCTCGGTGGTCGGGTCGAACCACGGATCCTCGAGAATGCCGGCCTCGTAGGAGATGTGCAGGAGGTTGCGGTCCATCGAGTAGGGCTTCTTGAGCGAGGCCTCGACCGGGATCTTGTGCTTCTTGCAGTAGGCGATCATCTCGGCGCGGCCGGGGAAGAGGGCGCGATACTCCTCCATCTTCCACGGGGCGATGATCTGGAGCTGGGGGGCGAGCGCCATGTAGGTGAGCTCGAAGCGGCACTGGTCGTTGCCCTTGCCGGTGGCGCCGTGCGCGACCGTATCCGCTTTTTCCTTACGGGCGATGTCCACCTGGGCCTTGGCGATGAGGGGGCGGGCGATGGAGGTGCCGAGGTAGTATTGGCCCTCGTAGATCGCGTTGGCGCGGATCATCGGGAAGATGTAGTCCTTCGCGAATTCCTCGACCAGATCGAGGGTGTAGTGCTTGGAGGCGCCGGTGGCCTTGGCTTTTTTGTCGAGGCCCTTGAGCTCCTCCTCCTGGCCGACGTCGGCCGCGAAGGTGACGATCTCGGCGTCATAGGTCTCCTTGAGCCACTTGACGATGACGGAGGTGTCGAGACCACCGGAGTATGCGAGGACGATTTTCATGGGTGATGGAGGCGAAGGGAAAAACGGGATCGCGAGGCGCGGGGCGGTTGGGAATCGCGGGAGGGATCAGGCGCGGGGGCCGGAGTTGGCGAGCACGGCCATGATCGCCTTCTGGGTGTGGAGGCGGTTCTCGGCCTGGTCGAAGATGATCGAGCGCGGGTTATCGAGCACTTCCTGCTGCACCTCCTCGCCCGCGTGGGCGGGCAGGCAGTGCATGAAGAGCGCGTCGGGCTTGGCGGCGGCGAAAACGGCGCCGTTCACGCTGTAGGGGGCCATCAGCGCGAGGCGTTCACGTTTTTCCTCCTCCTTGCCCATGCTCACCCAGACATCGGTGTAAACGACATCGGCGTCCTTCACCGCCCGCATCGGATCGGTGGTGAACTCGTAGCCGCCGGCGAAGCCCTCCTTGGCGAGGAGCGCGTCAAACTCGGCCGAGGGACGGAAGCCATCGGGACCGGCGAGGGAGATTTTCATGCCGAAGAGGTTGGCGCCGAGCACCCAGGAGTTGGCCATGTTGCACCCGGTGTCGCCGAGGAAGGCGATCTTGCGGCCCTTGAGCGAGGCGAGGAGGTCGCCGCCCTTGGGCGCCCAGCGTTCCGCCATGGTGAAGGCGTCGGTGTAGATCTGGCAGGGGTGCAGGAAGTCGGTCAGCGCGTTGATGACCGGGATGGTGCCGGCGGCGGCGAGCCGCTCGACCTCGGCGTGGTCGTAGGTGCGCACGATCAGGCCGTGGACGAACCGCGAGAGGACCTTGGCCGTGTCCTCGATCGATTCGCCGCGCCCGAGCTGGATGTCGTTTTTATTGAGGAAAAGGGGGTTGCCGCCGAGCTCGTGGATCCCGACCTCGAAGGACACGCGGGTGCGGGTGGAGGACTTCGAAAAGATGAGCGCCCAGGTCTGGTGCTGAAGCACGGGCGGCGTGTGGCGACCCCGCTTGGCCTTGAGCTCACGGGCGAGGGCGAAGATTTCGGCGACTTCATGGGGCTTGAAGTCCGTCTCTTTGAGGAAGTGCTTCATGAAATGAAGCGGCGCAACGTAGGCGTCGGGTGCAAGGGTGCCGAGAGCAAAATCGCGACGTTTCGGCGGCGCGCGCGCGAAAACCCCGTCCCGACGCTCCCGAAACGCACTCCCCGCGACCGCGGCGAAGGCCCGGGCGGACGACCCGCCGGCCACCGGCCACGCTTGCCAACACGGCGGGGGCGGGCGTCATTCCCTCGTTTCGCGCCGCGCGGCGCATCGCTCCTCCGTCCCCGCCATGTTCAACGATCTCGCCCAGCTCGTCACCTCGATCGCCCAGCGCGCCCGCGCCGCTTCGCTCGTCCTCGCCACCACCCCGACCGAGCGCAAAAACGCCGCCCTGCTGCGCCTCGCCGAGCTCCTGCCCGCCTCGGCCGAAACCCTGCTGGCCGCCAACGCCCTCGACCTCGCCGCCGCCCAGGCCAACGGCCTCTCCGCCGCGCAGATCGACCGCCTCACCCTCACCCCCGCCCGCCTCGCCCAGCTCGCCGAGTCGGTCCGCCAGGTCGCCGCCCTGCCCGATCCGGTCGGCGCCACCCTCGAGGAGTGGACGCGCCCCAACGGCATCCGCATCCGCAAGCGCCGCGTGCCCATCGGCGTCATCGGCATCATCTACGAGGCCCGGCCCAACGTCACCATCGACTGCGCCATCCTCTGCCTGAAGAGCGGCAACGCCTCCATCCTGCGCGGCGGGAAGGAGATTTTTAACACCAACAGCGCCTTCGCCGCGCTCATCACCCGCGCCCTCGCCGACACCGGCCTGCCCGCCGACGCCGTGCAGCTCATCCCCACCACCGACCGCGCCGCGCTCAACACCCTGCTCAAACTCGACACGCTGATCCACTGCATCATCCCGCGCGGCGGCGAGTCGCTCATCCGCTTCGTCGCGCAAAACTCCACCATCCCGGTCATCAAACACTACACCGGCGTCTGTTTCGTCTATATCGACCGCGCCGCGGAGCTCGGCATGGCGGAGAAGATTCTGGTCAACGCCAAGACCCAGCGCCCCGGCGTCTGCAACGCCGCCGAGCAGCTCCTCGTCCACGCCGACATCGCCGCGCGCGCCCTGCCCCGCCTCGCCGAGGCCCTCGCCGCCCGCGGCGTGCGCCTGCGCGTGGACTCCGCCGCCGCCCTCATCCTCGCCCGGGCCGGCATCGAGCACGACTCCGCCGCCCCCGCCGACTACACCGCCGAATTTCTCGATCTGGTCATGGCCGTGCGGATCGTCGAATCGATCGACGACGCCATCGCCACCATCAACCGCGACAGCTCCGGCCACACCGACGCCATCGTCACCGACGACGCGGAAGCCGCCGCCCGCTTCCAAGCCGCGGTGGACAGCTCCGTGGTGCCATGGAACGCCAGCACCCGTTTCAACGACGGCTTCGAGTTCGGTTTCGGCGCCGAGATCGGCATCAGCACCGACCGCCTCCACGCCCGCGGCCCGATGGGCCTCAACGAGCTCTGCTCCTACAAGTATCTGATCGACGGCCAGGGGCAGATCCGGGGCTGAGCAGCCAAGCCTCCCGCGTGGGCTGCGGACATCGGGACGGCCGCTTTTCCCGACTTCCCTTTGCCTCTAGGGTTGATGCCTCGGTTTGGCATCAGCCCATTGGATTATAGGATTTTTTTAACACAGTGGGGGCGTGTCGTTCCCCTCCTCCGCCACACCCGTTCGTATCGTCCTGATCGAAGATTACGTTCTCCTGCGGGAGTTGTTGGGCGCCTTTATCCGTGATCTGCCCGACCACGAAATCGTGGCGGAGTGCGCCACCCTGGCGGACGGCATGGCCGCCTGCCGCTCGCACCGCCCCGGCTTGGTGGTCCTCGAATGGTCCATGCCGGACGGGACCGGCGAGAGCCTGCTCGCCAGCCTGGCGCAAGAGCTGCCGGACACGCGGTGGCTCATCCTCTGCACCCGCCAAAACGGCCATGGCGCCCAATCCGCGCTCGGTCTGGGAGCGCACGGTCTGCTGATGAAACAGTCGGGCACCGCCTCGCTCCGCGCCGCGCTGGAACGCATTCGGGCCGGGGGCACCTACTACTGCCCGCACAGCTCCAACCTCCTGCTCGACACGCTCCGCACCCGACTGCGCCCCAATCGCGACGGCCTCACCGACCGCGAGCTGGAGGTGCTGCGTCACTACGCCTCCGGGGTGCCGGTGAAGATGATCGCCGACCGCATGGGCATAAGCCCCAAAACCGTGCAAAACCAGGTCAGCTCGATCCGGCAAAAACTGGGTATCGCGGAGCTCGCCGGCCTCGTCCGCTACGCGATCCGCATGGGGCTCGACGCCTGACCCCGATTCTCGCCCGAGGCGAGGCCGTCTCGGAAATTGGCCGAGGACGGCCAACGCCACACAAAAGGCTCAATACTTCACCCGCACCTGGGCGCCGGTGCCGTCTTCCAGAATCAAAAACTTCTTCTCCGCGTCCACGCCCACGAAACTCACCCCGAGCATGGGCTCGATCACGTCGCCGGCACGGATGATCCGGCCGTCGATCAGGGCGCGCGGGGGCGATCCCTGAAACACGCCGCTGACCGAAAGCCCCTCCGCATACCGCACGAAACGCGCGCTCGCGGCGGGCGCCGCCTCGGCCTCCTGGGTCTGGGCGCCACCATAGGCCTCGGTCGCGCCGGTGGCCGGTTTGGGCGGCTCGTTTATCACCACGTTTGGCTTTGGGGGAGTATTCGTCTTCGGCGCCGCGTTGGACGCGGGAGCGGGCTTTGCCGCCCCACCCGACGAGGCGGACTCGTTGAGCTTCTCGCTGATCTCATCCGGGGTGCGGAAATTGAGCGCCCGATCCTCGGGCAACGCCTCGCCCGAGGCGATCTTGTCCATGCGCTCCTGCTCGGCGTTGCGCGCGTTGGCCATGTTTTCCTTCGCGTTGTCCACCGCCTTCCCGGGGAGCTCGGCGGCCTTTTCGAGCTTCTCCTTCACCCCTTGCAGCGCCTCGTTGGCAAGCTGGGGCTGGGTGAAATAAAAATACGCGCCGACGCCGCCCGCGACGAGCAGCAGAAACAGCAGCAGAAAAATCATCAGATCGCGCTTCGGGCCGGGCCGTTTCGGCTGCGTCTTCGATCCGGCCGCCGCCGCGGGCGCCGCGCCAAGCGGCATCGGCGGGCGCGTGCCGCCCGCGACCGACAAAGGCATCAGGGGGGCGTTGGCCCCCGCCAAAGAGTAGGCGGGAGTCGCGCCCGCGCCGGAGCCGATCGGGCCGGAACCGATTTCAGCCGTCCCGGGCGGACGAAAGCCCGGAGGGGGCGAGGTCGGGGGCGGCAGCGGCGGAGGCGTCGAGCCCGGGCGGGGGAAGCTGACGCCCCCGCCGGCACCACCGAAAGCACCGGCCCCGGGACCGGGACCCGAGGCAGGCGGAGGCCCGCCCATCGGCGGCAAACCCGGCAAAGGCACCAAGGGCGCCATCGGTGGGAAAAGATCGTCGGGCAGCGCGCTCGCACCCGCCCCGGCGGGGGGAGCGGACGGAGGCGGAGCCTTCACACCCACGCGCAGCTTCATCGGCGGCGGATCGACAAACAACGGGGGATCCGGGGGGCCGGCCGGAGCGGCCGGCGACGCGGGCTGGGGCTCCACCGGGTCCAGCGACAACGAGGGACGCTTGCGCAGTGGAAGCGGCGCATGCCCCCCGTGAGCCGCGTCCCCGGCGCCCGGGCTCGCCGGCGGGGGCAGGCCGGCCGGGCCGGCTCCGGCGGAAGGCGGCACCGTGGGCGGGATGGTCGGGGGAACGGCGGGCGGAATCGTCGCGCCGGGAGGAAAGGGAAACGGAGCCGGGGGAACGGATGCGGAAAAAGGCGCGGGCGGGGGCGTCGGCGGGATCGTCGCCGGCGGCGGAGTGGGCGCGGGCGGAACCGTCGTTGACGGAGGCGGGAACGGGAAGGGCAGCGGCCCGCCGCCGGGCGGCGGCGCCGACGGACGTTTCAGGCGGAGGGGGGAAACGTCTTTGGAAGGCTCGTCGCTCATACGGATGAAGATTTTCCGCACGCTGAGCGCCCGGGCGGCGAGGCTCAAAAACAAAAAAACAACGCACCGTTCGGGTGCGTCGTTCGCGTAGAAGGATCGGTCCGGGTCCAGCCCGGCGCGAGGGTCGCTTAGTAGCGACGGTCGCCGCGATCGCGGTCGCCGCCGAAGCCGCGACCACCACCGCCGCCGCCGAAGCCACGGCCGCCGCCACCACCGCCGAAGCCGCGGCCACCGCCGCCGCCGCCACCGCCGAAGGAGCGACCGGCGCCCTCTTCCTTGGGACGGGCCTCATTCACGGTGAGGGCGCGGCCACCGAGGTCGGCGCCGTTCATCTTCTCGGCGGCCAGCTTGGCCTCCTCGGGGGTGCCCATGGTGACGAAGGCGAAACCGCGGGGGCGGCCGGTCATCTTGTCCATCGCGACGTAAACGTCGGTGACGGAGCCGAATTGACCGAAGGCCGAGCGGAGCTCGTCTTCAGAGGTCTTGAAGGACATGTTGCCGACGTAGAGTTTGGAGTTGCTCATGATGTTTGTTGGTTTCGTCCGCTGACGCGTCTCTGCCAGTCCGTTCCCGACCATCGGGTTTCAAATCATCTCTAGAGCCTAACTCTACTGACGACTCACCAGTTTCTGTCATCTAACGTTTCGCTAACGATTCGCGCCACAACACCGCAAGTTTTCGCCTTTGCAAGGAGAATCTGGCGCCTCCGCTTTCGCAAATCGCCAGCCTTCGGGAATTTTCGGGCACGGCATTACGGCGCGCCCCCGCTCGCCCGCCACGCCTCGCGAGCGCGGCGGTCCTTTTTGGTCGGGCGCGGCCCGCCGCCGGCGAGGAGGTGCTGCACGCGCTGTTCCCGCGCCGCCTCGATCTGCTCCGGCGGGGTTTCATCCCGCATAAACTCCCCCACTTTCGCCGCGCCCTGACGCCCGCGCGGCACGCCGAGCACCACCAAGCGGCGCTCGATCAAGCCCTGCCGCGCGCTCACCACCTGCCCGGGCCGCACGGTCGCGGCGGCCTTGGCCGGACGCGCGTCCACCTCCACCCGCCCGAGACGGCAGGCCTCGGCGGCTTCGGCGCGCGTTTTGTAGGCGCGCACCATCCAGAGCCACTTGTCGAGCCGCGCGTCGGGCGCGGTGCCGGACGAGGTAAGGGACGAGCCGGGCGCGGGGACGGGGGGCTGCGCGGGGGCGGAGGGGCGGGAGGGGCGGGAGGGGCGTTCGCTTTCCACCCACCTCGATTGCGCCGGGACTCGCCGGCGCGCAAATCCTGTTTTACTGGTCAACGCCCACGACTCCGCAGCCGCCTCGCCCATGTTCGCACCGCTCTCCCACCTCCCGCCCCGCCGCCCGGACTCCGCCGAGACCGACACGAGTTTTGTCCAAGGTCTGCGCGTGCAACACCCGCGCGAGCCACGCAGCCGCCGCTCCGAGCTGATGCTCGTCGTCTGCTGGCTGCTCGTCCTGGCCAAGAGCCTCGGGGTTTGGTGGCTCTGCGAAACCTACCCGCAGGTAAAGGTCAGCCCGTGGTGGGTCATCGGCCCCACCCTGCTCTTCGCCTCGCTCTGCACCTGGCTCTACGTGCGGCGCGACTGATCCCGGCGGTTCCGCATCGTCGGCGCCGCCCCGCCCGCGCGCCCCCACCGCCCGCCGGTCCATTTCGCCTCTTCACCTCCACAACCGCCACCATGCCCGCCGTCCCCGGTCTCCGCAGTCCCTACGCCCGAGTCGGGCGCCTCGTCTATTTCGGGCGTATGCTCGACAAAATCCGTCTGCACGCGCGCGGCGAGCTGCCGCCCGACTACGTCGTCAACCTCGGCGACGCCAAACCGACGGTCTTCGACGGGCGCATCTGCCGCTTCCTCCGCGTGCCCTTCGCCGATATCCAAACGCAGGTTTTGGAAAACCCGTCCGCGAGCGACGCCGAGATCCTCGCCTGGGCCGAGGCCCGCGCCACCGCCGCCGGCCACACACCGCGCACCGACGAGGAGTGCGAGATTTTCTGCGCCTTCCTGAGCAAACGCGGCTGGCGCGACGTCGGCGCGCCGCTCCTCGCGCAACGCATCGCGGAGTCCGGCCTCCAGGGCCGCCCGGTCGAGACGATGTTCGACTACCTCGACTTCGACGAGGGGCGCGACCCGGTGTCGGCGCGCGCCTGGGAGGTGAAGCCGCGCGTGATCGTGGTGATGGGCGTCGCCGGGGCGGGCAAGACGACCCACGCCCGCGCCCTCGCCGCCGCGCTGGGCTGGGACTTTCTCGACGCCGACGACCAGCATCCGCCCGCCAACGTGGAAAAGATGCGCGCCGGCGCGCCGCTCGACGACGCCGACCGCGCCCCCTGGCTGGCCGCGCTGCGCGCCCGCATCGAGGCGCACCTGGCGGAGGATCGCCCGCTCGTGCTCGCGTGCTCGGCCTTGAAGCAGGCCTACCGTGACGCGCTCTGGGCGGACCGCCCGCGCATGCGCTTGGTGTTTCTCGACGGCCCGCGCGAGACGCTCGCGGCCCGGCTGGGCGCGCGGGCGGGGCACTTCATGCCGCCCGGCCTGCTGGACAGCCAGCTCGCCGCCCTGGAGCCGCCGGCCGACGGCCTGCGTATCGACATTTCGACTACCACCGACGCCCAGCTCGCCGCCGTCCGCTCCGCCCTCGCGCTGTGAGCCGGCGCCGGCCGGTGGCCGACGGACTACGGAACCGCTCGGCCGGACTCCCTATTCATCACCGCTCTCCCGGATGGCCTCGATTCGCTCCGCGGTGGGCGGATGCGAGCTGATATAGTTCCAAGCGGCGGATTCACCCGAATCCGAGTCGGGCGATTCCTCGCGATGCGCCGCCTCCAGACGCAGCAGAATCCGCGCAAGTGATTCCGGCTGCATGCCGGCCCGACGCATCGTGGCGACAGCCGCGGTATCCGCCTCGCGCTCAAACTCGCGGGAAAAATGGTTCTGAAGCAGGAATGCCGGAGCCGCTGCGGCGGCGGCCGTCGCGGATGAAACGTCCCCCGTCACCAAAGTCACCGCCACGGCCACCGCGGCGTTTTGCAGGACGCTGCGAAGGATATGCCGATGCCGCACGTGTCCGGCTTCGTGCGCCAGAACGGCGAGGATTTCGTCGTCGCTCTCCGCCAGCGCCACCAGCTCGTCCGTGAGCACGATCAGCCCCGATGGAAGAGCGAATGCGTTGGCTCCGACCGAAGGTGCCGCACGAAATTCGAGCCGATAACGGCCGGAGTCCTCGGCGGCATGAAGAAATGCCCTGAACTTCTCCTGAATCTCCAGCCGCCGCGCCTCGGACAAGACGCTCGGTTCGAAAATCAGCCGATCAAAAGTCGCCATCGTTTCATCGCTTAGCCGGTTTAGCACCGATTCCGGGAGGGCATAGGCAGCCTGCTTCGCCGCCCACGGGACACCCCAGGTATACCCCGCCCAAGCGATGACGATCAACATGGCGGCGGCCATCAGCACCCGCCTCCAGCTGCGTTCCAACCGGTGCAGCCAGCGCCCCATCACCTCGTCGGCGCAAGCATCCCCCCACGCCTGCCACTCCCGATCAAGCGCCGGCTGATCGCGAATTTCGCAACAGCGTTCACCAGGCAAACGCAGGAAACGCGGCGCGTTTCCCAACGGGGGCTCCAACCTGACGTCCCGCCGGTCAAATTCCTCCGGGCCGACCCCTTCGCCCTCAAGGCGCAGTCGTCCGCCAGGCAGGAACCGCAGCGCAACGTCGTGGCTGCGGGAGCTCAGACCATCATGATACCTGGCCCGAACTCCCCCGGAACTAGACGCCGAATCCGACATCGAAATCCAGAAAATCCCCCGCCGCCTCGCCCACGCTGCCCGGAGCGGGCTGCGAGTCCGCCACGAAAGAATCCAGATCCCCATCGGTGATCAGGGTCAGCCGGCTCAGCTGGAATCGGGCCGTCCGAACCGCCACCCAAGGCCAGGCAAGCCCCAGCGTCACCAGCGTCAGCAACATGTTTGTGAGCTGCAGCCCGATCAAATCGCGGGCGCGCAGCGACGCCTCGAAGCGGTGGGTGCCGATGCTCGTCTGGTTCCAAGCCAAATTAAAAAGACGCGCCCGAACAAAGGTCGCCCCCACAAAGGCGCTGAAAAAGCCGGCGAGCATCAGGAGGGGCATCAGCATGAGCGCTCCCGTCGCGGCGCCCGCCGCGGTCGGATCCCCTCCCCGCATCGTGGCGGCGACCATCGTTCCGACCATGACGAAGTAACCCACCACCAACGGAACGAAAAACAGCAGCGACTTCAGATACACCATGTAAACATCACCGGTCTGCCATCCCAAGCGGAAGGGGGTGGTGCCATAGGCATGATTCTCCACCAGCCAATCCTTCCGGCATTTCGCCACATAAGGCCACAACAGGCCCAGCGTGAAGGGGGTGAGCATCGGCAGGATGACAAAAACCCATAACGCACCTCCATACCGCCCTTTGAAGTTGAACCTCAAACCGCGCCACGCCGAGTAGCGGGCGTTGAACCGAAGCGACGCCGCCAGCAAACCCGGCACCGCCACGGCGAGCAGCAGCATGAACGCCACCTGCAAGATCGGAGATATCGCGGCGGCGACGCTAAAAAGCAGAAAGGTTCCCCCCACGATCAGATTGCCGATCAGAATGCGCTTGGGCTCCGCCAGATACTCGAAGCAATGGCCCGCCAAAGAGGTGTTGGCGTAAAAATACCTTCGAGTCCGCACCTTGGCCCAAGCCGCGTAAATACCCAAGGTGGCGACGGTAAGCAGAATATTCACAATCCAGATCCGAAAGTATTCCCCGCCCGAACCGCTGAACTCGAACGGCATCGGCCCCTGGGAGGTCCCGGCCCCAAATGATCCTGTCGGGTTCAGCCCCGGATAGCTGGCCGGAACTCCCGCCGAATGCATTCCCGCCACACTGCCCCAAGTTCGCCAATTCTCCCAACCCTCCTGCCAAACAAGCGTTTCCGCCCGGATCGTGCCCGCCTGCACCAGGCCGGCAAATTCCTGATCCGACACCGGGCCGCGCTGCTGGCGGTCCACTTCATAATACCAAGGCATAGTAAAATTACGAAGCGCAGGGGCTTTTCCCGATGCAATCTTTTGCCGCCGCCGAGGAATAAAAATTCACGCCACCCCCGCCACCCCCGACAGACCCCACCCGTCGCCCCCAGACGAGCCGGGGGAAACACCCCGGATATAACCCGCTCTAATTCAGCGGCCTGCACCACCTCCTTCGGCCCGACAAAATACGTTTGCCCGCTTCAGTCGCCTACCGTCCGGACCGTAAGCCGAAAGAACGATCCCTCCCCCCTCCATGAAATGGTCCCATCTCACCATCGGCCAGCGAATCAATCTCGGCTTCGCCCTTCTCCTCCTGCTTGGCAGCGGGCTCGGCGGCTTTGCCGCCTGGCGCATGCTCGGCTCGGCAAAGGGCGCCAACTTCCTCGCCGAAGCCGTCGCCCCCCAGGCCAGCGTCGCCAGCACGCTCTCCGCGGATGTCGCCCAAACCCAGCTCGCCACCCGGACCTACAGCCTGGATGGCTCGGCCGAGATGGGGGACGAATCCCGGAAGTTGCTGGACAAGATCTCCGCCGACCTCGCGACCGCACGGCAGCTGGCCGAGCGCTTTCCGGAATTGGGCGCCTTGCGCGAGGGGGTCACCGCCGCCGAGAAGGCCCACACCGCCTACGCCGAATCCTTCGCCGCCACCACCGCCAACATCGAGGCACTCAACGAGATTCGCACCCGATTGGACACCCAGGCGACTCGCTTCGTGAAGGAGATCGGCGACTACATCTCCGCCATGAACCTGCGGCTCGCCGAAGAGATCGGCGCCGGCGCGGAGGCCGTCAAACTCGAGGAGCGGCGCCACAAGCTCCAGCTCGCCAACCAAATCGCCGATGCGGGCAACTCCATCCGCATCACCGCGCTCCGCGCCCAGGCGCTGCGTCAGCCGCGCCTGCTCGACGGCACCGACCCCCTCTTCGCTTCGATCGAGTCGGCCCGGAAGCAGTTGATGCTCATCACCGTCACCGAGACCAATCGTCAGCAACTCGCCGACGTGGCCGAGGCCTTGGCCGCCTACCGCGAGGGCATCGCCGCCCTCGACGCGAACTTCGACCAGGCCGCCGCCCTGCTCGGCGCGCGGGTCGCCGCCGTCAACGAGATCAACCACATCGTGAACGGCATTCTCGAAACCTCCATCCGCCGCACCCTCGACTTTTCGGAAACGAGCTCCGCCTCCCTCGACCGCGCCTCCCGGCTCGTCCTCGGAGGTCTGCTCGCCCAGGTCCTGCTCGGGCTGTTCGCCTCGTTCCTCATCATCCGCGGCGTCAACCGGGCCCTCGCCCACACCTCGGAGTCGGTGTCTCAGGGCGCCGTCCAGATCGCCTCCGCATCCGGTCAGGTCTCCGCCTCCAGCCAGTCGCTCGCCGAGGGCGCCAGCGAACAGGCCGCGTCGCTGGAAGAGATCAGCTCCTCCATCGAGGAACTCGCCAGCATGACCAAGCGCAACGCCGACAACGCCGGCGCCGGCAAGGTCTCCGCCAACCACGCCCGCGTCGCCGCCGAGTCCGGCGCCGCCGAAATGGCGCGCATGCAGGAGGCGATGAACACCATCCAGCAGTCCTCCCAGGACATTTCCAAGATCATCAAGACCATCGACGAGATCGCCTTCCAGACCAACATCCTCGCGCTCAACGCCGCCGTGGAGGCCGCCCGCGCCGGCGAGGCCGGCGCCGGCTTCGCGGTCGTCGCCGACGAGGTCCGCTCCCTCGCCCACCGCTCCGCCGTCGCCGCCAAGGAGACCGCGGAAAAAATCGCCGAGGCCGCCGCGCGCAGCGGAGCGGGCGTCGAGCTCAGCGCCCGCGTCGCCGCCGGCCTCCGCCAGATCGTCGAGACCGTGCGCGAGGTGGACCGCCTGGCCGGCGAGATCGCCACCGCCTCGCAGGAACAGAGCGACGGCATCACCCAGATCAACACCGCCATCGCGCAGATGGACAAGGTCACCCAGACCAACGCCGCCAACGCCGAGGAGACGGCCGCCGCCGCCGAGGAGCTCAACGCCCAGTCCGAGGACCTGCGCCTCGCCTCCGCGCGTCTCGCCACCCTCGTCGGCATCAAAGGCCACGCCAGCGCCGACGCCTCCTCCGCCCACTCCCCCGCATCCTCCGCCGGAAACAAGGCCCGCGCGGCTCGCGGCTCGCGCCCGACCGCCACCCCCGCCGCCGTCGGAGCCTGACCCTCGCCCGCCCGCGACCCCGTCCCGCGCCCCGTCCCGCGATCCCGGCCCGCGATCCCGGCCCGCGAGGCCGCTTCGCCCCCGCGCCGCCGCCCGTATCCCGGGCGGCGGCATGAACGGCGTCACGGGCCGCCGCCGTTTGCCGCCGTTTGCCAAGGCTCGAGCGCCGCGCAAACTCGAGGACCATGCAACCGAGCCACGATTCCGTCGCCCACCGCTTCTCCCTCCGCGAACCCGACGGCGAAGCCTTCGTGGACTACGAACTCGAGGCGGGGTCCGCCGTGGTCGTCCACACCTTCGTCCCGCCCGCCTGGCGTGGTCGCGGAGTCGCCCAAAAACTCCTCGACGCCCTCATCGCCTGGGCGGAGGCGGAGCGCCTGCCCGTGGACTCGCGCTGTTCCTACGCCACCGCCCACCTCGCCCGTCGGCGCCCGGCCCCCGGGGCCGCGGAGACCGCCGACGGCGCACCGCCGACCCGCGCGCCCTGAACCTCGGAACCAGACTGCCCGGCAAGATCGTCGCGACCGTGGCGACGCTCGCCTCGCTCGTGCTCGTTTACACCGGCTTCGCCCTCTCCTGGCGCCGCTTCTTCCGCACCGGCCGGGCGGGAGCGGCGCACGCGCTTATTCGGGAAACAGGTTCAGGCGCTTGAGCGTGCCGCCCGGTCCGGGACGGAGCTCGCACTCGATGAGGAGGCCGCGATCCACGAAGGTGAGGATCGTCTCGTCCTCGTCGCGGTCCTCCCCGCGCGGCACGCCAAACCGCCGCCGCAGATCGGCCTCGGTCGAACGAGCGTCAAAAACCGCGCCGTCGGCAAACCGCACCTCGACGTGGGCGAGCTCGGGGTGCTCGGGATCGCCTGGATCCGGCGCGACCAAAAAGGCCGCATAGCCAAAACCCTGCGGCGGGTAAAACTCGAGGATCAGCCCGCGTCGGGCGTGCAACAGGCTCAAGCCGGCCGGATGAAGTTTGCCGCAATGATCGGGCCGCCCGAACGCCGCCGCATCGGCGAACGGAGCCCCGAAGCACAAGGGCCCCACCCGACGCCCGGCGAGGTCGATGTCGATGGGCGTGGCAGGGTCGGCGGCCGGCCAGCCGGCGAAGCGATCCGGCGAAAACAGTTCACCAAGCTTGGGAAAAAGGCCGCGAAACATCGGGCCGAACCCAGTCCGGGCCCGGCCCCCCGGGCAAGTCCCGAAGACGCCCGGCGCCACGCCGCCGGCATTGACCGGCGGGGCGCGCGCGGCGATGCGTCGCGGTCTCCTTTCGCCCTCACCACGCCACGCCATGTCCTCCGCCGCCGCCGCGCCCGCCTCGCCGGACCGCCACTCCGCTTTTCGCCGCCATGTCTGGCCCCTCCTGCTGCTCAACCGCGGCTGGATCATCGCCGCCATGTGCCTGGTCGGCATCAGCGGCGGCGCGGTGGCGGTGCAAAATATTTTCCCCAAATGGCTCTTCTCCTACGTGCTCGAGGTGCCTGAACTGGAAACGGCCGAGCGGTGGCGGCGCCTGGTCCAGCTCGCGGTCGGCTACGTCGTGCTCACCAGCATCGTGCGCATGCTCTTCTGGCATATCGGCTACCGCATGTTCACCCGGGCGCGGGAGCAGGTCATCTTCGCGCTGCGCGGGAAGTTTTTCCGCCACGTCAACCACCTCTGCCTGCGCTTCCACGGCACGCGGCCCTCGGGCGAGTTGTTCAGCTACCTCTTCGGTTCCCCGCTGCGCGCGGTGATGGATTTTTTCGGGCACGCGACGATGAACCTGCCCGGCTCCGTGGCGGGCGTGTTGATCACCCTCGGCGTGTTCTGGAAGTGGGACTGGGTGATCGCCTCGCTGCTGATGGCGACCGCCTTCGTGAGCGTGCGCATGATGCTCCGGGCGCGGCACACCATCGAGGGCATCCACAAGGAGTTTCAGGCCGTGGAGGGCGACGTGAGCGGCCAGGTGGCCGACCTGCTGCGGGGCAACAAGGCCGTGAAACTCTACGCCATGGAGACGCAGGTGGCTCAGAGCTTCGAGCGCCAGGCCGACGTCATCCGGCGCAAGACCTACGAGCGCGACGTGTATTCGCACGTCGAGTGGATGAAGCAGGAGGGCCTGAGCTACGTCTGCTACGCCCTGCTCATGGCCGCCTGCACCTGGCGCTACCTCGAAGGCCACATCGACCTCGGCATCGTCGCGGCCTGCCTCGCCGCCTACCTCGGCCTGCTCGGTCCGCTGCAAAGCGTGTTCGCCGCCTTCACCCTCTGGGGCTCGGCCTCCGCCGCGCTGGAGCGCATCGGCGCCGTGCTCGACACCGCCACCACCACGCCCGATCCGGCGCACGCCATCGGCGGCGACGTGGACGCCCCGCCGCCGCGACGCTCCACGATTTTCTTCGACCGGGTGCGCTTCGGCTACGAGGCGGAGCGGCCGGTCCTGCGCGACCTGTCGCTCGCCATCGCGCCCGGCGAACGCGTGGCCTTCGTCGGCCCCTCCGGCGCGGGCAAGACCACCATCACCCAGCTCCTGCTCCGCCTCTACGACCCGCAGTCCGGCGCGGTGCGGCTGGGCGACACCGACCTGCGCGCCTACTCCACCCGCGCGCTGCGCCGCCACTTCGGCGTCGTGCCGCAGGATCCGTTTATTTTTAACACCACCCTGCGCGACAACCTGCGCGTGGCCCGGCCCGACGCCGACGACGAGGCGATCCGCCGCGCCTGCGAACAGGCCAACGCCTGGGAATTCATCGCCGCGCTCCCCGGCGGCCTCGACGCCCGCGTGGGCGAGGGCGGCTCCATGCTTTCCGGCGGGCAACGTCAGCGGCTGGCGATCGCCCGCGCCCTGCTCGCGGCGCCCGCGTGCTTCATCTTCGACGAGGCGACGAGCGCGCTCGACACGCTCAGCGAGCGGCTGATCTCGGAGGCCATCGAGAAAAACCTCGGCGACCGCACCGCGATCTTCATCGCGCACCGGCTCTCCACCGTGAAGCACTGCGACCGCATCTTCGTGCTCGAGGGCGGCGTGGTCGCGCAGGCCGGGAGCTACGACGAGCTGATGGCCGCGCCGGGCCTGTTCCAGGATCTGGTGCGCGGGCAACAACTGCGCGGGTGAGGCGGCTCTTCGACGCCTGCGCAGAGCCCCAGCTTGATCGCCCGCGGGGTTTAAGTTTCTCTCGGATCCCTCTATGAATCTTACCGAGGCAGCGAAGGTGCTGAATGTCCCGCTCGATGTGGACGCCGATCGCTTGGACGCGACGCTCGCCACCCTCAACGCCGAGTTGCTGAAGAAAATCGACAGCGCCACTTCGGACCATAGCCGGGAAAAATACCGGACCACGCTCGCGCAGGTGCATGCGGCCGGGGAACTGTTCAAACTCGCGAGCGCGGTCTATCGAGCGGATCCCGCCGCCTCGGCCTCGTCCCCGGAAACAAGCGCGCCCTTCCCCCGCCCGGCCGCCCCGGCGTCGCCCGCTTCGCCACCCCCAAGTCCTCCCCCGCCGATCGCCGCGCCGGCCCCCAAAATCACCGCGCCTCCGGCCTCGCCCAAACGCGATTCAGGGCGCCGCAATCCGGCCCTCATCATCGCCCTTTTGCTCTTGGTCGGCGGCGCCGGCGTCGCGGTGGTGCTGATGAAAAATCGTCCGGCGGCATCGGTGCCGGAAGCCTCCGCCGCCTCCGCCGAGCTGGCCACGCGGCTGGAATCCGCTCGCGCCCGCTGGGCTCGTCTCGAAGCCGAACTCGCCGCCTCGGAAAAAGCGCTCTCCGAAATCGAAGCCCCCGCGCCGGAGCCTCCCGCCGGGGGGGAGGATAGCCCCGACGCCGCCGAACGCCGTGCGCGCCGCCATGCCCAGGAATCATTTATCGCCTGGTGTCGACCGTTCCTGGCCGGGCACCCCGCCAAGGTCGAGTTGGAGAAGTTCACCCTCCTCGTCACCGCCCTGGCCCCGCTCGAGGCCGAACAAAGTGAAGCCACCCTCGGCCCGCTCCTGGACCAGGCGGAAAAGGAACTCGACGCGCAAAAATCGCGCCTCCTCACCCTCGGACGCACCCTGAGCATCGAGTCCGACCCCGCCGGCCTGCCCTTTATCTTGAACGATGCCTACGGTCGCAGCGTCGAAGGCACCACTCCGGCCCGGGTGGAGTCCCCGTGGGGCCGCACCCGATTGAGCATCGTTTCGCCCGGCGAGACCTGGCCCGATTGGAAACGTGAATTCACGCTCGACCGGGATCAGCCCGATGAAGCCGAAGCGTGGAAGGCGGTTTTCGCCCTGGCCCCGGTCCGGCTCGAATCCACGCCCCCCGGGCTCGCCTACGAACTCAGCCGCCCGGACGGAAAAGACGCTCCCCTGACCGGGACCACGCCGGCCGATCTCGCCGACCAGGCCACCGGATCCGCCCTGCTGCGGGTTTCCCGTCCCGGCTGGCCCGACCAAATCCGGATGATCGAGATCGGCGCCTCGACCAATGTATTCGCCGTCGAGTTCGTGCCCGGTGCGCTGGACATCCGCTCCGAACCCGCCGGCGCCACCGTGTCACGAGACGGACTGCCGCTCGGCTCCACCCCCTTGGTCCTCCCGGATCAAGCGACCGGCGAGCATGTTTACCGGCTCACGCTCTCCGATCATGAGCCCCTGACCCTTCGCACCCGCATCGAGCCCGGCGAAACCACCGTGGAGCAGCTCACCCTCAAACCCGTGCTCCGGCCGCAAACCGGCCAGCCCTACACCGTCCCCGATCTGGGCATGGTGCTCATGCCGGTCTCGGCCGGCTCGTTCTCCATGGGCACCAGCTCGTTGGAAGCGGGTTACAACACCGATGAAGAGCAGCACACCGTGGTGCTCACCGAGGATTTCTGGATCGGCAGGTTCGAGGTGACGCGCGCCGAGTGGCGTGCCGTGATGGAGCCCGAAGCGGGGAAAGCGGACGACGATCTCCTGCCCGTGTCCGAGGTCCCCTGGGCGGATGCGATGGCCTTTTGCCAAAAGCTCACCGCCCGGGAACATGCCGCCGAACGCCTGCCCGGCACGCTCGAATACACCCTGCCCACCGAAGCCCAGTGGGAATACGCCTGCCGCGCCGGCACCCGGGGGCAATACGGTGGCGACGGTGTGCTCGAGGACATGGGCTGGTATCAGCTCAACAGCGGAGGCGGGCCCCGGCCGGTCGGCCAAAAACGAGCCAATGCCTGGGGCCTGCACGACATGCACGGCAACGTCTGGGAATGGTGCGCCGATTGGTTTCAGTATTACCCGGTCACCCTGGTCATCGACCCCGCGGGTCCGCCGGCGGGCGCGGGCAAGATCGGCCGCGGCGGCGGCTGGGGTAGCGCGGCATCGACGTGCCGCTCCGCCAGCCGCATGAGCTTCGCGCCCACGGATCACCTGGGTTTCCGGGTGGTGCTCGGCCGCATCCGCGAAGCCGCCCCGCCGCGACCCGAGACGGAGTGAACGTTGTCGGCCTCGGGAGCGAACGGTGCGCTCCCCGCCGACCCGCCCGGCCACTTTGGCTCGGAAAGTAATCAACTCGCTCCGCGAGTTGACCGGCGAGAGCGTCCCGCCCTCACCTCCGAAACCGCGGGCGAGACACCCGCTGAAACACCCGGGACGGGTGTGCTCCCCGGACCGGGCCGGAACTTGCGGACGAATGACCGGGCATTTCGAGAACATGACACCTACGGTTCACGGGTCCAAACTGCTCAGGTCGTCGGCGGTGAACAGCTCTCGATCGGGCCCGGCGCTGCGCACCTCGATTTGCTCGGCGGAGAGCGGGTGAAAAAACCACGGCGTGCCCCAGCGGTCCAGCAGACGCCCCTCGGAGACCGCCGGATGGCCCGGCCCCAGAGCCGCGTCGCCCATGACCCGTCGGTCCGAGAGCGCCCGCACGAAGTCCTCGTTGAAGCCCAGGGGCGGGCGCCGTAGGGGCGGGATGGATACGAGGTAGTTTGTCACCAGGTCCGCCAGCGCCGCCACGTCGCTCCGCGGCGTGCCGTCGGGCGCGAGGAGCAGATCCGCGGCCGAGGGCGGCGCCCCCGGAGGCGGGGCCGGCGGAGTCGGCGCTGGCGCCGGCGCGGACGACTCGGCGGGCGGCGTCGCCGGCGCCGGGCCGCAGGTGCGAAGCAGGGGCAAACCCAGCGCCAGCGCGAGGCCGATGGCCACAATGAGCGGTCCCGGGCGCAAGCCGCGCCGCCGCCACCACCGCCGTCGCCGGTGGCGCGGATGCGAGGACGTGGGCGGTTGGACGGGCGGCGCCATGGGCGAAGCGCCGCCAGTGAAGCCGGCGCCCTCGCCACCCACACGGCTCAAGCCCGGCCAAGGCCCCCGAAACGGGCATGGGGAAACCGCCTTCAGGAGAGGGGCTCGGGACCCGCCGGGACCGCCGCCGAGGATTGGAACGGCTCCACCCGCCGAAACCGGCGCGCCCGGCGCTCGCGGAGCGAGCGCTCTACTTTCCGGAAGCTTGCGAACCGGAACCCTGAAAAGGGGGCGCAAGCGGTCTCAGACCCGCATAAAGCCGATGGGGGCGGCGCCGCCGGGCGCGTAAAACTCGCGCACGCGCGGCAACACCTCGTCGAGCCGGCCCGCCGGCACTCCGAGCCAGAGCGCCAGCTCCGCGAAATACTCGTCCACCGACCAGTGCGGCAGCGTCACCGCCCGGTGCGTGACGATGCTCGGACCGTCGAGCGACAGATCCGGATAGGGCCCGTAAACGCGTCCGCCCGCGACCGCGCCGCCCAGCACGAAGTGGTTGCCGCCCCAGGCGTGGTCGGAGCCGCGTCCGTTCGAGGTGAGCGTGCGCCCGAAATCGGAGGCGCTGAAAAGCGTGACCTTCTCGCGCAGTCCGATCTCGCCCAGCGCGGCCCAGTAGGAGGCGAGGCAGCGGTTCACGATGTCCATCATCTGGTCCATGTTGGCGATGACCTCGTCGTGGTGGTCCCAGCCGCCGTAGTTGATGAAAAAGGTCTGCCGCCGCAGGCCCAGCGCCTCGCGCGCCTGCATGGTGCGGAGGATGGACTTGAACTGCGCGGCGAGGAAACGCGCGGGGTCGTTGCCGCGATTCAGGCCGGGCGGATAGGCGTAGTCCGCGTCGCCCGGGAACGGGGTCGTGAGCGCCGTCCGCGCGAAGGCGTCGCTGAACTCGACGCCGGCGTCGATCGAGTCGCGCAGGTTGGCGGCGAAGGTGCGGTCGAAGAGGTTTTGGTATTCCTGCTGGAGCAGGTTGTCGATGCCGGCGGTGCGGATGGCGGTGCGGCCGGTCATGCCCACGTCGGGCGTGGCGCGGGGGCTGTTGTAGTTGTGCGGCAGGAGCGCGCCGGTCTCGCCGATGGTGTAGGCGAAGAGCCGGTTGCCGGTCTGCCAGATGTTGTTCCCGCTGGTCGAGATGTTCATCGACACCTTCGCGTCGCGACTCTCCGCCTGGAGGATGTCGGCCGCCAGCCCCGCCCAGCCGAGCCCGCGGGTCTCGGTCGGCACGGAGGTCTGCCACTGCTGCATCTGGTCGGAGTGGGAAAAGAGCCCCCGGGGCAGGCGCGCGGCGGAGGCGTCGTAGTTTTCCTTGGATACGCGTTCGACCAGCGTCCCGACGTTGGGCAGGAGGGCGAGATGCCCCTGGGCGAAGAGCGAGCGGAGGCCGGCCTGGGCGCCGTTGTCGCCGCAGCGCGGGTGCAGGCCGAGGGCGAAGTCGGCGTAGGCGGACGAGGGCAGGGCGAGCACGGATTCGCGGGCGAGCGCGAGGCCGTCGGGATTTTTCTCCTGGTCGAAAATGCCGCCGCGGGTGGCGGCGTAGATCGCGTGCTGCACGGGATCGGAGGGCAGGAGGAAGTTGTAGGAATCCATGCCGCCGGCGAAATAGAGGCACACGAGCGCCCGGTAGTCGTCGTCACCGGAGGCGAGCCCCTGGCCGACGGTGGCGCCGGCGAGGCGAAGGTTGAGGAGGGTGGAGAGGAGGCCGACGCTACCGACGGCGGCGCAGCTGGCCTGACCGAGGAAACGACGACGGGAAATTTTTTCGGACATCGGAGAAACGGAAGGGGGAATGTTCGGGAGGGACGGGGAGGACGACGCGGGCGGAGCGGAGCGTGGCGCTCAGGGCAGCACGGCGTGGTCGGCGGAGGTGGTCACGAGCAGGGCGGCGAGCCGGAAGCGCATCAGCGCCCGGCGGGTGCGAAGGAGCGGGTCGGTCGCGGAGGCGGGATCCTCCAGGCGGCGGATCGAGCGGGCGACCGCGCGCAGGCTGGCGGGCGTCATGCGGCCGGCGCAGAGCAGACGATCCAGGCGGGCGACGAGCGCGTCGGGATCGCCGGCGGCGACCTCGACCCAGGGGGCCTCGTCGGCGCGGGTGTTCCACCGCCGCTCATCGACGGAGGTGGCGCCGTCGTCGTTGATTTTGGAGCGGTTGAACTGGGTGAGGCCCTGGGTGCCGTCGAAGCCGGTGAAGGCGTCGGCGCCGTTGGGATCGAGCGCCTGCGAGATGCGGTTGGGACCGGCGATGGCGGTGATGCTGTTCGTGATCTGCAGCTCCGGCGCCGCCAGACCGGCGTCGCCCAGGTCGCCCTGCGGACGGTAGTCGGGCGAGTAGAAGTTGAACACGCTCGGAGAGCTCAGCGGGCGCTGCCCGAACTCGTCGCCGATACCGTCGAAGCCGCGATAGCGACCCTCGGCGCTGGCGTGCCCGGGCGAGGCGCCCAGCGCGCGGGCGAGGGCGACGTAGCGCAGGTAGGGCTCGCGCACGAGCCCGTGTTCGGGATCGAGCGTGCGCGCGAAATCCCGCGCCTCCTCGTCGAGCAGGATGGCCCGCACCACCGCGCCGAGGTTGCCCCGCTCGCCCCGGCCGTCGTCGGCGAAGACGGCGGAGACGCGGGCGATGTAGTCGGGCCGCGGGTTGGAGGTGACGAGCCGCTGGATGAGCAAACGCGAGACGAAGGGGCCGACGTTCGGGTGCTCGAAGATGTAGTCCAGGGCGGCGTCGATGTCGGCGTCGCCGGCGAGGCCGAGGTCCAGCAGGGCGAGCCCGGGGTCGCGCGCCGGCAGGTCCAGCGGCTCGCGGCCGGGGAACCAGAGCGTCTTCGGGTCGAGGTCGTGCTCGGCGTCGAACATGCGCATGGGGTGCCAGCCGATGTTGTAGCTGTCGTTGAACTTGGTGACCGGCACCTCCAGCAGGATCCGGTCGCTGACCGTGCGCATGCTGTAGCTCAGGCCGGTCATGATGCGGGCCATGACGGCGATCTGCGTTTGCCCGTAGGAAGGGATCGGCTCGCCGGCGGGCACGACCGCGCCGTCGGGCCCGAGGTCGGTGCCGTCGGAGCGGACGGGGCCGCCGTCGGGATGGAGCCGCCAGAGGCCGATGGAGAACAACTGGAGGATCTCGCGGGCGAAGTTCTCGTCCGGGTAGCGGTTGAGCGCGGGATCGGCCTTCCGGTTGCGCAGACTGCTCAGGTAGAGGCCCATCATCGGGTGGCGGGTGATGGCGCCGAGCAGGTCGCGGTAGTTGCCCAGGGCGTGCGCGTTGAGGGTGTCGTTGTAGTCGGCCACGCCGCGCTCGTCGGCGTTGATGGTGGCGAGCTTGTCGGAGATGACGAAAATCTGGCTCAGCGCGTAGCCGACCCGTTGCCGCAGGTGGTCGGCGTCCGCGTCGTCGCGCATGGCGAGGCGCCACCAGGTCTCCATGCGGTATTCGGAGGCGGGGTTGGGATTGCTCGCGCCGCCCGCCAGGAGTTCGTCGGACCACTCCTGAAGAAGCGGGCGGTGAAGAGTCGGAGGCAGGGCGGCCTGCCGCTCCAGCCAGCCGGCGATGCCGAGCTCGCGCACCCGGCCGATCTCGGCGTCGGTGGCGCCGAAGCCGGCCTGCGCGAGGAAGCGGACCGCTTCCTTGGGCCCGGGCGCGCCGCCATGACCGTCGGCGATGCGAAGGGTCGCGGTGGTTTGCGCGCCCAACGTGTAGCCGTCCCCGGGCAGCAGGGTCACGGTCACGGTTTCCTCCTCCTCGCGCTCGTCGTCCGGCAGCGGGATGAGCCGCAGCACGGCCTCGTCTTTCCCAAATTCGAAATGCACGGCGAGGCTCGCGGGCGCGTCGTAGTCGGCGTCCGCCGTGGCGGTGCCGGAGAGGCTGATGTTGACCGTCAGGGGATCGAGCCGGCTGACCTCGGACTTGCTCCACCATCCGGCGCGACGGACGACCACGAGCCCCGGATCGGGCCAGTTCTCCTCCATCGCCGGATCGACGGCGGCGATGGTCAGCCTGCTGGTCGGCGCGGCGAGGATGTCGCGGATGCGGTGGTAGTCGGTGACGGGGGAGATGGTGGAGTAGTTGCCGAGTCCCTCGGTGTAAACGCGGCGGGGATTGAAGCCGAGCCGCAGCTCGTCCCAGTCGCCCACGCCGTCGCCATCCGTATCCAAATCTTCACCACGCACGCGAACGAAGAAACGCGGCGGCGCGGCGTCCGCGAAATCGAGCGGCACGCCCACCTCGCCGGAGAAACCCTCGGCGATGGAGAAACTCGTCCAGGAGTCGGGCGAAAGATCGGGGCTGAACTCCGCCTCGTAGCGTTTGCCCGGCTGCGCCGACCACGCGACGCGCCATCGCCCCCCGGGAGCGGAAAGATCGGCGGAGAGCCGCGAGCGGGTGTCGAAGGGATCGGTGCCGAGGAGCGACTCGTCCCGGTTGGACAGCCCGTCGCCATCGTCGTCGGCGGAGGGATCGACGCGCGCGGCGTCGTAGTAGGATTGCCATACATCGGCCAGGCCGTCGCCGGCGCTGTCCAGAACGGCATGGGAGCGCGAGCAAACCGACAGGGCGAAAAGGACGGGCGTAAACAAACGAAGTAACACGAGCGGAAAACGGAAGGGTTGAGGATAAGGGCCGGGCCGTGGGCCCGCCGCGGGGAGCGATGAAAGGAGCTATCGGGCATGACCCGCATACCTCCGCCGGAATTCGTCCCATGTGGGAAACGACTTTAGAAAATGCAACCCCACCGGTCCCGCCCTTCCGACCGACCAAGGGCGTCGGCACCCCTCATGCTCCTCCCCCAAGGCGACTTAAAAAGCCCAATGCCCGCAGTGAAAATTCCCGTAAAAAGAAATCGCTAAATCACAATGCCACACATTGTAGATTAGCCATTTACGAAACTGGTAATCAAAACGTCAACCGCCGCCTCCCCGCCGGGGACGAGCGTTTGCATCAAGGGGAGCTCCGGCAGGGAAATCCCCCAGGCATGGCGCCGAGGGCGCGGCCGGGCCCCGGAACCACCGAGCCCGCCGGCCCGGCCTACGGGCGCTCCATCGCGAGCGCGGAGCGGGGAGCGGAGAGCGCGGTCTCGATGACGATGCGCAACGCCGCCGCGCAGCGGGCGGTTTCGAGCGACGCGAGCGGCGGGCGCCCCGCCGCGGAGCGCGCCTGCTCCGGCGTCACGGGCACGTGCACGAAGCCGGCGGACGTGGAGGGGGTGTCGCGCAGGGCGTGCATCAATTCGTAGAAGAGATGATTGCAGACAAAGCTCCCCGCGCTGAGCGAGGAGCCCGCGGGCAGACCGGCGGCGCGGAGCGCGTCGCGGATCGGCGTGATCGGCAGGGTGCTCCAGTAGGCGGCCGGCGCGCCGGCGCGGACGGGGCGAGCGGCGGGGGCCACGCCGGCGTTGTCGGGGATGGTGGACTCCTCGAGATTGATGGCGATGCGTTCGAGGGAAATCTCGGCCCGGCCGGCCGCCTGCCCCACGCAGACGACCAGCGCGGGCCGCAGCCGCCCGAGCTCGACGAGCAGGCGGCGGGAACTCTCGCCAAAGACCACCGGCAGGATGGCGGTCTCCACGCGGAAGCCGCCGACGGTGGCGCCGGCCAGGGAGCCGACGGCGAGGGCGGAGGCGTTGAGGGCTTCGCCGCCAAAGGGCTCGAAGCCGGTGAGGAGAACGGTGGCGGAGGCCATGGCCGGCAAATCAACCGGACGCGCCCGCCCCCGGGCAAGCCGCGGAGCAAGGAGCGAGGCCACGGGGGAGAACGGTTCGCGCCAAAGACGAATACGCTCGCGCCTCGCCCGCGCGCTCGTTCCCGCGCCCCGTTCCCCCGATCAGCCCATGCCGCCCGAGGCGGACGGCTCCGGCACGTAGGCGCCAAAGCCCCCCGCGCTGCTCCGCCGAAGGCCGGCCAGAATCAGCAGACGGAAAAAGAGCGATTTGTAGAACCGGGGGCGATGCACGCGCAGCGGCGTGGGGGCAGAGGCCAGCGTGCCGTGCTCGACATAGATATCGAGACCGCCGTCCTGCCAGCGCCGCAGCACCTGCGCGAGGTCGTCCGCCGGCTGCGCATTTTCCAATTGCCAGAGCAACACCACCGCCACGCCGTGCGCGCGCAGTTTTTGCGCGGAGGGAAAGTCCTGCGGCAGCACGACCCAGCGGTTGTCGTAGGTGCCGGGCACACCGGACCTCTTCGTCGGCAAGCGGCCCGAATCGAGCAGGAACACCGGCGGCGCGTCCGCCGGCAAAACGACCTCGCCCAGAACCTTCCGCCCCAGATTCAGACCGGTGAGAATCTCCCGCACCGACACCACCGCCTTCGCCTCATGGGTGGTGTTGAAAAGCGGCACCGGCCGGTAGCCGCGCCGCGCGAGCTGCAAACCACGCAGCACCGCCAATTCGCCGGGCAGGTCGATGACGATGGCGGTGCGCCGGTCGAAAAGGGGCAACCACGGCGCCTCGCCCTCGCTCAAGGGCTCCGGCGCCTCGCCGGAGGCCGTCACGCGGTCCAGCGCGGTGAAAAGCGCGGGCTTGGCCCAGGCGGACCACGGCGACTCCGGCGGAGCCCAGGCGGCGAAGGTTTGGCGTGCGATCATCGGGCGGGGGAAAAAGTGCCCGAGGCTGGCGGATCCGCCGCCACGAGAACAGCGACATCTTGCGCCTCGGAGTCGATCAGCGGCCGCGCCGCCACGCGCCCGTAAATCCCCGCCGCCCGCCCATCCACGACATAGACGCCGAGGCAGGGATAACGCTCGCCCTCCGCCGTGCTCCACGGGATCGCGTCGAAACGGCGCTGCGCCGCCCAGTCCCCCGGCCGACACCGCGCGGCGCGGCGGATTTTCTCCAGTTCGCGTGGCGCCGTCGCGCCCGCCAAACCGACGCCCTCGCCCACCCGTCCGAAATTCGGCTTCAAGACCCAGGCTCCCGGGTCGGCGTCACGCTCCACCTCGCGCGGATCGCGCGTGTCGGGCAGGTGCCGGCCCCACTCCGGCAGCGACAGACCGAGCCGCGCGCAAGCCAGCGGAAAGCGCTTCACCTGGGAAACCAAGGCCGAGGGCGGATTGGTCAACGGCACCCGCGATGGCCGAAAAAAATCCCGCCAACGCGACCACCAGCCGAGATTCGGCAACCACTCCGCGGGGAAAAAACGAAAGACGGCGTCGAACTCCTCGCCCTCCGCCGAGCGGGGCCGCCCGTCGCGGCCGTGGCGCAGGTTGTCCGGCCCGATCAACTCGCACCCAAAACCGGCCGCCTCCAGCTCGCGGCCGAGCAACACCATGGCTTGTCGGTCGTCGGTGTAGGCGGTGGCATGAACCAGCGCGATGCGCCCGCCGGCCCGCAGCGCCGCGCGGTAGGCATCGACCAGAGCCGCCACCGGATCGCCCGGCGACCGCGTGCCCGGGTAACGCTCGGCAAAGAGGCGGGAGAGGCCGCGAGTCTCGACGTAGCCGCCGGGCACGTCGCTGTTGACCTCGCTCACGCTCCAGCCGCCTGCGGTGGCGTGAAAATCGAAACGCATGACGCGCGGTCCCGGCGCGGGCGGCGCGTCGGTGGCCAGAGCGAGCGCCCGTCGCAATCCGCCCGGCAAGCCGAGACGACAAAGGCCCGCCGGCGACGCCAGCACGGCGTCCTCCGCGAAACGGATTTCCGCCGCCATCGCCTCGGCCCGTCCGGCCAAATCTCGCCACACCCGCTCGCTCAACACCAGCGGTGTCGGGCAGAGCACGTCGGTGTCGCCGACCTGCGGATCCCATTTGCAGTAGTCGAAAATCATGGCCTCGCGCAGCTCGCGCCGCGCGGGACCGTCGAGCGCCGTCGCCGGCCACCAGGGGAGCCCGGTCCGTGCGAGCGTATTCACCAGGGCCCTACAAATCGCAGGTAGGCGAGCCCGAGCCCAGTCCAGAGCAGGGCGAGCGGCGCGCCCCGCGAGAAGGCGCCGCGCTCGGGTTGGGCGGGCCGGCGCAGGGCGATCTCGGCGCCGACCGCGAACAAGGTGAGCACCAACGCGGCGACACCGTGCACGAGGAAATCCTCCAGGGCCGCGCGGGCGGAGACCCAATCGCCGGCCGCGGCGCGTCCGAGGATGATGCCCGCGCCGACGAACCAACCGGCCACGCGAAGCCCGGCGCCCACATCACGCTCCACCACGATGCTTTCGCCGACCTCGGCCAGCCGGTCGACGATCACCCAACCCGCGAGCAGGGCGCCGACCGAAAGCGTCGAGCAGTAGGCCACCACCATCCAGCTCGGTCCGTCGCCGATGTTGGCGCCGGCAAAAGCTAAGGTGAGGCCGAGCACCCCGCCGGACCAGGCGTGGGCGGCGGCGGGATTGCGCCGCTCGATGAGGTCGTCGCGCAAACTCAGGCCGAGCCGATCCAGAAGCACGACCCCGATGCCGACCGCCACGGCGCCCATCAGCATGTAGAAAGTCAGATAGAGCGGCGCGTCCCGCACGTCGTGGCTGGCGTGGCGTCGCAGGATCGCGAAGAGGAGCAGGAAAGCGACGACCACGCTCACCCCGGGCAAGGACGCGCCGGCCGAGACGGAACCGAGTCGGCGCTGGCGAAGCGCCACGAAGCCCCAACGCAGCCACAGCCAGCCGATCAGCGGGAAAAAAACAACCAGGGCGAAGGCTTCGTCGGCGGACATGCGGGGAGGGGCCGTAAACGGGTCGGCATAAGGCCGGCGCCGCGATGGGAACGCAAGTATCGGCCGAGCCACGACACGAGGTCGCGGCGCCTCACTCGTTGTCCATCGCGGCCAGGCTGGCATCCGCGAGACGTTTTTGCATTTCGCGGTCATCGCGTTCGAGAGCCGCGATCCAGCGGTAGAACACGCCCAGCAAGGGGTCTTCGGCATACGCCTCGGCAGCTTTGAGCGCGGCGGCTTCCAGATAATCGTGGCCGGCGTCCGGGACGCCGTTGGTGTAGCCACGCACGACGGGGCCGCTGATCTCGTAGAGGCGGGATTCCATTTTTTTTCGGCCCTTGGCCCCCTCCAGCTTATCCGCCTTGGACAACAACACACGAGTGAGGTCGGGCTGACTAAAAACCAGCAACGACCCGCCGAAACGAATCAACTCGGTGAGCTGCATCAGCGACTCCAGCGTATCGCAGGCCGCCACCTCGGACGTGAAGCGATCCAGCCAGTGTGTCGGATGCACGGCGGCCACGCCCTGAAACAACAGCGTCCAGTTCTCGCGCCCATTTCGCCGGATTTCGGCCAGCGCGTGAGCGTATAGCTCTTCGCAAATGCGCGCGAAATCGGGCTCGGTTTCCAAACCGGGCAGCAAGAAACGCCCGGATCGCCCTTGTGGCATGGGCACGTAGCGGGCGTCAGCCGGCAAGGACTCTGCGCGGCGAATACGCGCGACCACAAAATCGTAACACGCTCGTGGATACTTCGCCTTCAACTGTGAAAATTCATAGGCGAGGTGCCCGTGCCCGAAGTCGGGCAGAAAAACGAGTGCGGCCAACACTTCGCGAACCAGCTCGATGGGCGGCGATTTGCCGGGCGCTCGAATCGGATGGAGCGCATCGAGCAGACGGTCGGCGGCGCCTTGCTCCACGAGTCGGGCCAGCGGCAGGGCGCGAAGGAAGGCGAATCCCCAGTCCACCTCGCTCTCCGGCAGCATCACCACAAACCAAAGCAGGGCGCGCAGAGTGACGTCGTCCGGAGTGCCGGCCGCCATGTCTTCGAGCAGCGCCCGCGCGTGGGCATCCAGGCCGCCGAGTCGCACGGCCCGACGTTCCAGGTATTCGATGACTCCGCGCGCGATCAGGGCGTCCGGATGATGGCGTGCACGGCGCAGCAGATCGCTCTCGGTATCGACCAGATCAACCGCAAGAGCCGGCCACGCCCCCTTGACCAGCTCGTTGCCCGCACCGTCAAAAATCGCGTCGAGCAGCCGCCTCGCATCGACTGGTCGCAAACGACCGAGAACGGTGAAGAGCTCATGCGGCGTCGGCGAATAACCGTGGCCCGCGAACTCATCGCAAAGAGTCGCCAGAGTATTGATGGCGGCGTTGGCGTCCGGGAAAGCGGTGAGCCATTCGGATGCGGTTTCGCCCACGAGCTCTTCCCAGCGCCGCTGGATTTCAGGGGCGCTTTCACCCGACCATTTGATACCGAGATGGTAGGCGACTTCCAAGCCATGCCCGTGAAGCATCAGCACCGTGCCGAGCCGCAGGGAGAGATCATCCGGCACGCCTCGAAGCACCGCGCGCGCGGCCTCCTTAAACGGCGAGTCCTCCTCGTAGGCCAAATCCTGCTCCAGCATGCGGCGGACCGCGTGGCGCATAACCGCGTGGGGGTGACGCGTCATGGCGAGAGGCAAAAGCTCCAGCGCGCGCAAACGGTCCGGACGCCAGACTTCGCGGAGATGATCCAAATCCTTCTCAAGGTCCGTCATGCCGCCGCAAATACGACCCAGCGCGGGTTCGAGCGCGCTCAGCGCGGCCAAGGCGATGGGCAACGAGTCGCCCTCGATCAAACCACGCAACAGGGCCAGTGCGCGCGCGCGCCAAGGGCGCACGAACTCCGGCGGCAGACGACGATGACGGAAATGACAGGTGCGCCCCTCCCAGTCCGTCCACTTGGTTTCGCGTGCAAAAATCGGCCCGAGCAGGGTCGCGAGCAGGTGACGGCGCGCCTCGAGCGTGGCGCGCGCCGACGGACGCCGCAGCAGCCGTTCCAACCAGGCGAGGGTATCCTCCGTGGCCTTCGCCGATTTGCGCGGACCGTAGCCGATGGCGTCGGCGATGATGCCCCAGGGGGGATTTTGGGCATTGTCCCGAAAACGCGGGTGCGGGCCGAGTTCCCAAAGGAGATCGAGCGCGCCCTCGCGTTGCTCATCCTGCCACAGGACAACGGGGTGAAGGAGGTCCGGAATGCGGGCGCAAAGAAAGTCCGGTGAAAAGATGCCGCCCGTATCGTCGTCGGCGTCCTCGGAATCTTCTGCCGCGCGCACGAGCGACCAAGCGTGGCGGGCGAGCGCCACAGTCTCGGCGGGCAGATAGACCGCGAAGTGCCCCCAGCGCTCGAGGGTGCGTCCACGTTCGAAAAAATCGGCCTCGTCGAAGCGCCGCATCTCCCCGGTTACCAGCGGGCCGATCAACTCGTCGCGCCCGGCAGCCTGGTCCGGGGCCAACCAGACCGCTTCGGCGACGTTGCGCAGAATCGCGCCCGAGCCGGCCTCGAACGCGGTCAGCACGGATCGCACGAAGACCGGCAGGCGTTTGCGCGGATCAAAGGCGGTTTGGAAAACCAGAAAGTCACCGAAGAGATCGGGCACCACGCGCAACTCGCGTCCTCCACCACTCAAGAGGCCGGCGGCTTGAATGCGGTGAATCAAACTCTCCACCCGCACGGACCCGATATCCAGGCACCGGCCGGCGCGTTGGCAAAACACCTCATTGGGCGCGAACGGCGCGACCAAGGCCATCAAGCGCAGCAAGAGACCGGCCGTCTCGCGGTCGCTCGCGGCGACATCGAGGAGATTTTCATCCTCATAACAGCGGAAGACAGCGGTGCGAAACTCGGCGTCCGTGCCGAATTCGTCCCAACGCAGTTGTCCCCGCCGCAGCAGATCGCCGGCGAGAGCGACGAGAAACGCGCTGGCTCCCGCACGGAGGACGAGATCGTCCGCGTGGACGGCGAGCGCCTCGCCCAGCGCTTCGGCCGCAAGTGCGCGCAGATCCTTTTTGGCCAAAGGCGCGAGGTGCAGGGGCTCCGGTTCGTCGATGATCCCGTGATCGCGCAGCGTGCCGCGCAAGGCCTCGAGCGCGGACGGGCGGGTGGCGATGAGCAACTTGACGCCGGGGCATTCGCGCGCACGCGCCAGCAAGGCCGGAGGCAAAATCTCCGGCCGATGCGCGTCATCCACCACGACGAGGCGCGGCGTGTCGCCGTCCCACAGCGCGCGTGTGATTTCACCGGAGGGATCGGCGGCGGTCGCGTGCGGGTTGAGAAACAGGATTTCGGGTCGGCGGACGCTTTTGCCCGGTTTGGCCGCGAGTTCGCGCAAAAGGCGGCTTTTGCCAACGCCGCCCGGGCCGACGAGGAGAAGCGCCTTGGCCTTGCTGCTTCGCGTGGTGGCAAAGGCTCGCAGGCGGCGCATCTCCTCGGCGCGGCCGACGAGCGTGTGTTGGTGATGCCAAGCTCGGCCGACATCGCGAGGCGCGTCGAAAAACTCGTCGGCCGACACGAGCACGTCGGAGGCATAGGGCGCGAAGCGACGCAACTCCTCCGGGCTGAGAAAGCCCAGCACGCGCATCTGTTGCGACTGCGGCACGCGTTGACGAAATTCGGAGCAGATACGGTCGAGGTTCCAGAACGACCACTTTGGTTGGGTCGCCATGTAGTCCTGCACCCCCTCGGCGGGATCGCAGCCGACCATGAGAAAATAATGCTGGGCGGACACCCCGTCCATCACGTCGGCCACGGCTTTTTTGGTCTGGCCGACACTCCAGCTCTTATGGCGTTTGCACTGAACGACCCACGTCTCGCCACCTTCGACCCGGAGCTTGAGGTCGATGCCCTTCTGGTCACGGCCGGTGCCGGCGTTGAAGAGCTCGGCACCGATGACCTTGCGCTCCACGCGTCGCCCATCCCGCTCGATCACGAGCGAAATCCCGGCATTGAAGAAGTCATGGAAAAAGACCTCGAAGGCCTTGGGCGAAAAGGCCTCGAAGCGCAGACGGCGGTGCTGGTCGAGATAGGTTGCTAGTCTAATTTTGGCCATTATCCTTGCAAATCCGTATTGGTAATACGAAATCGCGTGCATGGAGCCTGTCAATCTTGTTCCTCGCCCCGACGCCACCGCCCGCATCCGCGCGGGTCTCGCCGAGTGGCCGGTAACGGTCGTCCTGGGGCCCCGCCAAGCCGGAAAGACTTGGTTGACGCGGCCCATGGCCAGCTCGCCCGAGCACTACTTCGACCTGCAAAATTTCGTGGATCAGGTGCGACTGGAGGAGAGCAACTACCGCGTGCTCGACGGGCTGGAGGGCGTGGTGGTCATCGACGAAGCGCAGGAAAAGCCGGACCTGTTTCGCAAGCTCCGCGTTTTGGCCGACCGGCCGGAGCGGAGGACGCGGTTTATTCTCACCGGGAGCGCTTCGCCGCATATTTTTCGCGAAGCCTCGGAGAGTCTCGCCGGGCGCGCGCGTTTGCTCGACCTGAGCGGATTTTCGCTGGCCGAGATCGGTCCGGAAAACTGGGAACGGCTCTGGCTGCGAGGCGGATACCCGGCCCACTACCTGACGGCGATGGAGGAGACCTCGCTTGAGCGGCGGCATCACTACATCGCGCTTTTCCTGGGTCGCGACTTGCCGGCCTTGGCCGAGACCCGGCTCAGCCAGGAGCAGTTGAGGCGATTTTTCCAACTGCTCGCGCATCACCACGGACAATACTGGAACCACTCCGAAGTGGCCGGCGTGCTCGGCGTAAACGCGAAGACGGTGCAGCGGCACGTCGAGTTGTTCAAAGGCGCCTACCTGCTTCGCGAGTTGCCTCCGTATTTCGAAAATTTCGGCAAACGCCTGCGCAAGGCGCCCAAGCTTTATCTGCGGGACACGGGATTGCTGCACGCGCTCCTGCTGGTGCGGGAGCGCGCCCAGCTTTACGCGGCGCCGCAACTGGGCGCGTCGTGGGAAGGCTTTTGCATCGAGCAGATCGTCGCGCTCCTGCATCTGCGCGAAGACCAGTGCTTCACCTGGTCGGTGCAAGGCGGCGCGGAAGTCGATCTGTTGCTCAGATTGCCGCAGGGGCTTGTGGGCGTGGAATTCAAATCCGAGGACGCGCCTCGCCGCACCCGCTCGATGACCGCAGCCATCGAAACCCTGGGCCTCAAACGTTTGGTCGTCGTGTATCCGGGCCAGCGAAACTACCGGATCGACGAGGTGATCGAGGTGATCGGCATCGTAAACCTGCCTCGCTGGACCACCGAGCTCGCAAGCACTTGAGGGCGGCCACGAGCCCCCCCCCCGAAGCGTCAGGCTTCCGCGTCCCAACGCGTCAGACTGCGTGCCGGTCGAGGTAGGCGCGGATGGCGGCGGCTTCGGCGGGGAGCTTGTGCTTCACCAGCGGCTTTTGTTTCAGCGCCTCCAGGCTCGGGTCCACCGGCTCGATGCCGATGGCCGTGACGATGGTGTCGGGGAACTTGGCCGGGCTGGCGGTGGCCAGCACGATGCTCGGACGCTCTTTCGACAGCGACTGGAAGCCGCAGGCGGTGTGCGGGTCGGCGATGTAATTAAAATCCTGATACACGCGGCGGATCAGCCCGGGGATGTCGGCGTCGGTGCAACGCGAGGCGGTGAAGCTGTCGCGGTCGAAGTTCTCGAAGGCGTAGGCGCCGGTGGACTTGAAGGTCGCCATGATCTCGCGCACGCGGGCCGGGTTTTGCCCGACGCTGTAGTAGAGGAAGCGCTCGAAGTTGCTCGACACCTGGATGTCCATCGAGGGCGCGAGCGAGGGGGTGACGCTCGTCACGCGGTAGTCGCCGGTGGTGAAGAGGCGGTAGAGGATGTCGTTCTGGTTGGTGGCGACGCGGAAGCCGTGCAGGGGCACGCCCATCTTCTGGAGCAGCCAGCCGGCGAGCACGTTGCCGAAGTTGCCGGTGGGCACGACCCACTCGATCTCGTCGCGCACGCCGGCGGGCAGGCGCAGGTAGGCCCAGAGGTAATAGACGCACTGGGCGAGGATGCGGGCGAGGTTGATGGAGTTGACCGCGCTGAGGCGGTGGCGGAGGCGAAATTCCTGGTCGGCGAAGAGTTCCTTGAGGGCGGCCTGGGCGTCGTCGAAGGAGCCCTTGATGGCGAGGGCGTGCACGTTGGCCGCGCCGGTGCAGGCCATCTGGCGTTCCTGGAGCGGGGAGGTGCGGCCGTCGGGGTAGAGGATGAAGATGGCGGTGCCGGGTTTGCCGAGCAGGCCGTGGATGGCGGCCGAGCCGGTGTCGCCGGAGGTGGCGCCGAGGACGTTGATGGTCTGGCCGC
>CBINNW010000026.1:0-51385 GCA_966252115.1 uncultured Akkermansia sp.
CCCTTCCAGTCGTTCCCGCTCCACCCACACCCCAGCCGAACGGTCTCCAGCTTTGACAGCGCTAGTGCCGTGACCGCTTCGCCGCTCGCGCGGCAGGCTTCGCCTTTCCCTAGCAGGCTCGCCCGTCTGACATGCCGTATCGAGTTCACTTTCGTTCGGGACCAACCTTCCGTCTCCGGCTGCTCCCCACCCCGCCTTGCGGCGACGCAGTTGCCTTCGACTGCCCGGTGCTTTCTGCCTGCCCCGGGGATATGACTTTCACATTCTGAGTTCATGGTTTCATGGACGCACTAGGGTTGGCCTTCCTCGGCCAACTTCCGAGATAGTCTCACCTTGAGCGCGAATTGGAATGAGCCCCGCGCCAACCGAGCGGTGCGAGCCCCGAGGCTGGCGGCGGAAGGGCTCCACCACGCCCAATAGGAACTCGGCGAATTTTACCGGCGCATGCGCGGCAAGCTCGGCGGCGCCGCGGCCTTGGTGGCCACCGCACGCAAACGCGCACGCATCGTTTACGCCGTGCTGACCATCAGAAAGCCCTATCAACCCCAACTTCACTCCTGAACCGAACAACGCCGGAGCGAGTTCTCGCGGCCCCGCCGCTCCCGTCAAAAAGCCGCTCGCCAGCCTGAAACCTGCTTTCCCACGCTGGTGACCTCCCGCCCGAGCATGCCGCCGCCGTCCACGACTCCGCCCCCGCCCTCGTCCGCGGTTCACATCCCCGGCTACGCCGGCCTCCCCGGGCGCTACGACGAGGCCGTCGCCCCCGACGGCAAACTGCGTCCCGCTTGGGCGAAGTTTCTCGCCTCCCTCGGCCCCGCCCCGATCCCCGCCCTCCGCGCCGCCGGCGAACAAGCCCGCCGCGCCATCGTCGAGCAGGACGTCAGCCTCAACATCTACTCCGGCGAGGGCTCCGCCGCCGCCGCCTGGCCGCTCGACGCCGTGCCCCTGCTCCTCGAGGCCGGCGACTGGGACTACATCGCCGCCGGACTCCGCCAGCGCGCCCACCTCTTCAACACCCTCCTCAAGGATCTCTACGGCCCGCAGCGTTACCTCCGCTCCGGCGCCCTCCCTGCCGCCCTCGCCATGGCCAACCCGCACTACCTGCGGGCCTGCGCCGAGCTGGGCAAGGGCCGCGCCCCCTTCGTCCACCTCTACTCCGCCGACATCGCCCGCTCCCCCGACGGGCGCTGGTGGGTGCTCCAGGACCGGCTCGATTCGCCCTCGGGCCTCGGCTACGCCCTGCAAAACCGCCTCATCGTGCGCGAGGCCCTCGCCGGCTCCTTCGCCCACACGCCCGTGCGCCGCCTGTATCGCTTCGCCCGCGATCTGCGCGGATCGCTCGAACGCCTGCACCCGCGCTCCGAGTCGCCCCGCATCGCCCTCCTCTCCCCCGGCCCCGCCAACGAGGCCTATTTCGAACACAGCTACCTCTCCCGCCACCTCGGCTGCCCGCTGGTCGAGGGCGGCGATCTGCTCGTGCGCGACCGGCAGGTGTTTCTCCGCACCGTCGGCGGCCTGCGCAAGGTGGACGTCCTCCTCCGCCGCGTGGACTCCGATTTCTGCGACCCGCTCGAGCTCGACGCCCGCTCCCTGCTCGGCGTGCCCGGTCTGGTGGACGCCGCCCACGCCGGCCGCGTCGCCCTCTCCAACCAACTCGGCGGCCGCGCCCTCGAATCCACCGCCCTCCTCGCCTTCCTCGCCCCGCTCTGCCGCGAGGTCCTCGGCGAGGAACCTCTCATCCCCAACGCCGCCACCTGGTGGGGCGGACAAGCCGCCGCGCTCGACTACATCCTGGCCAACCTCCACGGCCTCGTCATCAAGCCCACCTTCGGCGGCCAGGCCCCCCGCTACGGCGCCCTGCTCACCGATAAAGAACGCGCCGCCCTCGCCGCCGAAATCCGCGCCCAACCCGCCGCCTGGTGCGGACAGGAACGCGTGCTGCTCGGCACCACCCCGGTCTGGAACACCGCCGCCGACACGCTCACCGCCGCGCCCTTCGTCACCCGCGTTTACCTCGTCTGGCACGAAGGCGAATACCACGTCATGCCCGGCGGCCTCACCCGCTTCAACCCCTCCGGCGAGGACGCCATCGTCACCCTGCAAAGCGGCTCCGTGTCGAAGGACACCTGGGTGCTCGCCCCCGACCCGCAGGCCGACTCGCCGGCCATCAGCATTTTCTCCACCTCGCCCGCCTCCGCCACCCGCCACGGCGCCGCCACGCCGAGCCGCCTCGCCGACACGCTTTTCTGGCTCGGCCGCTACCTCGAACGCACCGCCCAGCTCTCGCGTTTGCTGGACAAACTCGGTCCGCTGCAACGCGACGAGATCACCACCCTCGATCCCTCCGTCGCGCTCGACAGCGCCCGCCTCGTGCTCGAGCTCCAGGACCAGTTTGTCCCGCCCGCCGCCACGCTCGACGAGCTCGTCGCCCTCGCCCGCGCCGGCGCCGCCGACCGCCGTCAGCCCGGCGGCCTCGTCGCCAATCTGCTCCGCCTCTCGCGCAACCTCGAGATCGCCAAAATCCGCCTGCCCCCCGAGGCCTGGCAGATCGCGCGTCAACTGCGCCCGCTCGGCGCCGAGGGTTCCAGCCCCACCCCGGCCGCCATCCGCGCCCAGCTCGCCACCCTCGACAGCCTGGTCAACGACACCCTCATCCACGACACCGGCTGGCGTTTCCTCGACCTCGGCCGCCGCCTCGAGCGCGCCGGGCAACTGCTCTTCCTGCTGCGCGCCCTGCTCGGCCACGCCTCGGCGCAGGGCGCGGTCGGACCCGGCGGCATCGGTTTCGGCGAATTCCGCCTGCACACCTGCCTCCACCTCGCCGAGAGCCTCTTCACCTATCGCTCGAATTTTTTCGGCCCGCTCAACGCCGGCGGCCTGCTCGCCTGGCTGCTGGCCGAACCGGAGAACCCCCGCGGCCTGCGTTTCCAGGCCGAGCGCATCGGCGAGCACCTCGCCGCCCTGCCAGACGAACTCGCGCCGCACGCGGTGGAGCAGCTTCGCGTCGGAGCCTTTCGTCTGCTCAGCGCCGCGCGCCTGGTGCCGACCGACGCCGACGCGGTCACCCCGAGGTCGGTCACCGCCTTCGCCGACACCCAGCTCGCGCTCCTCGCCGACCTCAACGCCCGCCTCGCCGCCATCTACTTCGCCCACACCGACTAGCGCCGGGCGCGCCTGCGGCGCGCGGTGACGAGTGATGAGTGACAAGTGATGAGCCCCCCCTCGCTCCGTCCCCTGTCCTCAGTCCTCTGTCGCTCCGTCCTCTGACTTCTGACATCTGACTTCCGACCTCTGGCCTCTGCCTTCTGGCCTCCGCCTTCCTCCCCCCGCCATGCCCCTCTACCGTATCCAGCACGGCACTACCTACCGCCACTCGCTGCCGGCGGCGTCGGCCTGGCAGACCCTGCGCCTGCGCCCGCGCGACGACGCGGCGCAGCGTTGCCTCGAGTTCGACCTGGACGTCTCGCCCCGCGCCCTCGACCTCGCCGCCCGACGCGACGCCTTTGGCAACACCCAGCACGTCTTCAGCGTGCGCGAGGCCCACGATGTTTTCTCCATCACCAGCACCAGCCTGGTCCGCCGCGAACTCGTCCCGCTGCCGCCCACCGCCGCCACGCCCTCGCTCGCCGCCGCGCGCGCCGGCACCGAGCAGGCCGTGCTCACCGGCGACTTTCATCTCGAACAGTTCCGGCACCCCAGCCCGGCGGTGCCCGCGATGGGCGCGGCGCTCGACTTTCTCGTTTCGCCGCTTTCGCCCGATTCGCCGGTGCTCCTCGCGCTGGGCAAGCTCGGGGAGTTTTTCCGCACCCGTTTCGCCTTCGACCCCACCGCGACCGACATCGGCACGCCGCTCGATGTCGTGCTGCGCCAGCGCCGCGGCGTTTGCCAGGATTTCGCCCACCTCTACCTCGCCTGCGCCCGTCGCCTCGGCCTCGCCGCCGCCTACGTGAGCGGCTACCTGCTCACCCAGCCGCCGCCCGGCCAAGCCCGGCTGATCGGCGCCGACGCCATGCACGCGTGGGTGTCGGTCTATGTGCCCGGCCACGGATGGATCGACTACGACCCGACCAACCACTGTTTCGTCGGCGATTGCCACGTCGTCGTCGCCCACGGCCGCGACTACGCCGACATCCCGCCGGTGCGCGGCCTCTTCAACGGCGGCGGCCGCCACACCCTCTACCTCGGCGTCACCATGGAGCAGGTCGAGGAGACTCCCGCCGCGCCCGCCGCCTGAAGCGACCCCGGTCTTCGTTTCCGCACGCGCCGCGCGTTTTTCAAAATCAGTGCACGTGCCCCGCGTGCTCGTGCCCGTGCTCGATGAACAGCATCATCAGCCCGAGCAGGAAAAACACCACCGCCAGCAGGCCCGCCTCGTAACGTTCGAACCGTTTCAGGTCGAAGCGCGCCAGCCCGCGCAGCGTCAGCCAGGTGAAGACCGTCATGCCCGCCAGCGTGCCGGCGGCGAGGATGCCGCTGAGCACGAAAAATCCCGTCCAACCGAACTCCACGCCCGACAGATACACCGGCAAAAACGCCTCGCAGGGCGAGAGGGTCAGCATCACCAGCAGGCCGCTGATCGCCGCCCAATCGCCGGTCTTGGCCTCCACCAAGGGGCTCTCGCGCAGCTCGTGCTCGAAGTGCGTGGTCTTCTCCTCGTGGCCGCAGTGCTCGCTCGGGTGGTGATGCCCGCCCGGCAGATGGTGATGACGCAGCCCGGCGCCGCGCAGCTGTTGCACGGCGAAATAGCCGCCCACGGCCAGCAGGAGTCCGCCCGCGATCCACTTGAAAAGCTGCCCGAAATGCTCGTCCAGGGCGAAGCCCAGACCGGCGATCACCAAACCCAGCAGGGAGGTGAGGAGCACATGCCCCAGGCCGGCGGCCAACGCCACGCCCATGGTCTTGCGCTCGTGCCAGCCGCGCGCCCGCGCCACCAGCACGAAAGGCAGCCAGTGCGTCGGAATCGCCGCATGCAAAAACGCCACCGTGAAACCGGTTAAGGCGAGGGTCGCGAGGACGGTTGTATTCATCAAGGAAAGGTGCGCCCGGGCCGGGGACCGTGCGTGAAACCGCTACCCATCGCGCACCGCCTCCCCGCTGTCGAGCCCTCGCACCCCGCCAAAATCGTCAAGCCCCCCAAAAGTAGCGGGAGCTTCCAGCTCCCGTCGGCTCCCCTCCCGCTTCCGGGTGCTCGCCTCCGCGCAAACTCCAGACCGCGGCTTCCCGGCGCTTCCCCGCCCCCCGGCGTTTTTGAAGATTGGCCGCCCGGTGCGGTCCGTGAAAGCCTCCGCCACCGATCCGCATCCATGTCCGACCAGCCCGACCTCGCCGCCGTCAAAACCTACCTGCTCGACCTGCAGGACCGCATCTGCGCCGCCCTCGCCGAGGAAGACGGGCAAAAGACCTTCGCCACCGACGAGTGGACCCGCCCCACCGACGACGGCAAGGGGCTCGGCGGCGGCGGCCGCACCCGTATCCTGGCCGAAGGCGCCGTCTTCGAGAAGGCCGGCGTGGCCTTCTCCCACGTCACCGGCACCCGGCTCCCGCCCAGCGCCACCGCGCACCGCCCCGAGCTCGCCGGCAAACCCTGGGTCGCCATGGGCGTCTCGCTCGTCATCCACCCGCGCAATCCCCGCGTGCCCACCAGCCACGCCAACGTCCGCTTTTTCAGCACCCTGCCCTCTTCGCCCCAGCTTCAGCCTTCAGATTTCAGCCCTCCGCCCTCGACCGGCGCGGCTTCCGCCGCGCCGGTCTGGTGGTTCGGCGGCGGCTTCGACCTCACCCCCTACTACGGCTACGAGGAGGACTGCGTCCACTGGCACCGCACCGCGCGCGACGCCCTGGCGCCCTTCGGCGAGGAGTATTTCCCGCGCTTCAAGAAGTGGTGCGACGACTACTTTTTCCTGAAACACCGCGGCGAGCCGCGCGGCGTGGGCGGGGTGTTTTTCGACGATTTCCACGCCCTCGGCTTTGAAAAATCCTTCGCCCTCATGCGCGCGGTGGGCGACGCCTACGTGCCCGCCTACCGCCCCGTCGTGGCGCGGCGAAAAGACACCCCGAGCACCGAGGCCGAGCGCGACTGGCAGCTGTATCGACGCGGCCGATACGCCGAGTTCAACCTGGTCTGGGACCGCGGCACGCTCTTCGGCCTGCAAAGCGGCGGCCGCACCGAGAGCATCCTCATGAGCCTGCCGCCGCTCGTGCGCTGGGACTACGGCCGCGCACCGGCCCCCGGCACGGAGGAGCATCGCCTGCACACCGATTTTCTCCGCCCCCGCGACTGGGCCGCCGGCGGCTGAGAAAGACCTCAAAATCACCCAACCATGCGTTTTTTCATTGGTCATCGGTCCTCGGTCATTGGTCATTTCCCGCGATGAAATCGCGCGACCGTTTCCTCGCCGCCCTCGCCTGCCAGCCGCTCGACCGCCCGCCGATGTGGGTGATGCGCCAGGCCGGGCGCTACCTGCCCGAATACCGCGCGCTCAAGGCCCGCTCGTCCTTCCTGGAAATGGTCAAGACGCCCGAACTCGCGACCGAGGTGACGCTCCAGCCGCTGCGCCGCTTCCCGGGCCTCGACGCCGCCATCCTGTTTTCCGACATCCTCGTCATCCCCGAGGCGCTCGGGCAGCCCTACTCCTTCCGCGACACCGGCGGCATCCAGATGGCCTACCGCATCGATTCGCGCGGCCAGATCGACGACCTCGCCCCGGCCGAGGTCGTGCCGGAACGCCTCGCCTACGTCGGCGACGCCCTGCGCCTTCTGAAAAACGAGGTCGCCAAGACCGGCCACACCCTCCTCGGCTTCGGCGGTTCGCCCTGGACGCTCGCCACCTACATGCTGGAGGGCGGCAGCTCGGAGGACTTCGCCCGCGCCAAGCTGCTTTTCCACACCGACCGGCCGGCCTTCGACGCGCTGCTGGAGAAGATCACCGCCGCGCTCGTATCCTATTTTCGACTACAGATCGAGGCCGGCGCCGACGCCGTCCAGATCTTCGACAGCTGGGGCGGCATCCTCGCCGGCGCCGACTACGAGGCGGCCTCGCTCGCCTGGATCCGCCGCATCGTCGCCGCCCTGCCCGCCGATTTTCCCGTCATCCTCTACGCCAAGGGCACGGCGCCCCACCTCGCCGCCCAGGCCGCGTCGGGCGTGCGCGCGATCAGCGTGGACTGGACCTGCGAACTCGCCGCCGTGCGCGCCGCCCTGCCCGCCAACGTGGCGCTCCAGGGCAACCTCGATCCGGTGCTCATGACGACCTCGCCCGCCATCGTGCGCGCCCAGACCACGCGCCTGCTCGAGTCGATGCGCGGCAAGCCCGGCCACATTTTCAACCTCGGCCACGGCATCACTCCCGACGCCCGCATCGAGTGCATGCAGGCCCTGGTGGACACCGTGACGAATTTCCGCTGAAGCCGCGCCCCGTCGCCCGGTGCGGACGCCCCTTTCGCGCGGCCCTTTTCGCCCATTTTTGGCGGAGGATTTAACAACATTCTCCGCGACAGCCGGGGGCAGTTTCCTGTTTCCTTGCCGGTCTTGTGGGCCACTCGACCGAACAGTCCCTTCCCATCGCCATCCTCGGCGCCGGTCTCACCGGACTCGCCGCCGCCCGTGAACTCACCCGCCGGGGTCGGCGGGTGGTGGTGTTTGAAGGCACGCCCGAGGTCGGCGGCGTCATCCGCAGCGAACGCAGCCCGGACGGCTGGTTGATCGAGTCGGGCCCCAACTCTCTCCAGGAAACCCCGCCCGTCGCCGCGCTCATCCGCGAACTCGGCCTCGCCGACCGCCGTCTCGTCGCCGCGCCCGAGGCGAAAAACCGCTACATCCTGCGCGACGGGCGCCTCCGGCCGCTGCCGCTTTCCCCGCCGGGCTTCCTGCGCTCGGATCTCTTTTCCCTGCGCACCAAGGTCCGCCTCCTGCGCGAGCTCTTTCACCCGAAACTGCCCCGGCTCGAAGACCTGCCGCTGGCGAATTTTTTCCGCGAACACTTCGGTCAGGAGCTGCTCGACTACGCGCTCGATCCCTTCGTCTCCGGCATCTTCGCCGGCGACCCGTCGCGCCTCTCCGCGCGCCACGCCTTCCCCGGGCTGTGGAAAGCCGAGCACGAACACGGCTCGCTCATCCGCGCCCAAATCGCCTCGGCCAAGGCAAAAAAAGCCCGCGGCGAGCCGCCCGGAGCCCCGCCGATCATCAGCTTCGCCGAGGGCCTGCACACCCTGCCCGCCGCCCTCGCCGCCGCGCTGCCGGCGGGCGCGGTGCGCCTGTCCAGCCCCGTCACCCAGCTCAGCCGCGGCCCCGACGGCTGGATCCTCGACGCCTCGCGCGAGGAGCGTTTCGCGCGTGTCATCGTCACGCTGCCCGCGCCCGCCCTCGCCCGCCTGCGTGTCGGCGCGCCCGGCGCCCAATCCTCGCTGGCCTCGCTCGACCTGCTCGAACACCCGCCGGTCGCCTCCCTGTTTCTCGGTTACCGCCGGGCCGACGTGGCGCATCCGCTGGACGGCTTCGGGCTGCTGTTTCCATCGAGGGAAAAACGCGCGCCGCTCGGCGTGTTGTTCAACTCGACGCTCTTCCCGGGCCGCGCGCCCGAGGGCCACGTCGCCCTCACGGTGATGCTCGGCGGCGCCCGTCGGCCCGCGTTGGCCGCGCTGCCGATCGAGGAACAGCTGCCGCTGGTGCAACGGGAACTGCGCGAGCTGCTCGGAGTGCGGGCGGAGCCGGTGTTTGTGCGACGCACGCACTGGCCGCGCGCGATCCCGCAGTATCAGCTCGACCACGACGCGCATCTGGAGGTCCTGCGCGCCGCCGAGCAACGCCACCCCGGCCTGCACATCGGCGGCGGCGTGCGCGACGGCATCGGCCTGCCCGCCTGCCTCAAGGCCGGCCAGCGCCTCGCCGAGGCGGCGCTGGGTTGATCCCAATTCGCATTCAAAGCGGGGCGGGGCGAAGTCGGAATTTTTGCCGCGAAAGAACGCAAAGAGCGCAAAAAACGGAGGCGCGGGGGGGACGGCTTGTTTGGTTCTTTGCGATCTCTGCGTTCTTTCGCGGCCAATTGGTTTTTTTGGGGAAATGGCGGCCGGCCGGCTCGCAGGCGGAGACGACGAAGGCACGGGAGCTGGAAGCTCCCGCTACTTTGGCTCCAGGGTCTCCTGCGGATAGACGAGCACGCGGTCGTGCACCAGCAACACGAGGTCGGCGCGGTCGTCGCCCGTCACGTCGGCCACGATACACTCGCGCGGTTCCTGGCCGCCGCCGCGGTTGCCCTCGTAGTGCGGATCCGTCTCGAAGACCTTGAAATGCAGACGCGGGCGCCACTCGCCCTCGCCGTCGCGGCCGAGCAGCTCCACCATGTTTTGATTGATGTCGATGGCCACGATGTCGTCGCGCCCGTCGGCGTCGAAATCGCCGTCGGCCAGGTAAAAATACCGCACGTCCGGCAGGTCGCTCGCGTAGGCGCCCTCGCTCTTGAGCGCGAAGTCCGAGGCGCCTTCCGGCATCCACCAGAAACGGTCGCGGCCGAGCAGGAGCAGTTCGAGCCGCCCCTTCGGGCCGGCCATCCGGAGCGCGCCGGCGACCTCCATGCGCGCCACGTCGCGCACGTCCACCGTCTCATGCGCGGCCGCGCCGGTCGGGCGCTCGAGCAGGTGCAGTTGGTCGGCCTTGCGGTCGTGGAGGATGACGCGCGGCACGTCGGCTTTTTCCCCGCCCGGCAACACGAAGCCGGTCGTCACCTCGGCCCCGTTGTCGCGCGCGTCGAACTGGGCGGCGATCACGAGCTCGCCGTCGGCGTCGATGCGCAGGGCGCGGACGAAGTTTTCCGCGCCGACGAGCAGCTCGTCGCGGCCGTCGCCATCCACGTCGCCCCAGGAGAGCGGCGAGGTCGCGGCCTCGGAGCGGCCGAGCAGGCCGGGACGGTAGGCGGGGTTGTCGGCCGCGTCGGCGAGGGTGCCGTCGGGCTTTTGCAAATACACGCGCACGCCGGCCGAGGGCACGACGAGCAGCACGTCGGCGAGCCCGTCCTGGTCGAGATCGCCAAGCAGGGCGGAGCGGGGATCGGTGCGCACGCCGGCGAGCGGGAGCGAGGCGCCGCGGAGCGGCTCCCCGTCCTCGCCGCGGGTCCAGAGCGAGAGCGTGCGTTTGCCCTCCTCCTCGGCGACGAGGGCGAAGCCGGGACGGTCCTCGGCGAGCGTGCCGGCGGCGAAGGTGATGAGGCGGCCCGGCACCGGCAGGGCGCGCGGCGGGCGGGCGACGCCGTCGCGGCCGAGCTCGATCTCGGCGAGGGCGTTTTCCTTGCCGCTGAGCACGAGCAGGCGGTCGGCGGCGCGGCCGGGACGCGAGGCCAGGGCGCCGAGCGCGCGGGCGTCGGTCAGCGAGGGGATGCGCTCCGCGAGCGCGAAGCCGCCGTCGGAATCGCGCAGGTAGAGAAACACCTGCGCGGTCTCGCCAAAGGCCACGGCGAGGTCGCTGGCGTCGTCGCGGTTAAAATCTCCCGTGGCGTAGAGCGCGGGTCCGCGCGCGCCGGCGAGGGGCGTGTAGGCTCGCGGGGCGAAGCCGCGCCAGCGGTCGTCGCTCTCCGCCGGCACGAGGCGGGAAAACTCCACCTGGCCGCTCGTGCCCAGGGCGCTCGCGAAAAGCGGCGCGGTGGCGGTGTCGGTGACGGAGGAGGCGGCGGCGGTGGCTCCGCCGCGGGTCTCGGCGCGCGGGCCGGCGCGGCGTTTGCCGGCGGGCGCGGTCGGCGCGGTCGCGCCTCCGGCGGCGGCGGTGGCGACGGGGGTGAGCGGAGCCGCGTCGAGCTGCACGAGCGGGCTGCGCGGGGTCTTGAGCGCGAAGGCGAGCTCGGGACCGAACTTGCCGGGCGCGATCTGTCGGCGCAGGCGCAGGGCCTCGCGTCCGCCGGGCACGAGATAACCGAGATCGACGCGGCCGTCGCCGTCGTAGTCGGCGACGAGCAGGCCATAGGGATTGTCGTCACCGAGGGGAATTTTCTCCTCCAGGACCAGCCCCTGGCCGGGACGCTGACGGAAGAGCGCGATCTCCTTTTGGCCGAGCATCACGAGGTCGGAGAGCCCGTCGCCGTCGATGTCGGCGGCGGCGAGTCCGCCGAGGAAACGCACGGGGGAGGGCGCGGTGGCGTAGGTTTTTTCGTCCCAGGTGCCGTCGGCGCGGGCGAGGCGGAGGAGCAGGGAGACGGGCTCGCCGGTGGCGGCGAGGTCGGCGCGGCCGTCGCCGTTGAAATCGGCGATCACGAGGTCGAAGAGGTTTTGCCCGACGATGAGCGTCTCCTTGCGGAAGCGAGCGTCCTCAAGCTCGGGTTCCCAGCGGTTGGAACCGGCCGAGGTCGATGCGGAACGAGCGACCGAACGGGCGGCCTCGGGCGAGGCGGGATCGCGCTGGAAGAGGAGCTCGATGGAGGCGCGGCCGTTGTTGATGAGGGCCAGATCGCGCCGGCCGTCGCCGTCGAGGTCGTGGGCCACGAGGGCGCGCGTGTTCCAGTCGAGTTTCACCACCTCCGGCCCGAGGAGGACGGGCGGCGGCGGTGCGGACGGGAGGGGATCGGCGGCGAAGAGGGCGACGGGCGCGAGGAGCGCACCGAGGGCGGCGACGGCGGCGGGGAAACGCATCAGCGGGCGGGACCTTCGGAGTGGAAGTGCAGACCGTCGTCGGCGCGGACGCCGTGGCTGACGGTGTGTTTGAAATGGCGCTCGAAAACGGCGCGGTCGGGCGTGGCCTCGGGATCGACGAAGCGCTCATCGTCGGCCTGCATGTCCTGCAATTCGGAGAAGGAGGCGGCCAGGGCGGCGAAGAGCGGCGCGAGCTCGCTGTGTTGCACGCTGAAGGCGCCGGGCGGCACGTCGGCGAGGGCGGCGCGCACGTCCTTGCGCTGCCAGAAGGAGGCGTCGGGGTTGGGCGTGTGCATGAGCTGCACCACGCTTTCGACGGTGGAGGGGGAGCCGACGCCGAGGAGCAACCAGCCGTCGGTGATGGCGTAGGTGACGCCGCGCCCGCCCTCGGGCGCCTCGAAGGAGTGGAGGGTGCGGCCGAGGTAGTCGCGCGACTTCAGGGGGCTGGCGTCGCCGGGCGGGAGAAACTTGGTCTTGATGGTCTCGAGCGTGCGCTCGAAGGCGGTCGGATCGGCGAGGGCGATGCCGACGAACTGGTCGAGCTCGGCGTGCGTGGGCGAGGCCTCGCCGTCGGCGGCGGGCGGCGTGGAGTAGCCGCTCACGAAGGAGGTGCCGAGGGCGCCGACGAGATCGCGTCGGAGGTCGATGCCGAGCTGGCGCTCGTAGGTGCGGACCTGGCCCTGGAACATGCTGGCGAGCATCGGGCTCAGCCGTTCGAGCGAGCGCTCGATCTCGTCGAAGGCGTCGAGCACGGAAAAGTTTTGCGAGCTGACGTTGAACCAGGAGGCGGGCACCCAGTCGGGGCGGCTGACGGGGCCGTCGCGGTAGGCGAGCAGGGCGGTGAGTCCGCGGGCTTCGCGGAAGAGCAGGGCGCCGTCCAGACGATCGGTGTCGCCGATGGTGACGGCGCTGAAGGAGAACGACTCGATGGTGTCGAGGCCGAGGGCCTTCATCACGCTCAGCGGCTCGATGCCGAACATGTTGGGCCGCTCGTTCGGATCGCGGGCGGCCTCCAGACCGGAGACGAGGCCGGGATAGATGGCTTTCCAGTCCACGAAAAACAGGACGTCGGCCTCGCCGCCGGAGCGGGTGAGCACGGCCTGGTAGTCGGCCGAGGCGTCGAGCGAGGTGCCGACGCCGCCGGCGGCCAGGGCGTCGAGCGCGCCGGTGACGAGTTCGCGGTTCGAGGCGATGAACCAGCGGCCCTCGTGGAAGGCCCAGACGACGGGTTTGGCCTCGCCGAGGGCGGTGGAGGCGGGCGAGCCGGCGGAGTCGTCGGTCTCGAGGTCGGTCGAGGCGGAGGCGTCGGCTTGGTCGTCGGCGGCGGGGGCCTCGATGTAGAGGGTGACGCCGTTGTGGTCCTCGGTGGTGGTGCGGTCGGCGGCGGCGGTGTCGCGTTTTTGTTGTTCGTCGATGAGCTCGCGGAGCTTGTCCTGGTTCGCGCCCACGTCGATGGCGAGGAGGGCGTCGGCGCCGGGGTGATCCTTGGAGAAGGAGATCGAGGAGGCCGGCACGGTGAGGAGGATGTCGCCGGTCGCGAAGTCGAGCAGCTCGGCGGGCGTGTAGCCGGTCTCGGACTTCACCTTCTCGACCATCTCGGCGATCGAGACGTGGCGAAGCAGCGGCGCGAGGAAACGCTGGATCTCGGGATCGGCCCAGGCGCGGCCGATGTTGGAGTCGGGGAACTCCCTGCGCAGGCCGGGCAGGTCGTAGAGGCCGAAGACCACGGCGGCGTCGCCGGGCACGAGCCGGGCGAGGGCGGGCTCGGCGGCGTCAAGCGTGGCGAGGGCGCCGAGCAGGGCCGCGGCGAGGGAGGTGGAAACAAAACAGGTGCGGTTCATCAAAAGAAAGAGGGACAGGGGAAAAGGGGAGAGGGGGAAAATGCGCGGGGAGGAAGGAGGCGGAGGAGGGGACGCGGCTGCGTAGTTGGAAAACCACTACCGCGCGGGCGCGCCGGCGTCGGCGTCGGCGGCCGTCGCGGGGACGGAGACGGGGCGCGGGGGCGTGTTGTAGCGGAAGCCGGCGTTGGGGCTGCGCGGGTCGAAGGCGAAGGCGTCGCGGTTGCGCAGGAAGTTTTTCAGCACGGCGGCGGGAATGGCGAAGTTGAGGCCCTCCACGCCGAGGGCCATGGCCTTCATGTTGTTCACGCCGACGACCTCGCCGCGGAGGTTGAAGAGCGGGCCGCCGGAGTTGCCGGGGTTTATCTGGGTGGTGGTCTGGATGTAGAGCAGGCCGTCCACCAGGCGATTGCGCGCGGACACGATGCCCTGCGAGACGGTGCGGTCGAGGCCGAGGGGGCTGCCGATGGCGAAGACCCCCTGCCCTTCCGCGAGATTTTGCGATTCGCCCACGGGCACGGTCGGCAGCGGCAGGGCGTCCTGCGCGTCCTCGATCTTGAGCAGGGCGAGATCGACGTGCGGGTCGGTGGCCACGATGCGCACGCGGCGGTGGCGCACGCGCTCGAGCCCGGCGCCTTCGCGCACGAAACGCGTGACGCTGAGCTCCGTCTCGCCGGCGACGACGTGGTGGTTGGTCACGACGTAGCCGTCCGGATGCACGATGAAACCGGAGCCGAGCCCGGTGGGAGACTGGATGAGCACGACGGCGCCGCCGACCCGCTCGACGTTGGCCTGCACGGGCAGGAGCGCGGGGTTTGGCACGGTGCGGAAGAGCTGGTCGCCGCCGCCGGATTCCGCCCACCCGGCGGCGGAGGTGCCGGCGTCAGCTCCGCCGGCGCTGTCGGTGGAATCGGCCGACGGGGCGGTGACGCGGTCGATCTCTTCGCGCGGGATCGAGAGCACGGTGAAACCGAGGTCCACGACCAGACGATCCGGGCGGTCGGCGAGAATCTCCGCGCTCAGGCGGGCGCCGCTTTTCAGGTCCACCACGGCGGTCTCGGCCCGGGCCGAAGCGGAGAGCGTGAGGCAAAAACCGCCCAGGAAAGCACGGACAGGGGGAAGATCGAGGTGGAGACGTGAAGGGGGGCGGAGGCGAAGCATCGGCTTGGTGGGCGGCAGCGTGCGCGGGAAGCGGGGCAAGGCAATCGCGCGACGCGGACGAAGTGTGGCCGGGGACGCCGGCACGGCGGCGCGGCGGCACGGAGATTTATTCGGGGATGCGGGCGGCGGGGGACGAACGATTGGCCACCTCCTGCACGGCGACGAGCAGTTCCTCCATCACCAGCGGCTTGCGCAACACGCGGTCGGCGCCGACTTCGTGCAACGATTGGTCGAGCTGCGGATCGAGCAGACCGCTGACGACCACGACGCCGCGGGCGAGGCCCCGCCCGCGGATGCGTTCCAACACGTCACGGCCGGAGAGACGCGGCAGGTTCAGATCGGTGACGAGCACGTCGAAGCCATCGGTGCCGCCCTCCTCCAGCCGGCGCAGCCCCTGCTCGCCGTCCTCCACCGCCACCACGTAGTGGCCCGCTTGATTCAGCACGTCGTGGAAGGTCTCGCGCACCAGTTGGTTGTCCTCGATCAGCAACAGGCGCAGGCCCTTTTCCGCCGGTCCTGACGGAGCGCGTTCGCCGGGTGGGCGGAGCGGAGCCGGCGCGAGGGTCGCGACCGAGGGAAGATACACGGTGAAAACCGCCCCCGATCCGGGCGCGGTCTTCAGGTCGATCTGACCGCCCAGACTCTCGACCACGCTCAGCACGACGGCCAGGCCGAGACCGGTGCCCTGGCCGGCGGGTTTGGTGGTGAAAAAGGGCTCGAACACGCGCCGCCGCACTTCCGGGCTCATGCCCTCGCCGTTGTCGCCGATCTCGAGCCGCAGACACTCCGGCGCCTCCCGCAGCGAGGCGGGCGCCCCGGGCGGCGGCGCGGAGCGGCCGGTGCGCACGCTCAGGCGCGGGCTCCAGCCCGGCGGCGCGTCGGAGGAGAGCCGCGAGAGGAGCGAGTCGCGGGCGTTGAGCGCGAGGTTCATGACCACCTGCACGATGGCGCCGCGCGAGAGCATGGCGGGGGGCAGCCGGGGCGCGAGTTCGACCACCAGTTCGATGCGGCGGTCGAGGGTGTGGCGCAGGAGGTCGAGCGCGACGCCGATGAGCTGGTTAAGATCACCGGGCAGACGGGTGTCGGGCTGGCGGCGTCCCACGGTGAGGATGCGCTGGTTGAGCTGCGCCGCCTGCATGATCGAGTCCTCGACCGGGCGGAGCATTTCGAGGAGGCGGGGGTCGTCGGCGTAGGCGGACTGGATTTGCCCCATCTGCATGAGCATCGGGGTGAGCAGATTGTTGAACTCGTGGGCGACGCCGCCGGCGAGTTGTCCCATCGACTCGAGTTTCTGCGCCTGGCGCAGGTGTTGTTCGATCCGCACCCGCTCGGTGATTTCCTGCGCGTGCGAGGCGACGGCGAGGAGTTTGCCGTCGGCCGCGACCAGCGGGGTGTTGTGCCATTCGCAAACGATGGTGCGGCCGTCCTTGGTGAGGTTTTCGTTGGAGTGGTGCACGGGTTCGCGGCTCACCGAGAGCCGGCCGCACACCGCCTCCACCTCGGCGTGTGCCGCCGGCGGCACGATCAGGGGCAAAAAGGAGCGACCGAGCACCTCGTCGGCCGTGTAGCCGAAGATGCGCTCGGCGGCCGGGTTCCAGCGGATGATGCGCAGGTCGGGCGCCCACTCGACGTAGGCGAGCGGGGTTTGCTGCACGTGCAGGTCGAGCCGCGCGTCGGACTCGCGCCGGGCGAGCTCGGCCGCGCGCCGCTCGGCGTTTTCCCGCTCCACCTCGCCCAGGCTCGCTCGCAGGCGCGACTCGGCTTCGGTGCGGGCGGCGAGCTCGCTGCGGTAGATGGCGATGGAGGCTCCGCTGCCCAGCAGGATGATGAAGACCACCGCCAGGTAGCCGATGGCGACGCGGCGGCGCCCGTCCTTTTCCGCCCGCCACAGGTCGGCCCGGTAGTCCATGCCCAGCACCGCCTCGACGCGCCCCTGCGCGTCCAACATGGGCACGTGCGCGCTCACCCAGGTGCCCCAGCGGTCTGTGACGGGGCTCTTCATAAAATTGCGCTCGCCGGCGAAGGCCCGCAGCAACTCCTCCTCCACTTGGGGATAGACCTCGCCGGGGCGGGTGCGCTCCTCGCGCGTGCCCGCGAAATGCCCGTCGCCGTCGTAGTCCGTCTCGGCGTCCAGCATCAGCACCACCGTGCCGTCCGGCAGGCGGCGGAAGGTGTAGATGTCGCTCACCAGCGGATTTAGTTTTTCCCAACGCTTGAGCGCCTCGATCATCGCCAGGTAACGCGGATCGTCCGCCGCGGTCTCGATGCGCAGATCGGCGTGGCCCATGCGCGCGAGTTCGTCCGCATAGGTCGGCGCGATGCCCTCGAACAGGGTGATGACCCTCTGCTGCGGGCGCCGCCCGGCGGACTCGACGTAGAAGTAGCCGGCGAGCAGCAAGGCGAACATCACCAGCCAAAACGCCCTCGGCAGCTGGGCCCGGAGCCGCCTCCGCCCCAGCCAGGCTCCCACCGCTCCACACCCGGCCAAAACGATCAGCGCAAAGATCAGGTAATCGGCCGAATACCGAAGGAGGTCCACCATAGGGGCGCCGATGCTGCCCCGCGCCTCCGGCCGCGCAAGCCTCGGACGAAATGCGCGGCGGGCAACCCGTTGCCCGCCGGCGAATCAGCGGTCCTCCTGCGTGATCTCGCTCACCTTGCCGTCGGAGAAGGCGACCTTGAAAATCTCCCGCGGCCGGGCGTCGCGGTAGTAGAGGTCGTCATAGAAAAACGGATACTCCGGGTGGTAACGGTGGTAGTAGCCCCGGTAGAGCGGCCGGCCGACGGCGTTGTCGTAGGTGGTGTAGCTCCAGACCTCGGTGGTGCCGGCGGCGTCGGTGCGCGTCCAGCGTTGGTCCGGATCACCGACCGCGAGCCGCACCATGTCGGGCGTGAAGCCGATGGCGACCTTGCCCTCGCGGATCAGCGCCTGCTCGGCCGGCGGCAGCGCGTCGAAGACGGCCTGGTTGCGCTTTATCCGCGCGTCCGGCGTGGAGCAGGCCGCCAGGCAGACGCAGGCAAACGCGACGACGATCGGGGCGAACAGGCGGGAAAAACGCGAAAACATGCCGCCAAACCTGACCAGCCCCGGCCGGCCCGCAAGCGCCGCCAGGACAGGCGCAGCCGGACCGGGCGCGGAAAGGACCGACTCCGCCCGGAGATGCGAGGCGCGAAGTTGCCAAGAAAAAGCCCAAGGATCGCCCGGTCCGGGGAGCGCACCCGTCCCGGGTGCCGCGCCGGGCGTCCCGCCCGGCGCTTCCGAAGGCTTCGGCGAGACGCCGAAGCCGGCACGCGAGACGCGTGCGCTCCCCGGACCGGCTCGGCACTAAACCCCGGCCATCATCAAACGATCCCAAGTTCGCCGGAAGCGGCGTGGCGGCCCGGCCAGCCGCCGTGTTTTTGTGCTTTCCGCGCCTTTCCCGCGCGTCGCACGGTGGGCGCGGTGACCATCGACCACGCCCAGCGCTCCGCCTCCTTCGCCATCGGCGAGCTCGCGACCTTCCAGCTCGGCCCGCGGGCGCCCGGCGAGGGTTTCGCGGCCCGCTGGCGGCTCGAGCTCGGCACCCACTGGCACCGCGAACTCCAGTCCGCGCCCGCGCCGGCGGGCGCCGCCGAACTGCGCAACGAGGTCTCCCTGCGCGGCGCCCTCGCCCATCGCGGCTGGCGCCTCGAACTCGACGGCCGCATCGACCAACGGGTGCGCGAGCCGGGCGTCGAGCGCGTGCGCGAGATCAAGACCACCCTCGAAAAACTCCCCCGCGATCCCGCCGAGCTCCGCGCCGCGCACCCCGCCTATTTTATCCAGCTCGGCCTCTATCTGCGCGTCGCCGAGCTCGCCCCGGCGCCGAACCCGCCGCCCGCCGACGCCCCCGCCTCCGGCGCGCCGCCCGCCGCCCTCCGGCGCACCGGCGAGCTGGTCTTCGTCGAGGCCGGCACCGGCCTGCAACAAGTCGTGCCCTACACCGAGGCCGACGCCGCCGTCACCGAGGCGCACCTCGATCTCGTCACCGATTTTCTCGAAAACCGCCGCTCCGCGCTCGAGCGCCTGCGCGCCCTGCGCTGGCGCCCCGCCTTCGCCGCGCCGCGTCCCGGGCAGGAAAGCATCGTGGCCGATCTCGTCGCCGCCCTCGCGCCCGCCACCGCCGACGGCGCCCCGCCCCCGCCCGTGGTGCTCGCCGCCCCCACCGGCTACGGCAAGACCGGCGTGTTGCTAGAATCGGCCTTCGCCGCCCTCCGCGCCGGCCGGGCCGACCGGCTGGTTTACCTCACCGGCAAATCCACCGGACAACTCCACGTGCTCGCGACCCTGGAGAAAATGCTCGCGACCGCCCCCGTGCGCCACGCCGGACTCGCCGCCGCCGAGGACGCGAGCCCCGCAGCCGGCATCACCGCCACCGACACCTCCGACGCACCGCCGCTCTCCGCCTGGAACCTGCGGCCGAAACGCGAGCACTGCATCAACTCGGTCTATCACTGCACCCGCGAGCGCTGCGGTTTCCTGCACGATCTGCCGCGCCGTTACCGCGAGGGCGGCCTGGCGCGTTTTCACCGTTTCCCCACCGACGCGCGCGATTTGCCCGCCCTGCGCGCCGCCGGCCTCGCCGCCGGCGTCTGCCCCTACGAGATCGCCCGCGCCGCCCTGCCCCACTGCGAGGTCTGGGTGGGCGACTTCAACTACCTCTTCGCCCCCGCCAACCGCGGCATCTTCGTCGAGCAGCCCACCTGGGAACCCGCCCGCACCCTGCTCGTCATCGACGAGGCCCACCACCTGCCCGCCCGCGTGGCCGACGCGCATTCGCACGCGCTCGCCGCCGACGAGCTCCACGCCCTGCTCGCCGAGCTGCCCGACGACACCGCCCGGCCCCTGCGCCGCGCCCTCGAACAACTCTGGTCGCTCGTCTCCGCCCTCCCCGCCGCCGAGGCGCTCGACCTCGACACCGAGGACGACCTCGCCGCCACCCTGCGCGCCGTCGCCACCGCGCTCGAGAAGACCCCGCCCGACACCACCGCGCTCCCCCGGCCCGGCGCCGACCTGCTCTTCCTTTTGCCCACGCTCGCCCTCTGGATCGAGGACCGGGCCCTGGAAAAACTCCTCTGGTCGCCGGCGCCCGCCCTGCTGCGCTTCACCTGCCTCGACGCCGCGCCCGTCATCGGCGAACAACTGCGCGCCTTCGCCGGCGTGGTGCTCGCCACCGCCACGCCCCCGCCGCCCGATGTTTTCGCCACCGCGCTCGGCCTCGCCGCCGATCCGGCGCCCGCCGCCCCGCGCACCGCGGCCCTGCCCGAGCTCGCTGTCGGAGCCCCCGCCGAACTCCTCCTCCCGCGCCCGCCGCCCCTCGCCCTCCTGCGTCCGCCGGCGCCGTGGCGCGACCACGCCTACGACGTCGCGCTCGACCTCCGCGTGGACACGACTTTCCGCCAGCGTGACCGTCACCTCGGCACCACCGCCGCCACCCTCGTGGCCCTGCGCGACGCCTCCCCCGCCGCGCCGGTCGCCGCCTTTTTCCCCAGCTACGCCTACGCCGAAAAAGTCCTCGCCCGTCTCGACGCCGACGCGCCCGCCCTGCGCTGCGCGCTCCAGCCCCGCGCCGCCTCCGACCTCGCCGCGCAGCAGGCCTGGATCGAGGAGGAACTCGCCCTCGCCGACGTGCTCGTCTTCGTGCTCGGAGGCAGTTTCGCCGAGGGCATCGACCACCTCGGCGGACGCGTCGGCCACGCCCTCGTCGTCGGCCCCGCCCTCCCCGAGATCAACGCCCTCCAACGTGCCCGCCAGGCCGCCCAGGCCCGCCTCGCCGGCGAAGCGGAGGCCTTTCGTCGCACCTACCTCGTGCCCGGCCTGCAAAAGGTGAACCAGGCGCTCGGCCGCCTCGTGCGCGCGCCCGGCCAACACGCGAAAGTCCTGCTCCAGTGCCGGCGCTTCGCCGATCCCGCCTACGCCTCGCTCCTCGCGCCCGAATACCAGCTCGGCCGCCACGTCCTCGACGACGCCGACCTCGCCGCCTGGCTCGACCACGCGGATTGAGTTCGCCCCCAGAAAAACACCCGCCGCCCCAACTCGCGCCTTCCCTCCCCACCCCGCTCCCTCCTCCTTCATCCCTCCCCCGCCCTCCGCCCTCATCCTTCATCCCTCCGCCTTCATCCTTCTCCATGTCCTCCTCCGCTCCCCGCTCCGACGGCCGTCTTCCCGACCAGCTCCGCCCCGTGTCCTTCGAGGCCGGCATCGCGCCGCACGCCACCGGCTCCGTGCTCGTCTCCTTCGGCAAGACCCGCGTCATCTGCGCCGCCACCATCGAGCCCAACGTGCCCGCCTGGATGAAACAGCAGCGCGTGTCGGGCGGCTGGCTGACCGCCGAGTATTCACTTCTCCCCTACAGCACCCACGAGCGCAAGGCCCGCGACATCTCCCGCGGCAAGCTCGACGGCCGCACCGTCGAGATCCAGCGCCTCATCGGCCGCTCCATCCGCGCCGTCATCGACCTTCAGAAACTCGGCGCCAACACCCTCTGGATCGACTGCGACGTGCTCCAGGCCGACGGCGGCACCCGCACCGCCTCCATCACCGGCGCCTACCTCGCCGCCCGCCTCGCCGTCCAGACCCTCATCGACACCGGCCGCATCAAGGAAAACCCGCTGCTCGACTCCGTCGCCGCCATCAGCGTGGGCATGCTCAAGGGCCGCCCCCTGCTCGACCTGCCCTACGAGGAGGACAAGGACGCCGAGGTGGACGCCAACATCGTCATGACCGGCCGCGGCCGGTTCGTGGAGATCCAGAGCTCCGGCGAGGAGGCCACCTTCGGCGGCGACGAGTTCCAACAACTCCTCTCCCTCGCCCAGAAAGGCATCCGCGAACTCTCCGCCGCCCAGACCGCCTTCCTCAGTCGCGAGCTGCTGAAGCTCGGCTGAGCCGGGATTTTCCCGACCTTCTCCGCAATGCCTCCGGCGCAAGCTTGCGCCGGGGGCGTTCGTGCATGGCATGGGGGCTCCTCCTCCTCCAGATGCCCACCACCGTTTTCACCATCGCCAACCAAAAGGGGGGCGTCGGCAAGACCACCACCGCCGTCAACCTCGCCGCCGGTCTCGCCGAAAAAAAGATCCCCACCCTGCTCGTCGATCTCGACCCGCAGGCCAACGCCACCTCCGCCGTCGGCGTTGAAAAACAGGAAGGCCGCTCGCTCTACGGCCCCCTGCGCGGCGAGGGCTCCGCGCTGGAGATGATCACCGCCACCCCGGTCGAGCGCCTGGCGCTCATCCCGAGCGAGGAGGACCTCGGCGCCCTCGAGGTCGAGCTGGCCGGCGCCGAAAACTACCTCGGCCGTCTCCGCGCCATCCTGGAGCCCGTCCGCGCGTCCGGACGCTTCCGCGCCATCGTCATCGATTGCCCGCCCTCCATGGGCATGCTCTCGATGAACAGCCTCAGCGCCGCCGACCACCTGCTCATCGCCCTCCAGTGCGAATACATGGCGCTCGAAGGCCTCGGCCAGATCCTGCGCAACCTCGACCGCATCAAACAGGCGCTCAACCCCACCCTCTCGCTCGGCGGCGTCATCATGACGATGTTCGACATGCGCACCAACCTCTCCCGCCAAGTCGTGGACGAGGTGAAGCGCCACCTGCCGGACGCCATTTTCAAGACCGTCATCCCCCGCACCGTGCGCCTCAGCGAGGCGCCGAGTTTCGGCAAAACCATCTTCGCCTACGACGCCATGTCCCCGGGCAGCACCGCCTACCGCAACCTCGCCAAGGAGGTCATCGAGCGCTTCCGCCTCAACGCCAAGTAGCATCCGGTCACCGTTATTATTTCGGATTTTTTGTCACAGAGAACACAGAGCCCGGACACGGAGAGCACAGAGCCAATCCATCCTGAAAATAATGCATTTGCTCCGTGCCCTCCGTGTCTGCGCTCCGGCTTGGCTCCGTGACTATTCCGAAAAGGAGGATGTTGCTAACCAGTAGCCCGTCCGCGCCGCCCGTCGCCGGTTCGCCGCCCGCCCGTTTCCGCCACTCGTCCAAGCCGCATCCCTAATCGCCGTCCTCCCGCCCGTGTCCGCCCTCGCCAAATACCGCCACGTCTTCCTCACCGGCCTGCAAGGCGCCCTGGTGTATCGGTGGACCTTCGCGCTGCGGGCGGGCTTCTCGCTGCTGCACCTGGTGTATGTCTTCATCCTCTGGGGCGCGGCCTACCGCGGACAGACGGAGATCGGCGGCTTCTCGCTCTCCGCCACGCTCACCTATTTCACGCTCCTGCTGGTGTTGCAGTTCTTCCTCAATCCGGCGACCGACGACTACGAAATCTCCGAGGAGATCCGGAACGGGCTCATCAACCAGTTCCTCACCAAACCGATCAACTACCTCGGCTACCGACTCAGCCTCTACGGCGCCAGCCGCGTCGTCGCGGGCGGCCTGTCGCTCCTGCCCGTGCTCGTGGCCCTGCCCCTGCTCGGTCCCTACCTCACGCTGCCCGGCTCCGAACACGCCGCGCTCTACGCCATCGCGGTGCCGGCCCTCGTCCTCTCCGCCCTCATCCAGTTCACCATCGCCTACTGCTTCGGCCTGCTGACCTTCTGGTTCCTCGAAATCCAGTCCTTCATCATCCTCTCGCTCGCCTTCGAGACGGTGCTCGGCGGGCAGGTCTTCCCCTTGGACCTGATGCCCGAGTGGTTTTACCAGGTGTCGCGCTGGCTGCCCTACTATTACCAGATGTATTTCCCGGCCGCCCTGCTGACCGGTCGCATCACCGACCTCTCCATCGCGCTGCAAGGTCTCGCCATCCAGGTCGGCTGGACCGCGCTCCTCCTCGTCGCCGCCAACCTGCTCTGGCGTCGCGGCCTGCGCCGCCACACCGCCGTCGGCGGCTAAACGGTTAAAAACAGCCACGCTCTCCGCACCGGCATCGCCATGCACCTCGTCCATTACGCCCGCATCTGGCTCGCCAGCGTCCGCTATTCGCTGGTGCGGGCCATGATGTTTCGCGGCGACTTCATCATGTGGGCGCTGGTCGAGTTCTTCTGGATGGCGGTGAACATCCTGCTGGTCCACGTCATCTACGATCACACCGAGAGCATCGCCGGCTGGACGAAATACGAGATGCTCCTGCTCGTCGGCACCACCCAGCTCATCCAGCGCCTGTTGATGGCCTTTTTCTGGAGCAACCTCTTCGAGCTCGGCCGCAACGTGCGCAGCGGCCACTTCGACTTCTTTTTGGCCCAGCCCGGCTCGCCGCTGTTCATGATCTCGACGCGCAAGTTCGACCTGGACGGCCTGGTCAACGCCCCCGTCGCCATCGCCATCGTGGTCTATGCCGCGCACAAACTGCAGCTCCAGCCCGACGCCGCCCAGCTCGCCAGCTACGCCCTCTTCGTGCTCTGCGGGCTCGCGCTGCACTACTCGATGTTGCTGGCCATCATCTCGCTCGTCTTCTGGCTCCAGAGCGCGAAGGGCATCGAGGGCGGCTACTTCGGGCTCACCGAGTTTTCCCGTCTCCCCCGCGAGGCCCTGCGCGGCGTGGCGGCGGTGGTTTTCGTTTACACCCTGCCCGTCGTCATCGTGAGCAACGTGCCCTCGCGCGTGCTCATCCACGGCCTGGAGCCGGTGCAGGCCGCGTGGTTGATCGGCTCCACCGTCGTCTGGTTCTGCGTCGCGGTGTCGATCTTCCGCGCCGGCCTTCGCCGCTACGCCAGCGCCTCCTCCTGAACCCCGCCCCGCCCGCGCCGCCTCCCGCCGCGGCGCCGGCGGAGCCACACCCGCGTCACCGTTTCATGGATACATCCGCCTCGCCCGTCTCCTCCGCCTCGCCCGCCGCCTTCGCCGCCCTGCAGGCCCGCCTGGGACATGTTTTCCGAAACCCCGCACTGCTGCTCGAGGCCCTCACCCACCCGTCCCACGCCAACGAGCGCGCCGACGCGGGCCCGCACAACCAGCGCCTGGAGTTTCTCGGCGATTCCGTCCTGCACCTGATCGTCAGCGAAAAGGTCCATGCCCTCTTTCCGGACGCGACCGAGGGCGTGCTCAGCCGCAATCGCGCCGCGCTGACCAAGGGACGCTGCCTCACCACGCTCGCGCTCGAGCTCGGCATCGACGAGGTCCTGCTGCTGGGCGGAAGCGAACGGCAGAGCGGCGGACACAAGCGCCCCTCGATTCTGGAGGACGCCTTCGAGGCCGTGGTGGGCGCGCTCTATCTGGACGTCGGCATGGAGCGCACCCGCGAGCTCGTCCTGGCAATCTACGGACCGCTCGAGCCGCGCCTCGCGCTGGCGGCGGAGGACAACCCCAAGGGGCGGCTTCAGGAATGCGTGCAACCGCAACACGGCACGACCCCGCTGCGCTACGAAACCGCCCAAGTCGCCGGTCCCGACCACGCGCGGGAATTCGCGTCGAAGGTGTGGCTCGGCGACAAGGTGCTGGGCGAAGGTCGTGGCAGCTCCAAAAAGACCGCCGAGGAAGCGGCCGCCCGGGCCGCGCTCGCCGCCCTGCCCGCCCGGACCTGAGCCAAGAAACGGCCACCCCGCTCCCGTGAGGATGCCGCTCGCCCGGAAGGGAGCTGGAAGCTCCCTCTACACATCGGAAAGTAGCGGGAGCTTCCAGCTCCCGTGGCTCGGGTCCGCGCCCGGGAGCGGAATAAAAAAACGCCTCCCCGTCGAAGGGAGGCGTGAAAGCGTGGCGCCGGCGGGAGGCTGCGGGAGGCGGCTCGAGGCGGCCGACGCGGACCCGCTTATTCGTCCCGACGGCCCGAGAGGATGAGCAGGATGTGGAGCAGCGAGCCCAGCGCGGCGACGAAGGCCGCGACATAGGTGAGCGCGGCGGCGTCGAGCGTCTCGTTGACGCCCTTCATCTCGCCACGATCCAGGATGCCGAGCCCCACCAACTGCTCCTTGGCGCGACGGCTGGCGTCGAACTCGACCGGCAGGGTGACGAACTGGAACAGGCAGATGAGCCCCAGCGCGGCGGCGCCGATCACCAGCAGTTTTCCGCCCAGGGCGGTCGAGGCCAGCAGGATGCCGCCGATGATCACGAAGTTCGACACGCCGGCGGCGATCTGGGTCGCCGGAGCCAGCTGCTGGCGAATCGTCATCATGGCGTAGCCGACCTTGTGCTGGATGGCGTGCCCCGCCTCGTGCGCGGCCACGCCGAGGGCGGCGAGGCTGTGCCCGTGGTAGTTGTGCGCCGAGAGGGCCAGCGTCTTGGTCATGGGATTGTAGTGGTCGGTCAGTTCACCGGGCACCTCGACGATCTTCACGTCGTGGATGCCGGCCGAGCGGATGACCGCCTCCGCGGCCTCGCGGCCGGTGATGCCGCCGCGCGAGGGTATCTCCACGTTCTTGGCGTAGGCGCTGCGGATTTTCATCTGCGCATACAGACCGAAAAGCATGGGGACGATGATAAGGGCGATCCAGATGAGCATGGAGGGATTGGGTTGAAAAGGTGTCGCGTAAGACGCGACGCGAGGTGCGCTTTGCAAGTGGAACCGGCCGGGCGTGAAAAAGCCGGCGCGGTTTGTAACCGCGCCGGCCAAATCACCACCGGGGTGAAAACCCGCGCGGCGGCGCACCACACACCACCGCGAGGGAAGGGAAACGACCAACTACGTTTTGAGTCGGGATGATCCCCAAAGGTAGGGCGGGACCGCCGGGCGCGCCGGTTTGGGGTGCCGATCCGCGTCCGTCCTCGGCGGCGGGCCCGGCGGTCCCGCCCTACCCTTAAGTAATTGGTATCAGATGGGTATCAGATGACGGGCACGTCGAGCCAGCGGCGCTGCGCCCAGCTGTCGAGCGCGAGCTCGGCGAGCTGCACGCCCTTGGCGCCTTCCTTGAGGTTCCAGGGGAAGGGCTCGTCCTTGACGACGTGGCGCAGGAAAAGCTCCCACTGCACCTTGAAGGCGTTGTCGTAGATGCCCTGGTCCGGCACGCGGGTCCAGCCGTCGCGATACTTGACGGGGCTGTCGATGTCGGGGTTCCAGATGCAGCGCGGGGTGGCGGCGATGGACTGCGCCTTGCAGTCGCGCAGACCGGCGACGGCGGTGCCGTGGGTGCCGTCCACGTGGAGGGTGAGCAGGTCGTCGCGGTCCACGCGGGTGGCCCAGGACGAGTTGAAATGGCAGATGACGCCGTTGGTGAGCTCGAAGGTGGCGTAGGCCGCGTCGTCGGCGGTGCAGGGATAGGGTTTGCCGGCCTCGTCCCAGCGGGTGGGGATGTGGGTGGCGCCGAGGCAGGTGAGGCTCTTGATGTCGCCGAAGAGGTTCTGGATCACATACTGCCAGTGGCAGATCATGTCCACGATGATGCCGCCGTCGTCTTCCTTGCGGTAGTTCCAAGAGGGGCGTTGCAGCTTCTCGTGCTCGCCGGTGAAGACCCAGTAGCCGAACTCGCCGCGCACGGAGAGGATCTTGCCGAAAAAGCCCTGGTCCATGAGCCACTTCAGCTTCACGAGGCCGGGCAGCCAGAGCTTGTCCTGCACCACGCCGTTCTTGAGGCCGGCGGCGCTGACCTCGTTGTAGAGGGCGAGGGCTTCCTTGGACGTGGTGGCGGTGGGCTTCTCGCAGTAGATGTGTTTCTTGGCGGCGATGGCCTTGCGCACGCCGACGGGGCGCTGACCGGTGAGACAGGCGTCGAAGTAGATCTGGTTGTTCGGATCGGCCAGGGCGGCGTCGAGATTGGTCGTGATGCGGTCCTCGGGCAGACCGGCGCGGAGGGCGAGCGCGGCGAGCTTGGAGGCGCTGCGGCCGACCAGGATCGGATCGGGCATGATGACCTCGGAGTCGCTCAGTTTCACGCCCCCCTGATCGATGATGGCCTTGATCGAACGCAGCAGGTGCTGGTTGGTGCCCATGCGTCCGGTGACGCCGTTCATGATGATGCCGACTTTGTGCGTGGTCATTGGTGTGAAAAAGGATGCGAGGCGGGGTGCGGGAGCGGTGAGGTGGAGCGCCCCGTCGATGTAAAGCATACCTGAACGCGCGGCTTGCGGTTAGAACGATTCCGACACCTCCTAGCACACTTCCGCCACCCCGAAAACCCGCCCGCCATGCTCGCCTGGAGTCCACTGCTCGTCCAAAAAATCGAGATTCACGCGCTGGGATTCGTGCTGCGCAAACTGCAGCTCAACCGCCACCGGGAGGCCGAGGTGGCCTCGCACCACCATCCCTATCACCAACTGATCCTGTATCTGGCCGGAGAGGGCGTGCAGGTGCTGCGCGACAAACGCGTGGAGGCGCGGGCGGGCGATCTTTTTATCATCCCGCCCGGGGTGGACCACGGTTTCTCGATGTCGGGAAACAGCCGCCCGCTCTGCCTCGTGCTGGAATACGAACGTCGCTCCGGCAGCCGGGTGCTGCATCGCCACCTGCCGCAGCAGGCGCTCAACGAGCTCCACTCGCTGCTCGCGCGGGTGCCGACCAAGGGCCGGCTGGCCTTGTCCGACTATCCGGCGGTGCTGGCGGTGGTCGCCCGCCTGCTCGAACCGCCCAAGGGAGAGGACGCGCCGCCGCTCAGCGCCCCCTCGCCGCTGGTCAGCCGGGTGCGCGAGAGCCTGCGCAGCGCGAAGCCTTTCGGCGAAATCGCCAAGGAAACCGGCTACGTGCGCGACGCCCTCAGCCGCCGGCTGAAACGCGAACACGGTCTCGGCCTGCGCGGTCTGCGAGATCAGGAACGGCTGGTCGCCGCCCAGACGGCGTTGCGGGAAACCAGCGGCATCGCGGTGGCCGCCGCCAAGGCGGGCTTCGACGATCCCAACTACTTCGCCCGCTGGTTTCGCAAACAAACCGGACTCACTCCCAGCGCCTGGCGGCAGAAGTGAGCGGGCCACGTGGTCGCGGCCGGGCGCAAACGGCCGCTCACGGCGAAGCGCCGTCGCCGCCAAAAACCCACAGCTTGAGCAGGGCCACCAACAACGCCGCCACCCCCACCCAGGCCACGCGCGCGACCCATATCCGTTTCCCCACGCGATCCGGTTGCCGGGCCGTCGAGGTGCGGCGGCGCCGTCCTCCGCCCGGAGGCAGCTTGATCTCGGCCTCGTCCACCACCCGGGGCGGAGCCGCCGGCCGCGGTGCCGGCGCGGGAGCCGCGGACTCGGTCTTCGCGACCAGGCGCGTCGCCGCGTTCCCCGGCGCGGACGGCGTCCCCGCGAAGGGAGCGGCGCTCGTCCCCGCCGTCGTCGTCTCGTTTTTCAGGGCGCCGGCAAATTCGCCAAAACCCGCACCGCGGCGCGGACGCGGACGCCCGGGCGGTAGAAACAAACGCCAGCCGGCCTCGCGGCCAAAATCCTCCAGCGCCTTTCGATGCACCGCCACCCGCGACGCCGCCACTTCCGGGGCCAGCACCTTGAACCGGTAGGCGCGCGTCCACACGCCGTTGAGCCGCGTGTCGTCGATCGCCGCCTCGAGCTCCGGCTCCTCCCAGCGTCGCCGCCGCCCCGAACCCGCCGCCATGCCCGGGCCCTTGATCGTGAGGGTATGGAGCAGCTCGCAGGGGAAAGGCATCGCCCACGGGGTGCGTCGCGCGCCCTCCTCCGGCGTCGCGAACCAGAGCGCCGGCAAGCTCGGCGGCGCGTCGTGGATCGCCCGCTGGGCCCGCTCGTCGAGGTGCGTCGCGTCGTTCACCTCGAAGACCTCCACGATCTCGCACACGTTGGCCGCGAGGTCGTCGCGCCACAGCAGCTCGCCGCGACGCCGTGCCCGCCCGAGACGCCGTTGGGCGTATTGTTCGCGCCCCTTGGCGAAGTTTTCCGCGCCCTGCGCCAGACGTTCGCTCCGCAACACGTCCGCCTGCCAGCCCTCGGCCCGCACCCGATGCTCGACCAGCGACACGGCGCCGCGATGGGTATCGAGCAGGATGAGCTCGCGCAGCTGATGCAGCCCGCGCGGCCGTTCACCCGGCTGGGGGCGCAGTTCGTTGTCGGCGGCGTCCACCGGAAGGCCTTGCCCGAACCACGGCACCGCGCGGTCGATGAAACCGCCCCCCTGCCCTCGCGCCGTCAGGTCAAACCACCGAGTCGCCCCCTCCCACTCCACCTCCAGAATCGCGTGGTTGAACAACAAGGCCATGGGCAGAAGCGCCGCGAGCTTCTCGCGAAAACCCGTGCTCACCAAAATCGGCCGCGCCTTCACGCCCCAGCCGCGCAGCACCGTCGTCGCGAGCCAGGCGAGGTCCTTGCAATCGCCGTGTCGCCGCACCGCCACCGCCCGGGGCGACGAGGGCGTCCAACCGCCGGCCTGAAGATCCAAACTGAAGTAGCGAAACTCCTCCTGCAGGTGCGTGACGAGCGCGATGATCGCCGCCGCGTCCACCCGCTCCGGTCGCGCCAAGGCGGGCCAGACCGCGGGATCGGCGGCCTCGTCGCATGAGCTCCAACGCTCCGCCACGCGCGCGCCGAGCACGGACCAGGCGCCCAGGTCGGACACCTGGATCCAGAGGTGGTCCATCGTGTTGTCGGGGGTGTTGGACTCGGGCTCGCGAAGCGCGGTCTGCGCGCCGCTCCAAATCCAGCGACGCCGCCCGTCGGCCATCCGCTCCTCCCGCCGTTCCGGCGCGTCGGGCGAGGCCAGGAAACGCAGGTCGGCGGCGTCCGCCGAAACCACGTCCAGACGGTAATGCCCGACGACCGCCTGAGGCGGGACGGCGAAAAACACCTCGCAGCCGCCAGGCCGGATGGGATCGGTCGTCTCGTAGGTGTAGGCCGACTCGATCACGTCGCCCGGCCGCACGTCGTCCAAAACCATCAACAAGGTCCAGCGCCCGTCCAACACCAGCCGCTCGAGCTGCGTCTCGCGTTGCAACCAGCGAAACCGCTCCCGGCGCAGCTGATCCGTCGCCACGCCGTTTCGCACCACGCGCAGCCAGTGCAGGGTCAGCCGCTGGGTGCGCACATCGAGCTCGAGGCTCCACTGCGACTCGTGTTGCACCGCCAGGCTCGTCTCCAGACGCGTGGCCGTGGCGTGGAAACCACGGCCCGTTCCCGCCTCCACCTGCCGCGCCCAGAGCAAATGCGTAAGGTGCTGACCATCGCGGCCCGGCACCGTCGGATCGAAGCTCAGCGGCTCGATCCACGGCTCGGGCGGACCGAAGGCCACGCGCGACCACGGACTGTCGGCAATCTGGGGCTGGGCTGCATTCGTCTGGGGCGAAGTCTCTTGCAACATCCACCGAGGCAAACGAAGCGCGGGCGCGGGGCGAGGCCAAAGGCGCGGGGGCGAATGGGGAAATCGGCCCTGGTGGCCGGACAAGCGTGTTGAGGACAACACGCTCCACCCCAGGCCGAGCGTGTCGGGGACAACACGCTCCACCCTCGGAACGCTTACGGGGCAAAGCGGGTTTCCCCCTTTACTCGCCCGGCGTCGGGAGCAACGTGGGACGCCTGCCCATCCTGTCATGATGCCGTCCCTCAGTCCCGTTCTCGGTTTCTCCCTCGGCGGCCCCGAGATCATTCTCATTCTCTGCGTGCTGATCCTCCTCTTCGGCGCGAAGAAGCTCCCCGAGCTCGCGCGCGGCATCGGCAAGTCGATGAAGGAGCTCAAAAAGGCCTCGTCCGAAGACGCGGCCGAGGAGCCCACCGAGGCCGACCTCAAGGCCCAGCTCGCCGCCGCCAAATCGGAACTCGCCGCGACCAAGGCCAAAAACGAGGCCAACAAAACCCACGGCCAAAACTAAGCCGCGGGCGCCGCACGAGCCGCACGAACGGCAGCCAAAGGCGCGCGGCGACATGCCGCGGGCGCCGCAAGCGCCGAGAAAAAAGCCGGTCCCCGAAAGGACCGGCTTTTTCATGCCCCCTCGCCCGACCGACACGTGTGGCGTTGGCCGTCCTCGGCCAAGGTTTTTGGGGAGGTGATTTCGACCGGCGCCGGCCGGTCCCCCGCGCAGCCCGACGAAATCGCCGCTCCGGCCCATACCGCGCGACCAAGCGCCCGATCAAATCCTTGGCCGGGACGGCCAACACCACATCCTGACCGGCGTCACCGCACGCGCAGCCGCAGGAAACGCGAGGGGCGGCCGTTCAGCTCGACCGTATCCGTCACCGTGACCGGGCCGGCCACGTTCGCCTCGCCCGAGCTGGTCCAGATGACGCCCCACCCTTCGGCCGACAGCGCGTCCGCCGCCTCCACCTCGTAAACCAAGTCGGGATCGGCGGTCCGATCAAAAGACAGCGTCAAACGGCCCGACTCCACACCGAGAACCGGACCGTCCACCGGGTCGGCGGCCAGAGGATCGCCCCCGAGGGCGTATTCGAGCAGGTTGGACCGACCGTCGCCCTCCGGGTCGGCGAGCGCTCCGGCGATGTCGTCCGCCGCTCCGACACCGAACCGGGCCTCGGTCCAGAGCTCGAAAGCCGGGCGCGGATCCGTAATAATTATCTGGATACGGCCGGGGACCGACGAGTCGAAGGTCGCCGTGAGCGGCGAGCCCGTCGGCGCCTCCCAAACGAAACCCGGCGCGCCGACCAGCGATCCGTAGTCGAGCAGCGGATACGATCCGGGCGCGGGCGCGCCGCCGAGGTCGGTCGCGGTCACGGTGACGATGCCGTTGATGTTCACCGCGCCCGCCACCGCCGGCCCGCGGAGCGAGGCGCCGGTCGGGCCAAGGGCCAGGCGGGCGCCGTCGGCGAGGGTCAAGGAGCCGCCGAGCGAGCCGGCGCCGCCGAAGGTGGCTCCGGCCTCGACCGTGACCGCCGTGCCGCCGAGCTCGCCGGCGACCAGCAGCGCGCCCTGGGCGACGCGGGTGGTGCCGGTGTGGGTGCTGATGCCGGTGAGCAGCAGGCGTCCGGAGCCGGTCTTCACGATGGAGGTGGCGGCGTTGCCGTTGATGATCGCGCCGGCGAAGGTGGTGTCGGTCCCCCTGGCACCGATGGTGTAGGTGACGGCGGCGTTGTTGCCGCCACCGGAGGAGCCGGAGAGGAAGGAGCCGGCCGAGCCGGTCAAGGAGCCCAGGGCGAAGGCCGAGCCCGAGCGGGCGTTGAGCGAACGCGTGCCGAGATCGAACTCGGCGGAGGCCGAGCCGGTGCTGCCGAAGAAGCGAAACGATCCGGTGCCGGTGAAGACGAGCCGGCCGTCGTAGGCGGCGAGGGAACCCTCGAGGTCGAAGACGTTGGTCGCCTCCAGCGTGAGCACGCCGTCGCCGGAGACGGCCTTGATGCCATGGGTGCCGCCGGGGCTGCCGCCGCTGATGGTCGCGGCGCCGTCCACCACGATGGCGTTGGCGGGGGTGAGCGTGCCGGTCGCCCACAGGCCGCCGCGCAGGGTGACGGCGCCGGTGCCGAGCGCGGACGCGTTGCCCAAAATGATCGATCCGGCCTGCAACACCGTGCCGCCGGCGTGGCTGTTGGCGGTGCCCAGGGTGAGCGAGCCCGCGCCGGTTTTGGTAAGCGAGGCCGAGCCGCCGAGCGAGCCGGCGCCGGACAGGGTGCGGGCAAGCGCGGAGTCGATGCGCAGCGACGCGGGCGCGAGGGCGGCGCCGAGGGTGATGACCGGGGTGGACGAGCTGTCGTCGATGGTGACGTCGTCCCCGGCCACGAAGCTGGTCGGCGTGCCGTCGGCGACGGTGGCGAAGTTGGTCGAGGCGAGGTCCCAAGCGGCGGACTCGGCGCCGGTCCAGCGGATGGCGGCGGGGAGGCGGGGCTGTGCCACCGGTTCGGTGGTGATGTTCGGCATGGGCGGGGCGGCCATGCCGGCACCGACGAAGAAGCCGGGGTGCGGGGGCTGGTTGTAACCGACGTTTTGCCAGGCGAGCGCGACGCGATACTGCGGGTCGTGGAGGAAGGTGCGGAGGCGGTTGGTGGCGGAGCCGGTGGGCGTGAAGATCAGGAGGGCGGTGCTGTCGGTGTTGCGCCAGACGATCTCCTCGCGCCAGTCGCCGAGGATGTCGCCGGAGAGGGCGGGGGTGGATTTGGTGCCGTTGTTGGAGGTGGCGCCGTAGGTCCAGGCGGTGAGGAGATTGGTGCGGCCGTAGGTGGCGGGGTTGACGTCGGAGACGGTGGTGCCGTCGAGCATCTCGCGGAGCGGGTCGGCGTCCCACCAGACGGCGAAGTTGTGAAAGAAGTTGGAGGGTTTGCCGCCGGCGACGGCGCCCGATGCGGCGTAGATGTTGCCATCGTTGGTGGCCCAGGCCTCGGCGCCGGGGAGGTCGGGATCGATGTCCATGATGATGCCGCGACCGGTGTCGCCGGTGGCGGCGCTGGACCAGATGATCTCGCCCGTGGCGGCGTCGCGGAAGGTGGCGCCGCGGTTGCCGCTGCTGCCCATGTCCTCGTGAATCGCGAAGACTTCCAGGCCGGGCCGGGCGGGATCGAAGTCGGAGACGTGGAGCGCGTCGCCGTGACCGAGGCCGGTGGAGTAGAGACCGGTGCCGTCGTCGTCGAGCGTCATGGAGCCGTAGATGATCTCCTGTCGGCCGTCGGCATCCACGTCGGCGACGGAGAGCTGGTGGTTGCCCTGCCCGGCGTAGGCCAGATTGGAGGACGGCGCTGCGGCGCTGTCGAAAGTCCATCGCCGGGTGAGCGCGCGGTCCCGCCAGTCCCAGGCGGCGACGACCGTGCGGGTGTAGTAGCCGCGGGCCATGATGAGCGAGGGGCGCTCGCCGTCGAGGTAGGCGACGCCGGCGAGGAAGCGGTCCACGCGGTTGCCGTAGCTGTCGCCCCAGGAGGAAACGCTGCCGCGGCCGGGCAGGTAGGCGGTGGTGGCGAGGGCGCGGCCGGTGAGGCCGTCGAAAACGGTGAGGTATTCGGGGCCGTCGAGGATGTAGCCGGACGCGTTGCGGTAATCGGCGTCGGCGCTGTCCCCGGGCAGGAGCACGGCGTCGCCCGCGCCGTCGCGGGTGCCGGGGGCGGTCTTGCAGGCGAGCTCGGCGCGGCCGTCGCCGTCGAGGTCGTAGGCGATGAACTGGGTGTAGTGGGCGCCGGCGCGGATGTTGCGTCCGAGGTCGATGCGCCAGAGACGGGCGCCGGCGAGCGTGTATCCATCCATGAATACGTTGCCGGTGTGGCCGGACTGGGAGTTGTCCTTGGCGTTGGAGGGTTCCCACTTGAGAACGAGATCGAGACGGCCGTCCCCGTCGAGATCGGCGGGGGCGAGGTCGTTGGCCGAGTAGGTGTATGCGACGCCGTCGGGGGTGGTGCCGCCGGCGGGCGCCTCGATGGGCACGGAGAGGAAGGGCTGGGTGGCGGCGTCGGGCGGAAGCGTGAAGGTCTCCGAGGCGGCTTGCTCGACACCGTCGATGATCGGGCGGACGTGGTAGGCGACGCCCGAGGCGAGGGCGCCGGAACCGGGGCTGTCGCGGTAGTCGGTGGTGAGGGTGAGCGGGGACGCGTTGAGCTTGGTGGCGGAGGCGCCGCCGATGGAGCGGTAGAGGTTGAAGGAGACGTCGTCCGGATCGGTGCCGAGCATGCGCCAGCCGAGGTAAACCTGGGTGGAGCCGGTGCGGATGGCGACGAGGCCGCGGTCGAGTTTTTCCATGCGCACCGGTGCGGCGCCGAGCAGGGAACCGAGGGATACGAAGAGGCCCAAAATCAGGACGCGGGCGTAACGGGGGAAGCGGGACATGAGGGCGGGCAAAGGGTGCGGGCTGTCGGACTGGCGGGGCGGGCGGCGCGGGCGGAAGGTATCGCGGGCGGCGGAAACGGAGGGAGGGTCGCGCGGGGTCGGGGGGCGGAGGAAAAGCAAAAGCCCCCCGGGGCCGTGGCGGCTCCGGGGGGCGAATCACGGAGGGGGCCGTGATGGTTAAAACGCTCAGGGCGTGGTGTAGCCGACCTGCAGGCGCAGGAAGCGACGCGGGCTGGCCGAGATGAGCTGGGAGTCCATGACGGTGGTGGCGCCGGCGGCGTCACCCGTCTTGGTGTCCACGGTGGCCCAGGTGCCGGCGAGGTCGTTCACGCCCTGCACCGTGTAGGTGAGGTTCGCGTCGGCGATCCGGGTATAGGTGACGGTGAGGCGGAGGCCGTCGCCGGACTTGCCGACCGTGAGGGCGGGGGCGGTGTTGGCGCTCTTCGGGTTGGTGCCGGTGGCGTATTCGAGGAGGTTCGGGATACCGTCGCCGTCCGGATCGGCCGCGTCGGCGGCCTCACCGGAGTTCTCGGTGGTGCCGAAGTTGTCCTCGCGCCAGCTGTCGAGAGCCGTGCCGGTGGGAGCGGTCGGGGTGGCGGAGACCTCGGAGGAATCGGCGCTCAGACCGGAGGCGTTCTTGGCCTGCACGACGTAGTAGTAGGTGGTGCCGTTGACCACGCCGGTGTCGGTGTAGCCGGTGGTGGCGACGTTGGTGCCGATGGTGGTGTAGGGACCGCCGGCGGTGGTGGAGCGCTTGACGTTGTAGGTGTCGGCGCCGGAGGCGGCGTTCCAAACCAGGCCCACCTGGCCGTTACCGGCCGTGGCGGCGAGGGCGCCGGGCACGGAGGGCAGAACGGCAGTGGCGCCGTTGGTGACGGTGAGCACGCCGGTGGCGGCGTTGAAGGAGAGCGACGCGCCGTCGATGGTGCCGGTCCAAGTGCCGCCCGAGTCGGTCAAGGTGACCGGCGAGGTGGTGGCCACGCTGGTGGCGGAGACCGTGGTGAAGGCGCCGGTTGGGGCACCGTTGAGGGTGAAGAGCTGGTAGCTGCCGTTGAATACGGTGTTGAGGAAGTTGAGCTTGAGCTCGCCGCCGTAGGTGACGGAGCCGAGGGCATTCACCCCCGTGAAGGCCGTGCCGCCGAAGTCGAACTGGGTGGAGGCGGTCGCCGTCAAGTTGAGCGAGGAGCCCGCGACAAGAGACAGCCGTCCGCCCAGCGTGCCCGTCGGGTCGGGTCGTAGCGTGCCGTTTACGGTGATCAGTCCGGCCAAGGTGCCATTGCCGCCAAGCGCCGCCCCCGCGGCCACCGTGGTCGTGGCGACCGTCTCGCTGCCGCCGGTCAGCTGAAGTGTGCCGGCGTTGACGGTATAGCTGCCGGTCGAGGTGTTATTACCCCCGTAGGTGAACGTGCCGGTTCCAACTTTAATGAGGTGATTGGCGGTGTTGTTACCCGGAACGATGTTGCCGAAGTAGGACGAATCACCGTTCCGAGCGCCCACTTGAAGAGTGGCGGCGCCGCCGGCCTCGTTGGTGAACGTGCCCCCCGATCCTCCGGAAAGGGAGCCCAGCTGGATGACGTTACCACCGCTGTTGGTGCGGACCATCAAGTTGATGCCGGGATCCAGATTAACGGCGGCGCCGACCAAACCGGCTGTGCTGAACGCAGGTGAGTTATTGGCCATGAGCCGAACGGTCGTGGGTGTGGTCCCATCGGCGGTCGCGTTCTGCAGATTCAGCGTTCCGGTGAACTCGTTCCCGGCAACGCCGAAATTGTTCATCAAGTCGTTGCGCGCGGCATCACTGCGCACCCGCAGATTAAGGGTGCCAGCCCCACCAACCGAGCCGGTCAGCTGGAAACGATTGGGTAGGATCAGGGTGCCCTCCTTGTCTGCGGGAACCCGGATCGCGTTGGCCACCACGAGCGCGTTCCCGTCGATGACGGAGCTGTCCACGGTTCCCCCCGAGAGCGTGAGCACACCGGTGCCGACGGCGCTCTGCGAGTTAACGAAAACGATCGTGTTTGAAACGGGTGTTTTTCCGGCGAGCAGGTCCAGCAAAAGGACCCCTTCGCCGACCGTGATGCCGCCGGAATTCGTGGCGGTATCCGAGGGGAGCGCGAAGGTGCCGAGACCGGATTTCGTAAGCGTTCCGGTGCCGGAAAACACGCCGGGAAGGGTAAACGTGGCGCCCTCGTCAACGGAAAGCGAACCGCCGTTTGCGCCGACAGTGACGGGGCGCAGGTTCGTGTCGGTGGCCAAGTCGAGGGTGCCGGTGCTGAGCTGGCCGCCGTTAAGCGTGAAGGTGGAACCCGCCGCGCCCAAAGCGGCATCCGAGTCAATGCGAAGGGTGCCTTGGGCAACGGTGGTTCCACCGGTGTGGGTGTTATCGCCGTCGAGAGCCAAGATGCCCTCGCCCGTCTTGGTCAGCACACCCGAACCGGCGTTGCCGACCGAGTTCATCCAAATCACGTCGTTACCATTTGTGTCCACGACGGCGCCGTCTTGGCCGAAAGTGAGGCTACGGTTACTGATGTCGGCGGTGTTGCCGACGTCATAGCGAAGAGTTCCTCCATTAAGCGTCAGTGCTCCCGTGCCCAGACCGGCGGCTTGGGCAAAGCCCAGCACCCCACCGGTGACGTTGATGGATCCGGTGAAGGAATTGGACCCGGTCAAATCGATGAAGCCTGCTCCCGACTTGGTGATGCCTCCAGCCCCTGAAACCGCGCCGGAAATAGTCAGGCCGGAGCCCGACTCGGTCGAGATGGCGATGGATGAAACAAGGGCGACCGGAGCCGAGATCGTGTGTTCGCCTTCGAAAACATTCACCGCAGCGCTGCCGGAGTTCTTCTGGAATGACAGACCGCCGGTGGTGCCCCGCGCGATGGTGTAAGCGGAGGGACTGTCCAGCACCATACCGTTGATGGTGCGGTCACCGTCCAATGTGATCGTCGCCGGAGCTCCGAGATCGGCGGTAAAACGCACTGTGTAACCCGAGGTGGGGACGTTGTTGCTCCAATTGGCCGCCGAACCCCAACTGCCCGCTCCGGCGGCGGACCAATCGGAAATAATTGCGTCCTGAACCACTTCCAGTGTCAGGAAACCACCGGCGGAGCCAAAAGTGTAGGCGAACCCGGCTTGGGGATTGAGGACCGAGAGAGCTCCGGGGCCGGCACCTTGGAGGGCACCCGAATATTGAACGAGCTGATAGGTTCCCTCCGTGCTGGCGGGAGCGGTGCTCCCGGCGGTGTAGAGGTTAACCCCACCACCATTCACGGTAAGACTGTTGGAGCCGGTGGTGACGATCTTGTCATAGGAACTGGCCGAGGAGACCTCCATCGCCAAGATACTGGCGGGCGCCAACGAAAGCCCGCCCAACGTCAAGGTGCCGACGCCCGCCTGGCCCGGGGCAACCGTGCCGCCCCCGCTCACGCTCACGGTTCCCGCAAGTGTGCCGGCCCCTTCCAGGCGCGCTCCGTCCGAGACGGAAACCGCGCCGGAACCTGTGGCGGAACCAGATGAATTCGCTATGGCCAAAGTGCCGGCCGCGACGACCGTGGCTCCTTGGTAGGTATTGGCGCCTTGCAGCGTAAGGACCCCGCTGCCGCGCTTCGTCAGACCACCGGTTCCACCCGCCCCAACCGAAGAGGCCAGAACAACATTCTGCCCATTGGTGTCGAAACCGGCTCCACCGGCTCCGAAAACCAGGGAACGGGCCGTGGAAACGTCCAATTGATTACCGGTGGCCCACTTCAAGGAGCCGCCGGCAAAATTCACAGGTGACGTGTTACCGGCTCCGCCGAGGTTGTCGAGCGAGGCGAAGGTAAGAGAACCGGCCTGCAGGTTGAGCGGGCCGGTGAAAGTGTTGGTGCCGGTGAGAACAACTTCGCCGACGCCCGATTGGGTCACACCGCCGGTCCCGCTGATGGTGTTGGCAAAGGTCAGGGTGTCGGAACGGTTAAACGCCAGCGTGCCGTTGTTTGCGATAACCGTGGCGGAAGACAGCACACCCGACGTGCCTCCGTTGCCCACCTGCAAGGTTCCGGCGTTGATCGAGGTTTGACCAGTATAGTTGTTGCCGTTGCTGGCGAGAATCACCCGCCCGGGACCAAATTTGATCAAACCGCTTGAATCGTTCGGCACCCGATGGGTGATCTGCGCGTTGTAGATGAGATCTCCGGCGGTATTATTCTGGATGAGAGTGAGGGGGCTGTTGTTGCCCAACCGGATGTTTCCGCCTCCTCCATTGAATATCACGGACTTGGCTCCGACCTCGGGCGACACCAGCACGCTGGTGTTACCGGAGTTTAGATTGCGCGAATTCACGTCCACCACCCAATCTTGCCCGGTAGCGTGAGCAGTGCCGAAACGCACGCCGCCCGTGATCGTCAGGGTATTGCTGAGTCGCCACGCGGAATTACCGTTCGTATTGGAATTGACCACGTTGATGGCATTAACGGAGCCGCTCATGTTGGGGTTGTCCGCCCCCGTGTTCGGATTCGGGGTGTAAACGCCCGCCGCGAGCGCCGAGACGATCTTGCCGCCCGCATCCACCGCCAAGAGATCTGTCCCACCATTGGCCGTGCCGATACCCAACAAGCTGCTCGGAGTGAAGAAGCCGGAAACAAATCCACCCGTTCCGAGCGGACCGAAAGCCACGTCCAGCAGTGCGGTGGAGGACTTGGTAATCGGACCGTTGAGCTGAACAGTGACGTCATCGGCCACCGACCATGTCTGATTGGCGGTCAAGTTGACCGTAGGATCGTCAAATTTGAACACGGTGCCCGAAGCGGCGGCCGAGAAATCCAACCCGGAGGACCCCACGTTCAAGGTCAAGGCCCCCCTGCCGAAGGTATCGATCACAACCCCGTTTGCGTTCCCGATAACCTTTAGGCCCTTGAAATTAAGGCTATTGTCAAAAGGAACATAGAAGGGGTTGGAAGTGGGCACCAAGGTCGAATCGATGACCGCGATGTCCTCGGGCCCAGGAACCACCCCACCCACCCAGCTGCTCGCCGTGTCCAAGGGGTCTGTGTTGTTGGCTTTAACAATTTCCGCAGCGTGGGCCGCCGTGGAGATGCCGGCCAAAAGCAACGAGAGCTTGCGAGCGGCACGGGAGGGGAACTGGGACGGGGGGGGTAAAGAATTCATAAAGCCTGATGGAACCGTTTGATTTTTAATATTATAATAGAATAAAAGGAACAATCCACCGCAAGGAAGCGGTAGCGAGCGAGGGATTAGCGATCCAAGGTGAACCACAGCGGATCAAACGAACCGCGTCCGCTACCGTCGGGATTGGCCGCCAACGAGGTCGCGGCGGAACCGTTGTCCCACGACATGCGGGCCGTGTGGCCGTCCATGAACACCACGTTGATACCACGATTGTGGCGGCGATATTGACTGCCGTAGATGGAGCGAAGTTGGGACGCCTGGTTGACGCTGTAGCTGACACCGTTGCCGGTGGCCGCAAAGGTGTTCGATGTCGTATCAAAGTGCCGCTCGATCATCAGAATGGTGCGGGCCGGGGTGGTGGCGCGCTGAATAGGAACTCTGGACGGATCCGAAACCACCGCCCCCTTGATGGACGGCAAAACCATCACATAGGCCGCCCGTTCCGGCGTATGACCGCCGGGAATCAGGTCATCCGCGATGGAGGGGCACTTCAGAAAATCATCCAGCGTCCGGAAGTTCTTGAAATATGCGTAGTAAGGATTCGGGGAACCGGGGCCCGCGATGGTCCAGGGGATGTTGCCGGCGGCGTCGCGAGCCACCCAGTAGTTCCCCCGGTTTTCGACCGCATACGTGTTGATGGCCGTGCCCCAATTCCGGAGGTTGGTGAGGCAGCTCGACTGCCGGGCCTTCTCCCGCACCGCGCTCACCGTCGGGATCAAGATCGCCGCCAAAATGCCAATGATGGCGATAACGGTCAAAAGTTCGATTAGCGTAAAACCGGCTCGCTGCCGGGCCAGACTGGACGAGGGGAGTTTCATGATTCGAAGGACGGGATTGGTTCGACCTGAGCCCGCAAAAGGGGGGGACGGCTCGGAACGAACGGGGCTGGGGTCGAGGGGGGAGGGGGACTTCGAATCGAGGTAATGCTACCGTCACCCCCGGCTGATAAGCCACGGGGAATCTTACAGTAAACCAGCGCCGACCGGCCAAACCTCCGGCGGAGGCATGAACACGCTCCGCACCAGTCACCTGCGTGCCGGGCGCCGGCGGAACGCCGCGGACGAAAAAGCGGCCGCGCCACGGCATCGACGCGTATTCAATTTCCGCCTACAGCCTCTCGCGTCCGCCGACGGCCCGACGGGGTCCGGGAAGGCGAAGCGCCCGCGTCTGGGGTGGGTTCCTCAGGCGCGAGCCGTTCCTGGTCGGCGAGCGACGCAAAAGTTTGTCCCGCGCGCTTTTTCGCATCGCCCTTACGCGTCGCGACCCACCAATTTCCCGCACGAGGGAACGTCCAACTCCCTCGTAGCTTTCCCAGTCGCCGCCACTCGAGACGCTTCCCCAACCTAGCCCCAGGTCCGCCGCCTCCATCATGACTCTCGCTCGCCGCTCCCCGTATTGGTTTCTGCTCCTGTCCCTCTCCGTCAGCGGACACGCCCAGCTCGCGCCGCCGCACTCCACCGACACCCTCGCCGAGCTCCCGCTCGAGCAACTTATGGAGCTGCCGGTCGAATCGGTCTCCGGAGTGTCGAAATATCAGCAGACCATTCGTCAGGCACCGGCCGGGGTCACCGTTTTCACCGCCAACGACATTCGCAATTACGGCTGGCGCACGCTGGCCGACGCGCTTCGAGCCGCGCCGGGATTCCACGTCCGCAACGACCGTTTCTACGACTACGTCGGCAATCGCGGCTTCACCCGCCCCTACGACTACAATTCCCGCACGCTCATCCTCCTCGACGGGCACCGGATGAACGACTCGATCTATCAGACCGGCTCCATCGGCACCGATTTCATCCTCGATCTCGAAATGGTGGATCGCATCGAGTTTATCAGCGGCCCCGGGTCCTCCGTTTACGGCAGCAGCGCCTTCTACGGCGCTGTAAACGTGATCCCAAAATCCGGTCGCGACTTGGTGGGCGCCCAGGCCAGCCTCGCCGTCGGCGACCAGCCCTCCGGCAAAGCTCGCGTTTCCGTCGGCGACCGCACCGAAAACGGCGTCGAATACACCGTCTCCGCCACCCAGTGGTGGTCCCGCGGCGAGGAGGACTTCGACCTGCCGCAGGCTTGGCGCGACGCCGACCCGGCCTTCACCGCGGACAAGGCCCACAACCGCGACGACATGCACCACCAAAGCGCCTTTGGCCGCGTCTCCTGGCGCGGCTTCACCGCCGAGGCCGGCTACGTGGAACGGAAAAAGGAGGTCCTTCCCCCGGTCTATTTCACCAACGTCGATACGAACGCCTACGGCATCGACCAACGCGCCTACGCCCTCCTCCGCGCCTCGGGCGAGCCCACCCCCGACTCCTCGCTCACCGCCAAGATCGCCTTCGACCGTTACCACTACGAAGGACTTTTTTCCCCGCTGGTTACGAATTTCGAGCAGCAGGAGCCCTACGCCACCGGTCACTCCATCAACACCGAAGTTCGCTGGCGCCAGACCATCGCGGACCGCCACACCTTGATCGCCGGCGTCGAATACCAGGAAAACCTTCAACAGGACCTCGGGCGCAACAATCGCAGCACCGGCGAGTCTCCCGTCCGCGTGCGCGAAGACTCCCGCTACGTCAGTCCCTTCGCCCAGCTCGACTGGGAACTCGTCCCGTCGCTCCGAGCGTCCCTCGGCGGCCGCTACGACTACTACGACACTGGAGACGAACGGCTCACCCCTCGTGTCGGCCTGCTCTGGGACGCCACCACCTCCACCACGTTCAAGCTCCTCTACGGCGAGTCCTTCCGCGTGCCCAACATCGAGGAACGCTACGCCGGCGAAGCCGGCATCGTGGTCAATCCCGAGCTCGGCCCCGAGACCAACCGCAGCTGGGAGTTTGTCGCCGAACACCGCATCAACTCGGTCTGGCGCCTCGATGGCCACCTCTACCACACCGTCTCCAGCGACCTCATCACCACCGTATCGACCAACAACCCCGCCGACCCGGACGAGATCACCTTTGCCAACGTCCAGCGCTACATCACCCAGGGCATGGACATCGGGACCACCGCCTACTTTCCCTCGGGCTTGCAGTTCCGCGCTTCCGGCACCCTCCAACGCACCTACGACGACGACACCAACTCCGTCGTCGCCGACGCCCCCCGCACCCTGCTCAAACTCCACCTCTCCGCCCCGATTTATGAAAAATGGCTCCGCGCCTCGGGAGAGCTCCTCTACGTCGGCGACCGCGAGGACGGCCTGGGCGAAGACACCGGCGACTACCTGACCGCCAACGCCACCCTGCGCGCCTCGCGCATCTGGCACCGCTGGGATCTCGCCTTCTCGGTTTACAACCTCGCCGACGCGCGCTGGTCCGATCCCAAAAACGAAGGTCAAATCACCTCTCCCCCCCGCAGCTTCGTGCTCCGCGCCATGCTCGACTTCTGATGCCCCGCGTCGGTCCAGTTTTCCGGATGTGGACATGGCTCGGTCGGCGGACGCCGATCCTGCTCGCGCTGGCCCTCGCGCCTTCGCTGCCGGGACAGACCGCCACTCCCCCGCCCTCCGCCTCGGCCCCCTATTCCGCCGAAGCCGTCCGCGCCCTTTATGTTCTCAACTTCATCCGGCTCACGGAGTGGCCCGCCTCCGCCCTCCCCGACTCCGCCCCCTACGTCATAGGCATCTCCGGATATCGCGCTCTGGAGGACGAACTCTACCGCATCGCCGATCGTCAGATCGTCCGCGACCGCCGACTCCGCATCGTCCGCGTCCGCTCCCCGCGCGATCTCGAATCCTGCCACCTCGTCTATTTCGGCGTGGGCAACGACCCGGTCGAGGAGCCGGGCATCGCCGCGACGGATGCCCTGCCGATCCTCGCCGGCAAGCCAGTCCTCACCGTTTCGGAAAGCCCGAACTTTCTGGCAAAGGGCGGCATGATAAACCTCTTCCGCGAGGGAGGAAACCTGCGCTTCGAAATCGCCACCACGACCGTGGAAAAGGCCGGCCTCACCTTGAGCTCCCGCCTCCTCGCCCTCGCCCGCATCGTTCGCGCGACGCCCCCGGATTCCGAGACACCCGTCCCGCCCGCGCCTTGAGACCCGGCCACTCCCTCCCCATGCCCGAACGCAAGCGTCATCGTTCGATCCGCCGCCAGGTCCTGGTCTTCACCCTGCTGATCACCTTCGCCATCTTGGTGACCACCGGCGGAGTGCTTTTTTTCCACCACCTGACCCAGACCCGCGAACGCTTGGCGGAATCGCTCCGGGTCACGGCCCAGATGACCGCCACCAACGCCTACACGCCGATGAGTTTCGGCGACCGGCGCGCCGCCGGCGAGAATCTCGCCGCCCTCCACCACGACCCGCTCATCGTTTCCGCCGTTCTCTACGACGCCGAGGACCAGGTCTTCGCCACCTTCGGTGAACCGGTCGCCAAGATGCCCGACCCCGGAAGCTTCGACCCCACCAGCGAGATTTTGGTGCCCGTGGTCTTCGACCGACAAGTGCTCGGCAAGCTGCTCGTCCTTACCAACAACCGCGCCGAGCTCCGCCGCACCGCGATCACCTGGGCCAGCGTTTACGGTGGCGCCATCCTGCTCACCACCCTGCTCGCCTCGCTCATCGCCACCCTTTTCCAGCGCGCCGTCGCAGCCCCGCTGTCCGCCCTCGCCCGCACCGCCAAGGCCGTCACGGACCGCAACGACTACACCGTCCGGGCCGCCCCCTCCCAAACGACCGAGGTCGCCGCCCTGGCCGAGGCCTTCAACACCATGCTCGTCGAAATCGGCCGCCGTGACGCCGAGCTCGCCCGCCAGCTCACCGCCCTGAACAAGGAGGTGAAGGAACGCGAAGCCGCCGAGGACTCGCTCAAGCAAAAAACCCGCGAGCTCCTCCGCCTCTCCCACGAGGCCGGCATGGCCGAGGTCGCCACCGGCGTGCTTCACAACATCGGCAACGCCCTCAACAGCATCAACGTTTCCGCCGAGCTCCTCGCCGATCACCTCACCGGCGGCGCCCGCAACTCGGCGACCGCCCTGCGCGCCTTTTTCCAGACCCCGCCGCCCAAGGCCGCTCCCGTTTTTTCCTCCCACCCCCAGGGACCCGAGGTGCTCGCCTTCGCCTCCTCCCTCTCGACCCACGCCACCGATCAGATCGACTTCGCCAGCCAGGAACTCGCCACCCTCCGCACCGGGGTCGCCCACCTGAAGGAAATCGTGGCCCGCCAACAGGCCTTGGCCAAATCCGTCCGCCACAGCGAAACCTTCGACCTGCGGGACGCCGTCCAGGAAGCCCTCCTCCTCGACAAAACCGGCGGCCACTCCGGCGCCCCCCGCCTCCGCATCGAGCAAACCTGCGAGGGCTCTCCCCTCGTCCTGACCGACCGCAGCGCCGTCGTGCAAATTTTGGTCAACCTCTTCGCCAACGCCCGCGCCGCGCTCGCCTCGGCTCCCTCCCCGCTCCTCCGCGTCCGGATCGGCCCGCCCTCGGCCTCCCTGCTCCCCATCTCCGTCAGCGACAACGGCGTCGGCATCCACCCCGACCAGCTCGTCTCCATTTTCAGCTACGGCTTCACCACCAAGGCCGGCGGGCACGGCTTCGGCTTGCACAACGCCGCCAACACCGCCCGCCTCCTCGGCGGCGCCCTCCGGGTCCGCAGCGACGGCCCCGGACGCGGCGCCGTCTTCACGCTGGAGCTCCCTCGCCAACCCACCGAATCCGCCGCCCCCTCGTCGCCCTCGACCACCCATGACGCCTGACTACAGCCGCATCCTCGTAGCCGACGATCTGCCCTCCATCCACGAGGACTACCGCAAGATCCTCGCGCCCCCGGCCCCCGCGCGCTCCCCCATCTCCGGATTCGCCGATTTCGCGCCCCATCTCGCCAACCCGCCCACGCCCGAGATAGCCGTTTCCTTCGAGCTCGAGTGCGTGCTCCAAGGGGAAAACGCCATCCGCGCCGTCACCGACGCCCGCGCATCCGGCCGCCCCTTCGCCGTCGCCTTTTTGGATGTCCGCATGCCCCCCGGCATCGACGGGGTCGAGACCGCCCGGCTCCTCCGCGAAATCGACCCCGACCTCCAAATCGTCCTCTGCACCGCCTACTCCGACTACTCCCTCGGCGACATCGCCCGCCGCTTCCCGGAGAGCGACGGACTCCTGATCCTCAAAAAACCCTTCGACCCCGTCGAGGTGCAGCAACTCGCCCGCTCCCTCAGCCGCAAGTGGCGCCTCGCCGCCGAACACAGGACCCTCCTCGCCAGCCTCGAGGAAAGGGTCGCCCAACGCACCGCCGAGCTCAGCTCCGCCCGCGCCGAACTCGAGGTCGCCCTGCACGCCGCCGAAGCCGCCAGCCGCGCCAAATCGGAATTCCTGGCCAACATGAGCCACGAAATCCGCACCCCCCTCAACGCGGTGCTCGGCATGTCCGAACTCCTCCACGGCACCCCGCTCAGCCCCGTCCAACGCGAATACACCGAGACCATTCGCACCAGCGGCGACGCCCTGCTCGCCGTCATCAACGAGATCCTCGACTTCTCCCGCATCGACCACGGCCGCCTCGAACTCGAACAGGTCCCCTTCGATCTGCGCGCCTGCATCCGCGAGGCCATCGACATCTCCGCCGCCCCCGCCGCCGCCCACGGCCTCACCCTCCGCCGCGACATCGAGGACACCATCCCCGAACGCCTGCTCGGCGACCCCAACCGCCTCCGCCAAATCCTGCTCAACCTCGTCTCCAACGCGGTCAAATTCACCGAGCGCGGCGAAATCGTCGTCACCGTGCGCCGCCAGACCGCGACCGACGGCTCCGCCTGGCTGCGCTTTTCCGTCCGCGACACCGGCATCGGCATCCCGCCCGACCGCCACGACCGGCTTTTCCAAGCGTTCAGCCAGGTGGACGCATCCACCACCCGCAAATACGGCGGCACCGGCCTCGGCCTCGCCATCACCCGCCGGCTCGTCCTGCTCATGCAGGGTCGCATCTGGGTGGAATCGGCCCCCGGCGACGGTTCGGACTTTCAGTTCGAGATTCCGCTTCTCGCCGCCCCGCCCCCCATCCCGCCCGCGCCGCCACCACCCGCGGCGACCTCCCCCGCCCCGCCACCCGCCATCGATCCGACGCTCGGCAAACGCATCCCCCTTCGCATCCTCCTCGTCGAGGACAACCCGGTGAACCAGCGGGTCGCCCACCTGCTCCTCCAAAAAATGGGCTACGCCCCGGAATTTGCCGTCAACGGCGTGGAGGCCCTCGCCGCCGTCGCCCGGCAGACCTTCGACGTCATCCTGCTCGACGTGCAGATGCCGGTGATGGACGGCCTCGAGACCGCCCGTCGTCTCCGGGCGGAATATCCGCCGGCTCGTCGCCCCTGGATCATCGCCATGACGGCCAACGCCCTCGTCGGCGACCGGGAACTCTGCCTCGAAGCCGGCATGGACGACTACACGAGCAAACCCGTCCGTTCCCCCGTGATCGCCGCCGCGCTCACCCGGGCCGCCGCCGAGCTGACCCGCCGCCGGGCCGAAAGCTGAAAAACACCCACCGCCGCCCCTCGTCGGCCCCGGCCAACAGCCCCGTCCGGCCGGCTTTGGCGAGGCGGAAGGACGAACTCTTTTTTCTCGAAACCGGAGCTTGACGCATTCCGGCAACTCGCGATTGTCCGCCTTCCCTTTTGGTTCCGCCCCTATCGTCTATCGGTTAGGACAGGAGATTCTCATTCTTCAAAGCGGGGTTCGATTCCCCGTGGGGGCACCAATTTCATAGGAAGGCCTAAAAACCTCACACCCTTCTCATCCGCTCTCCGCGAAACCGGAGAGTTTTTTTGTGCCCAAGCGGCGCCCCCGCATCTGTTTGTGCAGCGTTGGCCGTCCTCGGCCAACCTCCGAGATCGTCCCACCTCGGGCGCGAATTGGAATCGATCCCTCCGGCAACCGGTTCCGGCCAAGGGTATCATACCAATCCCATTCCAAGTTGGGACTTTCCGGAAAGGTAGGGCGCGACCGCCGGGCTCGCCGGTTTGGGTGACGATCACCGTCCGTCCTCGGAGGCAGGCCCGGCGGTCCCGCCCCACCCTTGAGTCTCAATCCATCCCGCAATTGGTCTCAGCCCTCGCCACCCCGGCCTTGGCCGCCGTCGCCGCCCGCGAGCAGCGCCCGCAGGGCGGGCTCGTCGAGCACGGGCACGCCGAGCGAGCGCGCCTTCTCCAGCTTCGAACCCGCCTCCTCGCCGGCGACGACGTAGTGGGTTTTTGAGGACACCCCGCCGCTCACCTTGCCGCCCGCCGCCTCGATCATCGCCTTGGCCTCCTCGCGCGTGAGGCTCGGCAAGGTGCCGGTGAGCACGAAGGTCTTCCCCGCCAGCGCGCCCTTCGCCGCCGCCGTCGCCAGCCGCGCCGCCTTCGGCGCGATGCCCAGCTCGGAAAGACGCGTGAGCGCGCGCCGGCCCCGCTCCGAACGGAAAAACTCCACCGTGTGGCGCGCCACCTCGTAGCCGATCTTCTCCGCGCCCGGCGTGCGCTCGCGATGCGCCTCCAGCTCCGCGAGCTCGCCGGCCAGGCTCGCGTGCCGCGCGGCGCGGGCGGCGCGGTCCGCCTCGTCCTTGGGCGGGTTGACGCGGGAACGCGGGCTGATGCGGGCCATCTCCTCCGCCACGTCGGCCAAACGCGCCAGGCGCGGCAGGATCTCGGAGCCCGCCACCGCCTCCAGCGTGCCGTGCACGGCGGCGATGTCCTGCGCGGTGGCGCCGCCGACGTCGCGAATCTGCAAGGCCAGCAGCCAACGCCCGAGATCGAAACCGCGGGCGCGGGCGATGGCCTCGACGATCTTGGTGGCGTTTTTCAACCCCAGCATGCGCGGCGCCTCGGGCGTGCCGAGGTTGAGGGCGCCGAGCTTCTCCGCCTCCAGGTTGAACAGGTCGAACAGGTCGCGCACCTCGCCGGTCTTCACCAGCGCCTCCGCGACCACGCCGCCGAGCCCCTCGAGATCGAGCACGTTGCGGCCGGCCACGTAGTCGAGCCGGGTGACGAGCTGGGCCGGGCAGTCGGCGTTGGGGCAGCGGATCGCCACCTCGCCGGGCTCGCGCACCACGGCGGCGCCGCAGACCGGGCAGTTTTTCGGAAACTCGTAGGCCACGCACTCCGGCGTGCGGCGGGAGACGTTGACCGCGACGACTGCGGGGATGATCTCGCCGGCCTTCTCCACCGTCACGAAATCATGGATACGGATGTCCTTGCGCGCGATCTCGTCGGCGTTGTGCAGGGTGGCGCGGGCCACGGTGGTGCCGGCGAGCTGCACGGGCTCCAGCTCGGCGACCGGGGTGAGCACGCCGGTGCGGCCGACCTGGATGGTGATGGCCTTCAGCCGGGTCTCGGCCTGCTCGGGGGCGAACTTGTAGGCGCAGGCCCAGCGGGGGGACAACTTGCGCGCGTTCTGGCCCTCGCCGCGGTGCCCGGCGCGGGCCTGGAGCGCGAAGTCGTCGAGCTTCACCACCACGCCGTCGGTGGCGTAGGGCAGACCGTGGCGGGCGTCGTCGATGTCGTGGATCGCCGCCACCACCGCCTCGATGCCGACGACATCCCGCCGGTGCTCCAGCGTGGGGAGCCCCCAGGCGGCGAGCCGCGCGTGCCAGGCTTTTTGCGAGGCGACGACGGGCCCCGGCAGGCAGGCGCCGAGGCCGTAGAGCACGATCTCGAGCCGGCGCTCGGCGACGAGCGCGGTGTCGAGCTGCTTCAGCGTGCCGGCGGCGAGATTGCGCGGGTTGGCGTAGGGCTCGCGCCCGGCCTCCTGCTCGGCGGCGTTGATGCGGGCGAACTCCTCGAAACGCAGGAACACCTCGCCGCGAATCTCGATCAGCTCGGGAAAATCGGCGTCGGCGTCCGAGGCGGCATCGGCGGCGGCGGCGGCGTTCGCGCTGGCGCTGGCGGCCGCGTCGCCCGCCTCCGCGGCGGCGGCGGCGGAGAAAAGATCGTCGGCCTCGGCCGGCCCGCGCGCGGGCGACGGGGCGAGCGGCGCGGGGCGTTTGAGCAGGTGGGGCAGGTTGCGGATGGTTTTGACGTTGGCCGTCACGTCGTCGCCCTCCTCGCCGTCGCCGCGGGTGACGGCGCGCACGAGGCGGCCGCGGGCGTAGGTGAGCGAGATGGAGGCGCCGTCGATCTTCGGCTCCACGCTGTAGGCGAGGTTTTCCCGGCCGAAAAGCTTGGCGAGGCGGGCGTGAAAATCGCGCAGCTCGGTCTCGTCGTAGGTGTTGTCCAGCGTGGTCATCGCCTGCCGGTGTTTCACCCGGGCGAAGCCTTCGCTGCGGTCGTCGCCGATGCGCGCGGTGGGGGTCGCGGGGCCGAGGGCGGCGGCCTCGACGGGAAACGCGGCCTCGAGGTCGGCGAGTTCGCGCTTCAGCCGGTCGTAGTCGAAATCGGTGATCTCGGGACGGGCTTGGCGGTAGTAGCGTTCGTCGTGGGCCGCGACTTCGGCGCGGAGGGCTGCGATGCGGGCGGAGGCGTCGGCGGGACTCATCGGGAAGCGGAAAGCGGATCGACCCCGTCGGCGGGGGCCGGAGCGGGATCGGAAGGGGAAACGGCCGCGCGGGCGCTTCGAGTTTCGAGCCGGCGCCGCCGGCTCGGGATGCGCAGGGGCGTTTCGAGCAGGCGCCGATACCAGGTCCAGCTCGTGTAGAGGCACACGGCCAGAGCGGCGCCCGAGGTGTCGGCCAGCCAGTCGGCAAATTCCACCGAGCGTCCGGGCGTGAAGCTCTGGCGTATCTCGTCGCCGATGCCGAAAAGCGAGGCGATGACCAGGGCCCACCAAACACGGCGAATGCCGGGCGCGCGGGCCACGAGGGTGGCGAGCAGGCCGAAAATCGAAAAGTGGACGATCTTGTCTATGTTGATGATCGCGGGCGCGGCGACCTGGCTGCGGCCCGAGGCGACGACGACCATGGCGGCCAGCGCCAGCGGGTAGAGCCAGCGCGTCCAGGAGCGTTTCGCAGAGTTGTCGATGGCCGTCCGCATGAGTCGCTCAAAGACCGGGAGCCGGATCGAAAAGCGACGCAAAAAAACCACCGATTTTGTCGGTGGTTTTTGGGGAAATGGTCGGGCTGGTGAGATTCGAACTCACGACCTCTTGCACCCCATGCAAGCGCGCTACCAGGCTACGCTACAGCCCGAAAAACTGAAGG
>CBINNW010000027.1:0-50447 GCA_966252115.1 uncultured Akkermansia sp.
TTCCGGAAATCCAGCACACTCCCCCTACGATAACCTCACCGTTTGATGCTCAATCTCGGAATCCGGGTTCAAGGTGAGACCATTTCGGAAATTGGCCGGGGACGGCCAACGCTACACAAACAGCTCGTAGGCCTCACGGAGCCGTCACTTCGAGGCGAAGAAAACGCCGCGGGGTGATGGAGAGTTGCGCCGGATCCGTGACGGTGACGGGACCGTCGGTGTTTTCCTCGCCGGTGCTGCTCCAGATTTCGGACCAGGAGGCGCCGAGCTCGGAAACGGCCTGCACGCGATAGGTGAGCGCGGGGTCGGCCACGCGGGTAAACGTGAGCGCCAGGTGATCGGCCGTGACGGAGGCGGCGGGCAGGATGCCGGGGTTGGCGAGGAGCGGATCGCCACCCAGCGCGTATTCGAGCAAGTTGACCACACCGTCCGCGTCGGGATCGGCGGTGTCGGCGGCATCGCCCGTGGGGTCGCTGCTTCCGAAGTGGGTTTCTCGCCAGGTCTCGCGCGGGCTGAGCGTGCGCATCGGCGTGACCTCCACGAGGGCGGAGGGCGCGCCCTGCCCGCCGGCGTTGGCGGAGGCGACGGCGAATCGGTAGGTGTTGCCGTTCTCCAGGCCGGCCACCACATACGAGGTCGAGGCGAGCCCCGTGATCAAAGTCGCGAATCCCTCATGGAGGGGAACCAAGACGGAGTAGCTGGTCGCGGTTGGTTCGGGATCCCATGACAACGACACCTGTCCATCGCCGGGTGTGGCGACCAAGCCAAGCGGGGTGGGGGGAGGCAGGGTCGCGGACTGTTGCGCGGAGTCCGCGCTTTCGGCGAAACCGTTTCGCGCCGTGACGACGTAGTGGTAGGTGGTGGATGCGCTCAGTCCGGTGTCGGTGTAGCTGTTGGCGCCGACGCCGTCCGCGATCGTCTCGTAGGGGCCGTCGCTGGTCGCGGAGCGTTTGACCGAGTAGCCCGTGGCGCCGGAAGCGGGCGTCCAGCCGAGATACATTTTGTCGAACCCGGGGCTGACGCGGAAGTTTTCGGGTGATGAGGGGGGCGCCGCGAGCCCGGCGATCTCGGCGGTGGTGAGGGCGCGCGCGACCAGCATGACCTCGTCCAGTGCGCCGTTCAGATAGGGATCGGCGGCGAACTGGGAGCGGCCGAGCCAGTTTTGCGTGGTGGCGCCGAGGCTGGCGGGCGTGAGCGTCATGGCGGTGTTTTGGCCGACGGCGACGCCGTTGACGTAGAGGGTGCCGGTGCCGCCGGAGAGAGTGACGGCGACGTGGGTCCAAACGCCGGTCGGCAGGGCGGCGGCGCCGTCGATGATCTGTTCGGGCACGGACGGGGTGCGTATCGCAAAACGCACCACGCCGCTGGCGCCGTTGCGCGGGCTGAGGAACAGGTAGTTGTTCGTGCCGGAGCCAAAATCGACCAGTCGCGCCCAGTTGGTGACGCTGCTCGGGTTCACCCAGAGCGAGAGGGTGAAGTCGTTGAGCGAGGAAACGATGCCGGCGGGAAGAACCACATGTTGGGCGGAGCCGGAGGCGAGGTTGAGGCCGTTGTTGATGCGACCGGCGCTCCGGGCCGGGGCGGCGACCAGCGAGCCGTGGCGGGCGCCGGCGGCCGAGTCGAGGGCGGTCGCGCCGGAGGGCTCGTCGAGGCGCCAGCGGGCGAAGGGGACCGACTCGCCCACGCTGACGGAGACGGGCTCGCTGTCGGCGGAGCCGCCGTCCGCGTCCACGGCGGCCACGACGTAGTGGTAGGTGCGACCGTCGGTCAGTCCGGTGTCGGTGAACGAAAGCGCGGTGAGGCCGGTCGCGACGGTGGCGTAGGGGCCGCCGGGCGAGGTGGCGCGTCGGACCGAATAGCCGACGGCGTTGGCGGGCGCCTGCCAGGCGAGGGCGGCGCGGCCGGAGCCGTCGGGCAGGGCGACGAGGGCGGTGGGCGGCGTGACCGTCTGGCGCAGCGTCACCCGCACGAGCCCGGGGGTGGAGGTGTCGAAATCCCCCGCGAAGCCGATGCCGGACCAGACGAAGTTCAACGCGCCGGCGGGCGTGCCGGTGTAGGTGAGAAGTGAATACGGACCGGCCTGGAGCTGGACGCCGGGCTCGGGCGCCACGGTGACGGTGCCGCCGAGGGTGAGGGCGCCGGCGACGTCGAGCGGGGTGGCGCCGGGGCGGAGCAGGAGGCGGGCGCCGGCCTGGAGGGTGAGGTTGCCGGTCAGGCGGGTGTTGGAGCCGAAACCGGCGCCGGATTGCACGGTGACGTTGGATCCGGAGAAAGAGCCGCCGTAGAGGATCAGGTTGCCGGCGGAGACGGTGGTGGCGCCGGTGTGGGTGCTGGCGCCGGTGAGGGTGAGCGTGCCAGCGCCGACCTTGGTGAGGATCGAGGTGCCGGTGAAGCGGCCGTCGAAGGTGCTGTCGAGCCCCAGCCCGCCGACGCGCCAGTGGGCCGGTTGGTTTTGCCCCTCGCCGCTGCCGCCGCCGGCGTTGAGGACCGAGCTGATGGCGCCGGAGAGGGCGCCGATGTTGAAGGTGGTGGTGCCGGAGCCGGCGCGGGAGAGGACGCTGACAAAGTTGCCGAGGTGGAGCCACGCGGAGGGCAGTCCGGCCGAGTTGCCGAGGCGGAGTTCGCCACCGTCGGAGTCGGAGACGACATTCAGCAGGCCGGTGAAGCCGGACCAGTTGCCGGTGATGTTGGTGCGGATATAGGGCGTGTAAAAGTCGAGGGTGCCGGCTCCGCTCAGGGTGCCGGCGAGCGTGGAGCGACCGTCGGCCTCCCAGCGGGCGTAGGCACCGGCGGGCACCACCACCGGCCAGGAGGAGGTGTTGTAGGAGCTGGTGTTGTTATACATGCGCAGCGTGCCGCCCTGGAGGGTGACGCCGCCGGAGCCGAGGCCGTCGGTGTTGGCGGTGTCGGAGGCGAGCACGAGGGTGCCGGATTGGAGCACGGTGCCGCCGGCGTGGGTGTTGGCGTTGGCCAGGATGAAGGTGCCGAAGCCGGTCTTGGTCAGCGTGCCGGGGCCGGTGATGCCGCCGCTGATCTGGAAGGTGACGGGGGTGTCGATGGTGCCGCCGTCGGCGCCGAGGGTGAGGGCGCGGTTGGTGTTGGTCTGCGAGCCGGTGAGGCGCAGGGTGCCGCCGTTGAGCACGAAGTTGGCCGCCGCGGCGGAGGAGGCGCCGATGGAGCTGGGCTGGTCGCCGTCGGCGAGGTTGGCCACGGCGAGGACGCCGCCGGTGACGTTGACCGGACCGGTGAAGGAGTTGGTGGTGTTGAGCGTGAGCGTGCCGGCGCCGGACTTGGCGAGGCCGCCGACGCCGCCGATGGAGCCGGTGCCGCCGATCGAGTAGGAGACGGCCCCGGAGACGGACATTCCGCCCATCGAGACGGATTGGTCGAGGGTGATGGCGGGGCGGGTGGAGCCGGTTTCGTCGAAGGTCACGCTGTCGCCGCTCACAAAAACCTCGGGGCTGCCGCCGAGGCGCCAGTTGGCCGAGCCGGCGAGGTCCCAGACGCCGGAGACGGTGCCGGTCCAGGTGACGTTGCCCGGGGCCCGGGTGACGGGGATGGTGAGGGTGAGCTTGCCCGCGCCGAGGGCGAAGGTGTGGGGAACGCCTTCGGGCAGGACCATGGCGATGTTGGCGGCGGAGCCCGTGAGCGCGCCGGAGTAGGTGGCGAGGGTGTAGGTGCCCGGGGCGAGCTGGCCGGAGAGGGGGTTGATGACCACGGAGACCGTGCCGGAGAGGCCGAGGTTGCCGGTGATGGCGAGGCGGTCGTTGGGCAGCGAGAGGCCCGAGTGATCGGTGGACAGGTCGAGCACGAGGGCCGAGCCGTCGGCGGCGGTGAGGCCGGCGCCGAGGGTGAGCGTGCCGGCGGAGCCGGTGCCGGCGCCGGGGGAGATGGCGCCGCGGTTCTGGAGCGAGACCGCCTGCGAGAGCGTGCCGGAGCCGGTGAGTCGTCCGCCAGTGAGGCCGCGGGCGGGCGCGCCGCCCCAGGTGCCGCCCCAGACGGTGACGGGGGAGCCGGTGAGCGAGCCGTCCACGCGGAGCGCGCCGTCCCAGACCGTGGTGGCGCCGGTGAAGGCATGGGCGCCGGTGACGCGCAGGGAGCCCTTGCCCGCCTTGACGAGCCGGGTCGCGCCGGCGAGGGAGCCGGCGGAGCCGTCGAAGGTGTAGTCGGTGGGTGAATACACCGTGACCTCGCCGGGGGCGAGCGTGCCGGAGAGCGCGACGGAGGCGGCCGCGTTGCCCTGAAGATCGAAACGGACGGAGCGACCGGCGGTGAAGGTGGCGGCGGCGCCGGTGGCCTCGTCGATCCAGGCGGAGGTGGCGCCGTCGTTCCAGGTCGAGAGGCCGGGTCCGCCCGCCCAGCGCAGGTCGGCGCGGACCATGGGCGGCGGGGGCGGGGCGGGCATGTCCGCCCCGAGGTAATAGTCCACGTAGGAGGCCTGCACGTAGCCCTTGGTGGTGGCCTGCATGCGGTAGGCCGGGTTGTGCATCAGCGTGTAGAAGCGGTTCGTGGCGACGCCGGTGGGCGTGTAGATGCGAAGGGAGGCGTGGTCGCTGGTGACGAAGATCAGCTCCTCGCGCCAGTCGCCGAGGATGTCGCCCCAGAAGGCGGGGCGGCCGCCGTAGGCGGTGCGGTTCACGAAGGAGCCGAAATCGCTGTAGATGCTCCAGAGGCGGTCCATGCCGCCGTTGGTCTGGTTGTATTTGTTGATGATGGGGTTGACGCCGTTGCCGTCGGCGGCGGCGATGATCTCGCGGAGCAGGTCGCCGTCCCACCAGAGGGCCTCGTAGGGGAAAAAGCCGTTGGCCTGGATCTGGTCGCCCCGGGCGTTGAAGATGCCGCCCTGGGTGGAAAACATCTCGTAGCCCTTGTGCGCGGAGGTGAGGTCGAGCGCGATGCCGCGACCGACGTCCACCACGGAGGTGGAATACCATTTCTTGATGATCTCGCCGGTGCCGGCGTCGTAGAGCGCGGTGGCGAGGAAGCTGGGGTTGTTTTGCTGGATGATGTAGTTCTCCAGCCCGGGGCGGTCGGGGTCGATGTCGGCGACGTGGAAGCGGTCTCCGTGGCTGATCTCGGGGATGACGAAGAGCTGGGTGCCGTCGTCGTCGATGACGTGGCCGATGTCGATGATCTCGTCGCGTCCGTCGTTGTCCACGTCGGCGACGCGGATCTGGTGGCCCTCGGCGCCGGCGAAGGTCTGCGGGGTGGACCAGCGGAGGGTGAGGGCGCCGTCGCGGTAGTCGAAGGTGGAGAAGACGCGGTAAAACGCGCCGGAGTCGGCGCGGTTGTATCCGTAGAACAATACGCTGGGGCGCGCGCCGTCGAGGTAGGCGATGGCGCACTTGTTGGTGAGGGTGCCGTGCTGGGACCAGGGATTGGGAAGAGCGGCGCGGGCGAGCTCGGCGCCACCGAGTCCGTCGATGACGGAGACGAACTGGCTGCTGTTGTTGGCGGCGGTGATGGTGGCCACGACGTCGCCGGCGGCGTTGGTCACGCTGACGCCGTTGGCGGTGCGCACGAGGACCTCGGCGCGGCCGTCGCCGTCGAGGTCGTAAACGGTGACGTTGTCGGTGTCGCCGATGGAGATGGCCGAGGAGCCGGGTTCGTAGGCGTATTGGTTGACCGAGTTTGGCCCCATGTCCATGCGCCAGAGGAAGGTGCCGTCGCGCAGATAGGCCTCGAGGTATTGCCGGTCCTCGCCGTCGGTGGGCACGCGGTCCACGAGAAAATCGTATTCGCCGTCACCGTCGAAGTCGCCGACCCAGCAGAACTTCACGTTGTAGGGCGAGCCGGAGGCCGGGTTGGGGTAGGCGGTGGAGAGGGGCAGGCTGATGAACTGCTGGTAGGCCGCGGCCGAGAGGGTGAAGGGTGCGCTGAGCGGCTGCTCCACGCCGTCGCGCACGGGGGCCACCCGGTAGGTGGTGGTGCTGCCGAAGGCGGAGGAGGGCGGGGTGTCGAGGTAGTTGGTGGAGCCGGTGATCGGGGAGGCGTTGAGCTTGGTCGCGGCCCCGCCGCCGATTGTGCGGTAAACGTTGAAGCCGAGATTGGTGGGTTCGTCGCCGAGCAGGCGCCAGCCGACGTAAACGGAGGTCGAGTTGGGCCGCACCGCGACGACACCGCGGCCGAGCTCCTCCATGTGGCGCTGGGCGAGCAGGCGCGGAGCGGTCGCGCTCGCGGCGGCCAGGGCGAGCAGGGTGAGGGCGGAGGCGCGCAGCGCGCGAAAAGATGCTTTCAACATGGGGGGGCGGACGGGGGCGTGGGCGTGCGTGGAGACGGTCAGCGGGTCGGATCGGCGGACTCGGATGGGGTGGCGGTGAGGGCGGCGGGCGTGGCGGCGGGATTGGCGGCGGGCGGTGGGAGGGGGATTGCGGCGAAGGCGGCGAGGTTCAGGCCGGAGCGGCCGCGGACCAGAACGGCGTGGCGCGGGGCGGTGGCGGCGCCCTCCTTGGCGAGCACGAAGGATCCGGGCGCGGCGGTTTCGAGGTAGCGGCAGCGCAGCCGCGTCGCGGTGGTGCCGGCGGGGTAGATAAAAAGGTAGCAAACCTCGCCCTCGGGGTTGAGCGACACTAGGACGCGTTCGGGGGCGAGCGCGTGGTCGCCGGCATCCAGGAGAGCGCACACCTCCCCGGCGGTCTCGAGCAGGCGCGCGCGATGTTGTTCAAACACCTCCGGGTTCAGGATGGTCGCCGGGGGCGGCGTGAGCAGTCCGCGCGCGGCGGATTCCGAAAGGATCATTTCCACCTCGATCTCCCGCTCCGCCCCGACGGTGAGGACCAGGGTGGATTCCAAGGGCAGGTGGGCACGGCAGGGCAGGGCCGCTAGGCTCACCGCGAGGACGAGCAGGCGAAAGACAGTCTGAAACATGGGGTGAACTTGCAAAGGAACGGCCGGAGCGCGCCCGGGCAAGGGAGGGTGACCCTCATGGGAAGGTGACAGTAAGATTTTTTGGGGTCCTTCGCGTGGTGCCGGAGCGGAGCGGGGAGCGCCGCGAGGAATCGTCGGGGGGGCCGGTGGGCGGCGCGGGCTTTTTGTTTGCCGGAGTCGGGGCTGGCGCGGCAGACCTTGCCGTTCCCCCTTTTATCATGATCGCGCCCGAAACCTTCGACCAGATCGAGAACATCAAGAAACGCGCCACGCACCTGTGGAAGTTTCTCGATGGCGAGCAGAAGCTGCGCGAGATCGAGGCGCTCGAAGCGCAGATGGGGGAGCCGACCTTCTGGGACAACAACGAGCGCGCGCAGAAGCACATCGGCAAGGTCAACGGCCTCAAACGCGCCGTCCTGCCGGTGCAGGCTTTCCGCAAACGGATCGACGACCTCGACGCGCTCAAGGAGCTGATCGACGCCGGCTCGCCCGACGAGCAGGCGGAGTTTGGCGCCGAGCTCACCGGCCAGGCCGCCGCCATGATCGCCGAGTTGGACGATCTGGAGATCGGCGCCTTCCTCACCGGGCAGTTCGACCGCAACAACGCCATTTTCTCCATCCAGGCCGGCGCCGGCGGCACGGAGTCCAACGACTGGGCCGACATGCTCTTCCGCATGTATAACCGCTGGGCGGAGCGGCGCGGCTTTGAGGTCGAGCTCATGGACGTGCAGCCGGGCGACACGGCCGGCATCAGCAAGGCGACCCTGCTCATCAAGGGAGAAAACGCCTACGGTTACTGCAAGGCCGAGCGCGGCGTGCACCGCCTCGTCCGCATCTCGCCCTTCGATTCCAACGCGCGCCGCCACACCTCGTTTTGCGCGGTGGACGTGGTCGCCGAGGTCAGCGACGAGATCAAAATGGACATCCCCGAGGACGAGGTGCGCATCGACGTTTACCGCTCCTCCGGCAAGGGCGGCCAGGGCGTCAACACCACCGACTCGGCCGTGCGCCTGACCCACATCCCGTCGGGCATCGTGGTGGTCTGCCAAAACGAACGATCCCAGCTCAAAAACAAGGCCTCCGCGTGGGGCATCCTGAAGGCGCGTTTGTATGAGAAACGTCAGGACGAGCAGCGGGCCGAGATGGACAAGTTCTACGGCGAGAAGGGCGAGATCGGCTGGGGCGCGCAGATTCGCAGCTACGTCCTGCAACCCTACCAGATGGTGAAGGATCTTCGCACCGGCACCAGCACCTCGGACACGCAGGGCGTGCTCGACGGGGACATCGACCGTTTCATCAACGCCTGGCTCCGCGCCGGTTGCCCGCGCCACCGGAACAAGGACATCCAGATGGACGAGTAAGGGCTTTCGCGCCGGGCGGGCTCGCGCGGATCAAGCAACGAAGGGCCCGTGCCCGGATCGCGGGGGGGGCGCGGCGGGGGCGTTGTCCGGGCGTGGACGCCCTCGGGCGAGGCTTGCGCCGGGGTTTAAATCGCCATTTCGCTGCGTCATGCGATTCGCATCCCTCGCCGGTCTGTTGTGTGGTGGCTGTTTTGCCATGGTGACGTTCGCCGCCGCCGTGGAGGTGGGGGACGCTTGGGAGAACCCGCCCGCCGACCTGGGGCCGCCGACCGGGCGCATCGCCTCCGGCGACCGGATCCTTTTTCGATGGCCGGAGCTTGAGGTCACCGTGGCGGCGGGGCGGGTCGTGAATGTCCGTCGCCTCGACGCGGCTTCACTGGCCGCGGAACGCGAGGCCCGGGTGCGGCAAGCCGCGCTCGAACGGGAACGGTGGTTGGCCGAGCGCCGCGCCGCCGCGAGCCGCACGGCGGAGCGCGCCGCCGAAGCTCCCGGAGACCGGCCGGCGCAGACCGAGCCCGCCGCCCCCGTCGTGGTGGTGGCCTACTCGGAGGGGGATCTTCCGGAGCCGCCGGCTCCGCCGGAGCTGCCGGTGGCATCGGTTGGGGAAGCGGTCGCGTTGGAAACGCTTTCGCCCGGGGGGTTCGATGTCGCCGGCGGCTCGCCATCCGAGCCGGGGACTTCGCCCGATTCGGCCGCATCCGACCACGCGCCGGTGGTGCCGCCACCCACGATGCCACCCACGGTGGCGGCGGAAACGGAGCCGGTCGGGCTCGTCGTGGACGAAGCTCCGGCGGAGCCGGAGACGACCCACCCGACCGAGGAGCCGGCACCGACCGGGGATGCTGCCCGGGCGTCCGCGCCGCAGCGGTCGAAGGGGCTTCTGGTCAAGTCCCCGACCGACCCCATCGGCAAGCTGGAGCGGGAGATCCAATTCCTGCGTTTGGACCGGGCTCGCCCCGATGTGGCCGACGACCGGACGCGCCAGCGGCAGCTGGACGCCCTTTTGCGAGTCAAAGAAGCGGAGCTTAAGAAGCTGCGTGAAGAGGCGGCCTCCGCCGGCGCCGATTCCTTGCCCTGAGGCCGTATCGCCGGCGGCCGACGCCGGCACCCGCCGCCGGACGACGAGAGGCGGGGCGGCTACTACTACGGGCCGAGGATGCCGTTGCGCCTCAGTTGTTCGGCCTGCTCGGGCGCCAGCGTTTGCCGCATGGTTTCATCCAGCCGCGCCTGAAGCTCGCCGAGCCGGGCCTGCGTTTGCTCGGGAGGGGTGCCGGCGGCGTAGGCGGCAAGTTTGAGCCGCCGGGCCTCCGTCTCGTGGCCGACCAGAAGTTGAAACACGGTTTCCGCGTTTTGCGGGGTGAGTCCCCAGTCCTTCGCGAAGTCGATCATCGTCTGGTAGCGCGGGTCCTGTTGCCTGCGATAGACGTCGTAGGCCTTTTCGCCGAGTATCTGTTGCAGTTGTTCGGTGCGCCAATGGGCCAGCGTCTCCTGCTCCCGGCTCAGCTTGATGCTGTCGATCGATCCCGAGCCGGCTTCGTATTGCAGGTCCGCCTTGGCGTCGCCGAAGGCGCCCTCGATGTCCTGAATCTGGACAAGCTGGGCCTGCGAAATGTCGAGCCCGCGAAGTTCGCGGCGGAGGTAGGCGGGAATCCCGGAGTCGCGGGCCTCGTTGAAGCGTTGGAAGCCGACGAGGTTTCGCAGCGCCTGCTCGTAGTCGGCCTGGGCGAGCTCGTAGCCCTCGGCGTAGCCGTCGGGGGCGAGTTCTTTTTTCAACTTCGCCCGTTCGAGGTTTCGCAGGCGGTCGGTGAGCGAGGTTCGGAGGGCGTGCAAGCCGTCCGCCTCGGTCGCGGTCAGGGCGAGCGCGGCGGTGTTCACGTCGGCGAATTTCCGTTCGCGGTCCCACTCGCGGAAGGCCGCCTCGCCGAGGGCCTCGCGCATGGCCGCTTCCAGCGCGATCTCGCGGTCCAGATTAAACAGGGCAAGGTCCTCGATCTCGATTTCCCCGTCCGAGTAGCGCTTCTGCAGTTCCCGATCCCGCTGGTTCCATCGCGCGTCGAAGTCGGCCCGGATGGCGGCGATGAAGGCGTGTCGCGGGATGTCGGCCTCGAGGAGGCTCCGCTTCCAATCCGTCGCCTCGGCGGAGGCGGTCGCGCGCGGCGGGGAGAGGGCGGAGGTTTCCGCCGTGGCCGTTGCGGTCGGGGGAACCGGTCGCGGGGGGCCGCCGGGGACGGGCCGGTGATGGAGGAAAAGCAGGGCGGCGATCAGGCCCGCGTTGAGCGCGAGGGAGGCGAGGGCGAGGCGGCCGATTTTCGGGGGACGGGGCATGGGGGCGGGCGGGGCTCGGAGGCGGTCAACCGGGGGCGAATCGCGCGGATCGGCGCGCGCGTCCCGGGCGTGGACGCCCTCCGGCTGGCGGGCCGGAGGGCGCTTGGCGGCGGGGCGGGGGATCAGTTGCTCATGAAGGTGGTGACGGATTGGGCGGGGAGGTAGGCCCAGAAGGAGCCGCCGGAGGCGTCGATCGAGCTGATGGTGGCGAGGTTCTCGTTCGCGGAGGTGCGCCAGCGGGTCATGGTGCCGACCGAGGCTCCGGAGATGGCGAAGTTCTGGGGCACGTCGCTCGTCGAGGAGTTGACGGCCACGATGACATATTTGCCCGACCCCTTGAAGGCGGTGACGTAGATGCCGGTGGACGGGTTGCCGGTGGAGTCCACCCGGACGTAGCCCGGCTCCACCGCGCGGGACCACTGGGAATAGACGCAGCCGCGCTTGCTGCGGTTTCCGTTGGCGTCGAGCGGTCCGTATTCACGTTTCAAATACCAGTGCAGGTAGGCGTTGTATTGGGCCGTGTGCAGGCTGTCGTGCAGGCTGCGGGCGGTCTGCATGATGCCGGTCATCGACTGGTCGTTGATCAGGTGCTCGGTCATCCAGACCTCCTTGCCCTTGGATTTGGCGAGGTTGTAGTAGGCGACGCCGCCGCCGTAGATGTGTCCGCCGACGATATCGAGGTTGTTGGCGGCGGTGGTGTCGTTGAGGATCGGGTCGGTGTAGCTCTGCTTGAAGTTGAACGACTCGGCGGCGATCACCTTGGTGGTGTAGAAGGCGCCCATCTGGTCGCGGACGAAGTTGCGGATCTCCGTCGCGGTCCAGTCGCAGGAGACGTAGGAGACCTGGATGTCGGGCTCGTTTTGAACGGAGATACCGTAGAGCGCGCTGCCGTTGTCGCCGGCGTAGTGGGTGAAGGCGACGAGGTGGTTCTTGTAGTTGGCGTATTCGGTGGTTTTCAGGCTGCCGCCGACGGTGTCGTTGTTGGTCTTCATCTCCGGGGGCGGGCTCCAGGGGGTGGCCATGACGATCGCGCCGCGACTTTTGGCCGCCGCTCCGCGGGAAACTTCGCCGGCCCAGCCGGAACTGCTCGAGGTGGCGGGAATCTCGATGCGGGCGATGTCGAAGCCGAGGGTGCCTCCGCCGCTGGTGAAACCCTTGTCCATGTCGGACGAGGAGAGGGTGCCCTGCCAGCCGATGACGCAGGCGCCGAAGCCGCGGATGGTCTGGTGGGTGTTGTTGAAGTTTATGTTGCAGGTGGCGGCCTGCAGTTTCAGCGGGGCGATCGACAGGAGCAGCGCGGAGGCCGCCGCCAGGCGGGAACGGACGGAGTGTTTTTGGATCTTCATGGGGTTTGGGGTTTCCGTGGGTTTTCTGTCCGCAGGCCGGGGACCTGCGAAGAAAGGGGCGCGCGTCCGGACGGTCTCGCGGTGACCGGAGCGGCCGAGGGGCGACGGGCAAGGCAAAGCCGAGTCCGTCGGGTCGTGGGCCGACGGGCGGGGCGGGGACGTGCGACGCCCGACCGCGGGGCGGCGGCGGGAGGCGCGAAACGGTGGGGGGAATTTCGAGGCGGGAGCGGGATGCGGTTCGGAAAATGAAACCGCGCGGGATTTTTTCGGGGATCGATCGCGAGGGGGAACGACCGAGGGGGTGCGTCGTTGCAATACGATCCGCCCGCGATGCACAAAGGGGATTTAAGTCTAACGGTAGCGCGTTTGCGGCGGCCTCCGCGCCGAATCGTTCGGCGAAAGGGGCAGGGCGGCCGCGCCCGGTCCTGGTCGAGAAGTGGGCGCGCGGTGGCGCCGCGAACGTCGCACGAGGAGCCGGGGGCGTGTTGGCGTGGAAACCCGCACCGCCCCATCGGAAGCTTCCGGGCTTGGCTCGGCGCGCTCGCACGTGTTTGAATTTTTGTAAAAATAAAATGAACCCCGGCTGCTTTCCCTCCGCCACCTCTCCGCTTGAGGCGGGGCCAGGCGTCTCCCCGCATCCGGACGAGCACGCTTTGGTCGCCTCGGTTTTCGCCCTGTCGGAGCCGGTGCTGGTCACCCGGGCCGACTTGGCGGCGCCGGGGCCGACCATCATCGCGGCGAGTCCGGCGATGACGGTGCTCGTCGGATACGCCGCGGAGGAGCTGGCGGGGCGCAGTCCGCGCCTGTTCCAAGGGCCGTTGACCGAACGGGCGGTGCTCGACCGGCTGCGCCGGGCCTGCGAGCAGGGGGCGCGCTTCATCGGGGAGACCGTCAACTACCGCAAGGACGGCTCGGCCTATTTCTGCCGCTGGACCATCGATCCGGTTCGCGACGCGGCGGGGCGGATAACGCACTTTTTTTCGCTGCAAGCGGACGTGACGGATCGTGTGCCCTATGGCCGGCAGTGGTTGGAGGCGGAGGAGCGCGCGCGGGCGATCCATGCCCGGGCGGGCGCGCAGATGGCGCTCCTGACCGAGGCGATTTTGGTGCTGGAAAAAACCAAGCGCAGTTTCCGCTCGAAGGAGCTGGGGGTGCTGCGGGAACGTCTGGTGGCGGAGAGCCTGCGCTTCGGCCGGGAGCTGCGGCCGGGCGAGGCTGTCGGGGGCGCGGATAAAAAATAGCCCTTGCGCTCAAGTCGGCCCGGGCGCGGCCGATAAGGGATTCGACATTGTGGCGCGTGCCTCGCACGCGGCCGCCTTTCCGGGCAGGCGCAAGGCCGTGCAAGCAAGGGGACAATGAGGCTGCGGCATGCCGTCGCGGTCACGTGGCTCCCATTGCTTCCATCATGCGCTCCAGCGTGCTTCTCCCTGTCTTCGCGCGGATTTCCCGCGCTCGTCACGGCGTCTTCGCCGTCCTGATTTCGCTTCTGGTATCGCCGCTTCCGGCCGCCGCCCCGGGCGAAAACACGGTGCCGGGTGCGTCGGCCGGCGAGATCTCCGGGGGCGCGAACCTCGCGACGGATTCGGCGCCGGGATTTTTTTCGTGGGCCCTCGTCAGCGCGGCGCTCCTTTCGCTGGTGTTGGCCGGGGCGTGGTTGTTCGCCAGGCGGGGCATGCGCAGGTGGTCGGTCGGACGGCGGATCGGCGCGGGTTTCGTGCCTGTGCTTGGCCTTCTGGCCGTGGTGGCGACGGTGGGCTACGGGGGACTGCACCGCGCGCTTCGCGATTTCCACGAGTTTCGCGGCGTCGCGGCCACGACCAATCTGGCGGCGCGGATGCAGGCGCAGATGCGGGAGTGCCGGATTTGGGTAAAAGAGTTTCGCGTTTCGGCGCTGGCCGCGGATGCGAGGACGACGCGAGAGCGGTTGGCGGAAATGATCGGGCTGCTCGAAACGGGGAAGCGGGGCATCCAGGAGGAGGACCGGCGGCGGCTGCTGGTGGAGGTCGAGAAGCAGCTTTCCGTCTATTCGGGGCTTTTTGATCAACTGGAGTCGGGCGTCCTGGCCAATGACGCGGACGCCACGGCCAAGGCCTACTCGGGCATGAGCGAGGTGGGCGGTTTGATCGACAAACGCATGGCGGACTTCGCCGCCGAATTCACGGCCGAGCAGGTGGCGGTCGGCGCCCGGATAGATCGCGGCATGCAGCTCGCCCGGGGCGGCGTCCTTCTCCTGGGGCTCTCCGCGATCATCCTGGGCGTCGGGCTCAGCCTGATCATCGCGGGCGGCATCGTGCGGCCCCTGCGCGCCATCACCGGCGATCTGGCGGACGGGGCGGCCAACGTGCAGGCGGCGGCGGGGCAGGTCGCCGGTTCCGCGCAGACCCTGGCCGAGGGTTCCAGCGAACAGGCCGCGTCGTTGGAGGAAAGCAGCGCCTCGCTGGAGGAGGTGACGTCGATGACGCGCCGCAACTCCGAGAGCGCGGCGCGGGCCCGGGAGCTTTCCGCGCAGACACGCGGGGCGGCCGAGACCGGGGCGGTGGAGATGGGGAAAATGAACGAGGCGATGGAGGCCATCAAACGGTCCTCCGGGGAGATCGCGAAGATCATCAAGACGATCGACGAGATCGCGTTTCAGACCAACATCCTCGCGCTCAACGCGGCGGTGGAGGCCGCGCGCGCGGGCGACGCCGGCATGGGCTTCGCCGTCGTCGCGGACGAGGTGCGGGCGCTCGCGCATCGCTCCGCCGAGGCGGCGCGGGAGACCGCCACGAAGATCGAGGACGCGGTCGGCAAGAGCGAGCACGGGGTGCGCATCTCCCTGATCGTCACGGAGGCGCTGCGACAGATCGTGACGCGGGCGGGCGAGGTGGACGCCCTGGTCGTCGAGATCGCGGCGGCCTCGGGCGAGCAGAGCCAGGGTATCGAGCAAGTGGATACGGCGGTCGCCCGCATGGCCACCATCACCCAGTCCAACGCCGCCGGCGCGGAGGAGTCGGCCAGCGCGGCCGAGGAGCTCAACGCGCAGTCCGAGGAGCTCGCCCGCCTGGTCACGGATCTGGGCGCCCTGGTGGGGACGGCCGGCCGGGGGGCCGGGCGCGAGGTGGGAGCGGCCCCGTCGCGGACCTCGGCCGCGACGCGAAGCACCCCGCCGGCCGAGGCTCGCAAGGCCCGCGCCCGCCTCGCCGAGTCGCCGTCCTCGCGCGGCCCCGTGGCTGGAAAGGACTCCGCCGTCGCCGCCGCCGGCAGAACCGCCAAATCCGTCAAAGCCGCCGCGCACGCCTGATCCGCCGTCCCGATCGGGGCCGGGCGGCTCGCCCCCGCGCGGCGTCCGTGCCCCTTCGGGTTCTTTCCGGGTTTGCGCTAACAGTTAACTTGATTCCCGGCGTCCGGCGCGCCGTCCTCGGACGCATGTCTCAACCCGGCCGTCGGACCACCCTTGCCGATATCGCGCGCGTCGCGGGCGTTCATGTGACCACCGTCTCGCTGGCGATGCGGAACCATCCCCGCATCCCCGCCGAGACGCGTGATCGTTTGCGGGCCTTGGCGACGAAGATGGGCTACGCGCCGGATCCGGTGATGCAGGCGCTGGTGTCCTACCGCTCGAAAAACATGGTGCGGCGCAACGTCCCCACGCTCGCCTACCTGACGAATTGGAAAACCCGCTTCGGGTGGAAAAAGACCACCGCGCATCCCGAGTTTTATTCCGGGGCGGCGACGAAGGCGCGCGAGCTCGGCTACAAGCTGGACCACTTCTGGCTGCGCGAGCCGAACCTCACCCAGGCCCGCCTCAGCACGATCCTGAAAAGCCGCGGCATCACCGGGCTCATCATCGCCTCGCACGGCCGCGAGATGGGCGACGCTCTCCAGTTGGACTGGGAGCGCTTCAGCGCGGTCAAAATCGACTACTTCCCGCACCATCCCCTGCTGCACAACGTGACCAACCACCAGTGCGACATCATCCGGTTGGCGATGCAGCGGGTGATCGCGGCGGGTTACCGGCGCCCGGGTTTCGTGATGCACCGCGGCTGGGACCACGCGGTGGACCACTACTGGACGGCGGGTTTTCTCTGCGAGCAACAACACCAACCGGAGCGCGACCGCGTGCCACCGCACATCTTCCCGCCGCCGGAGCCGGTGGACGCGTGGTTCAACGAGCACAGCGCCTCGGTGGAGGTCGATGTGGCGGCGTTCGAGGCCTGGTTCCAAAAACACCGCCCGGAGGTGATCATCAGCAAGGCCTCCTTCGTTTTGCCCGCGCTCAAGACCCTGGGGCTGCGCATCCCGCGCGACGTCGCCTTCGTGGACCTCTTTCTCGACGACTTCACGGGCAAGGTGGCCGGGGTGCGGCAGAACCACGAGGCGGTCGGCGCGCTGGCGGTGGAGCTGCTGGCCAGCCAGTTGCAGCACAACAAATACGGCGTGCCGCCGATCCCCACGACGACCTTCGTGGAGGGCACCTGGTTCGACGGCGCCACCTGCCCGGGGCCGCGGTGAGGCGGCGTTGCGCGGGTGAACGAGGCGGCGCGTTCGGGTGCGGCGGGCAGGTCGGGGCGCGGGGAAATCGGCCCCACGGGAGCGCCCGGGGCGGCGCCGGGTTCAGCGCGCGACGATCTTGCCGTCGGCGAAGACGAGTTTGCCGGCGACGTAGGTCGAGCGCACGCGGCCGCGGAGCTTTTGTCCGTGCCAGGGCGAGTTGCTCGATTTTGAAAAACCGGCCTTGGCGTCGTAGGTCCATTCCTCGTCGGGCGCGAAAAGCACCAGATCGGCGGGGGCGCCTTCGGCGAGCGTGCCGGCGGGCAGTCCGAGCAGCTCGGCGGCCTTGCGGGTCCAGAGGTCCACCACGGTGGCGAGCTTGAACTTGTTTTGCCGCACCAGGATTTCGAGCGTCACGGGCAGGGCGGTCTCGAGTCCGAGGATGCCGTTGGGCGCGAGGTCGAACTCGCGGTCCTTCTCGTCCTGGGTGTGGGGCGCGTGGTCGGTGGCGAGAATGTCGAGCGTGCCGTCCTTGAGCCCGGCGATGACCGCGAGCCGGTCCTCCTCGGTGCGGAGCGGCGGGTTCATCTTGAAATGGGTGTCGTAGCCGGCGACGCAGGCGTCGGTGAGCGCGATGTGGTGGGGGGTGGCCTCGCCGGTCACGCGCACGCCGCGGGCCTTGGCGCGACGAAGGATGTCCACCGCGCCGCGCGAGGAGACGTGCTGCATGTGGATGTGCGCGCCGGTGTATTCGGAGAGGATGCAGTTGCGCGCGACGATCAGGTCCTCGGCGGCGTTGGGCCAGCCCTTGAGGCCGAGCTTGGTGGACATGGTGCCCTCGTTCATGACCGCGCCGACGGTCATGGAGTGATCCTGGCAGTGGTCCATGAGCGGCAGGCCGAACATCTTGGCGTATTCGCAGGCGCGGCGCATGAGCTCGTTGGACTGCACGCAGTCGCCGTCGTCGGTGATGGCCACGACGCCGGCGCGCTTGAGCGAGCCGATGGGGGCGAGCGACTGGCCCTTCATGCCCACGGTGATGCAGCCCGTAGGATAAACGTGGATACAGGCGGAGCGGGCGACGGAGTCCTTGATGAGCTGGATGGTGCCGGCGCTGTCGGCGACGGGCGCGGTGTTGGGCATGCAGACCACGCTGGTGAAACCGCCGGCGGCGGCGGCGCGGCAACCGGTCTCGATGGTCTCCTTGTGCATCTGGCCGGGCTCGCGGAAGTGGACGTGCACATCGACCAGGCCGGGCGCGGCGACGAGGCCGGCGGCGTCGATTTTTTTGGCCTTCTTGAGATCGGCGGCGGAGGGGCGCGCGACGAAGACGCCGTCGCGGATGAACAGTTCGCCGGATTCGTCGCGTTTGCTCGCGGGGTCGATGACGCGGGCGTTTTGAAGGTGCAGGAGCGGCATGGTGAAGGGAGAGGGGCCGGGGCGGGCGGGCGGTGGCGGCGGAGGTTTAGCGGACTTGCAGGGTGCTGCCGTCGTAGTCGAGGCCGAGCGAGGGGATGACGACGGCCTTGCGCTCGCCGTCCTTGCGGACGGTGCCGGCGTGCCAGGCGGTGTAGCCGGAGTCGCGGGCGGCGGCGAGGGTGGCGTCGAGGTTTTCCGGGGAAACGTAGGCGGCGAAGCCGATGCCCTGGTTGTAGGTCGCGTAGGCCTCGCGCAGGGTGATCGGGCCGGCCTCGCGCAGGAACTTAAACAGGGCGGGCTCCTCGCCGGGCGTGGTGATCTCGTAAACGAAGGGCTCGTCGAGGCGCATGAGTTTGCGCCAGCCGTGGCCGGTGACGTGGGCGACGTAGTTTAGCTTCACCTCGCGTTTCTGGCACTCGGCGACGAACTTCACGTAGATGACCGAAGGCGCGAGCAGGGCCTCGCCGAAGGTGCGCGGATCGCCGTGGCCGATGGGTGTCTGGTATCCTTGAGGGAGTTTGGCTGCGATGAGACGGCAGAGCGATAGGCCGTTGGTCTGCACGCCGGAGCTGGCGAGAAACACGATGGCGTCGCCGTCCTTCACGTCTCCGGTGATGCGCAGCGACTTGGGCTCGATTTTGCCGATGGCGGAGCCGGCGAGCACGATGGCGTCGGCGTTGACGATACCGCGCAGGGTGGGGGTCTCGCCGCCGCCCCAGACGGCGCCGGCCTGGCGGCAGCCCTCGGCCCAGCCCTCGACGAGCGCCTCAATGCGGGCGGCGTCGGTGAACCAGGCGGACTCGCCGACGGCGGCGTGCATGGCGACGGAGATGGGCAGCGCGCCGCAGGTCACGAGGTCGTTGACGATGGTGGCGACGGTATCGATGGAGATCTCGCGGTAAAAGTTTTTGCCCGTCGCGGCATAGACGGCGTCGGCGACGAGGTTCTTGGTCCCGAGACCCTCCTCGACGTGGGCGAGGAAGTGGTCGGCTGCCTCCATGAGGTAGCAGCTTTCGCCACGGGTGTTGGCGGGCTCGGCGTAGCCGTGGTCGGCGAGCAGAGGTGCGGTGGTCTTGGCGGCGCGCTGGCAGGCGCGTTTGAACGCGTCGAGCTGGTCGTAGTTAACGCCGGAGGATTCGTAGCTGAGGGACATGCTGGGGGAAATGACCAATGACTAATGACCAATGACCAATGAAAAAAACGCGGACGCTGGTCCGGAGGGTCGGGAGTCGGGGCGGAGATGGACGAGGAAGCCAATCAGCGGTTGCCCGAGTGGTAGCCGATCTTGGGTTTCGGCGTGATTTCGTCCTCGGGCGCGGGGTTGAGGAGCGGGCCGAGTCGTTCGATCACCTCGCGCAGGACGACGTCGTGCTCGAGGAGTTTTTTGTCGATTTCGGCGAGGCGTTTGAGGACGCCGAGGTTGGAGCTGATCTGCTCGCGCATCTGGACGAAGGCGCGGACGAGGTAGAGGCTCATCTGCACCGCTTTTTCGCTGCGCAGCACGGTGGCGGCCATGAGGCAACCGTGCTCGGTGAAGGCGGTGGGCGGCTTGCGCGCGCCGCCATGGCCGGCCGAACTTGAAGTCACAAATTGTGATTTCAAGTTTGCAAGTTCCTCACGCGTAAGCACGAAGCAGAAGTCTGGCGGGAATCGATCGGGGTTGCGAGCCACCGCTTGCATGAGCTGCCGAGGCTCCACCCCGTAGAGCGGCGCCAGATCGGTGCTCAAGACCACCCGCTGGCGGCGCAGGGTGTGGATACGCGGCATGGCCGGGGATGCATCGTCCGGCTGGGTTTGATTTTTTTCCGCCTTGCCCATCGCTCAATACGCCCGGCCGCCCTCGCTGTTTTCGTAGTAGTTGACGTAGGCTTGGTTGACCACGCGGTAGCCGCCGCGGGTGGGGTATTTGCCGGAGAAATACCAGTCGCCGCTGTGGTGGGGGCAGGCGGCGTGGAGGTTTTCCAAGGTTTGGAAAATCACCTCGATCTCGCCGTTCCACTCGACGCCGGTCGGGCGCACGAAGTCGGCGATCTTGGCCGAGATTTCCTCGGGCGAGAAGGGCGCGTAGATGCGTTGCACGTAGTTGACCGACTCTCCCTTGGCGACGGCCTCGCGGCACTGTTGGTAAACCTCGGTGAGCAGGTCGGCTTTGCCGCGCTCCTTGAGCAGGGTGATCGCGGCCTCGAAGGCGATGAATTTGCCCAGCTGCGACATGTCGATGCCGTAGCAGTCGGGGTAGCGGATCTGCGGCGCGGTGGAGACGATCACGATCTTGCGCGGATGGAGGCGCGAGAGGATGCGCAGGATGGATTTGCGCAGGGTGGTGCCGCGCACGATCGAGTCGTCCACGCACACGAGGTTGTCGCCCGGCTGCACCGAGCCGTAGCTGATGTCGTAAACGTGGCTGGCCAGGTGGTTGCGCATCGATTCCTGGCCGATGAAGGTGCGCAGCTTGATGTCCTTGGAGACGACTTTTTCGCCGCGCGGCCAGTTGTTGGTGATGAGGCTGTCGAGCAGCTCGTCGGTGATCTCGCCCTTGGCGGCGGCGGCCTTGATGGCGGCCTTCACCTCGGCGCGGCGTTTCTCGCGCAGGCCGTGCATGAGGCCGAACCAGGCGACCTCGGCGGTGTTGGGTATGAAGCTGAAGACGGTGCGGCCCCAGTCGCCGTTGACCGCGCGCAGCACCTGGTCGGTGAGGCGGCCGCCGAGGGCCTTGCGCTCGCGGTAGATGTCGAGGTCGTTGCCGCGCGAGAAGTAGATGCGCTCGAAGGAACACGAGGCGCGGGGCAGGGGGGCGGTGAACTGGGTCTGGCTGACGCGGCCGTCGCGTTTGAGCACGATGACGTGGCCGGGCGGCACCTCGCGGACCTCGGGCGCGGAGAGGTCGAAGATGGTCTGGAGCGGCGCGCGCTCGGAGGCGAAGGCGATGACCTCGTCGTTTTGAAAATAAAACGCGGGCCGGATGCCGGCAGGATCGCGGGCGACGAAGGCGTCGCCGTTGCCGATGAGGCCGCAGAGCGTGTATCCACCATCCCACTTCGAGGCCGAGCGGGTGATGACGCGGCCGAGGTCGAGCCGTTCGCTGATGAGATGGGAAATCTCCTCGCCCTTCAGGCCCTGCTGGCGGAGCGCGCGGTAGATGTCCTCGTGCTCCTCATCGAGGAAGAAGCCGATTTTCTCCAACAAGGCCTGCGTGTCGGTGGCGAAGATCGGGTGCTGACCCATGCCGATGAGCGAGCGGTTGAGCTCCTCGGTGTTGGTCATGTTGAAGTTGCCGCAGAGCGCGAGATTGCGCGTGGGCCAGGGCGAGCGGCGGAAGTAGGGATGGCAGGACGAGATGTTGTAACCGCCCGAGGTGCCGTAGCGCAGGTGGCCGACCAGGAGTTCGCCGCCGAAGTCGAAGTGTTTTTTCACCGTCTCGGTGAACTCGGGGTGGATGTCGCCGGCGGCCTTCTTCGCGTCGTATTGGGTGAGCAGGGTTTTGAAGATCTTGTCGAGCGGGTTGGTCTTCACGCAGCGCTCGCGAAACATGAAGGGATCGCCCGCCGGCATATCGAGTTTCACACAGGCCACGCCCGCGCCGTCCTGGCCGCGGTTGTGTTGCTTTTCCATGAGCAGGAAAAGCTTGGTGAAGCCCCAGAGCGGCGTCCCGTATTTCTCCTGGTAGTAGGAGAGCGGCTTCAAAAGCCGGACCATCGCGATGCCGCATTCGTGGGTGATCTTGTCTGACATGGATTGGAAAAACGGGAAGGGATGCGGGCGGGGTGGGGACGCAAATCACCATCGACAACTCGCCGGTCCCGGCCGCGCCCGACCCGCACCCACACGGTGCGGACTCGTCTGCCTCGGGCTGTCGGTCAGGGTGACTCTCACGGCATTAAAGTCGCGTCATACCGGCCGCCCAAGCGTGGCGGTCAACGGCTTTTTCGGCGTAATCACCGGGGGTTGTTCCAAAACACCGGCGAAGTCGCGCGGCCCCTTGACCACGCCCGGCGGCTTACGAAGCATGTCCGGTTTCATCCGACCATGCTGACTCTCCGCGGCTCCTCCGCCCTCTCTCCGTTTCGCTTGGAAAAACTCCGCGCCGATCTCGCCGGCGCCGGTCTGCCCGTTCGAGCCGTCGCCGCCCGTTTTGTCCACGTGGTCGAGCTCGCCCCGGAGGTCGCCGCGCTCTCCGCCGCCGAGGAATCGATTCTCGAAAAACTGCTCACCTACGGCCCGCGCCGCGAGCTGGCGGTCGTCACCGGCCTCGTGCAGGTGGTCGCGCCCCGCCCCGGCACCATTTCCCCCTGGTCTTCCAAGGCGACCGACATCGCCCGCATCTGCGGCTTCGCCGCGGTGAAACGCGTCGAGCGCGTGGTCGAGTTCACCTTCGACCTCGACAACTCAGCCCTCACCAAACCCCTCATGGTTCTCGGCGGCGACCAGCTCGCCGCCATCCGCGCCAAGATCCACGACCGCATGACCCAGGTCGTCTTCGACCGGGTGGACGACTGCGCGAAGCTCTTCCACCACGAGGCGCCGCGCCCGATGACCAGCGTGCCCGTGCTCGCCCGGGGCCGCGCCGCCCTGGTCGAGGCCAACACCAGCCTCGGCCTCGCCCTCGCCGACGACGAGATCGACTATCTGGTGAAAAACTTCACCGCCCTCGGCCGCGACCCCAACGACATCGAGCTCATGATGTTCGCGCAGGCCAACTCCGAGCACTGCCGGCACAAGATTTTCAACGCCACCTGGGAGATCGACGGTTCCGCCAAGGACAAGTCGCTGTTCCAGATGATCAAGAACACGTATAACTTGCACGGCGACGGCATCCTCTCCGCCTACAAGGACAACGCCGCCGTGCTCACCGGCTCGGTCGGCGGGCGTTTCTGGGCCGACCCGGTGACCAACGAATACGGCGCGCACGAGGAGCCGGTGCACATCCTCTGCAAGGTCGAGACGCACAACCACCCCACCGCCATCTCCCCCTTCCCCGGCGCCGCCACCGGCTCCGGCGGCGAGATCCGCGACGAGGGCGCCACCGGCCGCGGCTCCAAGCCCAAGGCCGGCCTCACCGGCTTCACCGTATCGAACCTGCGGATACCCGGCGCCGAACAGCCCTGGGAGACCGACAACGGCAAACCCTCCCGTATCGTCTCCGCGCTCGACATCATGCTCGACGGCCCGCTGGGCGCGGCCGCCTTCAACAACGAGTTCGGCCGCCCGGCCATCAACGGCTACTTCCGCACCTACGAAGCGGCCGTTCCGGCCCCGGTGGAGCGCGTTGTCCCCAACGCGCTTTCCGACACCCCGCCCGCGACGGAACTCCGCGGCTACCACAAGCCGATCATGCTCGCCGGCGGCCTCGGCAACATCCGCGAGGGCCACATCCGCAAGGGCGAGATCAAGCCCGGTGACAAACTCATCGTCCTCGGCGGGCCCTGCATGCTCATCGGCCTCGGCGGCGGCGCGGCCTCCTCCATGGCCAGCGGTTCCGGCCAGGAGAACCTCGATTTCGCCTCCGTGCAGCGCGACAACGCCGAGATGGAGCGCCGTTGCCAGGAGGTCATCGACCGCTGCTGGGCGCTCGGCGACGAGAACCCCATCTCCTTCATCCACGACGTCGGCGCCGGCGGCGTCTCCAACGCCCTGCCCGAACTGGTCAACGACGGAGGCCGCGGCGGCAAATTCGACCTGCGCAAGCTCCCCAACGACGAGCCCGGCATGTCGCCGCTCGAGATCTGGTGCAACGAATCCCAGGAGCGCTACGTCCTCGCCGTGCCCGCCGAACGCCTCGCCACCTTCGAGGCGCTCTGCGCCCGCGAGCGCTGCCCCTTCGCCGTGGTCGGCGAGGCCACCGAGGAGCGGCGCCTCGTGCTGGACGATCCGCATTTCAACAACACGCCCATCGACCTGCCGCTCGAGGTCCTGCTCGGCAAGCCGCCGCGTATGCACCGCACGGATACGACCCTCGCGCGCCCACTCGCCCCGCTCGCGCTCGACGGCGTCACCCTCGCCGAGGCCGCCCGCCGCGTGCTCGCGCACCCCGCCGTCGCCGACAAGACCTTCCTCATCTCCATCGGCGACCGCACCGTGACCGGCCTCATCAGCCGCGACCAGATGGTCGGTCCCTGGCAGGTGCCGGTGGCCGACTGCGCCGTCACCGCCACCGCCTTCGACTCCTACGCCGGCGAGGCCATGGCCATGGGCGAACGCACGCCCGTCGCGGTCAACAGCGCCGCCGCCTCCGCCCGCCTCGCCGTCGGCGAGGCGCTCACCAACCTCGCCGCCGCCCAGATCGGAGACATTGGCAAGGTCAACCTCTCCGCCAACTGGATGGCCGCCCCGGCCGTCCCCGGCGACGGCGCCGACCTCTACGCCGCCGTGCAGGCGGTCGGCATGGAGCTCTGCCCGGCGCTCGGCATCACCATCCCCGTCGGCAAGGACTCGATGAGCATGTCCACCGTCTGGAAGGACAAGGACACCGGTGCGCAGAAACGCGTCACCGCGCCGATGTCGCTCATCATCTCGGCCTTCGCGCCGGTGACCGACATCCGCCAGTCGCTCACGCCCCAGTTGCAAAGTAGCGGGAGCTTCCAGCTCCCAAGTTCGGAGCAGAGTGGCGGGAGCTTCCAGCTCCCGATTCCGACTGGCTCGAACCGGGAGCAAGATGCTCCCGCTACGTCGGAAAGCTCCGACACGGTTCTCCTCCTCATCGACCTCGGCCGCGGCAAAAACCGCCTCGGCGGCTCCATCCTCGCCCAGGTCCTCAGCCAGACCGGCCAGGCGCCGGCGGACGTGGACAGTGCCGCCGACCTGAAGGGCTTCTGGAACGCCATCCAGCAACTCGGCCGCGAGGGCAAACTCCTCGCCTACCACGACCGCAGCGACGGCGGCCTCTTCGCCGCCGCCGTCGAGATGGCCTTCGCCGGCAACGTGGGGGTTTCGCTCACGTTGCCCACCACCGCCGACGCCTTCGCCGCGCTCTTCTCCGAGGAGCTCGGCGCCGTCATCCAGATCCGCTCCGAGGATCTTGACGACGTCTCCGGTATGCTCCGCGCCAACGGTCTCAAGACCTGCGTCTCGCAGATCGGCGAACTTAACCCGCATCACGCCTTCATCGTTCGCCAGGGCGGTCGCGAGCTCCTCAACGAAAGCCTCTCCGCCCTCCGCGCCGTCTGGAGCGACGTCACCTTCCGCATGGCCGCGCTGCGCGACAACCCGCGCTGCGCCGAGCAGGAACAACAACTTCGCCTCGATCGCGACAACCCCGGCATCACGCCAAAGATCACCTTCGATTCTGGAATCACGGAGAACACGGAGAACCAAGCCGAGGTTCAGAAGGACTCTTCCGACTCCTCTGTGATCTCCGTGCCCTCCGTGGTAAAAAACCGCCCGCTCATGGCCATCCTTCGCGAGCAGGGCGTGAACGGTGAGGTCGAGATGGCGGCCGCCTTCACCCGCGCCGGCTTCAAGGCGATCGACGTCCACATGACCGACGTGCTTTCGGGCCGCGTCAGCCTGGCGGATTTCCGCGGCCTCGTGGCCTGCGGCGGTTTCTCCTACGGCGACGTGCTCGGCGCCGGCGAGGGCTGGGCCAAGAGCATCCTCTTCAACCCCCGCGCCCGCGACGAGTTCTCCGCCTTCTTCGCGCGGCCCGACACCTTCGCGCTCGGCGTGTGCAACGGCTGCCAGATGATGAGCAACCTGCACGAGATCATCCCCGGCGCCGAGGGCTGGCCGCGCTTCGTGCAAAACCAGAGCGAGCGCTTCGAGGCCCGCGTGGCCTCGCTGCTGATCGAGAAGAGCCCCAGCGTGCTCTTCGCCGGCATGGAGGGCAGCGTGCTGCCCATCGCCGTCGCGCACGGTGAGGGTTTCACCGAGTTCGCCTCGGCCGACGCCGCCGCGAAGTTCAGCGAGTCCGGCCTGGTGGCCGCGCGTTACGTGGACAACCACCACCGCCCGACCGAGCACTACCCGCTCAACCCGAACGGCAGCCCCTTCGGCACCACCGCGATCACGACCCGCGACGGCCGCGTGACCCTGATGATGCCGCACCCCGAGCGCGTGTTCCGGGTGGCCCAGCAAAGCTACGTCCCGCCGGCGTGGCGAGGTGGGGAGGACGCCCCCTGGATGCGCCTCTTCCGCAACGCCCGCGCTTGGGTCGGGTAAGCCGCTCCCTGCGCTGGTCGCCTCCACCCCCGCCCCGCAAAGGCGCGGGCGGGGGGGCTCCCGCCTCCCTCTCGCTCTTGTCCGCCGTTTACTCGGCGGCGCGCCCGATCGCCCAGAGGAAACCTCGCCCCAGCAGGTTTCGAAAAACGGGGTCGAGGAAGGTCTCGTCCGAGTGACCGTAGGTCGTTCCGAAGACGCGTGTGCCGTGGTAATTGTTTACCCAGACCACGGCCTGTTCCGCACCCGTCACCTCGCTTGCCGAGGTCGCAAGCACCGTCGCGCCGGGCCAGATTTTTTCCACGATGTAGAGCTCGTCTTTCGGGGTGGTCCAGGCCTCGGGGAAGCCGTTCATCACCGGATGGTCGGGCCGGGTCGGCTTTACCAGATAGCGGGCCTGATGGTCATGTTTGACGCTGGTGACTCCGAGAAACTCGCGCCAGTCGTCGATCTGCGCCGCGCGGTAGCTGTGCATGGCGCAGTGCAGCACCATCGCGGGGGTGCCGGAGCGGTGGGCGGCGGTGATGCGCCGGATGTAGTCGGCGTCCGTGGTGTCGGCGAAGCAGGCGTTGTGCACCACCACCGCGAAGCCTTTGGCCCAGTCGGCTTGGTCGTAGAGCGGGATTTGCGCCCGGGTGCCGGTGCCGCCCTCGTTGACGACCGTCCACTCCACGGTCGCCACCTCGCCGACGGCCTCGCGGATCGCCTGCGTCTGGAAGGGATAGTTGTGGCAACATCCTCCGGTGACCAGCAACGCGCGCACTGCCGGCGCGGCGGCGGCGGGCGTGGCCGGTGACTCCTCGGCGCGCGAAGCCGCTCCCGCGAGAAGCAGGCAGGCCACGACGAGCCAGCCGGTTTGCAAAAATCGGATCGGTGCGGATGGGCGGTTGGGGCACATGCGCCCACCGGACGGCGACCGACGGCGGCTGTCAAACACCGGCCGCCTCGGGAATGCCGTGCCGTCGGGTCGTCGCCTCGTCACCGCTCACGCCACCGCCGGAACCAGGATCGGGACGCGGCGGGGCGGGGCGCTGGAGGCGCGGGCGACGAGCTCGGCCGGGAAGACCGCGGGGCCGCCGGCAAAGGCGCCCGCCCGGATGCGCTCGAGGAGAAACTCCACCCCTTGGGCGCCCATGTGGCGGAGCGGCTGCCTCACCGTGGTGAGTTGCGGCACGGTGGTGCGCGCGGCGAGCGTGTCGTCGAAGCCGACCACCGACACGTCCTCGGGCACGCGCAGCCCGGCCCGCGCGAGGGTTTCCATGCAGCCCATGGCGACGGCGTCGTTGGCGCAGAAGATCGCGGTGGGCAGCTCCTCGCCCGGATGGGCGCGCATCCAGCCGACCAGCGCATCCCGTCCCGCCAGATCGGTGAAGCCCGCCTCCACCACGAGGTTCGGATCAAAGCTCTGGCCGGCCGATTCCACGGCGCGGCGGTAGCCGGCGATACGGCGGATGGCGCCGCTCATGGTGGTCGGTCCGGAGAGATGCAGGATGCGCCGATGCCCGAAGTTGATCAGGGACCGCACCGCGTCGAAGGCGCCGGTTTCCTCGTCCGATTCGAGGTCGAGCACTCCGGCCAGGGATTGGTTGGAGTGGAGGGAAACGAAGGGAGTGTGGCCGGGCAGACAGGCGGCCTCGTCCGCGGTCAAAACGGGGGCGACCAGAATCATGCCGTCGATGCGACCGTCGCAGAAACCCACCAGCCGGTTGATGTCGTGCTGCCAGTCGTTGAGGGTGAAGACGGTGATGTTTTGCCCGTGGCGCGCGCCCGCCTCCAGGACGCCGTTCAGAATTTCCAGAAAGTAGTGGTTGAGGTCGCCGTCGCTGATCACCGAGGCGACGCCCAGCGTGTTCATGCTGCGACGGATGAGGGCGCGCGCGGCGGCGTTGGGCCGGTATTGGAGGCGGGCGGCGGCCTCCAGAATCCGCGTGCGGGTGTCCGGCGAGATACGGGAGGACGTTCGGGCGCCATTGAGCACGGCCGACGCCGCCATGGCGGAGACGCCCGCCTCGCGACCGACGTCGGCGAGCGTGGCTGCGCGTTGTTTCTTTTTTTGGGGGGGACGTGGCGGCATCGCATGGATATGCGAACCGCACCCACGGCTGCCAAGCTCCCGCTTGGCCCGCGAAAGGAGCCGCGGCATGGCCCGATTGCCGAGGGGCGCGACGCTTGAGCTCGGCGCGAGATCGGGAGTGGGCCCGGAGTGGGACCGGTTTTCTCGATCCGGATTTTGCGCTGGCATTTGGCGACGCGTTTTTACGAGTTCGTCCGCGCTCGCGGACCCCGGCGGTCCCTTGCCGTCCATGCCCGGCCCCCAACCCAGTGAACGCGCGTCGATGCTCCTCGTGGAGGAGTGTTTTTCGCGTCAGTCGGAGGGCTTTTTGACGGCGCTGCGGCTGGTGGCCCACCCCAAGGTGCTCGCGGCCTTCGCCGACCGCTGGAAAAAGGATGCCCGGCCTTGGGCGCGGGAGCAGATTTTCGCCTATCTGGAGCAACCCTTGGATTGCCCCGGGCACCAGCCGCTGGTGAAGCACCTGTTCAAGGACGCGGAGGAGCGGAAGGACGACGAGCTGATGGCGGCCTTTCTCGTCGCCTTCGACACGCTGGTGCGTCGGGTGCGGCGCAAGACCTGGAAATGGGATCGCGCCACCCGCTCGGCGCTGGAGGGCGAGACGCTCGGCACCCCGCGCGACGTGTTGCCGGCGGAGGTGGCGAAGACCTACCTCGACCCGAAGACCGGCGAGCGCGTGACCTTCGGCAAAAAGGGCGGACGCGTGCGCGGCGGGAAGGTGTTTTCCCACCGCACGCGCCAGTATCTGCGCCGGCGCGCGTGGCGTTATTTTCGCTGGATGGCTTTCGCGCGTCCGGAGGCCTACGCGCCCGCGATCCTGCCGGCGCTGCGGCGCTACCGGGATGAAGACCTCGAGAAAGGGGAAAACATCCTCGATAGCTGGGCGCTGTTGCAGATCTGTTTTTATGGCGGCGACGTGATCGAGTTTCACTCCCGGCACCACCGTCTGCGCGAGGGCCGCACGCTCGCGGAGCTGCGCGCGGCGCCGCGTTTTCCCGAGGCCTGGGACAAACCCGACGTCGCCCGCGCGGTGCTGCGGCTGGTGAGCGAGGCGCGGGCGACGCTCGTGCGCTGCTGGGCGATGGATCTGTTTCGCGGGCTCGCGTCGCGCGCCGAGCTGACGCTCTCGCCCGACGAGTTTCTCGCGCTGCTCGACCACGCCGACGAACGCGTGCAGCAGTTCGGCGCCGAGCTTTTCGACGCGCAGGCGGGCAACGAGCGTCTGCCGGTGACGGATTGGCTGCGCCTGCTGCGCACGAAAAACCTCACCGCGCTCGCCACGCTTTGCGCGGCCTTCGAGCGGCACGTGAGCGGCGAGCGGCTGACGCTCGACCAATGCCTCGACCTCGCGACGGCACGGCCGACGCCGGTGGCGCGGCTGGGCTTCCAGCTCCTGCAAGCACGGACGATTTCGGCGACGACGACGGCGGCGGGGGCGGGAGCGGCGGCGCTCGGCCGCCTGGCGGACGCGCGCTGCGAGGCGGTCGCGGGCGAGTTGACCGCGTGGGCGCTGGCCCGCGTGGGCGCCGACGACGGCTACGAGATGGAGGCGACGTGCCGGTTTTTCGACAGCGTGGTCGCGGCGACGCGCGCGGCCGCGTGGGCGTGGCTGACGACTCGCCGGCCGGACGGCAAAGCGGCGGCCACGAAGGCCTACGCCGACCCCGTCCTCTGGAGCCGCCTGGCCGAGACGCCCTTCGAGGATTTGCGCCTGCGGATCGTGGACCACCTGGCGCTGCGGCTGGAGCAGCCGGAGCTGAGCGCGGATCAACTCGCGCCCGTATGGTGCGCGGTCCTGCTCGGGGTGCATCGGGGCGGACGGCAAAAGCTGAAGGCCGTGCGCGAGCTGGCCGACGCGATCGCGCGCGAGCCGGAGAAGGCCGCCGGCCTGCTGCCGGTGCTGGTGGTGGCGGTGCGTTCGGTGCGCGGCCCCGAGATGCGTGCGGGCCTCGCGGCGGTGTTGGGTCTGGTGGCGCGCCGGCCGGAGCTGGCGGCGGCGGTGCGCGAGCGTTTGCCGGAGCTGAGCTTCGGCGAGATCGGGGAGGCGGCCGCATGAGTTTCGCGTTTTCCTATCTCGGGCGCAGCGGGCTGGACGGCTCGACCCTGAGCCTCGCGCCGAATCTGGCGCGCGAGCCGGTGGCCTTCGACGCGGCGCTGCGGCGGCCGCAGCGTTTCCGCGAGGCGATCTCGGCGCTGCACGACGTCGTCATCGGCGATCATCGTTTCAAGCGGCGCGACAAATCCGCCTACGAGGCGTGGAAGGCCGGCGAGGCGGCGCGGGTGCGCGGCGTGCGCGCCGACGCGGTGACGCAGGCGAGGGCGGACATCGCGGCGAAGCGCGGGGCGCCGCTGCCGGCGGGTTTCGAGCGCGAGTTTGAGCGGCATTGCAAAACCTACTGGGGCGCGCGCCGGGCCTACGCGGACCACCTGCGCAAACACGACCTGGAGCTGTGGCGAAAACTCATGCCCTGCGATCCCGTGATCACGGTCGCGGAGGACGTGGTGTTTTTCGAATGCTTCTCGGCCGACGAGTCCAGCTACGGCTGCCTGACGGTGAACCGCGAGGACGGCTTTGGCGCGTCGCCGGAGCTGAAGCTCGGCACCACCAACGTCGATTACTCGTGGGATCTGTATGAGCATTTCCAGGCGCTGCGTTCGTATCGCGAGACGCGCTTCCGGCTCGATCCGGCGGGCTTCGACGTGGCGACGCGCGGGCGCGCCGACTACCGCGAGCAAAAGATCGATCTGCCGCAGGGCTGGCTGCGCGGCTTCATGCAGCTCCAGGCGGCGATGGCGCTGCCGATGCGCAAGGTGACGCTCACCCGCGAGGCGGTGTATTCCCTGCTGGCGTGGCTGAAACGGCACAAGGCGGCCACGAGCCCGCGCGCCCTGCGCTTCGAGGCGGCGACGGCGGGCGCTCCGCCCACGCTCGTGCTCGAGCCGTGGGAACAACGCATCCCGGTGCGCGGGGGCGCCGACTGGGGCGGCGCGTGGGCGGAGCCGATCCGCATCTGGGGACGGCAACGCCTGCTCGCGCTCGCGCGTGTGCTGCCGCTGGTGGAGAGCGTGGATGTTTACTTGCTCGGCACCGGCTTCCCCAGTTTCTGGGTCGCGCACATGGGCGAGATGCGACTGACGCTCGGACTCTCCGGCTGGACGGCCAACGACTGGACGCGCGGCTCCTCGCTCGACCTGCTCGCCCCGCCGGCGCCGGCGGGCGCGGCGGAGATCGAGATCGCGGCGAGGTTTCTCCAACGGAGACGCGCGGCGACTTTTGACGAAATCACGCGCGAAGTGCCCGGCTCGGCGGCGGCGGTGCAGCGCGCGTTGAACCACCTCGCGCACACCGGGCAGGCGATCCACGACCTCGGCGCCGGTCTCTTTCGCTGGCGGCAGATCATGCCGCGCGCGCTGGGCGAGGCGGAGCTCGGGCCGGAAAACGAGGAGGCGGCGGCCTCGCGTCAACTCGTGCGCGCGGGGCGCGTGCGGGTGGATTCGCGCGTGGCGGCGCCGGGCGGAGGAACCATTTTCGTGGGCGAGGCGGAGTCGAAACCCGTCGAGCTGCTCATGGACAACGACGGCCGGATCAAACGCGGGCGCTGCCTCTGCGGACACTTCCGCAAGGCGGGTCTGCGCATGGGCCCGTGCCGTCACCTGCTGGCGCTGCGCTGGCGGGCGATGAACCCCGCGCCGGAGAGCGGCGGCGGAGCGGACGACTGGTTCGCCCGCCTGCGCGCCTCGGCCGAACGGAAAGGAGGCGCGTGAGGCAAACCCTTTGAGAGCGGCGGGCCGGTCCAGCCGAGACCATCCATACTGCGGTGTTCCGCCGCGGTTGCGTCAGCCCAGCCATGCTTCCCCACGACCGTTGTTCGTTTGGCACCGTCGCCACCTAGCGACACCGGCCAAGACGACCCAAGGGTCCCGTTGTCGCTAGGTGGCGACGGTGCCCTGGTTAACGGCCGCGGTCCCGAGCGAGTAGTCGGAAGACCACCCGCCGCTCTCATTCCCCCTTTTCGCCTCGCGTCGCCATTTTGAAACCATGGGCCTGCTGAGCCTGATCGCCCGTTTGTTTGGCGGCGGCGCCTCCGCGCCGCGGTCGCCTTCGGCTGCGCCGACTCCGCGCGATCCGACTCCGCCGGCGGGCATGCCCTATCGGGCCGCCACCGCCACACCGCCGCCGATGCCTCCCGCTCGGCCGGCGCCGGCGGCCGCATCGTCGGCGACGCCGAAGGGCGCGAAACCGGCGCCGACCAAACTGAATCTCGACGCGGGGCGCTTCACGCCGGTGAGCCGCGAGGAGATGCTGAAAAACGCCGCCACGCTGCGCTGGACCTGGGCGAGCGTGAATTTCGACCGCCGCGACCAGATCCCCTCGGCCGGCGATCCGCGCACGGCCCTGATCGACCGCGCGCTGGTCGCGCAGGGCCTGCTCACGCCGGAGCAACTGGTCGAGATCCACGAGGCGGGGGCGAAGATGACCGAGCTGCGGCCGGTCCTGCGCGACGTGCAGAACATCGCGGCCGACGCGGTGCTGGCGGACGCGGCCACGCGCGCCGCGCGCAAGGAGGAGAAACGCGCCGAGGCGGAGCGGCGGCGAGCGGAACGGGCCGAGGCGATCCGTCGGCGGCGCGCGACCGACATCGTGTTTCTCGGGCGCGGCGTCTCCGGCGGGCTGGCGGACCGGCGCGCGAACATCGAGCGCCTGCAGGCGCAGGGGCTGCCGGTGCTGGCGACGCCGGCGGACGTGGCGCGGGCGCTCGGCCTGGAGGTGTCGCGCCTGCGCTGGCTGGCCTTTCACAGCGAGGCGACGGCGGTGACGCACTACGTGCGTTTCCAGATTCCGAAGAAGAGCGGCGGCACGCGCGAGCTCGCCGCGCCGCATCGCGACCTGGCGCGCTGCCAGGAGTGGATCCGTATCCAGATTTTGGATCGCGTGGCCCTGCACGACGCGGCGCACGGCTTCGTGGCGGGCCGGAGCACCTTGACCAACGCGCGGCCGCACCTCGCGCGGGCGGCGGTGGTCAACGCCGACCTGAAGGACTTTTTCCCGAGCGTGACTTTTCCGCGCGTGAAGGGCGTGTTCCAGCAGCTCGGCTACTCGCCGGCCGCGGCCACGGTGCTGACTCTGCTCTGCACGGAGTGCCCGCGCTGTCGGGTGAACCACGACGGGCGCGAGCTGTTCGTGGCGACGGGGCCGCGCGGTTTGCCGCAGGGCGCGTGCACCAGCCCCGCGCTGAGCAATCTCGTGGCGCGCGGGCTCGACAACCGCCTGACGGCCTTCGCCAAGCGGCTCGGCTGGACCTACACGCGCTACGCGGACGACCTGACCTTTTCGGCGGACGGCGAGGCGATGGGCCAGACCGGGCGTCTGTTCACCGGCCTGCGGCACATCGTGGCGGAGGAAAACTTCACGGTGAACGAGCAGAAAACCCGCGTGCAGCGTCCGAAGACGCGGCAAACGGTGACGGGCATCGTGGTGAACCAACATCCGAACGTCTCGCGCGAGATGGTGCGCCGTCTGCGGGCGATCCTGCACAAGGCGAAGACGGAGGGGCTGGCGGCGCAGAACCGCGAGGGGCATCCGCGCTTCGAGGGCTGGGTGCGCGGCATGATCGCGCACGTGGCGATGGTGAACCCGGAGCGCGGACGCGAGCTGCTGGCGGAGTTCGAGCAGCGGAAGCGGTAGGCGGGGCCGGTCCAGAAAGGAGGACGGACATTCCTGTCCGTCTTTCCGAAGCACCGGCAACTCCCTGCAAACCAGCCGCAATCCCTGCCCCAATCCAGACGGACAAGAATGTCCGTCCTGCTTGTCGCGCCGCCCTCTGCGCCGGGCTCAGCGGATGCGCTTGGCCGCCTCTTCGGTGAGGGTGCGGCCGGCGCCGCGCACGCCGGCGAGAAGCGGCTCCTCGGCGGCGATCACGGGCAGGGCGGCGATTTCGTTTTCCAGGGTCACGTTGGACGTCGGCGCGGGGCGGATCGGCGAGGCCATCTCGGCGTGGTCGGGCATGCCAAATCCAAGCAGGATCGGCAGCGCCGGGACCGGCGGCTCGCCGAGGGCGCGGGAGAGCCGCACACGATGGCTCTCCCCGGCGATGGTCGCGACCGCGTGGACCAGCGACTCGGGCGCGCCGCCGACGAGCTCCAGGTCCACCTCCGAGTCGTGTCCGCCGCGCAGGTAGAGCAGGGGGCCGTGGGTGATGTCGCCGCGACCGCGGCGCACGATGGTCTGCGAGCCGATCAGGAAGCCGCGCTCGCAGCCGCGGGCGACGCAGTTTTCCAGCACGGATTTGGTCGGCGCCTCGTCGCGCACGCCGATCTCGAAACCCGCGCGGGTGTTGATCGCGGTGCAGTTGATCAGCGTGACGACGCCCGCGTTGCCGTAGGTGCGGAAGCCGTCCTCGGCGAGGCTTTTGACGTAGCCGGGAGTGATGAGGAAACGGCCGTCGCGGTTTTCATAGACGGACTTGAAACCGAGGTCGAAGGCCGGGCCGGAGGTGTCGAGCAACATCTCCGAGGTGGGGCGCATCATGCCCTCGGCGTAGCAGTCCTCGAGGCGGATGTTTCCGCCCTGCTGGACGTAAAAACAGTGGCCGAAGGCGCGGCTGTAAACGCGGCAGCGGCGCAACACGGAGCCCGAGCCGAGCACCTGGATGCCGCTTTGTTTCTGGATGCCCACGAGGTTCGGGCCGCCCTTGCCCAGCAGGTCGCCGTAGCCGTAGGGGAAGGAGCCATACACATGGAGGGTGACGTCTTCCAGCGTGGTGCGTTCGCCGGCGAGCGAGAGGGTGTTGCCGCCGCTGCCGCGGTTTTCGCCGACTTGGCGAATGGAGAGGCCGGTGATCGTGTTGCCGGAGCCTTGCACGATGATGCAGCGGGTGTAGCCGCCCGGGAGTTTTTTGTAGAGGGCGGTGTCGATCTCGATCACCGCGCCCTCGGCGGCGATGCGGTTGTCGTCGCCGCGCAGGAGCAACATCGGCACCGGCGGGCGTCCGGACTTTCCGGCGACGGAGGCGCGGATCTCGGCGAGCACGGGCGCGGTGAGGTAGTCGCCCATCGAATACACGCCGGGCTTGAGGCGGATCTCGCGGCCGTTCTCGGCGGCGACTTGGGCGAGCTCGGCGAGGCTGGAAACCTCGACCTCGGCGGCGAGGGCGACGGACAACGGCGCGACGAAGGCGAGGCAGCAAACGAGCAGGGAATGGAGGCGGCGAATGAACATGGGGCGGGGTGAGGGTGGCGGGCGGGAAGGGTAGGGCGGACGGCAGGAGGGACGGAGCCTAGTGTGGTGATCGTCAAGTGACTGAACGAAAGCCTTGCTCCAGAGGGTCCGGGGAGCGCACCCGTCCCGGGTGCTTCAGCGGGCGTCTCGCCCGCTGTTTCGGAGGTGAGAGCGGGACGCTCTCACCGGCACGCGGGACGCGTGCGCTCCCCGGACCGGGCCGGAGTTGACTGAATTATGATCGGGCATTTCGGGCACGCTCCACTAGCGGACCAGGTGGATGAGCTGGGCGGAGAAGGGGCCGGGGAAACGCAGCCCAAGCGAATCGCCGAGGACGGCGGCGGGGATGACGCCGCTCTCGGAGAAGAAGGCGCGCACGGTCCAGCCCTCGCCGGGCGGCAGCGGGATGGCGACCTGGCGCGGCGCGTCGGCGAAGGCGTGCGCCACCACCAGCGCCTCGCGGTGGTCGGGGGTGTGGCGGACCATGGCCTGCCAGCCGCGCGGGTGCCGCCAGCTTTCGCCCAGGGCGCGGTGCAGGCGGCTGACGCCGTGTTTGATGATCGGCGCGACGCGACCGTAGAGCTCCTGCGCCTGCAAGGCGGTCGCCCACTGCGCGGCGGAGAGGCCGGCGACGTCGCCGGAGAGGCACATGCGGCCGAGGAAGGTGGCGGCGAGCGAATAGACCAGCCGGCGTTCGGAGTCGGCCGGGTGGAGCACGGCCCATATCTGGCTCTGGCGCGGGAGCATGAGGCGGTGGAGGTTGGCCGCGATGATCGGGATCTCGACCAGCTCGTGCGCGTCGGAGAAGGACGACATGGCGGAGCGCGCGAGCATGGAGGGCTCCAGCCGGTGGCCGCCGGAGGAGCAGTTTTCGATCACGAGCTCCGGCAGGCGTTCGCGGATGCGGTCGAGGAAACGGTAGGTGGCGAGCACCTGGCGCCGCAGGCCCTCGCCGAGGGAGGCGCCGTCGGCGGTCTCGTTGCCCAGGCCGAGGGTCTCGTTGTAGTCGATTTTCAGATACCCGAAGCCGCCGCGTTCGAGACGGTCGATGACGCGGGTTTCGAGGTAGGAAAAGGCCCACGGATCGTCCAGGTCCCAAAAACGCCGGTGGCGCACCGTGACGGGCAGGCCGTCGCGTTTGAGCAGGTGGTCCACGAGCGAAAACGCGGTGGCGCTGGAGCCGACCGTCTCCATCTCGAACCAGAGCCCGGGGATAAGGCCGCGCTCGCGGATGGCGGCGGCCGCCGCCTCGATGCCGCCGGGGAAGAGCTTGGCGCTCGGCTCCCAGTCGCCGTGGCCGGTGCCCCAGTCGGTGGTCTCGGTCTTATACCAGCCGGCGTCGATGACGAGGGTGTTGACCGGCGAGCCGCGCAGGCGGTCGGCGAGGGCGGTGAGTTTTTCGTGCGAGGGATCGCCCCAGGTGGTGCACCACTCGTTGAAGATGATCGGGAGCGTGTGCTCGCGCGCGGGGTGCGTGTCGGCGGGGCGATGTTGGAGCGCGGTGAGCCGGTCGCAGGCGGCGTCGAGATCGCCCGCGACGCAGGTGAGGTAGGCGGGCGGGGCGTCGAGGCGTTCGCCGGGGGCGAGCGTGTGGGTCCAGTGGCCGAACTCGCGGTCGGCGAGGCCGCCGGAGAGGCAGGCGTCGTCGTTTTGACGCGCGATCTCCATCTGCCACGAACCGGCCCAGCCGAGCTGCGCGGCCCACACGACACGGGCGTCGGTGTCCTCGAGCGCGACGAAGGGAAACCAGCGTCGCACCGGCATGGTGCCGACCTGCCCGAAACGTTCGCTGAAGAGACCGGCGCCGGACCAGGAACGTTCGAGGTGGAGCTGTTCCAGCGTCTCGGTGACAAGGCGTCCCTCGGCGCTCCAGGCGGAGCGGAAGCGATGGGCACGCAGGCGGCCGGGGGCGTCGGCCCGGGCGAAGGGCGTGAGGCCGCCGAGCGAAAAACTGGTGAGCAACTCCAGCGTGACGGGCGCCGCGCCGCCGTTGACGAAGGCGCACTCGACGGTGAGGGCGGCGTCGCCCTCGTGCCAGGCGACCAGGTGTTCGATCGTCTGGCCGCTGGCGGCGTCGGCCAGGGTGGTGAGCACGGTGTGGCGGCCGGAGGCGGCGTCGCGCACGTGTGTTTGTCCGGAAAATTTGAATACGGCGTTGGCCGGCGCGGAGCGCAGGGTGTGGCCCTGGGCGAAGGCGCCCGGGTAGCTGTCGCCCACGCGTTTCACGTGGACGAGCGGATCCGGCACGGTGGCGGGCGGCGGCACGGGCTCGGGGCCGGAGTCGATGTAGAACTCGCCCGCGAGGGTGGCGCGGCGCTCGGCCAGCTCGGCGAGGCGCGTGGTCGGGACGAGTTGCCAGGTCACCGCGCCGGTATCGGCGTCGTGGAGGTAACGAAGGGAGGTGTCGGCGATCTCCCAGGAGGAGAGGATGGCGAGCGGCATGGACGGCGAAAGGGCGCGGCGGGGAGAGGGAGACTCAGCGGGTTTCGCCGCCGGAGAGGTAGGGCGGGCGTTTGGTGCGGTGGGTGGACCAGAGCAGGCCGCCGACGGCGACCATCACGCCGCCGCAGGCGATGAAGCAGAGGCGTCCGCCGGCGGAGTTGGGGATGAGCGCGAGCAGCATGACGAAGCCGCCGTAGATGAGGCAGAGTTTGCCGATGGAGCCGGCGACCGCCTGGTTTTCGCGCAGCTCCTCGCCCTCGGCCTGAAGCACCGGGGTGCGCAGACGGCTGAAGAACTCCTCGAGCTGCGCTTTGTAGGCGGGCGAGCTGCCGGCGTAGAAAAAGCTGGTGGCGAAGAACCACAGGGCGCAGCCGCCGCCCACGAAGAGCACGGTGCCGAAGACGTAGAACTGCGTGACCTCCTCGGGGCGGAAGGGACCGGCCATGCCGGGCAGGAAAGCGAAGAGGTCGGGCGTGAGCCGGAACTTCACCACGAACGAAAGAACCAGCCCGACCAGCACGGTGCTCCATGCGGCCCAGGACGGAGTTTTTTTCCAGAAGAGCCCGAGGCAGAGCGGCACCGCCATGGGCAGGCCGAGGCTGATGGCGACCTGGTTGACGAGGTCGAAGAGGCCGAGATTTCGGAAGCTGTTCCACAGGAGGGCGCTCAGGATCATGATGACGCCGAAGACGCCGGTGGAGATTTTGGAGATGATGAGCAGGCGACGCTCGGGGCAGGCGGGGTTGAGGATGGGCAGGTAGAAGTTGCGCACGAAGATGCCGGCGCCCTGGTTCAGGCCGGCGTCCATGCTGGTGAGCGTGGCGGCGAAGATGCCGCAGAGCAGCAGGCCGAGCATGCCGCGAGGCAGCACGTCGGAGGCGGTGATGAGAAACGCGGCCTCCTCGGGGAAACGCAGGTTGGGGAAGAGCGCCGCGATGTCGGGGTGGCGGATGGCGGCGACGGTGGGCGGCACCAGCCAGATCAGGGGCGCGACGATGGTGCCGATCAGCGGGATGATGAGCGTTTTGCGTGCGTGGGAGTCGCTGCGCGTCATGAGGACCTTGGACGCGCGGTCGATGGAGTTTTCCTCGAAGCACTTGGTCAGGATGAGGCCGATGAACCACAGGAAGATGAACTCGGGCCGGGCGAACTCGCTCCAGTCGCGGTGGCTGACGGGGACCTTTTCCAACATGCCCGAGACGCCGCCGATGTCGGGCAGGCGCAGGGCGAGCAGGCTCACCGTGACGGTGACGGTGACGATGAGAAACATCTGCACGAAGTCGCTCGCCGCCACGCCGAAGGAGCCGCCGAGCAGCGAGAGCAGGGTGACCATGAAGCCCAGGGCGAGGATGACCACCCACGTATCCACCTGAAAAACGGCGGCCATGAAGACCGACACGGCGTTCAGCGCGACGCCGCCGAAGATCAACATGAAGGGCAGGCGGGCCCAGGTGAAAAACACCTGCGTGCCCTGCCCGAAACGCAGCCGCACCGCCTCGAAGGGCGTGACCACTTGCATGCGCCGGAAGCGGTAGCTGGTGAAAAAGAACACGATCAGCAGCGGGATGATCGCCGCGTAGAACAGCAGGAGCGGGTAGGGGCCGGATTGATACATCTTGCCGGCGGCGCCGGTGAAGGTCCACGCGCTGAAGGCGGCCATCCACGACGAGGCGCCCGTCACCCACCACGGCAACACGCCGCCGGCGCGGAAGTAGTCGGACGTGTTTTTGGAGCGACGGGAAAAGTAGATGCCGACGCCCGCGATGAAGGCGAAATAGAAGGCGATGTTCAGGTAGTCGTAGGAAGATAACACGGTGGAAAGGGGAAGGCCGGGAGGGCCTGGGGCAGGATGGGAGAGGCGGGGTGAAACGTGGAGGCGGGGGATGCCGGCACGGCGACCAAAGGAGAAAGGGCAAGCGGGGCGGGCGGTCGCTGTCCCGCCTATTTGCCGCTCAGGAGCTCGCAGGTGTCCGAACTGTTCGGATGGTTGGCCGATTCAGCGGGTGCGCCGCCGAATGTGGAGGCGCAAAAAAGAGGCGAGCGGGGGGCGAGAAGCGGTGAATCGCCGGGGGAGCGGAAAAAGTGACCATGGTAGCGGCAGGGGCTGCTCCACGGTGGCGGTCCGTGGTGGAGACGGAAACGCCTTTCCACCTTACACTGGTAACAGACCCGGCCGATGCCTGATCCTCGCTTCCCTTGATTGATCGGCGGAAGCCCGTCGGGGCGGCGCGGATCAGGCGCGGGCGGAGAGGTGGTCGGCCACGGGGTTGCGCAGGGCTTGGCGAGCGGGCCAGAGGGCGGCGAGCAGGCAGGCGCCGAGCAGGGCGAGCGCGGCAAACAGGAGCGTATCCGCAGGCGGCGCGGGCGCCAGGAGGACGCCGGTGCGCACGCGTAGTTGCCAGGCCACGACGGCCTGCAGGGCGGTGGCGACCGCGCCCGCTCCGAGGGCGCCGGCGAGGCCGAGCAGGGCGGCTTCGCAAAGGATGGCGGAGCCGAGGACGGGGGCGCGGGCGCCGATGGCGCGGAGCACGGCCCAGTCGCGGCGGCGCTGGGCGAGCGAGGACTGGAGGGTGATGAAGACGCAGAGCGCGGAGAGCAGAGCGGCGAAGACGGCGGCGAGGCCCATCAGGCGATCAGCCCAGGCGAAGCGCTCGAAGAGGGTGGCCACCTGGGCGGCGACCGGCCAGGCGAGGGTGTGGTGGCCGCCGGGGGCGTTGTAGTGGCGGGCGAGTTGAAATCCGGTGATGCCGGCCTCGGGTTTGAAGCGGACGAGGATGGCGGCGAGCTGGTGGCCGGCGGACTCGTCATGGCCTTCGAGATGCTGGATGGCGTGGGTGGAGGACCAGAGCACGCGATCCATGGGGGTGCCGGTGGGCTCGAGGATGCCGACGACGGAAAACTCCTCCTCGTGGGCGTGGTCCTCGGCGGTCTCGGTGTCGTAGTCGAGGCCGTGGGTGGGGTGGATGTGGTCGCCGAGCCGCAGGCCGAGGGCGGCGGCGGCCTGGCTGCCGGCCACGAGTTCGGTGGAATCGGGGGCGAAGAGGCGGCCGCCGGGCCGGACGCGCGGGGCGCTCGGCTGGTCTCGCCAAAGCTCGGGGGCGAAGAGCGCGGGGGAGGCGCCGACGAGCCGCCAGCCGCTGTGGTTGTCGCCGAGGGCGAGGGGGATGGCGTGGGCGACGGCGGGGTGGGCGGCGAGGGTGGCGAGCTCCTCCTGGGGGAGGAGGCCGGGCGCGGCGTCGAGGTGATAGATGGCGGCGAGCACGATTTGCAGCGGGGAGCTGCGGGCGCCGAGGACGGCGTCGAAGGGGCCGGAGCCGGCGGCGAAGGCGCGGGCGGAGGCCGTGCGCAGGGAGAGGGCCGCGACGGCGCCGCCGGTGGCGAGGGCGAGGAGCGCGATGGCGCAGAGGGTGGCGAGGGCCTGGTGGCGAAGGGAGCGGCAGGCGATGAAGAGAGGCAGGGGGAGACGGGGGCTCATGGAGCGACGGGGCGGGGCTGCTCCGCCGGGCGGGGGAGATCGTGGACGCGGGGGAAAAGGGTCAGGGCGCGGGCGTCGTGGGTGGCGAGGAGGAGGGCGGCGCGGTGGGTGGCGCAGGCCTCGCGCAGGAGGTGGAGCGCGGACGCGGCGTTTTCGTCGTCGAGGCTGGCGGTGGGCTCGTCGGCGAGGACGAGGGCGGGGCGATTGACGAGGGCGCGGGCCAGGGCGAGGCGTTGACGTTGGCCCTGGGACAGGCGGTGGGGGCGCTGGGTGGCGAAGGGGGAGAGGCCGAGCTCGGAGAGGAGTTTTTCGCGAAAGGCGTGGTCCTCGGGCGTGACGCGGCCGGCGCAGCGTTGGGCGAGCAGGAGATTTTCGCGGGCGTCGAAGGCGCCGAGCAGCTGGAAGTTTTGAAAAACGCAGCCGACGTGGCGGGCGCGGAGCCGGTCTCGGGCGTTCTCGTCGAGGGGCGGGAGGAGTTCGCCGGCCAGCCGGATTTCCCCGGCGTCGGGGCGGAGGATGCCGGCGAGCAGGTGCAGGAGCGTGGTCTTGCCGCAGCCGCTGGGGCCGCGCAGGGCGAGTTGTTCGCCGGGCGCGAGGTCGAGGTGGTCGAGCCGGAGGACGAAGGCCGCGCCGCCGGGGGGAGCGGGGTGGTGTTTGCGCAGGTCGCGGACGGCGAGGGCGAGCATGGTGGGCGGTGGCCGGGGAGCGGATGAAAAAGCCGGAGCCACGACGAGGTGTGTCGCGGCTCCGGCGGCGGGGGGAGGATGGACGCGGTGGTCGATCAGGCGCGGCGGCGACGGGAGGAGGCGAGGCCGAGCATGGCGAGGCCGGCGAGGGCGGCGAAGCTGGACGGTTCGGGGATGGCGGCCGTGACGTAGGAGAGGCTCAGGTCGTCGTAGTAGGCGCCGGCGGGGAGCACGATGGCGGTGACGCCGAAGACGGGGCCGACATTGACGACGTGACCGGGGATGCTCTGGTCCACGTTTTCGCTGAAGAGGACGCAGGCGCCGCTGACGAAATCGATGGGACTGTTGAAGAGGTTTCCGAAGGTGCTGTTGTCGAGTGTGATCGAGAAGGCGCTGATGTTCACGGCCTGGGGGAAAACGATGAGGACGGTCTGATCCACGCCGTTGAGGGCATAGGTGCCGGAGGGGGCGGCGCCGTAGCCGGCGGCGTCGGTGTCGATGACCTGGAGGGGGAAGGCGCCGTCCGAGTCGGTGTCGATCTGCCATTGGTCGGAGCCGGGGATGTCGTCGCCGAAGGCGTCCTGCTCGGGGGCGAAGAAGCCGTTGTGGAAGGAGAAGTCGCCGTTGGTGAAGAGGGTGGCGGAGGTGTCGATGCCGGCGGGCTCGAAGTTGGTGTTGAAGGTGAGGGCCGAGGCTTGGGCGCCCAGGGCGAGGGCGGCGGCGACGGGGAGGAGGAGGCGGGTTTTCATGTGGAAATGGGTGGCCGGAAGGCGGAGCGGGAGCTGGTTGGTGGAGCCGCCGCCGAGCGGAGTCGGCGGCGGCGATTTTTAACGAGGTGGCCGGCTGGGCTGTCGCGGGCGCGGGAGGCGTTTACTTCGCGCCGCCGACGGCGGCCTGCATGACCTTGAAGAACACGTCGGTGTTATCCATCACGCCGGCGAAAAGGCTGGCGCCGCGACCGTAGGCGGACAGCGGGATGTCGGAGCCGGTGTGGACGGCGGAGGAGCCGGGGACCTGGCCGGTGATCAGATAGTTGCCGGCGGTGTCACGGGCGGTGGGGCCGGAGGGGAACGTGCTGTAGGGCGCGGTGGAGCTGATGAGCGAGGGCTGCTGGGAGTCCTTGATCGGCTGGGCGTTGGTCAGCCAGTCCTCGTTGCGGTCGGCGTTTCCGGCGTAGCCGATGAGCATCTTGTAGTCCACGTCGGTGGCGGCGGGATAGCCGTCGGCGTGGAGGGAATAGACCGGGAAGCCGGCGGCCTCGTAGATGCCCACGGCGCCCTGGAGGTTGGCCTTGCCGGTGGCGGCGTCGGGGTTGCTCGAGATGGCCTGGAGCTGGGCGAGGGTTTTGTTGGCCGCGCCGATGATGTTGACGCCGGCGCACTCGTGGTCGGCGGTGACGATGACGAGGGTGTCGGGGTTGGCCTCGGCGAAGGCCTTGGCGACGCCGATGGCCTTGTCGAACTCGACGGTGTCGAGCAGCCAGCGCTCGGTGTCCATGTTGTGGGCCTGCTTGTCGATGGAGGCGGCCTCGACCATCAGCACGAAGCCCTGCGGGTCCTTCTTGAGGACGTCGAGGGCGGCGTCGGTCATCTCCTCGAGGAGGGGTTGGTCGGGCAGACCGTAGGCGTCCACGATGCTCGAGTCGCCGCGGCGCTTGTCGAGTTTGTCCTTGGCGACGTTCATGTTGGAGAACGCGAAGAGACCGAGGAGCTTGGTCGCGGCGGAGGCGGAGGCGTCCAGCTCGGTCTTGGTGGCGGCATAGGTGAAGCCGGCGGACTGGAAGTCGGCGATGAGATCGCGGGTGATGTCGCCGGCGACGCCGGGCGTGACGCCCCAGGCGGAGGCGAGCTCGGCGGGGAGGGCGTAGTCGTTGCTGGCGGAGCGGGCGGAGCCGGGGGTGGTGGAGGGCAGGAACCACTTGCGGCCGCCGCCGAGGAGGACGGTGAGGCCGCCCTTGGCGGCGGCTTCGTCGAGGAACTGGTCGCAGATGCCGGTGCCGGCGCCGCGATTGGAGGTGTGGGTGCCGAAGGAGCCGGGCGTGGCGTCAAAGACGTCGGAGGTGGTGACGATGCCGAGGGACTTGCCCTGGGTGCGGGCGAGGTATTCGCCGATCAACTCGACGCGGGGATTGTCGAAATTGTCGGTGGTGTCGTCGGGGAAGACGCCCTGCTGGTTGTTGTTGGATTTGTTGCCGGTGGCGTAGCAGGCGGCGCCGGGCGAGGAGTCGGTGATGATGGAGTTCAGGGAGGCGGTCTGGACGAGCGCGGTCGCGGGGAAGGTGTCCATCGCGAGCGGGTCGAGGGGTTTGCCGGAGGCCACGCCCTTGTAGAGGATGCGGGCCGCGGTGCGGTGCGCGATGCCCATGCCGTCGCCGATCATGTAGATGATGTTTTTGGCTTTGCGTCCGCCGATGGTGAGGGGAACGACCTCGAACTCGCCGGTGGCGGTGACCTCGGCGCCGTCGCTCTGGGTGGCGGTGACGGTGAGGGTGTAAACGCCGGGGGTGGTGATGGAGTGCGCGCGGAGGGTGGGGCAGACGGTGTTGGCGGGGAGGCCGGAGGCGGTGGCGGCGACGAGCGTGACGACGCCGGGGACGGTGACGTTGTTGATCTTGAAGGTGGCGCCGGTGATGGTGTGGCCGGCGTCGGGGCGGATGGTGGCCTGGAGGTCGAAGCGTTGTCCGGGGAGGAAACGCGCGACGTAGGGCGCGCCGGCTTCTCCGGTCGAGAAGAGCAGGCTGGGCGGGGTGAGGCGGGAAACCGCAGGGGCGGCGAACGCGGCGGCGGCCGTGGCGGCGGCCAGCGCGGAAGTGCTGAGGAGACGATGGAGTTTCATGTGGGTTTGGTGGTCTGCCGGGGCGTGTCGGTCCCGGGAAAATCGAGGTCCCGGAAGGCCGGGTAATGGAAAAACGGATACGGACGGCGGGGCGGCCGCGGGGATCGGGAGGCGTCGCCGGGCGCGTCGGCGCCCGCCCGGGCGGGCGTGTCGGCGGCGGCCCCCGGGGCGGTGGGCGCGACGGTGTGGTCGGGCGTGTCGGCGCCGTCCTGCGCCGGCTCGATGGCGGCGTCCTCGTCGAGGATCAGGCGCAGGTGGGAGACGCGCCCGTCGGCCTCCTCGCGGGGAGAGGTCTCGAAGCGTCCGGTGAGGAGGAGGGGACCGGGGGTGAAGGGGACGGCGATGTCCTCGAAGCGCGGCACGACGACAAAAACCGTGGAGACGGGGAGGTCGTCGCTGAGCGAATACTCGATCTCGTTGGTGACGGCGGGGTGGGGGCCCAGGAGGGCGACGCCGGGGGACGGCTTGGCCTGGCGCACCATGAAGCCGAGGATGCGGACGCGTTTGCCCGCGAGCTCGGCGGCCCGGGGGGGGAGTTCCAGACCGCGGGGGCCGACCGGCATGCGGTAGATCTCGGCGAAGGCGAGGTCGTTGACCTGATCCGGGGCGGGGGGGATGGCGCCTCGTTCGCGCCAGACGCGGGCGAGATCGTCCGCGCCACCGCGAAGGGTGGTGGCGGAGGCGGCGATGGGCAGCGCGAGGGCGAGCAGACCGGGGAGGATGACGGAGCGTCGGAGCATGGGAAAAACGGCGTGGGCTTCAGGGCTGGGTGGCGTCGTCGATGCGGAAGAGCTGCATGGGCGCCTCGGCGGGGCCGGAGGGGGCGAGGCGCAGGGTGCCGCGCACGGTCACGGGCACGTCCATCGTGACGGCGAAGCCGGGGGCGGGGGCGTGGACGACGACAAATTCGGTGGGCACCGCGGCCTTGCCGTAGCAGCAGGTGTTCTGGTTGCGCATCAGCAGGAACTCGCGGGTGCGGCCGCCCTCGGTGGCGAGGGGCAGGAGGTAGCCGGTCAGGCGGACCTCGCGGTCGGCCAAGGCGAGGATTTCAGGCGGCCAAGTCGTGGTTTCGGTGGTGATCGGGGTCCGCGCGAGTTGGGAAAACGTGAGCTTCCGCGGCGTGGTGTCCGTCGCGCCGGCGAGGCCGGTGAGGGCGGTGGAAAACGTGAGGGCCAGGGGGAGGAGCGTGCGGACCGGACTAGGGAGCATGGTGGGCGGTTGCGGAGGCCCAAGAGGCCGTGCGGCCGTATGTTGAAGGGCGTCGCTCCACCGCGGCCAAGGCGGGCATTGCAAAGCTTCCGCGGCGAAAGCGACGGCCCGGTGGCGCAAGCGACAGGTCGGCGAAAAGTCGGTTACGCCGTCACCTGGCGGCGACGCGCCCGTGACCTTCGTGAGCGGACGGTGAAGCGCTCGCGGGCGTGGCCGCGTGGCGCGCTTCTGGATTTGGGCCCCGTGCGGGGGCTCGTCCCGGGCTTGCGGCGGACCGGGGGGCTCCCCACGGTCCGGCGAAATCCCGGCGCTCGCCGCCGTCCCCCGCCGTCACGCCTCATTCCCGCCGCTCCGTGAAACTCTCCGTAAAAGTCGATTACGCCTGCCGTGTCCTCGCCCAGCTCGCCCGCCGTCACGGAGGCGAGGAACTCGCCCACATCGAGGAGCTGGCCAAGGCGGAGTCGGTGCCGGCGAACTACCTCGTCCAGATCCTCAGCGAATTGCGCAACGGCGGGCTCATCACCTCGCGCCGGGGCAAGCAGGGCGGCTACGCGCTGGCCCGGCCGCCGGCCGAGATTTCCCTGTTCGACATCGTCACGTTGATCGAGGGGCACGTTTTGGAACTCGGGGTCGCCGTCGAGGGCGCCAGCGGACGGCGCGTCGCGCGGGCCTGGCGCGAGGTGCGCGGCGTGTTGGAGGCGAAGTGCCGCGAGATCACCCTCGACAAACTCGCGGCCAAGGGCGGCGAGGATATGTATTACATCTGAGCGGCGAGCCGCTCGGATGTAATGACCAATGACGAATGACCAATGACCAATGGGGAACGGCCCGGTGTGGTTGGCGGCGGCGGTGAATCCGGGCGGTGACCGCCGGGGTGGGGGCTTGGGCGCGGCGGATGCGTTTGGGGCGAATTTTAATCCAGCGTTGAACCGCGCGCGGCGCGGGCCATGCACAGGGCCATGCCGCACGCCGTATTGACCCAGCTGCTCGTGGTGCAGGATCGCGATTTGCGTCGCCGCCAGCTCGAACAACAACTCGCCGCCGTCCCCGGCGAGCGCGCCCAGGTGGAGAAATCCATCGCCTCCGAGAAGGCCGCCATCGACGCGGCGAAGAACGAGCTCCGCGAACTCGAGACCAAAAAGAAGCTGCTCGAAACCGAGATCGGCTCGGCGGAGACGAAGCTCGCCCGCTACCGCACGCAGCAACTGGGCGTGAAGAAAAACGAGGAGTATCAGGCGCTGGGCAAGGAGATCGAAACGATGGCGACCGCCGTCGGCGCCCTCGAGGAGCAGGAGATCGAGGTGCTCTACCAGATCGACGAGGCCAAAAAACGTTTCGCCGACGCCGAGGCCGTGCTGAAGGGCAACATCTCCAAACACGAGGGGAAGCTGGCCACGTTGTCCGAACGGGAGACCAACCTCGCCGCCGAATTGATCGAGGCGAAGTCCGCCGCGGCGGCCTCGCGTCAGGGCGTGCCGGAAATCTCCCTGCGGATTTACGAGCGGGTGGCGACGCGGCAGTGGCCGGTGGTGGTGCCGCTCCGGGCCGGCAAGTGCGGTGGTTGCCACCTCAAGGTTTCGAGCGAGGCCGAGTCGGGCTCGCGCAGCGCGGACCCCGCCAAGCTCGGCATCTGCGACCAGTGTGGACGCATCCTGTATTGGGACTACGCCTGACCCGCCTGGGAGCGCCGGATAAAAACGCGGCTGCGATGTAGGCCATGCCGCTGGTCGGGCAGCCTGCCCAACGGTCGGGCTGCAGTCTTCACGACGGAACGCGGATTGGTCTCCGCCTTGGGCTCAGTCCACGATCAGGACTTGGTCGCCCACGCGGACCAGTTCGTGGAGCGCGACGATGTCGCGATTGGCCATGAGCACGCAGCCGGCGCTCTGCGGCTGGCCCAGCCGATCTTCGCGGTTGGTGCCGTGGATATAGACGTATCGCGCGTGCGTATCGACCTCGCGCCCCTGCGTGTCGCGGCCGACGTTCACCCCCGGTTCGAGACCGCGGAGCCACAGGATGCGGCTGGTGATGAGGTTGCCGTTGTCCTCGTGTTCCGCGTAGTGGCGGCCGGTGGGGCGGCGGGCCTTGAAGACCATGCCGAGCGGTTGTTCTCCGCCGATGCGTTCGGCGATCTCGTGCAGACCGCGCGGAGTGCCGAGCGAGTCCTTCACGTTGCTGGGCGGGCGCGCCGAGGTGGAGATCGCATAGGCGGCGACGAGTTCGCCCTTTTGGAAAAACTGCATCGTCTGCGTGGTGATGCGCACGAAAAGCAGGCGGTCTGCGGGCTTGATGCCCAGCATGGCGCAAGTTTTGTTAACCAACTCCCTCGTTCCCTCCATCGTGAATACTCGTAACACTGTTGTCGGCATCGTCGGCGCCACGGGCGCCGTCGGTCAAGAGCTCGTCCGCTTGCTGCACGAGCGCAACTTCCCGATGAGTTCGCTGCGGCTTTTCGCCTCGGCGCGCTCGGCGGGCAAGACCGTGACCCACTCCGGCAAAACCCTGGTGGTCGAGGAGGCCAAGCCCGGCGCTTTCGCCGGTGTGGACATCGCCTTTTTCGCCGCCGGCGGCTCCGTCACGCGCGCGCTCGCGGCCGACGCGATCGCCAGCGGCTGCACGGTCATCGACAAAAGCTCCGCCTACCGCCAGCAGGCCGACGTGCCCTTGGTCGTGCCCGAGATCAATCCCGAGGGCCTGCGCACCCACCGGGGGCTGATCGCCAATCCCAACTGCTCGACCGCCGTCATGCTCATGGGTCTCTGGCCGCTGCACCGGCTCTTCGGCCTCAAGCGCATCTTCGTTTCCACCTACCAGTCCGTCTCCGGCACCGGAGCCGAGGCGGTGAAGGAACTCGCCGAGCAGATCGCCGCGCACTCCGCGGGCGAGCCGCTGGTCAACAAGGTCTATCCCCACCAGATCGCGTTCAACTGTATCCCCCAGATCGATACGTTCGGCGCCGACGGCTACACCGGCGAGGAGGAGAAGATGCGCCTCGAGAGCCGGAAGATCATGGGCCTGCCGGAGCTTCGCGTGTCGGCCACCTGCGTGCGCGTGCCGGTCGTCCGGGCGCACTCCATCGCGGTCAACGCCGAGTTCGAGCGTCCGGTGAACGTCGAGCAGGCGCGCGCCGCCGTCGCCGCCTTCCCGGGCGCCGAGCTGATCGACGAACCCGCCGCCAAGAAATATCCGACGCCGCTGGCCTTCGCCGAAAAGGTGAAGTGCGGCGTGGGGCGCCTGCGCGTCGATACCGCCTTCGACAACGGTCTCTCCTTCTGGGTCAGCGGCGACAACCTCTGGAAGGGCGCCGCGCTCAACGCGGTGCAAAACGCCGAGCTCATGGTGCGCGAAGGCTGGCTGCTGCGCGACCGCGACGGCGCCGCCGCCGCCGCCGTCTGATCGGCCCGCCCCGGGGAGCCGCGTGAGTCCGTCCGTTTCGGCCGGCGACGCGGTCCCCTTTCTCCCGCTTCGCGCAGAGAGGCAAATAAACCCTTGTCAGCGCGCGCGGGCGTTGGTTTTCCTCCGCCCTTTGGTTCGGACGCTTAGCTCAGTTGGTTAGAGCACCTCGCTTACACCGAGGGTGTCGGGGGTTCGAGTCCCTCAGCGTCCACCAAAAGAAAAACTCCTCCTTCCTCCGCTCATTTTACCGCACATGCGTCACACGATCTCGATTCTCGTTGAGAACAAGTTCGGCGTCCTGGCTCGCGTCGTCGGACTCTTCTCCGGACGTGGCTTCAACATCGACTCGCTCAACGTGGCCCCCACCCACGACGCGGCGCTCTCCCGCATCACCGTGGTGCTGAAGGGCGACGACTCCGCGCTCGACCTCTGCATCAAGCAGGTCCGCAAACTCGTGAACGTGGTCGAGGTGACCGACTTCAAGGACGGCCAGTCCGTGCAGCGCGAACTGGTGCTCGTGAAGGTGAAGGCCTCGGCCAAGAACCGCTCCGAGGTCATGCAGATCTGCGAGATCTTCCGCACCAAGATCGTCAACGTGGACCACAACGAGCTCATCGTGGAGCTGGTCGGCGACAGCGGCAAGGTGAGCGCCTTCCTCGATCTGCTCGCCCCCTTCGGCATCCTCGAGCTCGCCCGCACCGGCACGCTCGCGCTGAGGAAATAACCGGTCCGCTCCCCGCGACCAACCGCCCGCCGTCCGTCGGCGTCCGCGTTTTCCGTCAAGGTTTCCCCGCACCGCCCCGTCTCGTATCCAAACCCCACCTACAACTCTCCCAACATGCCCGCCAAAGTATATACCGACAAGGACGCCGATCTCGGCTTCTACAAGAACAAGACCATCGCCGTCCTCGGCTATGGCTCCCAAGGCCACGCCCACGCCCTCAATCTCAAGGATTCCGGCGTGAACGTGATCATCGGCCTCTACAAGGGTTCCAAGTCCACCCCCGTCGCCGAGAAGCACGGCTTCAAGGTCGTCTCCACCGCCGAGGCCGTGCAGCAGGCCGACGTCATCCTGGTCGGTCTCCCCGACATGAAGCAGGCCGACGTTTACAAGTCCGACATCGAGCCCAACCTCACCAAGGGCAAGACCCTCGTCTTCTCGCACGGCCTCG
>CBINNW010000028.1:0-48952 GCA_966252115.1 uncultured Akkermansia sp.
CTCGTTTCATATGTTTAGTTCACGCCCATGCCGGGCACACTAGTGTTGGCCGTCCCCGGCCAACTGAGGGGAGCATACGTGCGTAGGAAATTGAAGGAGAGGTCGGGCGAAGGAGGATGAAGACGAAATTGGCCGGGGACGGCCAACTCTACAGCCGCACCTTGGCCGGGGACGGCCAACGCTACACTTTGGTCCGGGGTCAAAACTCCAGGGGCACGACCTCCCCCGCGAACGGCCACGCGTCGGCCTCCCTCACCAAGCCCGCGCGCACCGGGTTGTCCCGCACGTAGGCCCACTTCTCCGACAGGCTCTCGTGCCCCCGCATCAGATGATCAAAGAACCCCGGCTGCCACTCCCCCCGCCGCCCCGCCGGCGCCGCCGCGCTCAGCGCCCGCTTCAAACCGCGCACCGACAGGTCGAGCCGCCGCTCGGGGGACAATCGCGCGAAAAAATGCAGGTGATCCGGCATGAGAACGTAGCGCCCAACCGCCACCCCCAGCTCCCTTCCCCGAAGAGCGAAAGCCAGCCAGGCTTCATGGATCGAAGGCGTGGCCAACCACGCGTGGCGATGGAGCGTGCAGCAGGTGATGAAGTAGAGCGGCCACTTGTTGTCGCCAAAAGGGGTGATCCGGGGCGGACGCCCCTTGAAAACCACGTGTGTCATACTTCGCGAATTCGGGTCGCGTCCGCGACCGAAGCAACACCGCGGTGACGCCGAAGCGAGGTGCGGCGTTGGCCGATGTAGTGTTGGCCGTCCCCGGCCAACTCCGTCGGCGCCGCCGTGTGGGGAATTGGCCGGGGACGGCCAACCCTACATCCTAATTTTGGCCGGGGACGGCCAACGCTACACCTAAATTTGGCCGGGGACGGCCAACCCTACATATCGGCGGCGATCACTGGGGCTGCTCGAGAACCAGCCGGTAGAACACGCGCGCGAGGTCGGTCGGGGAATCGGTCAGGGTCAGCTCGCCGCCGGTGCCGGCGATGCCTTCCTGCACCGTGCTCCAAGAGCCGGCTTCGAGCGTCTCGGAACGCTCCAGCCGATAGCTCTTCCCGACCACGCTCTCGAAGGTGATCAAGATGTCGCCGGCGGAGGACTCGATGCGCTCGACGCGGAAGCGGCTGTCGGGGTCCACGGGATCGGTGCCGGCGACGAACTCCCCGAGGTTGTCCATGCCGTCGCCGTCCGGATCGGCGTCGTCGGCCGCGTCCCCGGTGGCGTCGATGGTGCCGAAGTGCGCGAGGCGCCAGCTCTGCGCCGCCGTGTAGGTGGTGGCGGAAACCGGGCCGGAGACGACACCCGGGCCGGACAAACCGGTCGCCTGAACGGTGTAATACCAGGTCGCGCCCTCGGCGAGTCCGGTGTCGGTGTAACTCGTGGACGAAAGCCCGACGGCGAGGTCGGCGTAGGGGCCCCCGACGGAGGCCGCGCGCCGCACGGTGTATCCGGACGAGCCCGACACGGCGCTCCACGACAGCGCGATGCTTGAGTATGCCGGCGTGGCCGCGAGGTTCTGCGGCGCGGGGAACTGGCCGGCGGCCAGCACGCCAACCTCGCCGGCGCTCAGCGCGCTGGTGTAGATGCGGAAGTCGTCGAGGGCGCCGTCGAAATAGGGGTCGGGGTATTGGGCTTTTCCGAGGTAGTTCTGCGTGGTGCTTCCCATGCCGGAGGGTTTGAAGCTGATCGCGGTGTGGGTGCCGACCGCCACGCCGTTGATGTAGAGCGTGCCGACGTTGCCCGACAGGGTGACGGCGACGTGCGTCCAGACGCCGGTGGGAAGGGCGTCGGGGGCGTCGATGATCTGCTCGGCGCTGTTGTTGATCTTGATCGCGAATCTCGGCTTGGCGGTGGCCCCGTTCTGGAGCGTGAGGAACATGTTGGTGGCGGTGCCGCTGCCGAAGTCGAAGACGCGGGCCCAGTTGGCGTGGGTGGCCGGCTTTACCCAGGTGCTGATCGTGAAATCGTCCAGCGCGCTCACCACGCCGGCGGGCAAGGTGGCATACTGGGAGGCGGACGCGGCGAGGCCGAGAGCGTTGCCAAAGCTGCCGGCAACGAAGGTGGCGCCGTTGACGAGCGTGGCGTGGCGAGCGTTGCCGCTGGAGTCGGCGGCGCTCGCGCCGGAAGTCTCGTCGAACTTCAGATGCAGGTGCTGGACGCGCGCGGCCACGTCGAGCCGGGCCGAGGCCTGCGGCGAGGCGGCGCTTTCACCACCGCTGTTCACGGCGACCACGACGTAGTGGTAGGTGACGCTCAGGGCGGTGGAGACGTCGCTGTAGCTGGTCGTCGGAATGTCGGCGGCGAGGGTGTCGAAGGGGCCGCCGGCGGAGGTGGAACGCTTGACGAGGTAGCTGGTCGCGCCGTCGGCGGCGCTCCAGCTCAGCTCGATGCGACTGGATGCGACGGCCGAGGCGACGAGAGATGCCGGCGCCTCGGGCGGGGGCGGAGCCTGGGGAGTGGCGGAGGCCTCGGGGCTGTCGGCCGACTCGTTCAGGGCGGTGTCGGACGCGGTGACGACGTAGTGGTAGGTGGTGCCGTTGACCGCGGTGGTGTCGGACCAGGTGCTGAAGGTCAGATTGGTGACCAGGGCGGTGTAGGCGCCGCCGGGCGTGGTCGAGCGATACACGGCGTAGCGCGCGAGGTCGGGCTCGGTGTTGTCGGCCCAGTCGAGCGTCACGACGTGGTCTCCGGCCGTCGCGACGAGACCGGTCGGCGCCGCCGGGGGCGTGGTGTCGCCGGGCTCGGGCTCGGGGTCGTCGGGCGTGAGGTCGGGCTCGGTGAAGGCCATCAGGCCGGCCACCTCGGCGGGGCTCAGGGCGAAGTTGTAAACATAGAACTCGTCCACCCGGCCGTCGAAATAGGGGTCGGGGAACTGGGCCTTGCCGATGTAGTTTTGGGTGGTGGACCCGAGCGAGGCGGGCGTGAGGGTCATGGAGCTGTTGCGCCCCACTTCCACGCCGTTCACGTAGAGGACGCCGGTGGTGCCGTCCAAGGTCACCGCGACATGGCTCCAGACGCCGGTGGGCAGGGGCGACGCGGCGTTGATCTGCTGCTCGCTGTTGTAGCTGTTGGTGGTGATGGCGAAACGCAGGGCGTTCGACCCGCCGGCCTGGGGGGCCAGGAACATGTAGGCGTTGGTGCCGGTGCCGCAGTCGAAGAGGCGGGCCCAGGTGCTGAGCGTGTCGGGGTTGACCCAGGCGGCGATGGTGCAGGCGCCGAGTCCGTTGAAGAGGCCGTCGGGGAGGTCCACGTAGTCGTCGCCGCCGTCGAGGCTGACGGCGTTGTTTCTGGTGCCCGAGGTCCAGAGCGGGCCGCCGACGAGCGTGCCGTGGCGAGCGTTGCCGGAGGTGTCGGAGGCGGTGGTGCCGGCGGTCTCGTCAAACGGGAGGTGCGCGACGAGGGCGGGCGCCGCGGTGGCGCCGATCTCGATGCTCACCTCGTTGGAATGGGCGGTTTCGCCGATGTTGTTGAGCGCGCCGACGACGTAGTAGTAGGTGCCGGGGGCGAGCCGCCGCTCGGTGTAGTCCGTGTCCCAGGCGGGGTTGTAGTCGATGACCGAATACGGGCCGCCGGGGGAGGTGGCGCGCTTGAGGACGTAGTCGGTCGCGCCGGAGACGGAGCTCCAGGTCAGAGTGGCCTGGTCGATCCAGGGCGAGGTTACGGCCAGACCGGAGGGCGCGGAGGAGGGCGGGGTCGGGGCCATGCCGATGAGGTCGCCTATAAACTGGACCTCGGCCAGGGTGCAGTAGGTGTTGGGCGGAGCGCGGAAGCGGACGTAGCGGAAGGCGTTGGGGTTGGCGAGAGCCTGGGTGGTGAACACCTCGCTCGGGGGGGCCGAGGTGACGGTGAAGAGAGTCGTCGCATCGCTGAAATCGGGCTGATTGGCGGCTTCGACGACGCCGCCGACGAGGCGGCTGCCACCGCCGGGTTGCGGGCAGTAGTTGATCGCGGTGAGGACGGCGCGGGCGCCCTCGCCGAGATCCAGACCGACCCAGCCGCCCTCGGGCGCCCAAGCGTCCATGAAGTTGCGCAGCGAGCCGTCAAAGACGTGCCACTTGGTGGCGCCCCAGTTGCCGGCGGAGCCGTCGGTGCCGATGACGGCGCCGTGGAGCTGGCGGTCGTGGGCGGCGGAGATTTCGGGGCTGGGGGCGCTCTCGCCGTCGGGATTGTTGGCCGTGATGATGTAGTGGCAGGTGGTGCCCACGGGCACGCCGGTGTCGATGTAGGTGGTGTTCTTGCGGCCGACGGTGGCGAGGTTGATGTAGGGGCCGCCGGGGCTGGTGGCGCGTTTGACGTTGTAGCTGCTCGCGTAGGCGGAGCCGCGCCAGGACAGGGTGATTTTGCCGCCCTTGACGGTGGCGCGCACCTGGCTGGGCGGCAGGCCCTCGGTGATCGGGTCGAGCGAGTGGGTCAGCGTGGTGAAGCCGAGCTGGTCGAAGCCGCCGCTGTTGGGCCCATATTGGCCGCCGCCGCCCTCGGGGCGGATCGATTCGACGGCCTCCTGGGTATAGGGCGCGGACAAGCCCAGGCGGTTGACGTAGTGGTTGTAAAGCAGATCGGCCCCCGCGCGGGTGGTGCCGCGGGCGGGAGTGCCTATGTTGGTCTGGATGCTGTAGATACAGTTGATGTAGGTGACGTAGGGCGTGTCATACCACAGGTTGTATTTCGCGAGGTTCTCGGACATGGCCAAGATGGCGTTGTCGAGCTCGCTGTAGAGATCGACGCCCTGGTTCCAGGCGATCTCGCAAAAGGTGCCGAGCAGCGGCACGAGCATGGTGGCGTGGCCCTGGTCGCGGCCAAACTCCTGCGACTGACCGAGGCCGTTCGGGTGCAGGTGGTAGAGCAGCTTGCTGATGCGGCCCACGCCGGAGCCGCTGTAGAAGTAGTCGATCGCCTCCTGGAAGATCGCCTCGTCGTCGAGGAACACGCCGGAGGCGATGACGGTGGTCATGGCGGCGAGGTCCCAGTTCGCCCAGTAGCGGTCTATGCAGTCGCCCGGGGCGCTGTGGTGATGGAAAAGAAATCCACGATCCACATCATTGGGGGAAACTATCTTGTAGAATTGGAGCCGGTAGTAGTCCTTGAACTTGGCGAAATCCTCGGGCGACCAGCCCGGGTAGTCGCGCACGAGCTCGGCAGCGCAGGCGAGCTGGTAGCCGTAGAGGCCGGCGCGCAGGCTGACGTTGGTGTTACCGTTCCAGCTCGTGTGGGTGTCGGCCCAGGCCATGAGGATGCTGACGGCCTTGGCCGCGTAGGCCTCGTCGCCCGTGACGTGATAGCGAAGGGCGACCTGGTAGGCGGCGGCCACGTCGCGCGCGAGGTTGATGTAGTTGTCGGGCTGGGAGCCCGATGCATAGAGAATCGGCTGGGGGTTGGGCGTGTGGCCGAGCTGGCCGTAGGGGGCGGCGACCAGGGTGTCATAGCCCGCCTTCCAGGGCTGGGCGCCGGCGTCCACCTTGGCCTTCATACGGTCCAGATCCGCCTGGGTGGAAAGACAGCCGGGATGGACGAAGGCCTGGGCGCGAAGCGAAGCGCCGGCCAAGAAAGCCAAACTGGCGACGATCAATCCGACGGGGATAAATTTTTGAAGGATTCGAGGGGGGCTCATGGGTCGGGTTGGTGCTATGGGCGCGATGTGCCTGGAAAGGATAACCGCTACGGGATGGATTTGGCCCTATGGCGGGCGGGACCACCAAGACCGCCCGAAAGGGATGAACGGTGATCGCCGCCCAAGCCGGCGCGGCCGGCGGTCGCGCCCCACCGTTTCGGAGGATCCCAATTCAAACCGTGATCGGAACGATTCGGCCGAGTGGGGGCGAAGGGCGGAGTCAGAACCAGAAACTGGGACGATCGGAGTTTGTCTTCCGGGTGAAAACGGCCGGATCGAAGGGGTTCGAGCCCGATACGAAGTTGCGCCACTTCACGCTGCCATCCACGTAACCGGTGTGTCCGCCCATGGGCAGGACGCCGGCCATGTGGTTGCTCAGGTTTTCGGCAAATCCACCTTCGACACCGACGAAGGTGTTCGGGCCGTTTGAGATGATGGCATCGACCACCAAGGGGCGACGGCTGGCGGGCAGGGTGACGCGCACATTTCCCAGGCCAACGGTGTATTCGCTTCGCACGCGGTCGTTGAGCCAGACCAAGTCCAGTTGGGGCGTGCCGCGGATCAGAAGCACGTAACCGGTCACCGCGAATGAGCTGGTGCCGTTGTAGGGAAACATTTCATCCATCGTCTTTATCGAAAGCATGTTGGACGATGGGCAATAGAAGACGTCGCGCCCGGCCTTGTTGGCGATTTCGTTGGCGAGGTTCACGTCAACATCCCAGGCCCAGTTCGCGCCCGAGTTGATCGGGAAGGACTGGGTCTTGTTGCTCGATGCAAAATTCACCAGAGAGAGCGTGATCTGGCGCACGTTGCTCATGCACTTGGCACGCTTGGATTGCTCGCGCACCCGGCCGACGACCGGGATGAGAATGGCGGCGAGGATGCCGATGATGGCGATGACGGTCAGCAGCTCGATGAGGGTGAAGCCGCGACGTCCGGCGCGAGTGGATACGAACGATGTTTTCATGATGCTCGACGGGGTTGATGGGCCCGGCCGCCGACGGATCGTCGGCGGCCGGGCGGGGCGAAGCGGGGCTGGCGGTTACGGAGCGGTGACGACCAGGCGCAGGAAACGCCGCGTCTGACCGGAGAGGGAGACGCTGTCGGTGTAGGTGGCCTGGCCGGGTTCGGTGAAGGCCGGGTAGCTGTGAACGGGAGCCCAGCTCTGGAGGTTGTCGCTCGCCTCGATCACGTAGAGGAGGCTCGGGTCGCCGCCGTGGGTGAAGCTGAGCGTGAGGACGTTGCCGGAGCGGGCGACCGTCACGGGCAGGGCACCCGCCAAGGTCGGATCCGTGCCGAGGGCGTATTCGAGCAGGTTGGCGTGCCCGTCCGCATCGGGGTCGGCGGCGTTGGCCGCGTCTCCCTCGTCGGCGGCGGTGCCGAAGTGGGTTTGCCGCCAGCTCTGAAGAGCGTTCAAGCCGCTCAGGGGGGAGGCCGAGACCTCGGAGGAGTAGCCGCTCTCCGCGGCGGGACTGCTCTTCGAGGCCGTGACCACGTAGTAGTAGGTGGTGCCGTCGGCGACCTCGGTGTCGGTGTAGCTGGTCGCGCCGAGGCCGGTGGCGAGCAACTGGTAGCCGGCGCCCGAGGTGGTGGAGCGGCGGACGCTGTAGCTGTCCGCGCCGACGGAGGAGTTCCAGGTCAGGGCGATCTGGCCGGTGCCGGCGGTGGCGGCGAGGCCGGCGGGGGCGGCCGGGGCGATGTCCTCGGCGGTGACCAGAAGCTGGAAGCCCACCAGGGGCACCAGGCCGCCGCCTTCGGCGGTGGTGTCCGGACTGAGCGTCCAGGACACGGTGCCGTCCGCGGCGACCACACCGGTGAAGGCGACGTAGCCGGAACTGCCCGGCGCCTCCAAGGGCACCCAGGAGAAGTTATCCACGGAGGCCTCGGGGTTGTTCAGCTCGATGTTTCGACCGGCGTCGAAGTTGGAGTTCACCGCGAAGACGGTGGTCTTGCCCTCCGGGCTGTTCAGGTGGTTGTTCGGCGTCGCCAGCGCGACATACGCGGTGTCGTTCACCGGCGCGATCTCGGTCTGGGAGAATGTCTTGGTGGTCTTGCCGACGGCGTAAACGTAGAGGACGACTTTCTTGCCGGCGAGGGCCTGCAGGCCGCCCACCGTGGCCGTGAAGGGCGTGGCGGGCGGTGTCTCGCTGTAGTTGGCGTAGAGGTAATCGCGCTCCAGCTCCTCCGCCTCGGTGTCGAGGACGCCGCCGAGGACGGTGTTGTCCTCGACGCCGTTCGCGCCGGAGTAGCTGAAGGTCACGCCGGGGAGCGCGAGGCCGGTGGATTCCTTCGCCAGGGTCCGCGTGGCCGAACCGGCCGCCCCCACGATGCCGTTCCACACGGTGGGATTGGTCTCGAGGCCGATGTGGGAGCGGGTGCCGTCGGCGCGCAGGAGGCCGTCGCCCACGTAGGTGGGCGTGGTGGCGGTGTTGATGTCGCCGTTGATGAGGAGCGAGCGAGCGCCGTCCACCACCACCAGCGAGGCTGTGCGGGTGGCCGTGATGGTGCCGAGGGCGGAGGTCTCGGTGATGGTCACGCCGTAGTCTCCGCTGGAGGCGCCGGTGACGTTGCTCAGATTGAGCGTCGCTCCGGTCTGGCCGGGGAGGTCGATGCCGCCCTTTTCCCATTGATAGGACAAGGTGCCGGAGTTCTGCGAAACGGCGGTGACGGAGAGGCTCACGTTCGTGCCGCCGCGCACGATCCGGGACGACGGGGCGCCGGTCACGATCAGGGGATAGGCCGTGCCCGCGGGGGTGCGATCCACGATCTGGATCGCGGCGATGCCTCCGGAGTTTTTGTTCAACACCGAGTCGGCGGCGGTGATGGTGAGCTCGGTGCCCGTGACGCCGGTGAAGCGCACGAAGGTCGCGGCGGGCACGGCCAGCGCCTCGGTGCGGCTGAGCGACTCGCCCAGGACAAGCGGCACGACGTAGGGATCGGCCACGTAGGCGTCGTGCTGGAACACCCGGTAGTAGTAGGTCGGGGCGCCCTCGCGATTGATCTTCAGGGTGCCGACCTCGCCGTTGGTGCCGCCGGCGACGTGGACATAAACGTCGTAGCTGGCGTAGGGAATGTTGGATACGGTCACGCTCGCTCCGGCGGCGGCTCGGGACTCGACGTAGCCGTGCAGGAGGAGGGCGTCCGGAGACTTGGCGGAGGGCTCGCCGGTGCCGACGCGGGCCGACCAGGTGCCGGCGGCGGACCAGGTGGCGGAGGCGCCCGCCGCGGCCGAGCCGTCGGACTCGTGAAGCGCGAGGGGTTCGGTGCGGGTGAAGACGTCGGTGACGTCGGCGGAGTTGTTCCAGTTGGCGGCGGGGTAAACGCCGGCCGAGACGGACGGAGCCAAGGTGCCGAGAACGTGCGACCAGGAGACGGCCCAGGGCTCGGTGCTGGAGGCCGCGCCGACGAAGTTCAGACCGAGGGAGCGGGTGCCGGCGGCGGGAATGTCGAGGACGCGCAGACGGGTGGTCGCGGTGGCGGTGATGGGAGTGGCGACCGAGCCGCCGGCGTCGTCGGTGACGACCACGGAATACAGGCCTTCGCTGGCGAACGTGACGGAGGAGCGGACCAAGGTGGCGGCAGTCTCGCCGCTCAGCACTTCCCCGTCCTTATACCACTGGTAGGTGATCGTGCCGTTCATGTTGGAAGCGGCCGTGGCGGTGAAGGTGACATCGGTGCCGGGGAGGACCGAGGCGTAGGTCGGGGTGAGGCTCAGCGTCGGGGGCTGAATGGCGACGCCGCCGGAGGAGTTGAGGAACTGGCTCGGCGCGAGCGCGGCGCGGGTGATGCGCACCTCGTCGATGTCGCCGCGGAGGTAGTCCGCGGGGTTGCCGGCCCACTGACCGCGACCGACGGTCCATGGGGAGTTGGAACCCGCGCTGGGCACGAACAAGCCGGTGAAGCCGGTGGTGGTGGTGCCCACCTGGACGCCGTTCACGTAGAGCTTGAGGGTGCCGGCGCCGGCGTTGCCCACGGCGGCGACATGATACCAGGTGTTGAGGGCGGGCGTGCTGTCGCTGTTCACCTGGACGTTGGTGTTGTCCTTGGTGATGACCTCGACGCGGAACTTGCCGCCGTTGCGCTGGAGATAGAAAAGCGACTGCGAGCCGGTGCCTTCGCCGGTGTTGGCGGTGTCGTCGCGGCCGACGATGGTATGCACGCCGTTCGGGTCGCTGAAGCGGACAAAGGCCTCGACGGTGAAGTCGGTGAGGGCGGTTTCGGCGAGGGTGCCGACGATGGGCGCGATGAGCCCGTTGTTGCCCGAGGCCGGGAAACTCGAAGCCAGAGTGTTGCTCTCGCCGGTCGCGGGGATGGTGGCGAAAGGCACGCCGGCGCCGGTGTAGGCCGGGGCGCCGAGCGGGCTCAGGTTGTTGCCGCCGATCAAGTCGAGGGCGGAGGTGATGGCGCCGCCGTCCGAGCCTTCTTCAAAGCGGTAGTAGGCGACGGCCAAGTCGCTCGCCGGCACCACGGAGATGGGGGAGAACACGAGCGTGGTGGTCGTGGCGGGCTTGCCGGAGGCCTCGGGGGCGTGGTCGGTGACGATGACGGAGTAGATGCCGGCCGAGGCGGAGGTCGCGGAGGGGATGGTCAACGTGGAGGCGGTGGCGTCGGTGATGGCGACGGGCGTCGCGCCGGCGTCGGCCTGATAATACCACTGGTAGGTCAGCGATCCGAGGCCGGAGGCGGAGACGCTCAACGCGATGTCGGAGCCGATGGCGTGGGTGGTGTTGTAGCTGCCGGGCGTGGCCGAGGGCGGGGGGAAGACGTAATCGGGGTCGTTCACGACCCGGAGCACGCCCGTCGCCGGGTCGAACTGGTAGAAGGCGCCGTTGACCGGGCGCGTCCACTTGCCGGCGTCGGCGGTGAAGCCGGTGACGCTGAAGGTGCCGCCGAAGGTCTCGGCGAGCGTGGAGACGTCCACGATCTGCCAGGAATCGCCGAGCGTCGTGCTGGCCGCGGCGAGGTCGAAGGCGAAGTCGCCGTCGATGGTGAGGGCGCCGGCGCCCGTGACCTTGTTGTTCACGCCGACGGCGCCGATGACGAACTTGAGCGAGGCGTTGTCGGCGAGGGCGAGGGTGCCGGCGTTGACGGTGGTGTCGCCCGCGTAGGTGTTGACCCCGGAGAGGGTGAGCGTGCCGGCGCCGTTTTTGGTCAAGCCGCCGCCGGTGGAGACCGTGTCGGCGAGCAGGGCCTGCGAGACGGTGATGTCGAATCCGTTGGAGTCGATGATGGCGCCGCCCGCCTTGACGTAGGCGTTGGTGAGGCCGCCGAAGAAGGTCGCGCCGGTGGCGCCCGCGCGGAGCACGCCGCCGTTGAAGTTGAAGGTGCCGGTGCCGCCACCCTTGGCGACGACGGGGGCCTGGAGGGTGCCGCCGTCCAGGTTGACGGTGCCGGTGGCGCCGGCGTTGGCGCCGAGCCTCAACTGGCCGGAGACGGTCGCCGCGTTCACCACGCCGCCCGTCAGGTTGTAGGTGCCGGTGGCGCCGCTGATGTTTCCGACAACCAGCGACTCGGTGGTGTTCACCGTGCCGCCCGACTGGTTGAAGGTGCCGGTGCCGGAGAAGCCGACCCACAGCTCGCTGTTCGCGTTGATGGTGCCGTTTTGCAGGTTCACCGTGCCGCTGCTGCCGGGGCCGTAGGCGAGCGAGAAGGCGGCCTTGGAGGCGTTGCCGCCGCCGAAGTCCTGGGTGGAGTTGGCGGTGATCGTGCCGGTGGTGTTGATGTTGACCGTGCCGGTGCCGCCGGCGCTCCAGGCGGCGCCGCCGACCCAAAGTTTGCCGACCGTGAGGCTGCCCGAGCCCTGGGCGAAGCCGGAGATGCCAGCGTCAACCGCAGAGGTGTCGGCGAGATTGTAGGTGCCGTTGGCGGTGTTGCCGCTCTTGCCCACGAAGAACCAGACGCCGGTGGTGCTGGTGTTGGTCTGGGTCAGGAATCCGGCGCGATGGTCGAAGCGCCCCGTGGTGCCGGCGGAGCCGGCGATGAAAACGTCCACCGGGGTGAACGCGGAATCGGCGCTCAGAACCGGGAAGTTCCCGGACGACAGGTTGACGGTGAAATTGCCGGAGGGGTTGGCCGGGTCGGTGCTCCAGTTGGCGGCGGAGTTCCAATCGTTGTCGGTGTCGCCGACCCAGGTGGCCTGCGCGCGGACGGAGGATGCGGCGGCGAGAGATGCTACGACGCCGAGGATGAGTTTGGGAGAAAGCGCGCGACGGCGGCGCGCGCGCTCGGGATGATGTAGGGGCATGGGATTTGGTGGCTGAAAACTCGAAGCGCGGACGCGCGGCTTCGGAGAGATGCGGGGCGCGTGGTCGTGCGGGGCAGGCCGGGCCGACCAGGGCCGGCACGGGAACCGAGAAGGGGGGAAGATTCGCCACTACTTGTTCCCCCCGCGCCCCGGCCGGACAACCGCCCCAACTGCTTACCATGTTAGCGGATTCGTCGGCGTCTCCAACCTCACCTGTAGTTGTCAGCAACCACCTGTAGTTTAAACGGATACCCTAAACTCCGAGTCGGATTTGCTAACACGGTAGGCACACCGGAACCTCGGTTCTCCGGGTCTCGCGCGTTTCGGCCCCGCTCCACTTCGCCCTCCCCCGGCCCGGCGATGAACACCGCGTTCCGTTTCGCCATCGGCGCCGTCCTCGCCCGCGAGATCGCCCTCGCCGAGCACGATCCGCCCGCCGCGATGGAAATGGCCCTCGGCCGGGATCCGTGCGCCGGCGATCCCGACCGGCTCCCCCGCCCTCCCGATCCGCCGGGGCGGGCGGAGTGTCACCGGCGCCCTCACGTGGACGCCCGATGAGGAATATTGGTGGGCGGCGCGACCAGCAACCGGCCCGCCTCGCCCATCCGCTCGCGCGCGCAAGCCGATCCGCCCGCCGCCCCGCGCTCATCCCCGACGCGCCCTTACTTCACCACCACATCCGCGGCCTTCAGGGCCTCCAAGCTCACCGAGGGGCCGCCCAGATGGATGCGGGCGATCTGCGTCGGACTCAAAACGCCGGAATAGATCATGAAGGAGCGGATGTTCACCGGCGCGGAACCGTCGCCGCGAAACGCGGAGTTCTGCACCCCGCCGACGGCGAAGCCCCGGGTCAGCGCCGCGAGGCCGTCAAAGCCGGTCGCGTTCAGCGTCCCCACCGGCGCGCCGTTCAGATAGGCGCTTATCATCCGACCCGCGCGGTTGTAGGTGAGCACGTAGTCCTGCGCCGAGAGCACCGACATACCCGTCCCCGAGTGCGACACCATGTTCGCGCCCCAGCGGCCGCCGTCGTTGACCACGGGGCGGAGGAAACGCGCGACACCCCGGTCGTTGTTGTAACCCACGAACAGGGCCTGGTCGCCGTCCAGACTGTCGTCGGGGACCTCCGACGTGGTGCCGCCACAGATCATGATGTCGGGCGTGACGTCCACCTGGGTGATGAACCAGACCTGCAACGTGAAGTCGCCGGTGAGCGAGGCCAAGGCGGTCGGCGGGATATACACGCCGGTGTCGCCCGCGCTCTGCTCCATGGCGATCGTCAGGCCCCACTGGTTCAGCGTCGTCCCGACGGGTTTGATCATGGCGGAGACGCCACCGTGGACGTTGCTCCGGATGAACGCGCCCGGGGGCACCGATCCGTAACGGGTGAAATCGAAATAGGTCTCCAGCGTCGCGGCACGCGCCACCGAGCCGACACCGGCCAAAGCGGCGAAAACCAGCGCGGGGGCGAAACGGCGCTTCAGGTTCATCTTCATGTTCGTGTTCTTCATCGGGGTATTTTTTTGGAAAAAAGGAACGGATGCGGCGCCCCGCGAGGAAGGGAGGCCGCGAGGAACGAAAGGCCCGCCGCGCCAAACCCGGAGGCGGTTCGCGAATCAGCGGTGGTGACGACGAAGCGGCCACTTCGCGGAGCGTCGGAGCGGCGCCTCGTCGTCGTCGTCGGCGGCGGGAGCGGCCTCCTCGATTTTCGCCGACGTGGAGACCGTCGTGGGAGCCGGAGCCGGAGCGGGAGAAACCTTCGCCACGGAGACGCCCGCGCTCACCAATTCGTCCGCCGTGGCATCGGCCCCGAAGCCGTGGATCCGCGCCACCTGGCCGGCGTCCAACGCGCCGCGATACAGGCGGAAGGCGGCGATGCTCACCGCGGCGGCCCGATCCGCGGAGAAGGCCGAGTTTTGCACGCCGCCGATCGCCAGACCGCCGGAGAGCGAGGGCAGACCGGAGAAGCCGCCCGCCGCCATCGTGCCCACCGCGGCCCCGTCCATGTAGGCGGTGAAGCGCCGCGCGCCGCTCTCGTAGGCGAGCACGTAGTCGTAAACCGTGTCGGCGGCGGTGCCCGTGCCGACGGCGGTGGCGCCCATGTGCGCGCCCCAGCGGGAACCGTCGTTCACGATGGGACGCAGGAAGTCCACGCGCCCGCCGTTGTTGTTGTAGCCGACAAACAGCGCCTGGTCGCCCTCCAGACTGTCGTCCCCGATGCCGGAGGTGGTGCCGCCAAAGAGCAGGGTGTTGGGCCCGACGTATTCACCCGTTCGATACCAAATCTGGAGGGTGAAGTCGCCGTCGAGGGCGCGGAGGGCGCCGGCGGACGTCAGGGCCGCGGCGGTGAACAGGGCGAGGGCGATGGGGCGAGGGTGCTTCATGGGAACGGAAAAAGACGAAAGCGCCGGAGGCTCCGCCCTCCCCCGCCCGACTGCCAAGCGCCGGAGGGGCTTAACCTGTTAGCCCCCGACCGTCCGCCCCGGGCGGCGCCCGGCTCCCCGGCACGCGCCCCGGGGCCGCCAAAGCGGCGAATGATGCATCAAGCACCCGTCTCTTCGACGCCCGGAGACGCTGCGCGTTCGATACGCGCCGGAGCGGTCCCGATTCTGCCCGATCCATGTCCCCCGCCTTCGCTTTCCAAGACCCCGACCTGCCCGACGAACTCCGCATCGATTCCCTGCTCGCGGCGATGACGCCCGAGGAAAAAATCGCCGCGCTCTCCACCCACCCCGACGTGCCCCGGCTGGGCGTGCGCGGCTCCGGTCACGTCGAGGGGCTCCACGGCCTCGCCCTGGGCGGTCCGGGCAAATGGGGCGGCGAGAATCCCCTGCCGACCACGACCTTCCCGCAGGCCATCGGTCTCGGGCAGACCTGGGAGCCGGAGCTGGTCCGCCGCGTCGCCGAGGTGGAGGCGCACGAGGCGCGTTACCTGTTTCAACACCCGGGCCACGGGCGCGGCGGCATCGTCGTCCGCGCGCCCAACGCCGACCTCGGCCGGGATCCCCGCTGGGGCCGCACCGAGGAGTGCTACGGCGAGGACGCGTTTCTCGTCGGCCGCTTCGCGGTGGCCTTCATCCGCGGCCTGCAGGGCGAGCACCCGCGCTACTGGACGGCGGCGGCGCTGATGAAACATTTCCTGGCCAACAGCAACGAGGACGGCCGCGAGTCCTCCTCCTCCGATTTCGACGCCGCCCTGTTCCACGAATACTACGCCGCGCCCTTCCGCGCCGGCGTCGTGCTCGGCGGCTCGCGCGCCTACATGGCGGCCTACAACGCCCACGGCGGCATCCCCTGCACCGTTCACCCGATGCTGCGCGAGATCACCGTGCGCGAGTGGGGACAGGACGGGATCATCTGCACCGACGGCGGCGCCTTCACAATGCTGGTGACGCAGCACCGGCGCTATCCCGACAAGATCGCCGCCGCCGCCCCGGTGCTGCACGCCGGCATCAACCAGTTTCTCGACGACCACGCGGCCTCCGTGCGCGCCGCGCTGGAGCGGGGCGACCTCACCGAGGCCGACCTCGACGCCTGTCTGCGCGGCGTCTATCGCGTGATGCTGCGCCTCGGCCTGCTCGACCCGGAGGAGCGCGTGCCCCAGGCGAGCATCGGCCGCCGCGACGAGCCCGCGCCCTGGCTCTCGCCGGCCCACCGCGAGCTCGTGCGCGAGGTGACGCGACGCTCGATCGTGTTGCTCAAAAACGACTCCGCGCTGCTGCCGCTCGATCCCGCCGGCCTGCGCCGCGTGGCCCTCATCGGTCCGCGCGCCGACGAGGTCCTGCTCGACTGGTATAGCGGCACGCCGCCGCACACCGTGTCGCCGCGCGCCGGTCTGGTCGCCCGCCTCGGCGAGGCCGCGGTGTGCTTCGACGCGGGCGACGATCCCGCCCGCGCCGCCGCCCTGGCCGGCGAGTGCGACGTCGCCATCCTCTGCGTGGGCAACCGCCCCGTCGGCCCGGGCGGCTGGGCCTTGGTGGACCTCCCCAGCGAGGGCCGCGAGGCCGTGGACCGCCGGTCGATCGACCTCGAACAGGAGCCGCTCATCCGGGCCGTGCACGCCGCCAACCCGCGCAGCGTGGTGGTGCTCATCAGCTCCTTCCCCTTCGCCATCAATTGGAGCCAGGAGCACGTGCCCGCGATCCTGCACCTCACCCAGAACAGCCAGGAGCTCGGCCACGCGCTCGCCGACGTGCTCTTCGGCGACATCGATCCCTCCGGCCGCCTCGTGCAAACCTGGCCGCGCTCGCTCGATCAGTTGCCGCCCATGATGGACTACGATCTGCGCAACGGGCGCACCTACTCGTGGTTTCGCGGCGAGCCGCTCTACCCTTTCGGCCACGGCCTGTCCTACACGAGCTTCGAGTATGGCGAGCTGCACCTCGAGCCGACGCCCGGTCGCACCACGCCGACCGTCCGCTGCACGGTGCGAAACACCGGCGCGCGTCGCGGCGCCGCCGTGCCCCAGATCTACGTCGCGCCCCCCGCTCCCTCCGAAGGTGCCGAGTCCTCGACGACGGGGAAAAACAGGTCCGCCCGCGCGCCGCTGGCCCTGCGGGGTTTCACCAAAGTCTTCCTCGACCCCGGCGAGGAACACGAACTGCGCATCGAGCTCGATCCCTGGGCGCTGGCGCATTTCGACCTCGCGCGCGACGAGTGGATCGAGGCGCCGGGCGACTACTCCATCATCCTCGCCGAGCACGCGCGCCGACCGCTGCGCACCGAGCCCTGGACGATCCGGGCCGAGCGCCGACTCGGACGCGTGCCGGAGCGCGACGGCGCGCATCCTTTGTAGCGTTGGCCGTCCCCGGCCAATCTGTGCGGGTTCCGAATTGGCCGGGACGGCCAACGCTACAGGGTTCTACCGGCCCGCTCCGATGGTGGTGGCGGTGGACAGGCGGTGGTATTCCGCCTCGCTCAGGGCCAGCACCGAGCCATGGCGGAAACGGAAGGGAAACGACACCCCCTCCGCGGGGGTGAACCTGCCTCCGGCCAGATCGCCGGTCACCCAGGCCTTGTAGCCGGCGCTCGCCCGGTAGTGGTCCATGATGAGGCACCATTTCCCGTCCGCCATCCGGTAGCACTCCGGGCCCTCGAAGCCCGCGAGTTCGCGCAGGTTGAAATCCGTCATGACCGTCCAAGGTCCCATCAGCCCGGCGCTCGTTTCCATGGTCACGGTCTTGACGGTTTCGTCCTTCGAAAACCGGTAGTAGGCCTCGCCGTCCCGCACGATGGTGGTGTCGATGATGTGCGTGCTCCGCTCGATGTAGATGAAGGGGTCGCCAAAGGTCCTGAAATCCTTGGTGCGGGCGGCCCAGATACGCTGCTTGTCAAATTGGTCCCGCCCGGTGGTGGAGGCCCAATACACGAGATAGTCGCCGTTTTCCCGGTCGTAGATCGCCTCGGGCGCCCAGGTGCAGCCCGCGTCCCCGGCCGCGACCGGCACCAGACGGGGCTCCGTCCAGCGCACGAGATCGTCCGATTCCCACACGAGGAGCGATCGGCTGCCGGCGCGCACCGCCCGCCCCCAGTCGCGGGTGAGGTTGATCGAGAGATCGGTGGCGAGGAGGTAGAACCGGGAGCCGTCATGCGAGCGGAGCAGGTAGGGATCCCGGGCGCCCTTCTCGCCGATGCCGCTGACGAGCGCCGGCCGACCGTCGTTGAGCGCGCTCCAGGCCAGGCCGTCCCGGCTGAGGGCGAAATAAACCTGTTCGCTCATCGGGCTGTCCTCGCCCTTGAAGGTCGCGAAAAGGTAGCCGCCGCCGTCGGCACGGGCGGAGGCGGCGGAGCCGAGGGAGCAGAGCGAGGCGAGGGAGGCGAGCAGGAGCGACGCGAGTTTCTTCATGAGGGAAATATTCCGATGTGCGTTCAAGCTGAGCCAAACCTCGGGGGGGTCGGGCTGGCTGTGTAGCGTTGGCCGTCCCCGACCAATTTCCGGGATAGCCACACCTTGAGCGTGAATTGCAAACAAACCGAGCCGGCGCGCCGCAGCCGCCGGCCGGTGCCAACCAATTCCGTGGATCCCGGTCGGCTCAAGTCCGTCCGCGCCCGCCGACCTGGATCTCCGCCAGCTCGGGCAGCGGACCGCCGGGCGGGACGGTGAAGCGCACGCGCACCCGCACGATGCCGCGTCCGAAATCACCTTCGTGCGTGCGCCGGAGCGCGGCGCCTTCGGGTGCGGATGGCTTCACCACCTCGCGCCAGCTCACGCCGTCGGCGGAGACGTCGATGTGGTAACGGTGCTTCGCCTCGCGCGGGAAAACCAGGGTGATGCGCTCCACGTCGTAGGCCACCTCCAGGAAAACCTCGAAACTCTGGTCGGTCGCGGCGGCGGCGCGCCAGGCGCTGGCGGGATCGCCGTCGTTGGCCAGGGCCGAGGGGGCGCCGGCGGCGGCGCTGGAGGCCTGCGTGGGACGGTTGAGCGCGAGCACGTCGCCGCCGGCCGGCGTCTTCGCGTCCGTCGCGACGGCCCCGGCGGCGGGCCGGGCCACGTGGCGGGCGTAGGGACGATCCGGGGCGAGCGGCGTGCGGCCGGGGACGAAGGCCGGGGCGCCGGCGGTTTTGAGCGTCAGGGTGGCGTCGGGCAGCCCGGGCGAACGGGCGCGGATGACCGACTCGCCGGCGTGGTAGGAGCGAAAGGCGATGGCGGCTTGGCCGTCGCGGATGAAGATGTCGGAGGCGTCGCCCCGGCCCGGGGGCGAGAAGGTGATCGAGCGGCCGGTGGGGAACTCGCCGGGGCCGGAGACAACGGTGAGCGTGACCGGGACGGCGGCGGAGACGGGTTTGCCGGCGGCGTCGAGCAGGGCGATCGAGAGTTGCGCGTCGTCCGTGCCGTCGGGCGCGGCGAGGGTGGTCTTGTCGGCGGAGAAGGCGATGCGCGCGGGGGCGCCCTCCTTCGGCCAGGCCGGGGCGGGCACGCCGGCGTAGTTTTCGCGATACCAGTAGTAGGCGCGCTTGGGCACGCGGAAGTAGTCCACGATGCCCATGCGGGCGAGGTTCAGACCGGCGAAGCTGCCGTGGTCGAACATGCACCAGACCGCCTCGCCGGCGCGCCAGGGGAAACGCGTCGGGAGGCCGTCGGTGAGCTGGGCCTTGAGATCGCCCCAGCCCGGATCGAAGGCGCCGGGCCGCTCGACGATCACGCTTCCGTATTCGGAAACCAAGGACGGCACGCCGGGGTTCTGGAAGGCGGGCTGGGTGGCGCCGTCGCCGTTGTAGGCGGCGAAGTCGCCGACAAGGTCGATGCGCTCGGCGTTGAGCGGCCGCTGGGCGCCGCCGACGCCGGCCGGGCGGGTGGGATCGAGCTCGCGCGAGAGCGCGACGGACTTCGCGAGCAGGGCGCGCACCTTGGCCATCGGCACGTCGGAGAAGAAGGCCTCGTTGCTCATGCTCCAGGCCATGATCGAGGGGCTGTTGCGATGGATGCGGATCATGGCCCGCAGGCTGGCGAGCACGCTCTCGTCGAAGGCCGCCTCGTGCTCCGGCGTGACGGGGTAGGCGCTGGCGCTCCAGCCGCCGTCGGCGTGGCGGCCGCCGATGCCCCAGAAGACGTTTTCCGACATCCAGAGGACTCCGAGCCGGTCGCAGGCGGCGGAGAAGGCGGGATCCTTCGGGTAGTGGGAGCCGCGGATGAAGTTGAAGCCGGCCTCCTTGACCATGCGCACGTCGCGCTCGAAGGCGGCGTTGGTGACGGCGTCGCCCCAGCCGGCGTGGTCCTGGTGGACGTTGGCGCCGCGCAGCCAGACGTGTTTTCCGTTCAGGAAAAAGCCGCGGTCGGCGGTCCACTCGATCCAGCGAAAGCCGAAGGCGGTCTCGTAGGTATCCACCGGCTTGTTACGCCGGAGGAGGCCGCGGTCGGCGAAGACGGTGGTCCGCGCGCGGTAGAGGTGCGGGTGGTCGGGGTGCCAGAGCGCGGGCTTGGCCACGGGGGGCGTGGTCTGGTCCACCGTGAGGACGGCGCCGGCCGGGACGTCGAGGCGGGTGGAGACGGTGGCGACGAGCACGCCCGCGGGATCCAGGATCTCGGTGCGCAGGACGGCGTCGAGGTCGGAGGCGGAGGCGTTGCGCAGCTCGGTCTTGATGTTGACCGTGCTCTCCGCGCCGGCCCTGGCCGCCAGGGTGGGCGTGGTGACGAAGGTGCCGCACCAGGCGACGTGAAGCGGATCGGTGACGACGAGGCGCACGTCGCGGTAGAGCCCGCCGCCGAAGGTGTGGTCGCCGGCGCGCGGTGCGAGGTCGGCCCGCCAGAGGTTGTTGAGGCGGACGGCGATCACGTTCGCGCCGGGCCGGAGCGCCTCGGTGATGTCGAGGCTGAAGCCGGTGTAGCCGCCGCGATGCGTGCCGACGCGGTGACCATTGACGAAGATCTCCGATTCCTGAAAGGCGCCCTCGAACTCCAGCGCCACGCGCTTGCCCCGCCAGGCGGCGGGCACGTCGAGGGTTTTGCGATACCAGCCGTGGCCGACGTAGAACTCGGGCCACATGAAGTAGGGCAGGCTGAAGCTGTGCGGCAGATGGATGTCGGACCAGGCGCCGACGTCGAAGGCGGGCGCCTCCGCCCCGGCCGTGTCGCCGAGGAGAAACTTCCATTCGCGGTTGAGGTTGATGTTTTCCCGGGCCCCGGCCGCCAGGGCGAGGGAGCTGGCGGCCAGGACTAGGAGCAGACGGCGGGGGTGGAGGCGGAGCATGGGGGATGTCGGGACGAAAATGGAAAACGCGGCGGGAGCCGGCGCGATGCGGCGGGACTTGGCGGGAGCGGCGGGATGCGGCGGCGCGCCCTACTTTTGGACGAGGCGGCTTTCGCCCGGCGCGAGCACGAGCTTGGACACGGAGCCGCCCATGCGCACCCGGCCGACGGCGGTGGTCTTGCCGGGGTTGGTGAAGCGGGCGGAGACCAGGGCGCCGTCGCGCCAGTTCAGGTCCACGGTGAAGCCGCCGCGGGCGCGCAGGCCGGCGACGGAGCCCGAGGGCCAGGCCTTGGGCAGGGCGGGCAGCAGGTCGATGTAGTAACGATCCTGATACGGCTCGGCCGGATCGACGTAGCGCTCGTGCGACTGGAGCAGCAGCTCGTTCACGCCGGAGACGAAGCCGAAGTTGCCGTCGATCTGGAAGGGCGGGTGGGCGTCGAAGAAGTTCGGGTAGGTGCCGCCGGCGCCCTGCATGACGGTTCGCAGCTCCTCGGTGTAGCGGAGCTGGTTGGTCATCAGCCTGTGGGCGTGGTCGCCGTCGCGCAGGCGGGCCCAGAAGTTGATCTTCCAGGCGAGGGCCCAGCCGGTGCCGTCGTCGCCGCGGTGTTGGAGCGTGACCTTGGCGGCCTCGGCGAGCTCGGGGGTGCCGAGCGCGGTGATCTCGTGGCCGGGGTGCAGGGCGAAGAGGTGCGAGACGTGGCGGTGTTCGTCCTTGGGGTCGTCCCAGTCGCCGCCCCACTCCATGATCTGGCCGTGGCGGCCGATCTGCGGCGGGCGGATGCGGTCGCGGGCGGCGGAGACTTTTTTGCCGAAGGCCTCGTCGCCGAGGAGCGCGGCGGCCTGGGCGGTGTTGGTCAGGAGGTCCCACACGATGGATTTCTCCATGGTCGCGCCCTCGCAGATGGAGGAGCGCATGCCGGAGTCGGTCCGGAAACTGTTCTCGGGCGAGGAGGAGGGCGAGGTGATGAGTTTGCCGTCGGCGCCCTCCACGAGGTTGGCCAGCCAGAACTCGGCGGCGCCCTTCAGCGTGGGATAGACGGAGCGGAGGTAGTCGAGGTCGCGGCCGAAGGCGTAGTGTTCCCAGAGGTGCTGGCACATCCAGGCGCCGCCGCCGAACCAGATGCCCCAGGTGAGGCGCTCGCCGGGGGAGGTCCAGCTCCAGCCGTTGGTGGTGTAGCCGACGACCCAGCCGGGGGTGTCGGGGCCGAAGTAGGCGCGGGCGGTGCGGGTGCCGGGCGCGACGAGGTTTTGCGTCATGCGGAGCATGGGCGTGTGCATCTCCGCGAGGTTGGAGGGCTCGGCGGCCCAGTAGTTCATCTCGTAGTTGATGTTGGATTTGTAGTCGCACTTCCACGGCAGATCGAGGCCGTCGCCCCAGATGCCCTGCGAGTTGGAGGGCAGCGGGTTTTCGGGGCGGCTGGAGGAGATGAGCAGGTAGCGGCCGAACTGGTAGAAGAGCGCGGCGAAGGCGGGATCGGGCCGGGCGTGGTAGGCGCGGAGACGCTCGTCGGTCGGGCGCGTGGCGTCCTGGGCGCCGAGGTCGAGACTAAGCCGGTCGAAGTAGCGGCGGTAGTCGGCGACGTGCGCGGCGCGCAGGGCGGCGTGGGATTTTTCCGCCGCAGCCTGTATCCGTTTTTTGGCGACGGAGAGGTCGCCGCCCTTGTAGCCGGCGGCGTGGTCGAGGACGAAGGTGGTGGCGGCGGCGAGGAGCACGACGGCCTCGTCGGCCCCCTCGACGCGGAGGCGCCCCTCCGGCTCGGCCCGGACGCGGCCGCCCCGGGTGAGGACGCGGGCCCGCACCTCGTAGCCGAGCGTGTTTCCGGTGTCCCCGGTCATGACGAGCGTGTCCTCGCCCTCGGCCACGGTGCGGGCGCGCTCCACGCGACCCAGGCGCAGGGTGAAGCCGACCGCGCCGGGGCGGTCGGCGGAGATGCGTTGCACGAGGACCTGATCGGGGGCGCTGGCGAAAATCTCGCGCTCGAAGGTGGTGTCCCCGGCTTTGAACCTCACGGCGGCGAGGGCCTGACCGACGTCGAGCTGACGGCGGTAGTCGGCGACCTCGCCGGCCGGGAGGGTAAAGTCGAGATGGAGATCGCCCAGGGTCTGGTAGGAGTTGCGGTAGGGCGCGGGACCGTTGAAGCGGGCGTTGGCGAATTTTTCCGCCTCGTCGTAGCGGCCCTCGCGAATGAGGCGGCGCAGCTCGGGCAGGTCCTTCCACGCGTCCTTGCGGTCGGCGTCGGGCTGCGGATCACCGGACCAGACGGTGACGTCGTTGAGCTGGAGACGCTCGTGCGCGGGCTGGCCGAAGATCATCGCGCCGAGGCGGCCGTTGCCCACCGGGATGGCTTTGATCCAGGCGTCGGCCGGCTCGCGATACCACAGCATCCACGCGCCGGCGGCGGTATTCTCGGCGGCGGAGAGGGCGGCCGGAAAAAAACCGAGCACAAAAAAGAGGGAGCGTAGGAAACTGGCCGGGCGCGGGTAGCACATGGGGGAAACAGGCGGAGCGACAAGGGGGCGAGGCGGGGGGGCGCCATCAGACGATACGACGCGGTGCCAATCACCACGAGGAACCCGAAAAGAACGGGGTCAACCGGCGTATCCACTCGCCACCGCTTACCCAGTTAACGCCCGCAGATCGCCCCAGGGGGATCGTCACATCTCAGGCCATCCGATCCAGCCCCTCGCGCGTCACCTGCCAGCGCAGGGGTCGGCCCGCGAGGTAGTTCTTCAGCTCCTCGACCATGTAGTGCCCCATCCGCTGGCAGTCGCGGCCGTGCGAACCGGCGATGTGCGAGGTCACGGTGACGTTGGGCAAATCGAGCAGCGGATCGCCGGGCTGCGGCGGCTCGGGATCGGTCACGTCGAGCACGGCGTGCAAATCCGGACGGGCGCGCAGCACCGCCACGACCTCGGGCTGGTTCAAGATGACGCCCCGGGCGGTGTTGATGAGGGTCGCGTCGGGTTTCATCGAGGCCACGCGCCGACCGTTCACCAGGCCGATGGTCTCGGGCAGGACCGGCGTGTGGACCGACACCACGTCGGAGCGCTCAAACAACTCGTCCAGCCCCACGCGCTCCACCCCGGCCGCGGCGGCCTCGTCGGCCTGCAGATAGGGGCAATGGACGAGCACCTTCACGTCGAACGCCTCCAGCAGCCGCGCGACGGCGCGGGCGATCGCCCCGAAGGAGAGCAATCCCACGGTCGCGCGAAACGAGCCCGGGATGGAGCGCGTGTGGTCGCCCCAGCCCCGTCCCGCCTTCGCCTGCGCCGAGCGTCCCCAGAACTGGCGCAGGCTCAGGAGCACGGCGCCGAGCGTGTATTCGGCGACAGGCACGGCGTTGGCCGACGCGGCGCTGGTGATGACGATGCCGCGCGCCCAAAAGGCCGGGGTCAGGAAATAACGCACCGAGCCCGCGCCGTAGAAAACCGCGCGCAGCCGGGGCGCCGCCCGCAAGAACGCCTCGTCCATCAGGGGCGCGCTCCAACCCGAGAACAGAAGCTCCGCGTCGGCCAACACCTCCGGGTGCCGCGACCAGTCGCGGAAGGGAATCACCGTCTCGTCCAGCTCGGTGAGAGCCCGCAACTCGCGGAGCTCGGCGGGTCCGTAGATGAGCGGCTGGCTGGCGGGATCCATCAGGAACGCGGCCTTGGGCCGGGACCTCGACGCCCCCCGGCGCAGGGCCTGGGAGACGGGCTCGGCCGATACCGTGACGGAAGGCAAAGTGGTGGTGGAGGGCATGGGGGACCGGCGCTCCAGCTGGGAGCCGCTTCGATGCCCGCTTCCTAGTCACTTCGCCGTGCCCTTCGCCACCCCCTCGGCTGCTTACGTTGTTAGGCAGGGTGGCAAGCCTTTGGCGACAGATGCGCCCGGCGGCGGAATCAACGAGGGAGGAGGACGGACATTCCCGTCCGCCGCCCTGGATGCTCGACAAGTCCCCGCACTCCAACGAACGGAAAGGACGGACAGGAATGTCCGTCCTCCCTGGGGGGCGTCTATTCGGCGGCGCCGGCCGGGACGCGCGCCGGCAGCATCGAGCCGTCCACCCAGCTGCCCTCGATCAGCACCTCCCGCGGCGCCTCGGGTTTTCCCCAGCCGCCGTGCAGGATGAGCGAGACGACGGCCTCGCAGGCCGCCTTGCCGATCTCGAAGGGCTTCTGGTCGATGCCCGCGTCGGCGTTGCCGTCATGCACGCTCAAGGCCGCGAAGCCGAGGTCGCCCGGAATCGCGTAGCCCGCCTGGCCGAGCATGCCGGGGATCTCGCTCAGGTTGCTCAGGATCGCGTCCGGTTTTTCCTTCTCGATCCAGGTGCGCAAGCGAGCCGGATCGCCGCTTTTCACCTCGCCCTCCGGCAGGCTCAGAAAGGGCACCCGATCCCGCTCGGCGAGACCGGCCTGCGCCAGCAGGACCCCGCTCAAAAACAAGGTGCGGCGGATCGAGTATTCGCTGCTCACGAAGCCCACCCGACGATACCCGCGCTCCGTCATCTTCCGGACCGCCAGGGCCGCGTTGTAGGTGTGCGCGCTGGTCACGAGGTTGAAGCGCAGGTGGTCGAAGGCGTGGCCGAATTTCACCACCGCGAACTTGCTCCAGTCGCAACCGTCGAGGTCCTGGGAAAAACTGCTCTGGGGCGGCGGGATCAACACGCCCTGGATGTTCCTCGCCTCCATGATCTGCTGGATGCGGGCCATCGAGAGCCGGCCGCCCGGCACCAGGCGCTCCAGCCGGTAGCCGTGTTTCTCCGCGACGCTCTTCACGCCGAGCCAGTAGGCGTGAAACTCCTTGCGGGTGTGCATCTGCTCCGGCGGATCCCAGCAGCACAACCACGCCAGGGCGGATTGGATGGGCGTCTCCCGGCTCGTCCGCCGATAGGTGCTCAAGGCCTGGAGCATCGGATCCGGCCGATAGCCCATCTCGCGAGCCACCTCGCGGATGCGGTCCCGCAGGGTCGGAGACACGCGCGGCACCCCGCGCAGGGCGTAGGAAACGGTGACGTGGGAGACGCCGAGCTTCATCGCGATGTCGCGCATCGTCACCCGCTTGTCTTCGTGCGGCGACCGAGCGTCGTCTTCCGCGGAACTGGAGAACAATTGAACCATCGAAAGCAGGGGGTTGGCGGTGGGCTCCGTTCGCCGCCGACACGGCGACGACGACGGAAAAAGGCGAACAGGGGTAAAACGACCCCGATTAAACCACATCCCGGACGCCGGCGGTATGACTTGAACGTGTCATGCCCGATCCCGGAGGGATTTTGGATTCGTCCGTCCCGGGTGGGCGGGCGCGTCCCAGCGCAGGTCCGTGGGTCGGACCGCCGGTCCGACGCCCGACCAGCGGTCGGGCCTACATCAGGTCGTGGCGAGCCCGGCGGCCCGTCCTCACTTGTTCAGATACTTCACCACCGCCTCCGTGCGCGTCTGCACATGGAGCTTCTCGTAGATGCGCCGCAGGTGGTTGTTCACCGTGTGCGGGCTGAGGCCGAGCTGGTCGGCGATCTGCTTGTAGGAGAGACCCCGGGCGAGGTTTTCCAAAATCTCGCCCTCCCGCTTGGTGAGCATCTCCACCTCGTTGACCGGCTTCCGGATCTGGTGGAAATGCGACACCACGCGACGGGCGATCTTGATCGACATCGGGGCGCCGCCGCGGTGCACGTCGCGGATGGCGGGAACCAGCTCCTCCGGCGCGCTGCGTTTCAACAGGTAGCCGCTCGCGCCCGCCCGCAGCGCGTCGAAAATCAGATCGGTGTCCTCGTAGGTCGTCAGGATGATGCACTCCAGCCCCGGGTGCGCGCGCTTCAGCCGCGCCACCGCCTCGATGCCGCTGCGCCCCGGCAGGTTGATGTCCATCAGCACCACCTCGGGCGGATTCTTCGCCATCTCCGCCTCCGCCTCCTCCGCGTTCGCGTAGGCGCCGAGGCAAACCACGTCCGGCGCCAGCCGAAGCAACTTCAGCAGGGTCTCGCGGGTGGCTTGGTGGTCCTCGACCAGGCAGATCCGGATCATTCGGGGGAGGAGGCCAAGCCGGAGCGCTCCGGCGGCAGGGGCAACTCCAAAACCACCCGCGCGCCCCGCCCCGCCCCGCTCTCGATGCGGCACACGCCGTCGAGCTCCCGCATTCGCTCGCGCAGATTCTTCAGGCCGTCCGCGCCCATGCGCGCCGCCTCCTCCGGATCGAAGCCCCGCCCGTCGTCCGCCACCTCGACGCGCAGGCGCGCGCCGTCCCAGCCGGCCTTCAGGCGCACCGTGCGGGCGCCGGAGTGCTTGGCGGCGTTGTTGAGCGCCTCCTTGACCGCGAGAAACAGGTGATAGCGCAGGTTGGCGGAGAGCGGACGGGGCGGCGGGTCCTCCGGCAGCTCGGTCTCGCAGGCGATCCGCGCCGACGCCAAAAACGCCGCCGCATACATCCCCAGATACTCGAACAGGGCCGCCAGCGTGTCGTAGCGCGGATTCACCGCCCACACGATCTCGTCGAGCGAGTCCACCGTGCGGCGGGCGATGGTGGCGATCTCCTCCAGGTGCCCCCGCGCCGCCTCCGGCGGCTCCATGCAGGCGAGGCGGCTGACCATGTTTATCTGGGTCAGGTTCGCGCCCAGCTCGTCGTGCATGTCCCGGGCGATGCGCGCGCGCTCCCGCTCCACCTCGCGCGCCAGCCGCAGCCCACGGATCCGGGCGCGGACCCGCAGGAGCACGATCGCCCGCACCAGCCAGGCCACCGCCCCGAGCGCGGCCAGAAGCGCGCCACCGCGCGCCGCCGGCGTCTCCCACCACCGCGCCCGCACCACGAAGTCCAGCCCCGCGCCCCCGGGCGACCATGTGCCGTCGTCCAGCCCCGCCACGACCTCGAAACGATAGCTCCCCGCCGGCAGATGCGAAAAAACGGCCGAGCGCAGCTCGCCGTTCTCCACCCAGCCGTCGTCGCCGCCGCCCAGCAAACGGTAGCGGAAACGCAGCCGCTCCGCCTGGCCGGCCTGCGGCAGGGTGTAGTCTATCCGGATGCGGGGCGCGCGCGGCGGAAACTCCGGGACCCCCGCCCCGCCCCCGCGCGCGATCACGGTCTCCCCGCTCCACACCTCCTCGATCAGGACCCGGCGCTCGACCGGCCGCTCGACCATGGCCCGCGGATCGATGTCCAGCGCGCCGAGAGTGGTCGCGAACCACAAATGGCCGTCGGGGGTGCGCGCCGTCGAGCCGCGAAACCCCAGGGCGAACTCGACCGGCGGCAGACCGTCCCGCCGGCCGAGGCCCCGCACCGGCAGCCGAGAAGCACGCCCATCCCACACCGCGTCCAAGGCCTCGCCGGACACCTGAAACAGCCCCCCGGTGGTGCCGATCCAAATGTCGTCCGCCCCGCCCCGCGCCACCATCCGGACATCGCGGAGCGGCAACCCCGCATCCGCCGGCAAACGCGAGACCCGCCCCGCACGCCACCGATAAAGCCCGCCGTGGTGAACCCCGATCCAGACCGTGTCCGCCCCGTCCGGAGCGATGAACCGCACCTCCGAAGCACCCGCGCGGCCGACGCCGCCCCCGCCCGCCCCGGGCAGCGCCACCGGCAGGAAGCGCCCCTCGCCGCGCACAAAGACGCGCCCGTCCAGACCGCCCGCCCAGATCCGCCCCGCCCCGTCCTGCGCCAGGGCCACGAGGCGTGATCCCGCCGTTTCCGGCGCCTCGACGGGACGATACGCGTCGCCGCTTTTGATGAAAATCTCGCCGCGGGTGGTAGCCATCCACAGATCCCCCGCGCGGTCCGTCAGCAGGGCGGTGAGCGGCTCGTGAAAGGCCTCCTGCCGAAACTCTCCGTCCCGCCAACACACCAGGCCGCCCAGCGTGCCCAGCCACACCCCGCCGTCGGGGGCCGGGACCACGGTCATGACCGCCGCCCTGTCCTCGCCCCAGCCGGGGATCGGAGAGAAGGTCCGGTTGCGCGCGTCGTCGCCGCGCACCAGCATCCGGTTCCGCCCCGCCAGCCACAGCCGCCCCCCGGCGTCTCCACAAATCGAATACACGTCGGCGTTCGGCAGACCGTCGCCCGGGCCGCGCAGGCGCAGACGCCGCGGACGCAGCGACACCGCCCCGCCGCCGAGCGTGCCGGCCCAGAGCGCGCCCTCGTCGTCCTCGAACAGGGTCGTGACCGCGCTCGCCACCGGCACCCGCGAAAACTCGCCGTCCCGATAGCGGACCAGGCCCGCGTTGTTCGAGCCCAGCCAGAGCGCGCCGGAGGAATCCTCCAGCAGCACGGTCACCGACAAGCTCCCCAAATCCGCCACCGCCTCCGCCCCGCGCCCGTCGGCGTCGTAGCGCACCAGGGTCGCGTCACGGGTCGCCCACATGCCCCCGTCCGCCGCCGCCGCGAGGTGGACGTAGGGCCCGGCCGATGGATCCACCAGCGTGAAGCGCCGGCCGTCGAACCAGCCGCAGGCGTCCGCGTTGCCAAACCACAATCGCCCCGTTTTCGAGGCGACCACGGAGCCGTGGTTGGCGGCCCGGCGCCCCGTGGTGAGACCGTCCGAGCCGGAAAACCAGTCCACACGCCCGCCACGCCAACGCCCGATCCGCGGCGCACCCGCGAAGCTGAACCACACAGCGCCCTCGCCGTCCTCCGCGAAGGCGGTGACCGCGCGGCCATCCGGCGACTCCGGCACGACGATCTCCCAACGCCCGGCCAGCCGACGCCCGACGCCTCCGGCGATCGAGCCCACCCAGAGCGCGCCGTCGCGGGCCACGAAGACCGCGGGCACGTGATCCCGCGCCTCGGTCGCGGAAACGGTTTCCGCGGACAGGGTGAAACGCGCGCCGTCGAAACGCGCGAGGCCGTCGGAGGTCCCGAACCAGAGATAGCCGTCGGCGGTCTGGGCGATGCCCAGCACCCGATTGTGCGGCAGCCCGTCGTCCACCTCCCACGAGCGAACGAGACAATCCGAGACCTCCGGAATCTCCGTCCAGACCGCGACCGGTCCCGCCAGGGCCACGACCGGCCCGACAAGCCACACCCACAGGAAAAAACAAAACCGCGACACCGGACGGAGCTCTAGGCCTTTCACCTCCCGCGCCAAGCCAACAACCACGCGCCGCCCACGCCGGTCGTCGGCCGCTCCCGACCGCCCCCGCCCCGACCGCCGCCCACGCTTGTTTCCGACACGTCCGCGCCTCGCGCCTCCCCTCCCCCGTCCCGGCCGGATCCCTCGCACGCCGCGACGGAGGTTCATTTTCGTCATGCCGAGGCGTTCTCCAGTCATTCACGCGGCGCCGCCAAGCTGCTTAACTTCGTAATCACTGTTCGTGCTATCCACCGGCGCCCCCGCCCGCGCAAGAACTCCCCTCCCCGCGTCGCCTGGCGCCGCCGCGCCCGCCCCCCTCCCCCTTTCCCGTCCCCTTCCCCATGAGCCAACCAACTCCAGCTTCCGCCCCGCGCGCCTCCCGTGTCCTCGAGCCCCATCTGCTCGTGCCCTTCATTCTGGTCACCAGCCTCTTTTCGCTCTGGGGCTTCGCCAACGACATCACCAACCCCATGGTGGCGGCGTTCAAAAACATCCTGCTGATAAGCAACTTTGAGAGCTCCCTGGTGCAGGCCGCCTTCTACGGCGGCTACTGTTTCATGGCCATACCGGCGGCCCTCTTCATCAAACGCTTCTCCTACAAACTCGGCATCCTCACCGGGCTCGGTCTCTACGCGGTCGGCTGCCTGCTCTTCATCCCCTCGGGTTCCCTGATGCAGTTCTGGGCCTTCCTGCTCTCCTACTTCATCATGACCTGCGGCCTCTCCTTTTTGGAGACCAGCGCCAACCCCTACATCCTCTCGATGGGCGACGCGGCCACGGCGACCCGGCGGCTCAATTTCGCCCAGGCCTTCAACCCCCTCGGCTCGCTCACCGGCATGTTCGTGGCGAAGGAGTTCATCCTCGCCAAACTCAACTCCGCCTCCGAGGCCGAACGCGCCGCGCTGCGTGCGGAGGATCCCGCCGCGTTCACCGCCCTGCAAAAGGCGGACCTCGCCGCGATCATCACCCCCTACACCCTCCTCGGCGTGGTCGTTCTCTGCGTGCTGGTGGTCTTCGCCCTCGCCCACCTGCCCAAGTTTGCCGGCGAGGAGGACCGCAGCCTCAACGTCGGGCCCACCCTGCGCCGCCTCTTCGCGAACCGCCGCTACCTCGAGGGCGTCGTCGCCCAGGCCTTCTACGTCGGCGTGCAGATCATGTGCTGGACCTTCATCATCCAATACGGGGTCAACGAACTCGGCCTGAGCAAGGAAAGCGCCCAGGGCTACAACATGGTCGCGATGGTCATCTTCGTCTCCTCCCGTTTCATCTGCACCTATCTGCTCAAGTTCGTGAGCCCCGGCCACCTGCTCCTCGGCCTCTCCGTCGGCGGCGGGCTGCTCCTCTGCGGCACGATCTTCCTCCAGGGCATGGCCGGCCTCCACTGCCTGGTCGGCGTCTCCGCCTGCATGTCGCTCATGTTCCCGACCATCTACGGCATCGCCCTCGACGGCCTCGGCGACGACGCGAAGCTGGGCTCGGCCGGCCTCATCATGGCCATCGGCGGCGGCTGCCTGATGCCCCCGATCCAGGGCTGGATCATGGACCAGTCCATCGACTTTTTGTCGCCGACGCGCGTGTCGTTTTTCCTGCCGCTGCTGTGCTTCGTGGTCATCGCGATCTACGGCCTGCGCAGCGCCCGCGACACCCGCCCGGCCCGGAGCTGAGCCGAGCACCGCGCTCCCTCGGCGGCCGCGGAGTCCCGCCCCGGGTGGACGGGACCCATCAACCCAAAAGCCCGGCGCCCGCGACTCTCGCGGACGCCGGGCTCGCCGTTTTGGACAAGCGGGAATTGAGTTCGCGCGGAGAGCCGGCCTAGCGTCCGCGGTTTCTCCCGGCCGGCGCCGGCATCCCCGCCACGCGTCCCCGGCCGCCCCGCTCCCCCACCCCGCGCCATGACCGATCTCACCGAGTATCTCGACGCCCTCGCGCGCGGCGAAAAGGGGGCGCCCGACGAACTCCTGCCCCTCGTCTATGACGAGCTGCGCCGCCTCGCCACCGCCTGCGTGGCGGCCGAGCCGCCCGGCCTGACCCTGCAGGCCACCGCGCTCGTTCACGAAGCCTGGCTGCGGCTCGCCGGCCGCGACAAAGGCGCGTGGAACGACCGCGAACATTTTTTCCGCGCCGCCGCCATGGCCATGCGCCACATCCTGGTGGACCGCGCCCGCCGCCGCGGCAGCCTCAAACACGGCCGCCTGCGCCTCTACGAGGAAATCGACATCGCCGAAGTCCCGCCCGACGACCGCGTGCTCCTCATCGACGACGCCCTGGCCCGCTTCGCCGACGAGGACCCCGAAAACGCCCGCATCGTCGCGCTCAAGTTTTTCGGCGGCTTCACCAATCGCGAGATCGCCCTCAGCCTCGGCCTGACCGAGCGCACCATCGAACGACGTTGGCACTACGCCCGGGCCTGCCTCTTCGAGATCATCCAGCGGGAGATGCGATGAGCCCGCCCGACGATGCGCCCGCCCGCGCGCCGGAAAGCGCCGACGAGCTCTTCGAACAAGCCCGGCGCCTGCGCGACCCGGCCGAACGGGACGCATTTCTCGAGGCGCGCTGCACCGGCGCCCCCGCCCTGAAAATCCGGCTCGCGCGCCTGCTCGCCCTCGACGACGCCGCCGGCAAGTTCTTCGACTTCGCCCCGCAGGCCGACCTCGTGTTGCCCCGCCCCGCCGACGAGGCCGCGTCCGCCCCCTCGGGCATCTCCACCGCCGGAGCTGCGGCCGGATCCACCGCGGGATCCCCGGCCGGCGCCGACTCCGCCGAGCGCGGTCTGGTCATCGATCACTACAAGCTCCTGCGCCGCCTGGGCGAGGGCGGCTGCGGCGTGGTTTACATGGCGGAGCAACTGGAACCGGTCCGGCGCCACGTCGCGCTCAAGATCATCCGCCCCGGCATGGACACGCCCGTCGGCCTCGCCGCCTTCGAGATGGAGCGGCGCGCGCTCGCGTTGATGGATCACCCCAACATCGCCCGCGTGCTCGAGGCCGGCGCCACCCCGTCGGGTTTGCCCTACTTCGTCATGGAGTGGGTGCAGGGCGCGCGCATCACCGACCACTGCGACGAGCACCGGCTCGATCTGCGCGCGCGCCTCGATCTTTTCATCCGCATCTGCCACGCGGTGCAGCACGCGCACCAGAAGGGCGTCATCCATCGCGACATCAAACCGTCCAACATCCTCGTCACCCTCCAGGACGGACAATCCATCCCCAAGCTCATCGACTTCGGCATCGCCCGGCCCACCGACGAGGGTTTCCCCATCCCGTCCGACGCCGCCCGCCTCGCCCCGATCGGCACGCCCGCCTACATGAGCCCGGAACAGGCGGCCGGCGACAGCGCCGACATCGACACCCGCAGCGATGTTTACAGCCTCGGCGTCCTGCTCTGCGAACTGCTCGCCGGCCGCCCTCCGCTGGAGTTGCCCGACATCTCCACCCGCAAGGTCCCCGCCGCCCTCTCCCGACTGCTCGGGCAAAGCCCGCCGCGCCCTCCCTCCGCCCTGCTCGCCGAGCTCGATCCCGCCGCGCTCGCCGCGGTGTCCGCCCGGCGCGGGCTGAGCGCCCGCAAACTCGTCCCCGCGCTGCTCGGGGACCTCGACTGGATCGTGCTCCGCGCCGTCGCCACCGACCCCAAAAAACGTTATCAAACCGCCAACGCCCTCGCCGCCGACATCGCCCGCTGGCTCGCGCACGAGGCCGTGTCCGCCCACCCCGCCGGCAGGCTCTACCGCCTGCGCAAACTCGTCCGCCGCAACCGCAGCGTCTTCGTGACCGTCACCGTGGTCGCCCTCGCCCTCGGCGCCGGCTTCGGCACCTCCACCTGGCTCTTCCTGCGCGAGCGCGAGGCCCGCCGCGAACAGGCGCGACTCCGCCAGGAGGCCGAGGCCGCCCGCGTGGTCGAGACCGAGCTGCGCCAACGCGCGGAAGTCCGCGAGCGCATCTCGCAGGCCGCGGTGCTCCTTTCCCACCAGGAAACCGCCGCGGCGGACGCCCTGCTCGGCTCCCCACCCGCCGCCTTCATCCCGCCCTCGCTCGAATGCGCCAACCTCATGCGCAGCCTCGGCACCTGGCACGCCCTCGCCGGCCGCTGGCGCGAGGCCGCCGTGCGCTACCACGCCTTCGGCATCGCCATCGCGCACTGCGACGACGCCGACACCGACGACATCTCGCGCGAATTTGTCCCCGCCGCCGCCGCCATCTGCGAGGCCGGCGACGACGAGCTCTACCACGATTTTCGCGATCTCATGCTGCGGCGCTTTGGGAGCACCGCCAACACCGTCGTCGCCGAGCAGATCATCAAAACCGCCCTGCTCCAGCCCGCCGACGCGAAGATTCTGGATCAACTCGTCCCCCTGGCGGAGCTCGTCCGCAAACAGCTTTCTCCCGACGGGCCCGCCGGTGATGCCAACGCCCACATGGCGGGCTGGAGCGCCTTCTCCCTCGCGCTCCTCGAATATCGCCGCGACCGCCCCGCCCCCGCCATCGAATGGGCGGAACGCTGTCTCGCCTATCGCACCACCAACCCGCCCCGCCGGGCCGCGGCCCTGGCCCTTCTCGCCCTCGCCCGCGAGCGGCTCGGCCGCCACGACGAAGCCGCGCTAGCCCTCGCGCAAGCGCGTGAGATCTCCGCCTCGCGCCCCGACGGCACCCTCTCGGCCAAGGGCAGGCACGAGGACTTCTGGTTCGACTGGATCAACGCCCGCGTGCTCGTCCGCGAGGCGGAACAAACGCTCGCCCCCCGCGCCGGCGGCTGAGTCAAAAGCCCGGGCACGCCCCCCAAAAGTAGCGGGAGCTTCCAGCTCCCGTTGTCACCTCGCGGAGCGAGTTGACCACTTTCCGAGCCAAAGTGCTCGCGGGAGCTTCCAGCTCCCGTCCGAAGTTTGGCCCATTCCAGGTTTGCAGGCCCGTGAGCCGTCCACACCACCGGACCCGCGGTTTTCCGCATCCGGCGTTTGAGAAGGAGCGCGCCCCATGTCGCCACCTCGTGATCCTCCGGGCGCGGCGCGATTTGCTCGCCGCGGGGCGATCCGTGGGTGAAACGGGATACGCGCGCCGCGCCAACGTCGCCGTCCTCCACCAGGCCCTCGGCGGCGGCTGGTCCGCGCAAACCTCCTCCGGATGAAAACCGAGACGCCATCAGAGACCCACCGATCCCGCCACGCGATCCTGCTCGTCACCCTCGACCTCGTGGAGGTGACGACCGTGGAAACCCGGCTCCGCCGCTTCCTCGATAGCCGCGGCGGCGGCATCAACGAGTGGGACCAATGCTTCCTCGACTTCCTCGCCCGCCACCGCGGCCAGAGCTTCCTCTCCGGCGCGGCGGGCGACGGCTTCGAGATCGTCTTCTGCCCCCGCGCCTCCTCCGGCTATTGGCTTTTCGAGAGCCGCGCCGGCTCCTCCGGCAAAGGCTTTCTGGCCTCCCGCGACGCCGAACGCCTTCACGAACTCGCCCGCCAAAAAGGACTCGTCGCCGGCTGAGGCCGGCGTCGGCGGAGAAAGGGGACCAACACAAGATTGGCCGGGGACGGCCAACCCTACAACAGGCCAAGGGCTCGGTGTAGCGTTGGCCGTCCTCGGCCAAGATTCGATTGGCCCCGCCCCCACGTCCGGGACATCAGCGCCCGGCGGGCGCATGGGCCGCCAGACACTCCATCGCGGCGTCGCGCAGGGCGCCTTCGGGGTTCGCCGACTAGACAGCCGCCCTCGCCGCATTTCCACCGGACCGTTTGCTTAACCAGTTAACGCAAACCCGGCGGCGTCTTCGCCGGATGCCCCGCGTCGCCGATGCCGGAGGACGGGCGAAGCGAAAAAAATGCGGCCGCGATCATCGGCGAGCGTCGAGTCTGCGGGAGCGGCACGGACATGGGCGGTCGCCGGACGTTTCGGGCCGGGGGAGGGTCGCCCGCGAAGGCCCGGCTCGGTTTTCGCAAAATCCAAAAACAAAAAGGCCGCATCGACCACGAAGGTCTATGCGGCCCGGGAGCGACCGGAGGTCGGCCGGATCCGTCAGCGGCGGCGACGGCGGGCGACGACGAGACCGAGGCCGGCGAAACCCGCCAGGGCGGCGAAGGCGGAGGGCTCGGGGATCGCGGAGAACGTCACCTGCAGATCGACGCCCGACACGCCGCCGAGGCTGTAGCTCGCGGAATAATTTCCCGCGAGATCCCCGACGAAGGTGGACCCTATGCTGCCGGCGTTGAAACCGCTCACGGAGCCGGTGCCGGTGATGAGCGTGTAGGCCTGCCCCGTCTCCAGCGTGGTGCCGGAGAAGGTGAACGAGATGCTGCCGTAGGTCACGGCGCTGGCCCCGAGCGCGAGGAGATCGCCGGAACCGGCCGCGGTGGTGGCGAGATCGAAGTCGAACGCGGCGTCGGCAAAATTCACCCCGCCGCCGACACCGGTGCTGGTGAGCGTGCCGACGCCGCCGAAGTTGCTCTCCGCGGTGATCGCGCCGGGGGCCACGCGTCCGCCGTCGATGGTGTGGACCTTGCCGGCGACGCCGGTGTTCGCGCCGCCGGTGCCGCCGACGGTGCCGTCCGTCACGTTCAGCGCCCCGGTGCCGATGCTGGCGCTGGCGTGGTTGAGCTGCAGTTTGCCCTGATAGACGAAGGTGTCGCCGGAATAGGTGTTGTTGCCGGAGAGCGTCAGCAGGCCCGCGCCGGCTTTGTAGAGCCTTTTCGCGTTGGCTCCGTTGTTCTGCACGCTGCTGGAGATGGCGCCGCTGTCGGGCGTGTAAACGTAGAGGCCGTCGCTGTTGGCCTTCACCGGCGCCGACCCCGCGAGGGTGCCCCCGTTCTGCAGGATGAGGCCCGCATCCATGTAGAGATTACTGCCGTTGTAGATCACCATGCCGGGGCCGAGCAAACCGCTCCGCTAATCGATCTGGAGGGTATCGCCCCCCCTTTCGGAATGGCCGACCAGGGGACAACTGGGCCGTGGATGAAAGAGGCACACGAGGCGGCACCCCACGGGCCCATGCTTTGCGGAACACATGCGCTCCCCGTCAAAATCCCGCGGTGCTTACCCAATTAGACCCCGGACCGGGTCGATCACTCCCCGGCACCCGACGCGGCTCCGACCGACAACAGGCTCGGCATGCCTCCGAAAAACCGCCGGGCATTCAGGCGCGGCGACGAACGACCCGGCGCACGAACACGGTTCATCGGCCCCCTCGGCCGGGCGTGACGAAATTAGGTTTTGTCGCGCGGCGGGAAGCTGCTTTTTGGGGCGTCATCATGGGTAAGAAGAACAAATCGCGCGCCTGTCCGGCGCTGGGACGGGAGATATCGAGCGCCGAGTGCGGCGCGGGGCGTCACGCGGGCATCGCCTGTCCGGCGGGATGCGCCCACGACCCCTTCGCCGTGCAAAACTACGAGGCGCTGCTGGAAGCGGAGACCCGGCTGGATCGGCGCACGACGCAGGCGCTGTCGGCCGAGATCGGCGCGGACCGGGTGCTGCGCCTGATCGACGAAGCCGTGGAGCGGAACGGCGAGGCGGCGGCCAACTCGGCCATGGTGCATGAGCTGTTTTGCCGTCGCGACACGCGGGGGCGGAGTTTCGCGGAGCGATGGCTCGCGGCGGGCGCGCCGGAGCTGGACAAGGACGAACGGGTGTTTTTCGCCGGCAAGGCTCGGATGCGCCCGGCCTTGCTGGAGATCCGCGAGGTGCGGACGGACGGGCTCCTGCGGGGGCTCGATCTGCTGGAGCCGGAGGCGGGCGAGCACCTGTTTCTGGATCGCCGGTCCTGGGCGCGGGCCACGCGCTTCCAGGTCCTGCTGGTCTGGGCGTATCCGCTGCCCCACTACTGGAGAATCTCCGGAAGCGGCGTGGCGTGGCCGGAGTGGAGGGGTTGCACGCTCTCGCCCGTCGAGGCGCTGCACGAATTGGTGGCCCACGCGGGCGGCCCGGGGGGCGACGCGCCGCTGGCGGAGCGACGAGCCTGGCTGGCCGAAAATTTCGGGGAGATGCCGCGTCGGATCTGGGCGGTGAGCGATGCGCGGCGACGGGAAATGCTGGCGTCGGTGGACCTGGTCGCGGCCTGGAGCGAATACACGCTGGGCGAGGCGGAGGCCCGGGGGCTCGATGCGCGTCTCGCCGAGGCGAACGAGGTGTATCCAACCGATCCGACGCCGGAGGACGCCATGGAGGGCTTCGATGTCGCGTATGATTTTTGCCTGCCGCCGCAGCCGGGGGATCCGGCGGAACGGCACGAGGTGCTGGGCCGGGTGCTGGCCTGCGGCGCGCGCTGGCGGCTCGAGGCCGTCGGACGGGCGCGGCTGACGCGCTTGCGGGCGCGATTTTTCGAACTGCTCGGCGGCCCGGAGCGTGAAGCGTCGCGAGAGCTGGTCCGGGACATCGGACGGCAGCGGGCGGAAGCCATCGCCGAACCGGACGACGCGCTGGTGCCGCCCCGGCTGCGGGCGGAGCCGGAGCGGGTCGAGTTCAAATCATATCGGTTGATCAAGAACGAGAGCGCGGGGGCCGACGAAGGGCCGGAGGCGGTTTCGCTGCGCACGCTTGAGGAGGCCAACCGGACATGGCCGGATCGAAACCTGCCGGCGCTGGACGGGCTGACACCGCGGGCGGCGGTGGCGAGTTCGCCCGAACAGCGCGCCCGGGTGGTGGAGCTGCTCAAGACGTATCTGCAGGCGTTTGACGAGGCGCGATTGCGCGGGAAGTTGTTGCCCGATCCGCAGGTTTTTGTGCGCGAGCTCGGACTGGTGGAGCTGGATGTGCAGGCGCCGCCGGAGAGGCCCTGCCCGCCGGAACTGCTTGCCGAAATGGAGGAAAACGAGAGCAAGCCCGGGCGCACGGAGGGTCCGGGACTCGCTCCTTTGCCCGGGCGTCCGTTGACGGAGCCGGAAGCGATGGAGCGCCTGATGGCGGTGCAAGGCCATTTCCCGACGGACGACGACTTGGTCGCGGCGTGGGAGGATGCGTGCCCGGAGTGGGCGCGCGAGGTCTCCGCGTGGGGCGTGAATGCGTTGAGCGACGAGGAACTCGACGCCCTGGAGGTGGGCTTGGCCTTGGCGTGGGCGGGGCTGGGCGGGGCGGATGCCCCGCAGGCGGGCCACAGACTCGACCGGCGCAAGATGCGGGCGGCGTTCGAGAGCGCGTGGGCGCGGTTTAAGGGGCTCGAGAAGGCGGCGGATATCCTGCCGTTGATAAAGGCGATGAACCCGCGTCAGCCCGCGCTGCAACTGGTGATCGAGATCCGTCTCGCGCTCGATGCGGAGCGCCGAAATGAGGACGCCGGCGCCCTGGCCTATGTCTATATGGTCCTGGCGGCGTGGCTGGACGCGGCGCTGCCGGAGCTGCTCGAGGCCATGGAAGGAACGCGCTGATCGGGCGGCAAGGGGGGGGACGCGGCGGCGGCGCGCCCCGTCCCCGATACCAATTACATTCTGAGTTGGGGCGTTCCGGAAAGGTAGCGCGCGACCGCCGGGCGCGCCGGTTTGATGATTTGGCCACAAAGAACACAGAGAGCACAGAGAAGGGGCCTAGCCGGGCCCCCCCCCTGCGGTTCTTTGCGATCTTTGTGGCTCTTGTGGTTGGGATTGGGGTGCTGAGGGAATGGCCGCGAGAGAACGCAAAGAGCGCAAAAAAACGGAGGCCAGGCGGCTGGGCGGTGTCGGGGCGAGACGGGGGCGAGACTCGGGAGCATTCGCGGCGGCCCGGCGGTCCCGCCCCTGTTGCTACCCTTGAGTCTCAATCCATCCCGTGATCGGTAAGAATCAGATGTCGATTGCGGCACCCGACGCGGCGGCGACCAAGGCCTCGGCTTCGCGGGCCAGAATCCGCGCCATGAACCAGTCGAACCACCACCCGCGTCCGTCGTCGTAGGCCACGAGCTCGGTCCGGAAACGCTCCTCGACGAGCTGCCGGCTGGCCGCCAGTTCCGCACGCGCCTCCCCGCCCCGACCGAGCCGGAGGAGGCTCATCGCCGCGATGGCGCGGGCGCCGGCGAGGCGGGGCGGCACCCGCTCCAGCCGGTCGAAGTCCACGCACATGCCCGCCCGGCGATGCGCCTCCGTGTAGTTGCCGCGCCGATACTCGAACAGGGCCAGCGACAGGCATCGCCAAAAAACCGGCCAGTCCGACGCGCCCAGATGCGCCTCCGCCGGCATCGCCGCCGCCGCCTGCGCCCCGAAGGGCGCCAGCGCGGCGAGCAAGTCGGCCTCGGGCGGCAGCAGCGAGGAGAACATGATGATCCGGTCCGAGATCACATGGTCGGTGTTGTTTTCAAAGCGCCCGACCACGTCGCGGCAAAAAGCCCGGTAGGTCCGCGCATCGCCCAGCTCGAGCAGCACCACCGCGTATTTGGTGTAGTCCAGCGTGGCGGTGTCCGACTGCTCGAGATCCAGCCGCACCAAAACGGAGTAATACTCGGCGGCGCGCCCCCAGTTCCCGCGCACCGCCACCCAGTCGCCCAGGGGACGAAAGAGCGGCACGCCCACCGCGGCCATGTCCGAGCGCGGCAGATCGCCGACCAGTTCGTCCGCCTGCGGCATCTGGTATTTGTCCAGCATCGAAGCGGCCGTCGCGACACGCGCCTGCATCTCGGCCTGCCGGCGCAGCAGCACCTCGGCGTCGCGCGCCTTCTGGGCCTCGTGGCGCGCCTCGCGCTCGCGGATAAAAAGCCAGGTGGAGGCGCCGAGGCCCGCGATCAGGGCGAGAGCGACCGCCGCGGCGGAAACGAACACCGCGCGGTTGCGACAAATCAGCTTGCGGAGCCGATACGGGCGGCTCGGCGGCCGCGCCAGGACGGTCTCGTCATTGAGGTAACGCTGGACATCCGCAGCCAGGCCGATTGCGGTCTGGTAACGTGCGTTGCGATCCTTCTCCAGGGCCTTCGTCACGATCCAATCCAGATCGCGCTTCAGCACCGCGAGGAATCCGGCGGGGGTTTCCCGACGACGGGCGCAGACGACGGCCGCCTCGTCGGAGGGCATTTTTTCGAGCTTGGCCGAAGGCCGGGGCGGCGCCTGCTCGATCACCCGGCGCCGCATCTCGTCGAAGCCGAGGGCGCCAAGCTCCTTTTTGTCGAAGGGCGTGTCGCCGACCAGCAGCTCGCAGAGCAGGGCGCCCAGACTGTAAACGTCGCCGCGCGTGTCCACGTCCAGCCCCCGCACGCCCATCTGCTCGGGGCTCATGTAGGCGGGGGTGCCGATGAAGTCCTCGCCCGCCGCCGGCGACGTCCGCATCGTCGGCTCCTCGCCGCCGACCGCGCGGGAGATGCCGAAATCGATCACCTTGGGCACGGCGGCGCCGTCCACCAGGGTCACGAGCACGTTGGACGCCTTGATGTCGCCGTGGATGATGCCCTTCTGGTGCGCGTGCTGGATCGCGTGGCAGACCTGGACAAACAAGGCCAGGCGCCGGCCCAGCCCGAGGGTGTGCGCGTCGCAGAACTCCGTGATCTTCGCCCCCTCGACAAACTCCATCGCCAGATAGAGCCGGCCGCTTTCGGTCGCGCCGGCGTCCAGGACGTGGGCGATGTTGGGGTGGTTCATCATGGCCAGCGCGCGCCGCTCGTCGTTGAAGCGGGCGATGAAGTCCGCGGTGTCCATGCCCAGCCGGATGATCTTCAGGGCGACCCGCCGGCGGACCGGCTCCTCCTGGTCCGCGAGATAGACGACGCCGCAGCCGCCCTCGCCCAGCTTTTGGGCCAACTTATACAGGCCCACCCGCGTGCCGATTTCCAATTCCGCTCCGGAGGTGGCTCCCGCCGCCAGCGCCGGACCGAGCGCCTCGGAAAACTCGGCCAGGTTCACGCCCGGCCGGTGTTTCTCAAAAAAGAGCCGCGCCGCCTCGTGGCGCTCCAACATCCGCTCGACCCGCGCGCGCAGGATCGCTTCTCCGGCGCAGCTCCGGTCAAGAAACGCCCGCCGCTCGTCGGGCCCAAGCTGCAAGGCGGAGCAAAACAGCTCCTCGGCCCGGTCGGTCAACGCGTCCATATGGCGGGGGTCGTCTCAGGTCCGGCTCGGCCTCGATCCGCGCGGCCGCGTCATGCGCCCGCGCTCAGTTTTTCGAACAGCCACAGTTTGGCGCACTCCCAATGCCGATAGACGGTGCGTTCACCGATGCCCAGCGCCTCCGCGACCTCGTCGTTGGTCAGACCGCCGAAAAACTTCAGCACCACCACGCGCGCCCGTTCGGCATGCACCTGCCGCAGTTCCTCCAGCGCCGCGTCGATCAGCAGCACGGAGGCGTCGGGCGAGGAGGCCGCGCACTCGAAATCGGCGATGTCCAGGAGCACCGGCCTGCCGCCCCGCTTCGAGGCGCATTTGCGCCGCGCGTGCTCGATCAGGATGCGCCGCATGGCCTCGGCCGCCGCGTGGAAAAAGTGGCCGCGACTCCGCCAGCTGCGCTCGTCGTCCCGCACCATCCGCATCCACGCCTCGTGCACCAGGGCGGTCGGCTGCAAGGTGTGGCCCGCCGACTCGCGGGCCATGCGCGCCGCCGCGATGACCTTCAGCTCGTCGTAAACCAGCGGCAGCAGATCGTCGATCGCCCGGCTGTCGCCCTCCCGGACGGCGCGCAGGATATGCGTCACGTCGCTCATGGGTGCCGGAGAAAAAGGGCCGCCGGGCGCTTGCGCGGTTCGGTGGCGAAAGCGACGCCCGGGGCCGGAGCCGGGGCCGCGTAAAAACGTCCGGGGAAAGCAAAAATCATCGCAGGGCGGGGAACGGGGAAAACCCACCAACGCCCCCGGCCAAAAACGGTCGGCGAGGGCTGCGGCGGGGAGGGGTTGAAGAGCGGTGCGGAAACTATGCTTCCCCTTGGGACAGGGAAAGCCGTGAGCAGGGAGTAAATTCGCCGGCAAGCATACGGATAGATTTTTCGTTAAATCAACCGAAAGCGCGCCCGTTCCCACGCGCTTCGGACCTCGCGCCAACAAGGTCGGAGACAAAGTCAAAAGGAGCCCGCGCACCGGACCGGAAGCCGGTGCCGTGTTCAGGAATAGCCGGCGGTATTCCGATGTGGCGGAAGCGCGGAAGCGCTTTCGTCCGGCGGGCTCCACCGAAAAGGAATGGCTCCGCCATTCCGCCACTTCCACCCACTGAAAACGACGGGGAACCCCCGCCCGCCACGCCGAAACCAACGTGGTATAAGCACTTTCTAGCGTGACAGTTTCCGGCAAAAACCCGAGACTCTGCGAGTCGCTTCAACTCTCAAACGGGCGACGCCCCCCCAAAAAAATAAAGAACAAACATGAACAAACTACTCCTTCTCGCCGCAGCGACGCTGGCGGTATCAAGTGTGCAGGCGCAAAGCATTGTTCCGCTGACAAATGGTGACTTTGATGACGGCGTTGCGAACTTCCCCGACGGATTTGACGCGGATCCCGATATTCCTGGTTGGTCTGATCTTACCGTGATCACCGACTCGGGCGTGGAAGGACCCGGAGCGTGGTGGAACCCCTATGAAGGGCATGCGGCCTTTTTGAAAAAGGCAGAAGGCGCCTTTAATCTGAGCACCTACACGATTCAGGCCGGTGACACCTTCGACGTCAGCTTCTTTGGCAAAACCTGGGACGCCTCTTCCCATGTCACCGTCACCCTGTTCTATGATGACCCGGCCAACGTGATCGGCAGCTTCTCGACCGGTCTAACCCCAACTTGGACCCAGTATTCCACCTCGACTGCAATTGACGCAATAGCCGGATCGGTCGGCGGGCTGCTGGGCATAAGTATCCTGAACACCGCAACCGACTCCGGCAACCGATTCGCAAATTTTGATGAGGTTCAGGTCTCGGTCACTTCCGCTATTCCCGAACCCTCGTCGTTTGCCGCTCTGGCCGGTCTCGTGGGGCTCGCCTTCGCGGCCAGCCGCCGTCGCCACGCCTGATCCGATAAACCCGACGACGTGCCCCGCAAGGGGCTCGTTCGCCAACCAAGGCGACAAGCGGATAGCTTGTCGCCTTTTTCGTTGCCCGGGAAGATGCAGGGACGAAAGAAGCCGCGAAAGGCCGGGCGAAGAAGGGGGCTGGCGCAGGAAGGCGAAACTGGGCGGTTTCCGAGTCGGAATTTTTGCCGCAGAGAACGCAGAGAGCACAAAGAATAGAGGCGCGATGGACGGCTTTTGTTTGATTCTTTGCGATCTCTGCGTTCTTTGGCGGCCAATTTTGTTTGCGTTGAGGCCGCCGAAAAACTGCGTCCAAGGACGGAAATAAAAAACGTCACCATCGCTAATCGAGATGGTGACGTTTCGGGTTTACCGAAGCTGCAGCTGATGAATGACGAATGGCGCCAAGTTGGCGCCATTTGCCGTGCGCCGGTCCGCTTTACCGGGCCGAGCGACGACGGCGCTGGGTCAGCGCCACGCCCACGGCCAATGCCCCAGCCAAAGCGGCGGCGGAAGAGGGCTCGGGGATGGCAACCGCAGTGAATGCCACGGCATAATCTAGGCCGGAATTGATGGACCCCGCTTCATACGAGCTGCCGCCAGCATAACCACCACCCCTTTGCCAAGCGAAGACAGCGTTGGATCCTGCGGTAGTCGTGAACTGAAGCGCATAGCCGGCAGTGCCGGCAGTGGCGCCAATTGAAACTTCATCGCTGCCAGTGAAATCAAATGCCAGCAACGAGGTAGCGGAAGTAGAGCTGGTAAAACCAGCGGCAGCGCGAGTGGTAGAGTTCGAGGTGAACGTGCCGCTCACCACAAGCGATCCCAGTGAGAGCGTGGATGCGTTGACATCCGCAACGTTGTAGATGCTGAGCGTGACATCTCCATCGCTATAGCCGCCTGACTGATACTCGATGTAAATCGCATCAAGCGTGAACGTGGACCCCACTTGGAAAGTCTGCGTGTTTGCCCGGTCGTTCCGCACATTGCGTTCGTTGAAGCCATCGCCGATGGTCGTAAAAACTGCGGCGCTGGTATTGAAACCATTGTCAACAAGGGTGCCTGCGACGGAACCGTCAACGGTCATCCCGGCGTGGAGCGCTCCGGCCGAGGAAAGCAGCAGGGCTGCGGTGAGGATGGATGTGGATACGTTCATGGGACCTTTTGATGGGAATAGCTGGAGGGTGTATTTGTGGTAATGAGGCGGAAGGCATGCCTCACCCATTAATGCGACGGACGCCCCGATAGTTTGCCAAAAAAACAAAAGAAAACGCGGGTCGAGGGGGCGCTTGAGATTCAGAGCTTGGCGCCCCTCTACCGGGTTTCCGCAAGATATTGGTATTATAGTGAGTAATCGGAACCGGCTCCGATCGGGCGAGAAAGCGAATAATCGTCCGATTGAGCCCGATCGGCGTCCGCAGCTTTCTGTGAGGTCACCAAGCCCAGGACACAGCCGGCCAGGATCCCCGCGCAAACGGCGAACCCAAAAAACAAAGGGCCGGATGCCGCGCGGGCTGATTGACTGTCCACGGGTGGCTTGATGCCTCAGGGCGTGGCCGTGACGTTGTCGAGCGTCGCCATGCACAGCGTGCCGTTATTGTGGCTGGTCACGGCCAGGCCGATGTAGACGGTGGTGCTCATCGTGATCGTCTGGGAGCCGATGGTGGTCCAGTTCGTGCCGTCCGTGGAGCGGTAGGCGGTGAACGTGCTGCCGCTGCGCACGAGGCGCACCCAGTAGGGCGCGGTGACGCCGCTGTTGCCGGTGGCGGAGCGCGAGCCGCCCGTCGCGGTGCGGCGGATGAACTCGGCGCCGACGGAGGGCGTCAGGTTCACCATGGCATGGATGGAGTTCGCGTTGAGCGACTCGCGGATCATCACGCCGGCCTTGGCCGCGACATGGGGGTTGGCGATCGAGGCCACGCGGGCCACCATCGTGCAGTCGCCGCTGGCGGTCTGATAGACGTAGCGAAACTCGTCGGCGTTGTTCCAGATGTCGGCGCCCGAGCCGGTCACGGTGAAGGTGCCGTTGGTCTGGGTGACGGAGCCGGTGGCCCCCACCGCGCCGATGTCGGCCGACTGCCACGGGCTGGGCAGGGCAGTGAGCGAGACGTTGTCGATGGTCGCCGTCGCGAGCACGCCGTCGTTGTGGCTGGTGACCGCAAGGCCCACGTAAACGGTGGCGCTCATGGCGATGGTGTCGGAGCCGATGGTGGTCCAGGTCGATCCGTCGGCGGAGCGATAGGCGGTGAACGTGTTGCCGCTGCGCACGAGGCGCACCCAATGCGGGGCGGTGATGCCGGAGTTGCCGGTGGCCGTGCTGCCGCCGCCCGTCGTCGTGCGGCGGATGAACTCGACGCCCGCGGAGGGCGTCACGTTGACCAGCGCATGGGTGGAGTTGCCGTTGAGCGATTCGCGGATCATCACGCCCGCCTTCGCGGCACCATTGGTGTTGTCGAGCGAGACCACGCGGGCGCGGATGTCGCAGTCGCCGGTGATCTGCTGGCGGACGAAATGAAACTCATCGGTCGTGCCCCAGATGTCGGCGCCGGAACCAACGACGGTGTAAACGCCGTTCGTCTGGCCATTGAAACCCGCCGCCCCCACGGAACCGACGTCGCCACCCGACCATCCCGAGGGAAGCGGACCGAGGTTGGGGAGCGTCGCCGAGGCCTGCCCGGAGTTGGCGCTTTCGCCGCCGGCGTTCACCGCGCTCACCACGTAGTAGTAGGTCCCCGCGTTCAAGCCGGTGTTGTTGAAACTCGTGCCGGTCACGCCGGTTTGCACCGTCGTGTAGGGCCCGCCGCCCGTGGTGGAGCGCTTCACGTTGTAGCTCGTCGCGTTGCTGGCGGCCGTCCAAGACAGGTTGATCTGGCTGGACGATGCCATCGCGGCGCTCAGCCCGGTGGGCGCGGCGGGCGGGGTGACAGTCAGCGTGAGGGGGATGGTCATCGAGTGGCTGATCAGGCCGGCGGTGGCGATGACCTGGACATTCGATGTGCCGGGGGTCACGGAGTTGGATGCCGTGAGCGTCAGCACGCTCGATCCGCCGATGATCGGATTTGGCGCAAACGTGGCCGTGACGCCGCTCGGCAGATTGGCCGCGCTGAGCGTGTAGGCGGCGTTCAGATTGTTGACCGCGGTCACGGTGACGGTGCTCGTGCCGCTGGTCCCGCCGTTCACGGTCAGGCTGGCGGGACTCGCCGCCAGCGTGAAATCCGGACCGCCCACAGGCCATGAGACGGAATCCACGTAACAGGTGCCGGTCCAGGCCGCGTTCGTGGTGAACTGGATGCCGAGAGCCTGTAGCGGCAAGGTGGCGGTTGCCGGCACGGGCAGGGTGATCGTGTTCCACGCGCCCACCGTCAGACCCTGAAACCACCCGCTGGACCAGTTCCAGTTATTGTCCATCAGGTAAGGCTGGAGCACGGTGACCGCGCTGCCGGCCGGAATCCAGACGCGGAAGGTAATCGTCCTGCCTTGGATTGCGGCGATGTTGCCCACGGATACCGAGGAAGTGGCGCCCGCCGCGCCATTGAAGTTCACGGCCAGCGATTGATTGCCGGCATACTTTTGCGCGGTCGAAGTCGCGACGCCGGAAATGATGCCCCCGCCGCCCGACCAACTTTGCGTCGAGGACTCGAAGTTGTATTGCGCCGAGTCGGTGGCGGCCGCGCCGGTGGTCGTGGCTTTGGCTTCGGGCGTGAAGCCTGATGTGCCGGAGGCGTTGACCGCGACAACCTGATAGTAATAGGTCGTTCCGCTGGCGAGGCCGGTATTCGTATAAGACGTGCCGGTGATGCCGGTGACAACCGGGGCGAGCTGGCTCCCGCCGCCGCTCGTCGTGCCGCGGTAGAGATTGTAGCTGGTCGCTCCGCTGCCTGCCGTCCACGACAAGGTGACCTGACCGGCGCCGCCGGTAGCGGTGAGCCCCGACGCGGCGTAAGGAGCCCCGTTCGGAGGCGGAGGCGCCGCCCCGCCAGTCACGGCAATCATGGGTCCGGTTTTCTTTAGCGCGCCGGTGTCATAGTCGAAGGGGTCATTACCCGTGCTCCAGTAAAACGGACTCAATCCGTGAGCGCGGGCGGATTCCGCGCTATATTTGTCCCAATAAAGCACGGAAGCCTCGTTGTAGGCTTTCTGCGTGGGATCGGTCAGTCCCGACGGGCCCGCGCCAAATTCGCCGATCATGACCGGAATGCCTTTGCTCACATACAAGTCGGCCAACAATTGATGCCACGCATCGATCTCATTTTCCCTTCCCCAGCCGGCATTGCGCGATGGGTTTCCGGAGTAGTGGTAAGCCTGTCCCCAGAAGTAGATCGCCGTGCCCCAGGACTGATCGTTATGAATGATCGTGAACAAGGACGGCGTGTAATTATGGTATTCCACCATCAGGCGGTTTGGAACCGTGTCCGTTGGCAGGGCGTTCATCCACGTCGGCTCCGATACGCTCGACAACACCAGCCAGCGGTTGGTGTTGTTGCCGCCCACAGCGCGCACGGCGTTAACGAAGGTTTGGTAGTAATACACCAAAACCTTCATCGCATCCTGGCTGTGGATGTCCGGTTCATTCGCGCCAGCGAAGAGCAGATGGTTGTCGTAACCGGCAAAGGTCGTGGCGATCTGCGTCCAAAAATCCTTCATCTTCGCGTCAACGATCAGATCAATCGTAGTCGTCACATTTTTTTCCAACCAGTTATCATCCGCGTGACAATTGATCACCACATAGAGGCCCGCATCGATCGCCGCATCCACCGTCTGTTTGACCTGCGCCATGTAGCCGGGATTGATCAGATACCGGGTTACGCCATCGACGACGGTGGTGGTGGAATTTTTGCTCCAGGCGCACGGGACGCGCACGGCGTTGAAACCGTTGTAGGCTGCATTGTAGAGCACCGCTGGGTTGGGTGCCCCCCAGTTCAACTCCAGTTTGTTGCCGATGTTGAACCCGTAAGTCGGTTGAGGCAAAGGCATGGAGGCCGGGATGTTGCTGACTCTGGCCGACACCGCGAGGGCCACCGGGGCACTCGTCGTGGTGCCGTAGCTGTTGGTCAGCACCAGGCGATAGGAACCGGTGTTGGCCGCGGTGGTGGTGAACGAAAGCGTGCTTGAGGTGGCGCCGGACAAATTGACAAAGCCGCCGCCGTTATCGAATTGCCACTGATAGGTCATCGGCAACGCACCCGAGAAAGTCGCGGTAAATGTCGTTTGCACGCCGGCCGGCAGGGTGGCCGTGGGCGAGACCTTGATTGTGCTGATGACCGGCGTGGTGGCCAGCGACAGACCTATATCAAACACCGCGTCAAACGTGCGGGTGCTGCCGTAGGTAACAGTGCCGGTGTTCGGCTTGATCTGAGCGATTTCCCCGCTGGCGTATTGGTTGGTCGCCACGGCCATCGGCTGGTAACTGCTCGTCGAACTGGCTTTGCCAAAGGCATAGGAATAGGTGGTGCCGGGCGACAGCGGAACAGAAAGGCCGGTCCACCGTAGTGTAGTGCCCGATAAATAATGAAACATAAGCTGAAGTGCGAGGTCGGAG
>CBINNW010000029.1:0-47406 GCA_966252115.1 uncultured Akkermansia sp.
AAAAATCCTTGCTCGGACTACCTCAGCTTTTGGCTCCGCCATTCCGCCACGTCCACTTCCACCCACTGAAAATAGCGAAGAACCTTTTGTTTCCCCCAATTCCAAGGCTCCCGGACCTGTCTTTCGTCCCGGAGCGCGCGGAGCTCCGACACGGAGCTTCGCCCTACTCCGCCGGCAGTCGTGCCGCCTCGGCCTCGAGCCGCGCCACCAGCTGATCCATCTCCGCCACCACCGCGCGCACCGCCTCGGGGCGGGCGAGATCGACGCCGGCCTTTCGCAGCTGCTCCATCGGGTGGTCGTTTCCACCGCTGCGCAGCAGGGTGAGGTAACGCTCCACCGCCGCCGCCCGCCCCGCCTCCGGCCCCAGGAACATGTCGTGGTAGAGCTGGGCCGACGACGCGAAGCAGGTCGCGTATTGATAAACGTAATACGGCGAATTGTAGAAATGCGGGATGCGCGTCCACGTTAGCCGATACTTCGGATCGATCGCGACCGCGTCGCCGTAATAGGCCTCGAGCAGGCCCCCGTAGATCTCGCCCAGCACGTCGGCCGTCACCGGCTCGCCCGCCTCGGTGCGGACGTGGGCCTGCCGCTCGAAATCGGCGAACATCACCTGCGTGTAGAAGGTGCCGACAATGGAATCGACCGCATGCTGGAGCAGGAGAAAGCGGCGTCGCGGATCGTCGGTGGTGGCGAGCAGACGCTCCAGCATGAGGCGCTCGTTCACCGTGGAGGCGACCTCGGCCACGAAGATGGTGTAGTCGCTGGTCACGAAGGGTTGCGACTCCTCCGCCAGGCGCGTGTGCATGGCGTGCCCCATCTCGTGCGCGAAGGTGAAGAGCGCGTCCTGGGTGTCGTTGTAGTTCATCAGCACGTAGGGCCCCACGCCATACACGCCGGCCGAGTAGGCGCCGGAGCGCTTGCCCTCGTTTTCATAAACATCGAGACGCCCGCCCTCGAGCAGCTCGCGCATCTTGGCCTGGTAGTCGGCGCCCAGCGGCGCGACCGAGGCGAGCACGAGCTCGCGCGCCGGCCGATAAGGCCACACCGAGTCGTCCTTCACCAACGGCACCTGCCCGTCGTAGAGGTGATAGGTTTCGAGCCCGAGCAGCTTTTTCCGCAACCGGAAGTAACGGCGAAGCGGCTCGGTGCCGGCGCGCACGGTATCGACGAGATTCGTATAGACCTCGGTGGGGATGGCGTTGCCGTCGAGCGCGCGATGCAGGGTGGTCGCGTAACCCCGGGCCTGGGCGAGAAACCAGCCCCGCTCCAACACCCCGCGGTAGATGGCGGCGTAGGTGTTTTTCGTCGCCTCGTAGGTTCCGAGGTAGGCATCGAAGGCGCGCGCGCGGTCCGCCTGCACGGGATGGGTGGCGAGCAGATGCTGATAGGCGCCGGGAGTGAGCGTGAGCTCGCGTCCGTCGGAGAGCGTGATCGCGGGGAACTTGATGTCCGAGGTGCTCAGCTCGGTATAGACGGAGCGCGGCGTTTCGTTGAAGCGCGACGCGAAGGAGAGGAGTTTTTCGCCTTTCTCGTCGAGCACGTGCTTCTGTTGGCGATAGGCGTCGAGGATGGGAAAGCGGTAGATCGCGAGGTCGGGCGTGGCGTCGATCCAGGCGCGCATGGAGGTCTCCGGCACGGTGAGCAGCTCCGGGGTAAACCACGAGACGGCGGTGCCGAAGCGGGCGAAGGCCGCCTGCACGCGCTGGAGCCGGGCGGCGACCTCCTGGTCGCGGGTGTCGGTGTCGCGACGCAGCTGTGTGTATCGATAAACCCGATACTGGAGGATGCCGATCTCGTCGAAGAGCCGGTAGGCGCGGAGGAGGGCGTCGGGACCGGAGGCCAGCGTGCCCTTGAGCGCGGCGAAGGCGTCCATCTTCGAGTTCATCTCGGCCAGCGCCGTCTCCCACGCCTCCCAGGAGGGATAGATGGGGGCGAAGTCCCATTTGAACTCGTCCGGGATGGCGGCGCGGTCCCGGGTCGTCGGTTTCAGGTCGGGTCGCGCCCCCGCACCCGGGGAGGCGGACTCGGCCGCCGAAGCGGACAGGTGAGGCTGGGCAGAAACGACGACGGCGGAGACGGGGACGAACATGGCGAAGGGGAAGGCGAGCATTCGCACGGCGCGAGCTCCGGCGGATGAAAACGAAAAAACCATGCACGACGGCTAGGGATGGGCGCCCCGGGGTCGAGCTTGGTATGTGCGATGCGCGCGCAGGCGGCCCCAAAATGGACTGGTCGGGCTTGCCGGACGCGGCGACCGGCCAAGCTTGGACGGCATGCGACTACGCGGACTGATTTTCGATTTCGACGGCCTCCTGGTGGACACCGAGTCCGCCATCATCTCCGCATGGGAGAGCATCCACGCCGAGGACGACCTGGTGCCAAACTGCGGCGTGCTCCACGCCCTGGTGGGGCACGTGGATGTCGCCGCCGACATCTGGGTCGCCTATCCACCGCTCCGCGACCGCGGGCGGCTCGAATCACGTTTTCAAGAGCTCGCACGCCGCCGCTGTCGCGAGGAGCCTCCCCGCGAGGGCGCGGTGGCGCTGCTCGAGGCGGCGCGAGCCGCCGGCCTCCATCTCGCCGTGGCCTCGAATTCCTCGCACCGGCACGTTGAGGGCCATCTGGAGACACGCGGTCTGCGGCGTCATTTCGACGCGATCGTCTGCCGCGAAGATGTTCCGCGCGGCAAACCCGCGCCGGACGTCTATCAGGCGGCGCTGGCCGCCTTGGGTTTGCAGGCCGACGAGGCGTTGGCCTTCGAAGATTCGGTGCCCGGGCACGAGGCGGCCGCGGCGGCGGGCCTGCGTGTCATCGTGGTGCCCAATCCCTCCACCGCGCACCATGCGTTCCCGCACGCGACCCGACTGCTGCGCTCGCTCACCGAGTTTCAGCTGGAAGAGTTTCTGAACCGTTCGGCAATGCTGGCGCCAAACGGGATCGAAACACACGCGACTCAACCAAGCTCAAAGGTGGTGATACCGTAGATCTTGTCCAAAAGCAGCGCCGGCGCCGGGCCACGATACATGCGCGCGGTTTCAAAAACCGGGGCCAACCCATGCCGGCGCGCCAAGGCCAGGGCGGCCGGATTGGGCTCGGGCGTGTCGAGAAACAGGGGCTCGCCCGGACGCAGATCGGCGAGCGCGTTGAACAAGGTCTCTGCCCCCGCCTCGTCCTCGGAAAACAGCGGCCCGATCTTCACGCCGGTGCCACAGGGACGCGCCACACCAAAACCGCGAATCACGCCGCCCTCGACCCGCGCCAAGGCGCGCGCGTCCTCCATCGACAGCCAAGCCCGTAGGAACTCCGGACGGCGCGCGCCGTAGTGCCCGGCGTCATACGCCACCAGCGCGGCAAAATCCACCTCGCTCGCGGAAACCAATCCGGCGGCCACGCCTCCCGACGAGCAACTCGCGGGCTTACCGGCGGGGGCGACGCCGCCTTGGCGAAGATTGCGATGCGCGAGCACGAAGCCGGATTTCGCATAGTTGGCCTGCTGCGCCACCACCCCGTCCAGACCGACACATCGGCCCGCCAACCGGCTCATCGCGGCGCGCCACATCGCCATGCCATGGCCGCGCCCGCGAAACTCCGGCGCCACGATGTAGAGGCCAAGAAACCCGAATCCGTCACCCGCTCGCACCGCCGAGATCACGCCCACCGGACGACCATCCACCTCCCCCACCAGAAAGCCGTCGGGATCGGCCGCGTGAAACGCCACCGCGTCCTGCAAGCCCGGGTTCCAACCCTCGGCCGCGGCCCAGGCGAGTGGCAGCGAAACCTCGTCGGCGGCAAGCGAACGAATCTGGAGCGAGGGCATGGATCGGGGATTGGGCGGCCGAGATTAGTCGCGCAGGGACGCCACTTGGTGACGCAGCACCTCGGGCAATAAACCCAGATGAGCGGTGGGCGCGATGCCCATGTGCGGCGCCAGCGCGGCATCCGCCTGCGCCAAGTGCAGCTCCACCTCGCCCACCACTCGATCAAACACCCCATGCGCGCGCATCTGCGCCAGACGTTTGTCGAGCTGCGGAGCCGCCTCTCCCCGAATCTCCCGATCCAGAAGCACGCGCTCATCGTCGGGCAAATCCGCCCGCAAAAACAGCAGAGGCAGGGTCAGCTTGCCGCTGGCCAGATCGGTGCCGAGGGTTTTGCCGATGCGCTGTTCGCGACCGAAGAAATCCACGAGATCGTCGAAGATTTGATAGGCCATTCCAAGGTTCCGCCCGAAGCTCGCGGCATCCGCCGCGAACGTTTCACCATAGCCGCCCAAGCGGGCGCCCAGCTCGCACGACACGCGGAAAAGCTCTGCGGTTTTCAAATCGATCACACGATCATAATCGTCGCGGGTGATCGCCACGGAGCGACGGCGCATCGTCTGCACGATCTCGCCCGCGCACACCCTGCGGGTGGACTGGCTCACCGCCTCGCAAACCCCCGTCGTCGGGAAGGACGCGGCCAGATAAAGCGCGTGGGCGAAAAGAGCGTCGCCAAGAAGAACAGCCGCCGCCGGCCCGAACTTGCGCGATGCCGCCGGCCGGCTGCGCCGGGTGTCGGCGTCGTCCATGATGTCGTCGTGAACCAAGGTTGCCAGATGCACCAACTCGACCACCGCCGCCACCTTGACCAAATCCGACGAAGGCGCCGCCGACTCGTCCGCGCTCCATCCGCTAAAAAACACCAGGGCCGGCCGGATACGTTTGCCGCTGGTATCGATGCAGTAATCCGCCATCTCGCGGATCTCGGGCTCAAACTCCATTAGCTGCTCCCGAAGAAACGAATCCAGCGCCCTCATGTGCGGGGCCACCCGGGAAAAGACGGTCGTGAAGTCCCGGGCGGCGACGGAGGTGGGGCGGGTGGAAACGCTCATGATAGGCCAAAAGGACTAGAGTCCCGGGCAAAGCCCACGCAACCCCGCGAAGCGAAAATCCTTTGACAGCACCGCCCTCCGCCCTGCGGGCTGCGCGCCGCTCCCCCCTCCCTCAATGAACGAAAATCCCGTGTTCGTCCTGCTCATGATCGGCGTCGGCGTCTATGTGACCTGGCTTTGGCGGCAGGACCTGCTGGCCCACCGCGCGGGCACCCAGGCCGGCACCGGTCCGGGCCCGATGCTCCCGGGCGCGACCCCCGCGCCCGCCCGCGCCATCTGGCTGGCGGCGGCGGGGGCGCTCCTGATCGTCGCCGGAGAAACGTGGGGAGAGCTCGCGCTCGGTCTGGCCGACGAGCAATCGCGCATCACGGTCTTGTTCGGATGCTACACCTTGGCCGCCGCGATCATCGAGGAGATCATTTTCCGCGGTTACGTGGTGGTGGAAAACCGGGGCAAGGGGGCGCTATGGTGGGGCGTCTTGGGCGCTTCGCTGCTCTTCGCAGCGATCCACCCCTTCCTGTGGGAGATCGACGACGGCTTCCGCTTCACCTTTACGGCGAAGGGCTGGTTCAGCTTCGGAGCCGTTTTTGTGGCGTCCTTGTGGTTCTACACCTGCCGTTTCGCGACTTGGAACCCCCACCGCTCCCTCCTCCCCTGCTTCGCCGCCCATCTGGCGAAGAACCTGGCGGTCTTCGCCATCAAGGCGGCGCAGGGTTTTGTGAGCGGGGTGTGGTGAGAAGCCCCGGCTGAAATGCCCCTCTCCGCCGCAAGTTCTGGGGTATTGGTGCCGTAGATAAACTCCGCCAGCAGTTTCACGCCCCCAAAACTCGGGGGACACCTCAGTCTCCGGCCGGAACGGTCACCGCATTGGAGTTAACATAAACCGTCGATCCGGCAACATTTATTGCTCTTATTCGATAGTGATAGGTGGTATTCGTCTGAACTGAAGCGTCCACAAAAGTGAGCTCACCGCGTGAAACACTTCCTAGTGCCGAGTAGCCTGCGTCGGCAAACAAGCTCCGCTCGATCAAGTAAGTCACCGAGGGCGCCTGCGCTGAAGGCAGCGACCAGTTGAGCGAGACCGATGGGTTCGCGCCGCCGGACGCCGCCGCACGAACAATACTCGGCGCCACCGGGGGAGTCGTAATCGTCGGGCGAATCTGAAGGCGCATGAACCGCGACGGGGAGCTGGCCAAGGGCACCAAATCTCTGACAACCAGCAGTGGACGCCAGACACGCTGCACGGCCGTGAAATTCCCATCAAGAGAGAGAACATAGGGCGAATCCTTTACCCCGAGATATCCTGTGAGGCTCGAAGGCCCTGAAGGTTGATCATAGGGTGGTGTGAGGGTCAGCACATTCTCCCACGGTCCCACCAAAGAGTCGGTTACCTGAACATCAATCTCCAGATCCTCCGCCAGAGCGTTAAATGCGAAGGTCAGGCTGAGGTATTTTTGGGTCAGACCCGAAGGAAAGACGACGGAGGGCTGTCCGTTGTGCGCATACGGATCATAAGCCAACTGCGGACTTCCCTCCGGTCCGAAACTCGATCCGTTAAAGATCAAACCCAACGCATATCCCTGGATAAACAACTGAAAATCAGGCGAATCCGCAAAGGTGACACCATTCAGGAAGTTCGCATCAACAAACCTGTCGCCAAACGCGGGGTCGCCGACGAAGTCACCCACCGTGGCGATACGTTCTCCTTCTTCGTTTTCCAAGGAAACGATCGAGAATGCCTGGGTGGCTCCGGAGCCGGTAAAAATATTGGTCTCACTGGACTCCAGAATCGCATTTCGAGAATCGACGAAAAACTGGAACGCGTAGCTGTAACGCCGAAGCACCCCTCTACTGGCATAAACCGCCTGTGCGTCCTCCGGGGTGCCGGCAGGGATCGAGCCCAATGCGACCAGCATATCCCTCATGGTGGGCAGATCAACGAATGCGTTCACGGGAATGGAGGCTCCATTGGGATACTCCCCACCTCGCTCCGGCAGGAACACATTGAACGGCGTTTCGCCATAGTCTTTAACCAGCGTGTAGCTGGGATTGGCCAGATCGGGATCAAAAGCGACCAATCGCACCGACACATGGAAGCGCTGGGTGGATAGAACCGCCCCCAATCCCGTATTCTGCACGACGTAACCAACGAGAACGGAATCTTCCGGGCGCCAAGGATAGTCCGTCTCGGGACCACCCAACCAGCCGACTTCCAGATTGGGCGCACGTCGGATGGTGATGCTGCCCAAATCGAAGGTGTTGTTTGCCAGAGTGAATTCGGGAACACCATCGGCGCCCATATACCGGACGCGCACACGATAGTCCCCCGAAGCCAAGTCAAAGGGCAGGTTGATCTCGGCGCTAAACGTGACCATTTCCTCGCCGATGACGGATGTCAGCTTCGCGTAATCACCGAGAAGCACGTCGTTACCGTCACCGAAAACGGAGTTGGAGGACAGACTGACATGAAGCTTGGTCGCATCCCAAATCGGGTTGGAGAGGTATGCATACCCTTGATTCCGCATAGTAACTTGGATGGGCAGACGGCTGGTGCCATCCGCATCATCCAAGAGGTAGGAGGCGTTATCCGGCGTGCTGGTCCCTTCCTCGACGATAACAAAGTCCACGGTGCCCTCCGGGATACCCTGATACTCGTCATCGTCAGCCGGATCCGTCAGCCGGTTCGGGGACAAGGCGGACGGTATGGGTGCTTGGAACTGCAAGCCGTCAATATAAGCACGGGCGCCGGCATTGTTCGAACCTTGGCTGTAGGTCCAGCGCAGGGTCTGCGGGCCGGGGCGAAGCAGAACGGCAACTTGGGTCCAAGGAGTCGCTCCGCTTATACGGGCGGGCTCGGGCGTCTCGTCGAAATCGTAGGTCGGGAGATCATAGGGATCGCCATTCAGGAAGAGCCTCAGTTCATCGGTTTCTTCCGCAGCGGTCCGCCACCAGAACTTTACAATACCCGGCCCCGTAAGAATCGTTTCCAGCGAAACCTGCTGCCCCTGCGCGAGCGACGTGTTGGTGGTCACGTCCCCGCCAATCCCGGCCGCATCCTGGGTTGTCAGCCAAGAGCCCTCCCCATCGGAATAGACATAGAAAGCGGGCACATCCAGATCCACCCGCGCATACCCGTTGGTCACGCTGTTACCCCTGGTGAATCGCCATTCAACCATGGTCGGTGTGCCCGCAGCCGTGGGTGCGGGGATGCTGATTTGGCGCGGCTGGTAGGAGGGCACATAGGCGCTGGAGAGGGTTTGCCACGCGCCCCCGTCCAAGCGGTAGGACAAACTGTCGCGCACGGTAGCGGTCGAATCGGTGATCAGGAGCCACGGCACATTGAGCGTGGTCGGCCCCAAAACCGAATAACGCAGAATCGAAGTCTGACCGGCGCTCGTAAGCGTCGGGCTCTGATAGACGAAACCGTTGAAAGAGCGCGAATCGGGGACCGTCACCCATGGAACCGAAGACCCCATCTCAAGCGAGGGGAAGTCCATGCCACGGCCCGGAGCGGTCGCCTTTTGGATGAGCAACTCGGCCTGATAGGTGTTGTTGGATGCATCGCTTTCCTTCAGCGGACCGGCGGTTCCGTCAGGGTTGGTATTGACGACGAAGAAAACTTGGTAGGTGCCGCCCAAGGTGCTCGCCGGCGGACTCAAGGTGATGGGGCCCACCCTGATCGTGTCTTTGGGGCTCAGCGGAGCCGAAATAACACCGACGGCAAGCTCCGGATCAACTCCGACAGTCAAAACAGGATCAGAAGACAGATACACCCGGTAAGGCACGTTTGCCCCTGCCGGAACCAATGCCACCGAATCGTTCGTCACCTCGAAGGTGACGGAGGTCAACGAGCTCGGACCAACATCCAAGTCCAACGCGTCTATCCCGTTCACCGAAGCGATTGATAGGTCCGGCCGCTCAAGGGTAACCTTTAGAGCCGATACATTGTTGGAAAAATCCAAATCCTGAAGGCCATCCGGCAGAAGAATCTCCGCTAGAATCCAAAAATCCCCCGCCCCCAAGTCCGGAACTTGGATATTGGAGAAAATGACCGGAAGCTCGCCTCTTCCGGCGATTGATGTGTTGATCATCTTAGTCGCAAGCAACGCATCCCCCGCGTCGATTTGTTCGTCGGTGGAAAGACGAAGCTTAACGACCATCCCGGCCGGAACGGCGAAGCCGCCATTATTGTTAACGGTGGCTGTGATGCTCGAAATCGTCGTATTCACACCCAACGACCCCGTGGAACTCAGCGTCGGGACGTCCACGCTCACGTCCAACGATCCTACGTTTACCAGCTGTGCGGTGTAGGTGGCGACAACTCCGGGGACGTTGCCATTCTCGTTTACCACGAACAGGAGATAGTAACGACCGTTCGGCAGTCCCTGCGGAAGCACCAACGCACGATTTGTCTGCGGCAGAGCGATGGAGCCGGCCGGCAGCAGAGGTGTCGATCCGGTGTAATAATAGCGGTCCAGAAGGACATCCTGCACTGGGTTGAGGTTGCCATCCTCCGAGATATAGACCGATATCTGCACCTCGCGATTGGCCGCCACCGCACCCGAACCGGAGTTCCGCAAACGATAGGTGACGTTACCGAAGCTACCACCGCTTTCGACACTCGTGCTGCCCGGGAAGGTGAAGCTGTCGATGGAGAAGCTGGGTGGATTCAAGGCCACCGCCAAGGATGCCTGATCATTAGCCGCATTCCGGTCGGTATCGCCAGCTGCGGGGATGAACCGCGCCACGAGGTAATAGTCGCTCGACGCCGGCGGTGTCCCGCCTAGGCCCTCCGGTTGATAAGCGCCAGGAGCGGAAGGAGTCACATCCGGCAATGTCACGTTGCTCCACGTAATCACGCGGGAACTGCCGCCGCCGTTGACACCGGTGAGAGTGGGTGCCGCCACAATCGCGGGGCTGCCGCCGACATACAAGATACGGTCCGACGAGTCCCATGTTGGGTCGGTGGACAGATACAGGCCGATCGTTCCGCCTCCCGCGTAGCCGGAACTTCCAACGTTTTGGAAAACTGTGCTCACCGAGCTCAGCACCGTGTTGACGCCGAGCGAGCTGGCGGAAATGCCGGCCCCCAAGGTCGGCTGCGTCAGCCCCAAATCATAGGAAGTAACCGTGATCGCCTGCGACAGCACATTGGTAGTCACACCGGCCTCCGCCACGGCACCGCTCCGATTCACAAAGAGTAACAGGTAATACGCACCTGCGGCCTGGCCTGAGGAGATCGGTAGATTCCAAGCACCGATGGTGGTTTCCGAAGCTTCAGCCAAACCTCCGGTGAGCGTGCGGCTCGCCAGCAAGATCGCCGTTCCCGACACAAAGTTCGCTGTCGGCGACAGGAACGCCTCAATCGTCACCGTCTCCGTAGCCCGCACCGCACCGCCGCCAACGTTGGCCAAACGGAACGAAACAAGGTTCAAATTGGAGCCAGCCGCAACTTGGGTCGAGGGCAGCTCCAACAGATCCAGCGTCAAATCCGGTCCCTTGATCGTCACAGCCAGGGCGGCCAGGTTGTTCGCCAGGTTTTGGTCCGTCTCGCCGCTGGCGGGCTTGAAGCGCGCCAGGAGGTGATACGACCCCGCCGCCACCTGCGGTAGCGTCACGTTGGTCCAGGTCACCGTCTGCGTGTTGGTCGAACCGCTCGCCGCCGACAGGGCCGGCGCGGCTTTGCTCGCGAGCAACAGGTCGCCCGCGTCCCAGGTCTGGTCGGTGGACAGGTGCAGCTCCACCGTGCCGCTTCCGCTGTAGGCCGACGTTCCGATGTTCTGCACCACCGTGCTCACCGCGCTCAGCACCGAGCGGATGCCCAGGTTGTCCGCCGACACCCCCGAGGGCAGGGTCGGCACCGTCACCGTCAGGTCATACGTGGTGATCGTGACCGCCCTCGACACGAGATTGGTCGCCGTCCCGTCCTCCGTCACCGCCGCGTTGCGGTTGACCAGAAGCAGGAGGTGATACGACCCGGCCGCCTGCCCGGCCGGCACCGTCAGGTTCCACGTCCCGCTCGCGGGGATCGTCACCGACGCGGCCGAGGCCAGCCCTCCGGTGTGCGTGCGGCTTCCCAACAGGATCGCCGTTCCCGAAACGTAGTTCGCCGTCGGCGACAGGAACGCCTCCACCGTCACCGTCTCCGTGCTCGCCACCGCTCCCGTTCCCACGTTCGCCAAGCGCACCGAGCTCACCGCGAGGCTTGCCCCGGAGGCGACCTGCGTCGCCGGCATCTGCAATTGATCCAAGGTCAGGTCCGGTCCCTTCAAGGTCACCGCCACGCTCGCCTGGTTGTTCGTCAGGTTCTGGTCGGTTTCCCCGGCCGCCGCGTTAAATCGCGCGAGCAGATAATACGGACCAGGAGCCACATCGGGCAGCGCCACGTTGCTCCATGTAATGATTCGGGTGCTGGTCCCGCCGTTGGCTCCGGACACCGCCGGCGCCGCCGTGCTCGCCAGCAACCGGTCGCCCGCGTCCCAGGTCTGGTCGCTGGACAGGTGCAGCTCCACCGCACCGCTTCCGGCGTAGGCCGACGTCCCCTCGTTTTGGAACACCGTCGTCACCGTGCTCAGCACCGTGCGGATCGGCAGGTTCGTCGCCACCACCCCGGAGGGCAGCGTCGGCGCCGTCACCGCAAGGTCATACGAGGTGATCGTGATCGCTCGCGAAACAAGGTTCGTCGTCGCTCCGTCCTCCGCCACCGCCGCGTTGCGGTTGGCCATCACCAACAGGTAATACGTTCCCGCCGCCTGCGCCGAGGGCACCGGCAGGCTCCAGGTCCCGCTCGCCGGGATCGTCACCGACCCGGCCGAGGCCAGCCCGCCGGTGTGCGTGCGGCTCGCCAAAAGGATCGCCGTTCCCGACACAAAGTTCGCACTCGGCGACAGGAACGCCTCGATCGTCACCGTCTCGCCCGTTCCCACCGCTCCCGTTCCCACGTTCGCAAGGCGGAACGATGCCGCGAGATTTCCGCCCGCAGCAATCTGCGTGGCCGGAGTTTGCAAGGAGTCCACCGTCAAATCAGGCCCCCTGACCGTTACCGCCAGTGCGGCACCGTTGTCAGGAGCATAGGAATCGACAACCGAAACAGGATTAACCTGGGAAAGCAAAAACCACGAACCCGTGGAAACAGCCGGGACCGCCACCGAGTCAAATTGCACCGTGCGGACCGCCTGCGCGGCCAAAGGTCCGCTTTCGGTGCGCGAGACAAGCTGCAGATCGTTTAGATCAAGAATGGAGTCGCGCGAGAGATAGAGGCTAACGGTGAAGCTTTCAGAAAGGGCTACGCCGCCCGAATTCGTTACCGTGACGCTTACCGGGCCAATGGACGATTTGACTCCGAGCTCGGAGCCCCCGCCGGAAATCACCGGCGCGTTGGCGGCCAAATTGACTCCGCTCAAATCGGGCTCCGCCGCCTGATAGTTGAAACTCAATCCACCGCCGGCATCCACCGAACCTACACCCAGTTGGCCTAAGTTATTCGCCCCGAAGGTGTAATAACGGCCATTGGCCGTTTTGGCCAAAGTAAAATTGGCCGCCCCGTCAACCTCGGCCCAAGGAGCCAACGCGGTCTGAACCAAAGTCGGGCTTGCGTATCCGATGGCGACGCCCGAGTTCGGGCCGCCCAACTGCCCGTTGACATTCATTCCCCAAGCATAAAGCGCCCCGGACGCGGTGATCGCGAAAGAATGGTAGTCGCCGGCCCCCAGTCGCGAAATGGACTGCGTGCTCAAAATCCGAGTGGGGGTCGCAACAAACCCGACCGAACTACCTTGGGCCAACTGCGAGTTGCCATTGCTCCCCCAGCCGTAAAGCGCGGTGCCCTGACGACCCAAAACGTGCAAGGTGCCCGCCGCAAGCTCATCCCATGCCGCCGAAGCGCCAATTTGAACCGGAACCAAGGAATAGGAGGTCGAGAAGGGGGAACGAGCCAGCTCTCCGTTGGAGTTGCTTCCCCACGCCCAGAGCGTGCCATCGGTGGCGATGGCGAAACCTGACAGGAAAGTGGAAGCCACCGCCTTGTATCGCCGGGTTCCCGAATGAAGCGCCGGTAATGTTCGGTTTACCTGATCACCCAAACCCAGCTGGCCGATGCTATTTGTCCCCCAAACATAGAGACGCCCGGCATCTCCGGCGACATCCGCTACCGCGAAGGCAAATCCACTTCCGGCCGCCACGGAACGCACGACCGCCCCCGGAGGAAGCGTCACCTCGACCGGCACAGCTGCCGAAGTCGTCGATCCATTTCCCAGCTGCCCATTCGCATTCGCCCCCCATGCCCAAAGACGCCCGGAGGTATCGATGGCCAGCGTAAAGTTGCTGCCCACTGCCACAGATTGCCAAGAACCTGCCACCCCCAAAGGCTTCGCGACAGGACTTGTTCCGGCGGAATGGCCCAGTTGGCCCGATTCATTAGCCCCCCAGCTGCTTAACGTCGATGCACCGTCCGCCACAACCGCAGCGGACGAACCTCCGGCGCCAAAGGTCGCCGCATCGGCGAATTGCGTGAAAAATATGCCGGAAAGGGCCGTGACCCAGAATAATCGAGCGCGGCTTAAGCGTGCCATGGTAAAAAAGATTGAACCGAAACCGACGATTTGGCCGCCCGCTCAACGGGAGCTCACGCCCTCTTTGGCGGACTCAGACAATTCCGGTTCCACGAACGGAGAGGAACCATCCCGCTGCCCGGGCAATTCGCTCCGTTCCAGCTTCATTTTACGAATAACGCGCGAATCGAAGACCTCTTCAAGAGGTGCTCCATCGGGACTAATCGAACGGGCCGTGATAAAAATAAGCATGTTGCGAGCGTTGTCACCCTTGGTGTTCGACCGGAACAAGCGCCCCAGAAGGGGAATATCACCCAACACGGGCACCTTGGATTCGCCCTTGGTTATGGATTGCTCCATCAAGCCGCCAATTCCCATCGTATAGCCGTCTCGTAGCGAAACCTGCGTTTTGGCCGTCCGCGTCGCAACGATCGGATACTCGGCACCGCCTGGAATCGTAACCGTGCCGTTGAGGCTGCTGACCTCGGGTTGAACTTGCAGCTTGATGAATCCCTGGGCGTTTACCTGTGGCGTCACCTTAAGAATAACACCGATGTCCTGGGGCGTCACATCATAGGTTATTTGTCCGGACTCCGGATTAAACTCCGGCGTCGCGATCGGATACTTGTCACCCACCAGAATCTCCGCCTCGGTATTATTGAGGGTGACCACCGTCGGGTTCGACACCAATTTGGTGTCGTTCATCGTTTGGAGCGCGCTCAAAACCACACGAAAGTCGTCGGCGGAAAAGACGGCCGTGGTCGTCTTGGTAAGGTTGCTGCCGCTGGTGAGGTTCATCAGCTGCTCGAGAGACGACGTGGAACCGGTCTGATTCGTATTAACAGAAGAAACCGTCGGAACCCCATTAACGATGCTTGTGGTGTTGGTGAGATTGGACGAAGTGGTGTCGGTTCTCTCATTGTTGGACGTGTTCTCGCTCTCCTTTGTATCCTCGTCCTCATACGAGCGCTCCATCTCCCCCACCCCGACTCCGTAGCCCTGCAACGAGGCCCAGTTGACGCCGATGTTTTTAAGATCGCGATTGGACACCTCGATAAACTTTGACTCAATCATCACCTGGGCGGTTACCCGATCCAGCTTCTCGATGATCGGACGCATCTTGGAAAGTTGGGACGGCCGCTCGGTGATCACGAGAGCGTTGTTACGCGCATCAACCACACTTTTTCCGCCGGCGGCGGCGTCGATCAGGGGGGCCAAAGACTTCAAAATGTCCTCGGCTTTGGCGTAATTGATCAAAAAGACCTCCGTCGTCACCGGCTCCTGCGCCAGCGACTCAATACTGACGATCTTGATTATGTTGTCATCCTCCACGAACGTATAGCCCACCGGAGTAAGAATAACCTTAAATATTTGACGCCAAGTCACATCGCGCAACTTGATGGATGTCCGCCCCTGCAGCGTGTCGGGGATAACGATGTTCAGCTCAAACAGGTCGGCCACGTTGCGAAGGATGTTACGAATATCCTCGTCGGGAAAATCGACCGAAAGGGTGTCTTTCGCCTTACCGTCATCGTTGAGAATGCTGGTTTCGCTGGCGGAGGCCGTTGAAACCACGACAGGAAGGGGAGCTTCCGATTCAGTAACAACAGGTTCCGTGGCCGGCACCTCCGCGCCCGCACTGCTCGGGTCCGCCATCTGCTCTACCGGAGATTCATTTACGGGGGCGGGCAACATGGACGCGTCGGTCTGATCGGGAGCCGGATCCGAAACTGTTTCCGCTGGAGGCACATCGACGGCCACGGATTCGGAGACATCCGCTGCCGGGATTTCCGGTGCCTGTTCCGGGACTTGGGCAGACAGCAGGGAACGGGAGGCAAGCAAAGCCAGCAGTGCCAGAGCGCGTCGGTTACGGGTGTTCATTGGCGAGAAGAGGGTGCGTTTGAAGCGGGCAGGAAAGTGGGCCGGGTATGGGTGAGGGTTCCTCGCCTCACCGTAAACGAAGTTGAGGTAATCCCCTCGATGGATAACTCGTAGTTTTCCCCCTCAAAGCTTATTGTAACGACATCCCCTACTTTGAGTCTTTTTTGACCCAGAAGCAGAATTGGCTGCCCCCCTAATATAACCGTGCCACTGGCCGGGATCCTCGCCGCCAATCGGGTGAGCAATTCCAAGTTCATCGTCACCTGCTTTGGCAGTTCCACGGTCGTGGATGCCAATTCATCTCCCTCGGGCTCGGGCTCCACAGGCCAAACGAATGGATTTGGCGCGGGATCCGGAATCTGGGCCGGGGCGGAACGCATCCTCAGAAATTCCTCGGCCAAAGAGACCACTTTTTCACGGTTCGCGGGCAAAGATACGTCCGCGCCCTGAGCTGTAAGCAACGGCACCGAGCCAAAGACCAGAAGCCACAGGAAAAAAACGAAAAGTAGACGGTTCATTTCCGAAGGCCCAATACATCCATCGACAAGGCCAGCGTCTGCTCCGCCTCCGGGTTTTCCGAAAAGGCGGCCGACGCACTGTTGATTCGCACCATATTTCCCCCACCCTCCAAGTTTTTGAGAAGCTTCAACAAATTTTGATAAGTTCCTGTCGCACTTAGCGAAAATGTCATGGGAACGTAACCACCCGGCGCCGCCCCCTTGGCCAAGGGCGGAATGGACGAAAGCCGCGTATCGACCAGCTTTACGCCGGCGTCCGACTCCAATTGCAGGAAAAATTGCTGATGCATCACCAACTCGCCCTCCTTTAGCGCCGCCGCGCGAAGTTTCTGGTTCACATCGCGCAACACCTCCGTCTGAGCCTCCATCTGCACGGAATTCTTCACGTTGGCGCTCAGCTTGCGCTGAAGCTTGGACCGTTCATCCAGCAGCGCTTCAATCTCCCCGATAGCACCGGCACGAAAGTAAAGGGCCAGCCCCAAGCCGGCACACACAATGGCACAGACCGCCAGGATCGGATGCCTCTTGCAGGCGTTAACAACATCCTTGCCCTCGATGCTCATTTTTTTGGAACGAAGTTAAGCTCGAAGCTCATGTTTCCCTCGGCCGCATTGCGTCCCAGGCTGGTCAAGTTCACCGTGGCGAACGTCTTTTTCAACTCCTCGTCGGATTGAAGAGTCTGCACAAACGCCGATGCGACGTCATTGGCGAGGGTGTCCACGCCTTTGATACTGCCCGATACCGTGAGCGGATTTCCGCCTCCCCGAAAGTCCACCCGATTGATACGAACGCCGTTCGGCAAAAGCGATCCCAGACGCATCAAAAAATCCGGGAAACTAAATGCGCTTTTGACCAAATTATAAGCATCATTGAACGCCTTCTCCTCCGCCTGATACTTCTTAAAGGCGGCCACCGCCTTGTCGCTGGGCCCTTTGGTGTTCGCAATATTAGACTCAACTATGGCCAAAGCCCCCCGAAGACTGGCCAAACGGAATTCCCGTAACGCCACATGCAAAGACAATGCCGCCGTGATCGCGATCGCGATCGCGTTTACGAAGAACTTGGTCCGGACGGTCTTGGTGTCCGGCAGGCGGGCGAGATCGCGAAAATCCGGGTGCCAAGCCTGCGCCTCGGCGCGGACCGCTTTGTCTCCCTTTTTTTTAAGCAGCGACCGCATCGGAGGAGGGTTGTAACGGGAATTGCGTCACCAAGCCCAACAGAGCCATCCTACGCGCATCCCACGCAGATGCCTGCACATCATCGGCAAGTTTTATGTTCCTCGCCGCCAGCCACCTCGGGAACTCGGGAACCAGCACCCCCACGCCTATCTGGTTGGCGATCACCGCCTCCAGCCAAGCCAGCTTCGCGGGCAGCACAGTGCAGACCAGCTGACCGATCGACTGCCCCGTCTGCACTTCATAAAAACCCATGGACGACTGAAGCTCCTTGAGCAGGCGCTTACACAGGGATGCGCCCATACCCGTGAAATCGAACGTATTGGAGAAAAACAACTTGCGGGCCGATTCCTCATCCTTCAAGCCCAACTCCTTCTGCACCACAGGCACCATCGCCTCCAAGCCAACCGCGATCGGCCGCGTAGCCTCCAATCCCTTGGCACTGACGATAAAGGACTGCGTGCTCTGAGCGCCCAACTCCAGCACGATGGTGGGCTTCGTGGATTCGCTGAAACGCAGATAATCTACAATCGCCCCCAACGAGGCCACCGAGGACAACTCCAATCGCTCCGGGTAGAAACCTTGGGCCAGCAGGTCCGCCTGAATCTTCTCCGCCTCGGCGGAGGGCATGCCGCAAAACACCACCTCTTTCGAAGCCGTCGGCTTGGTGGCATCGAACTCCACGCCATCGAAGGCGTTGATCACGGCGATGACACTCTGGCTCGCATCAATCCTGAACTGTGAACTTACCACCTCCGACAGGTATTCCGCCTCCTTCGCCTTTTTCAAATCCAAGGTGGCTCGGCGAACAAACCGACTTTCCGGACTCACCCCGCAGTAGGTCCGCAGGAACCCCGGGGCCTTCGACGGACGAATCGACGCAATCGCCTCTTGGAACGCGGCCTCGTCCCCCGTGGGGAACTCGACCAAGGCCTCGATGGTCAAGGGCGCCGCCAACGACGAGAGCCGGGCGATCAATGTGCTCTGCTCGCCTCGGTCGCAAACATAGCCTTTGGGCTTGGCGGAAAACAGCATGGTTCAAAACCGGATACGTGATGCCAAAAATCGGGCGGAAACGGTCGTCATTCGGGGAACCCCGGACCATCGCGAAGGTCGCCAACCTGACAAGACATTTTACATTCCCGCCCCTTGCCGGAAACGTAAAAAGCCACCGGTTCGGGAACCGGTGGCTTGGTTTTGATTGGTTTCGCGGAAGCAGGACGAACGGCCCGAACGCCCGTCCGACCTTACTTCTGCCAAGTGCGCTTCTTGTGACGATTAGCCTTCAAACGCTTCTTGCGCTTGTGCTTGTTCATCTGGAGACGGCGCTTCTTTTTGAGGTTGCCCATGAGACTCGTTGGTTAGGTGTTTTGCAGAGAAAAGAGTCGGTGAAACACTCTGGCGGACGAGCTGTAAAGCCCAATTCCTCCGAAGCCTCTACGTCATTTCCCCCGAGCTTCTCCGACCGCGACCGCAAATCCTCCCGCCGTGGCGTAGAGCATCCGACGCAATTCGCAGCCGGGAAACATTGCGGCAAGGCTCTTTCCGTAGGCGAGGAGTTGCGGCGCATACTCCTCGAGCAACCGACCTTCCATGGCCGAAATCGACTCCCCCTTGCGCCGCCGATTGGTTTTCCAATCCAGAACCCACACTTCCCGCGCGGCCGGATCGTGAAGCACGAGATCCATGACCCCGTCCATCCAGTCCGCCCCCTCTCCGTCGAGCGGCGCCAACACCGACAGTTCCGCCAGGCGGCGCCATCTCCCGGCCCGCAACTCCGCCCAAAAGTCCCCGCTCCGCAGCGCCTCCCACTCGGCCCGCGCGCGTTCCCCGGCCCCGATCCCGTCGGCCGCGGCAAACCGCGCCTCGACATGCCGCGCCACCGTCTCGTCGTCGGACAACCAGGGCAGAAACTCCATCGTTTCATGCCACCATAACCCGTAGGCCACCGGATCCTCCCCCGCGCGCGGCGCGGCCGCCTCCGAACTCGCTTCGTGACGCGCCACACGCGCCGCGTCCGCGACATGCTCGGCCAGCTGGTGCGGCAAAACCCGCCGGGGCCACGCTTCCGCCCACTCCACCCGCCACTCCGGAGCCAAGGGCTCGGCGCCGTCCGCCCGCTCCGCCACGGGCTTCACCGGCGCCCCGTCCGGGGTCGTCCCCGCGCCCGCACGGTCGCGGAGCCGAAGCGGCGCCACCCCGGCCGCTTCCAGCTCCGGTAAGTCGCCCAGCGACCGGCAGGCGCCCCACAGCGCTGCAAAACTCTGCTCGTGCGCGTCGCTCACCGCCGGATCCCAGGGCAACAACAACAATCGCCGCGGGCGCGTGAGGGTGACGTAGAGCAAACGCACCAGCTCCCGGCGCCGCTCCCGTTGACGCGACTCCTTCGTCTCCTCCGGCACATCCTCCGCCTTGAGATACACCTGCGGCTCTCCGTCCGGCCCGCGCATCACCTGCAAACCCGAGCCGTTGTCGAAAGCGATCTCCCGCCACAGCCCCGGCACCAAAACCGCGTTCCACTCCAGACCTTTCGCCGAATGACAGGTCTGCACCGTGATCGCGTCCGGATCGCTGCGGTTCTCGGTCCGCCCGGCGTCGCGCCCGCGCGCCAGACGCTCCGCCCAGCCGCGCGGCGTCACGCCCTCGACGGCGAGCAGACGCGCCTCGGCCCGCAGACGATCCAGCTCCCGCCGCGTCGCGCCACCCGCATCCACCGCGTCCGCCTTCGCCTCCAACCCGCATGCCCGAACCAGCGCCTCGCACCAATCGTCGAGCTGCCCGCCCTCGTCGTCCACCGACTGCACCGAAGGCCGCAGAGTCTCCAGCGCCGCCGCCAACTCCGGCGCGTGAACCTCCGGATTCTCCCACTCGAAACGTCCGCGCCGCAGCTTTTCACGCGCGAGCAACGAATCCGGCAACCCAAACACCTCCCGCAACACCCCGAACCACTCGTAACCATCGTCCGGCGCGCAACAGACCGCCACCAAACCCGCCAGCCACGCGTAGGCCGGCTGATCCCCCATGAGCTGCTGTTTGCTCTGTCGCGCCACCTTCAGCCCCGCCGCCTCCAAGGCCAGGACCGCTTCGTCCATCCACTTGTTTCGCGCCACCAAAACACACAGCTCTCCCCACCCCGCCAGCCCGAGCCCCTCCGGCCCGCGCGCCGACAGCCAGGCCGCGACCTGCGCCATCTCGTCGCGAAACGTATTCACCTGTTCACTACGCCCGGCCCCTCCGCGTCCAACCAGCGGCACGCGCGCCACCGCCCCGTCCACGTTGGCCGGCCCGGCCGCCAGCGGTTGATACCCCACCTGCAACAAGGGCGCCTCCGCCCCCTCCGCCGGCGGCAGCCCCAGATTGTGCGGGCGACCGGGCCCGAACGCCGCCGGCATCGTCGCGTTGAGCAGCTCGACCACCGCGTGGGGCGCCCGGAAGGTGACGGCAAACTCCAACCGCTCGCCGGCCGCCCCGCCGTCGAACGCGTCCAGATGGCGCAAAAAAGTCCGCACCGAGGCGCGCGAACTGTAGATCGACTGCTGCCCGTCGCCCACCATACAAAAACGTCCCGGCAAGGGCGGCGCCCCTTCGCCCGGCCAGCTCCCCGGCTCCGCCCCGGTCGGCCGGGTCAGCTCGACCAGCACCGAAAACTGCGCCTCGTCCGTGTCCTGCGCCTCGTCCAGTATCACCCGCCAGCCGGCCGCCCGCGCCGCCTTCAAAGTCCGGGGATGACGCAACAACTCCCGCGCCGCCGCCACCTGGTCCGCGAAGGTCTGCACGCCCGCCGCCCGCCGCCAAGCCGCGTAACGCTCAGCGATCTCGCCCGCCGCCGCGCCCGCCGCCTCCGCCGCCCAGCGCCCCAGCGGCGCCATCCAGGCCCGCGCCGCCTCGACCGCGGCCGCCGCGCTGCCCACCGGTTTGAACAAACCCAAAAAATCCCGCCCGCCCGGCTCCCTCGCCCGACGCCACCAATCCTCGGCCAGCTCCTTGCTGCGCCGCAGATTTTCCCGGCTCCTCGGCGCCCCCTTCTCCGGCAAGGCCAGGATCTCCGCCAAGCCGGCCTCCGACGGCGCCGGCGGCAGACCTCGCGGCGCCCGAGCCTTCAAAGTCGCCGCCTCCGAGGGTTCCAGCTCGCGCGCCTTGTTCAGCACCTCGTCCAGCCGCACGAGCCGGAAAAGCGCCCGCGCCGACTCGGGCGACAACACCGTCAGGGTCAGCGCGTCGCCCGCCAAAAAGTCCTCCCAACAAACCTCCTCGCCCGTCGCGTCCAACACCTCCGGCGCCAGATCCAGCCCCGCCTCGTGCCCGTGCTCGCGCGCCAGCTTGAGACAAAACGAATGCAAGGTCCCAAAAAACGCCCGCTCAAGTTGCTCCAGCGGCCCCAGATCCTCCGCCCAGCTCTCCACCAGACGCCGCAACAGACGCTCCCGCGCCCGTTCGCCGATCTCCTCCGCCGCCTTCAGCGTGTAGGTGACCACGGCCGTCCGTCGCAGCTCGGTCACGCCCTCCGGGTCGAGCGCCATCGCCGCCAAGCGCTCCGAAATCGCGGTCGTTTTGCCCGAGCCCGCGTTGGCCGACACGGCGAAATTGCGCCGCCACTCGGTGCGAAATCGCTCTCGCGCCCCATGATCCAGCACGGGCGGCGCCTCGGCCTCCGTCGTCGGGGCCGCCTTCATCGCCGGAGCCGACACCGGGGCCGACGCCGCGCCGGAAGAAGCGGCGGACGCCGCGGATGAACCAGCCGTCTTCATGAATTCGCCTCCTCGTCCTCCCTCGCCGCCCCGGCTGCGACCACCGCACCGGCCGCAGCGGCCGCAGGCCCGTCGGTCCCCGCTTCGTCCCCGGCATGCCCGTCGTCCCCCACGTCGCCCGAGTCCTCGGGAAACGTGAGCGCGTATTTCGCCCGCAGATCGCGCTCCGCGATCGGCACGCAGGCCAGCGGCCACACCCAGGGCAATTTGCCGCCGTAGGGATTCCGGTCCGGCGTCAGCGCGCCGTAGCGCCCGACCCGCATCGCCCGCAGCAGACGGGGCAGATCGGCCAGCGCCGCGTCGAGCTCGCCGAGGCCGAGGGACGTCGCCTCGTCGGCGGTGAGTTTCCAGATCCTCGCCTCCGCCGCGCCCAGCGAACGCACGGCGTCGAGATACAGCGCCAGTTGCAACGACTCCGCCTTCGCCGCCATCCGCGCCGCGTCGAGCGCCTTCTCCGCCACGCCGGACTTGTAATCGTAAAGATGCACCCGCGCCCCCGCCCAGCCCGGCCGGTCGGCGCGCGCCACGTCGATACGGCCGTGCAGGGGGATCGCCCATCCCGGCAGCGTCAACTTCGCCGCCTCCGGCAACCACGCCTCCACCACCACCTGGTCCCCCTCTCCGTTGGCGTAAAAACGCGTCAGCAGAGCGCGACACAGCGCCTCCAATCGCCCGTGCTCGGCCTCCCAATACCACTGGCCCGCCGACCGTCGCGCGCGCTCCGCCGCCAGCCCGCGCTCCAGCCGCGCCCGCGCGTCGGCCTCCTCGCGCATCGGCCCCCACTCGCCCTGACGGCAGCCTTCCGGGCGCACCGCCTCGGCGAGCAAACGGTGCGCCGTCTGCCCGCGCCGCAGGGACATGGCCCGCTCCAGCGGCCCGCGCCGCGCCGCATCCAGCCCGAGCAGGCCCCGGAACCAGAGCACCGCCGGATCGGCCACGCCCTTTTCCAGCGTGCTCGGCGAGAGCCGCTCCGGCAACGGCGCCTCGTTCGTATCGATCAGATCGATACAGAGAAAACAGGCGTCGAAGGGCCGCGTCGGATCGCGCCGGCCCAGCCGCGTATCCAGCCACCGGGGATCCATCGGCGCCACGCCCTCGGCCGGCTCCGCGCCCGTCCGCCCGCGCGCCGGCACCGCCGCCCGCGCGAGCGCCGCGCGCGGACGGCGCTCGCCACGCCGCCACAGGAGACGTTCGAGAAAGCCGTTCGGCGCCAGCTCGCGATCCGGATCGGCCTCGTCCCGCGCCGCCGCCGAGACGGCCAGGGCCACCGCGGCGTCGCCGGCCAGCCGGTCGTAGCCGGCCCGCTCCAGACCGGAGGCCTCCTCGCTCGTGACCAGCGCCGCGAGTCCGCGTCCACCGCGGTTGAGCGAGCGCCGCGCGCCGTCGTCGAGCCACGGATTGGGCTCCCGCCGACGCGGCCATTCCCCGGCGTTCGCCTGCGCCAGGATCATCCGCGCCCACGGCAGGCCCTCCGCCCGCCGCCGCGTGGTCAACACCAGCGGCGCGAAACCACGCACCTTCCCCGCCGGCTCCGGCGCGTCCACCGTCTCGGGAAGAAAGGCCAGCACCAGATCCGCCACCAGCTCCCGCGGCCACGGTCGCGGCTCCCGCGCGGCGAAAGCGGGCAGCGTCTCAAAACCCTCCGGCAACGCGAGGCCCCACGCCTCCGCCACCGCGCGCAGACGCGACGCCGCCTCCGCCAGGGTCACCCGCGCCGGCCAGGCCGGCAGGAGCACGGCGGCCATCCGCCGCAAGTCCTCCCGCCCCGCGTCGCGCGCGGACCGACCGTCCTCCGCATCCACCCGCGCCCGATCCGCGTCGCCCGCCCTGGCCGCGTCACCCGAATCGCCCGTCGCGCCCGCCTCGCCCTTGCGCTCGCCGGACCGCGGGCGCTCCCGGCCGCGCGCAGCGCTCGCCGCTTGTCCGTCCTGTTCCGGCACCGCGCTCGCCAGCGCGTGGTCGCAGGTTTCCAGGAAGCGATCCTCCACGTGGGCGCGAAAAGCCGCCTCCTCCGCCTCGAGCTCCGCGAGGTTCATGGCCCGCAGCCGCTCGTGCAGCCCGAACACCTCGTCGAGCCGCGAGCCGCGCGCCCAGAAATCCACCACGCCGCGCAGCACCTGCGTGTCCACCGGCGGAGCCGCCGCGCGCCCCACCTGATCGTGATGCGGCACGCCCAGCTCCCGCAGTCGCCCGCTCACCAGACGATGCAGCGCGCCCGGCCCGGGAAACACCACCGCGATGTCGCCGCGCTCGCCCCGGAGACCGGCGTCCCCCGCCCGCCGCGCCTCCGCATCCTCTCGCAGCCAGGCGCAGACCCGGCCGACGATCAGCTCCGCCTCGGCCATGCGGTCCGTGCCAAACAGGCACTCGATTTCCCCGCGCCGCGCCGCCGCCGCGCTGTCGTTGTCCGGCCCCTCCGACGACGACGCCTCCGCCGCCGCGTCCTCGCCCTCCATTTCCGCCTGCGACCCATTCAGGAGCTCGGCGGTGGCGCCGAGAAACGTTTCCCAACGCGTCACCCACGCCTCGTCGGGACGCTCCTCGGCGTCGGCCTCGGCCGCCCCCCGCAAGGCCGGCGCGGGCAGGACGACCGTCGCCCGCGAGCAACGCCGGACCAGCGCGGCCACGTTGAAAAACTCGCCCGCGTTTTCCGGCCCCAGCCCCACCACGAGCACGTCCTCCGCCAGCGGCGCGGTGTCCGCCGGCAGCGGATCCCCGGCCGCGACCTGCGCCTGCGCGGGACCGAAGCCGTGCCCCAGCCCCTCCACCCAGGCGCGCAGGTCCGCGCCCAGCTCGGCCAGCTCACGATGGGGGAAATCCGCGACCGAAAATCCCGCCTGCAAAAGATCATCCAGCGCCTGCAGGGCCCGCTCGGGGTCGCTCCGCAAGCTGCGCCAGATCGCCACGCTCTCCGCGGGCGCCGGCGGCGCGCCGGCCGCGACGCGCGCCTCCGCCGCCTCCAGACGTTCCGCCACCAGCCCGCGCAGCCCGAGCAGCAAAAACTCCTTGCCCAGCACCGGGCGACTGCCCGTCGCCTGCGAGAGCCATTTGCGGCGAGCAAGCCCCGGCGTGAGAAACTCCACCCCGAGAAGGGGCAGGCCCCTGCGAACGCAGAGTTGTTTCCAACCCAGCGCCTGACCGCGGGTCGGCACCACCACGAGCCGGTGGCTGAGCGTTCCCCGCCCCCGCTCCAGCCAGGGCCGCACCGCCCGCTCCCACGCCACCGACGCGTTTGGCGCGAGCAGGACTTGGGCGGAGGAGTTGGACATCGCCGACACCACAAGCGCACGACACGCCCGGGCACAAGCGCGGCGACGGCAAAGCCCGGTCCGCCGCGCACGACCGACATCGCGCCTCGCGCGCCCCCTCCCGCAACGTCATCGCCGTCCCGTCCCGGCCGGACACGAAAAACCCCGCTCGCCGACGAAGGCGAAGCGGGGTCTTGGAAAGGCGGGTGGGATCGGCTTCGCCGATTACTTGGCGAAAACGACCTTGGAGACGTGGGCCTTGGCGCGGGAGGCGGCGTTCTTGTGGACGACGCCGGACTTGGTGGCCTTGTCCATCGCGGAGGCGTAGGCGCTGGCGGCGGCCTTGGCGGCCTCCTTGTCCTCGCCCTTGGAAGCGGCGAGGAACTTCTTGTGAAGGGTCTTCAGGCGGGTCTTGGTCGCCTTGTTGCGCGCGGTCTGGCGGACGGTCTTACGGGCGGCCTTGATGGCGGATTTGGTGTTGGCCATGGTGATTCGGGAATGAAGGTTTGCTTTTAGAAAACCGCCAAAAGCTCAAACCCGCCCCCTGGAGTCAAGGGCGCATTTACCCACCCGACCGCTTTGAGGTTGGCAAACGCCACCCCCGCTCCCGTCATCCGCCTCGGTTTTTCATCCCGCCCGCATGAGCATAAAACTGCGTCTCGCCCTCCTCCTCGGGCTGCTCCTGCTTGTGTTTGTCTTTTGCCTGCTCGCGCTCCGCGCGCTCGAACAGCGGCAACTGGCCGAGGCGATCGCGGGCGCCCGGCGCGACGACGCGACCTTGCTGGACAACTGGCTCGATCTCCGCACCGCCTCGCTGCGCCGCTTCACCGACGACGCCGCCGAGTGGCCCCAACTCGCCGCCCACGCCGCCCGACCCGCCGACCAGCCGTATTGGGCCCGCCAAAATCTCGACCCGCTCCTGCCCAATTACGGCATCGACGCCGTCTGGCTCACCGACGCGCGGGGAAACTTGAGACACTCCGCCGGACGCGCCGGCCTCTCGCCGCTGCCCCCGCCGGTCCCCGCCGACGGTTGGGCCGAGCTGGCGCAGCCCGACGCGATGCACCGCTCGTATTTTTTCGATTCCCCGGCCGGTCTGCTGGAAGTGCGCGCCGTCCGCCTGCTCACCGAGCCCGCCGCATGGCTGTTCGCCGCCCGCATCTGGGACGAGCCCTTCCTGGTTCGCCTCGGCGACCTGACCGACAGCACCGCATCCCTCGCCCCGCCCCAGGCCGCCGGCATCGCCCAAGCCTTGCAGGAAACCATGGGCGGGGGCACGGAACCCGCGCCCATCGTCGTGCTCCGCCCGCTCAACGGCTGGAGCGGCGAGCCGATCCTTTCCCTGCGCCTCCTGAAGCCCGCCCCGGACATCGCCTTCCGGCTCCAGACCGACCGCCTGCAAACCCACGTTTTCCTGCTCTTCGGCCTCTGCCTCATCGGCTCGCTCGCCGTCAGCTTGCATCAGTGGGTCCTGCGCCCGCTCGGCTGGATCACCGACAGTCTGGCCCGGCACGACACCGCGCCCATCCAGCCCCTCCTGCGCGCGCGCACCGAGCTCACCCGCGTGGCCCGGCTGATCGTCTCCTCCTTCGAACACCGGGAGCAACTGAGCCGCGAGGTCGCCGAGCGCCGCCACGCCGAGGCCGAGTTGCAACGCACCCTGGAGGAGCGAGCCCGTCTCGGCCGCGACCTGCACGACGGCGTCATCCAGTCCATCTACGCCGCCGGACTCGGCCTCGCCTCGGCCCGGAAAAAACTGGCCACCGATCCCTCCGCCACCGAACGCCACCTCGCCCAGGTCGCCGAGGTGCTCAACGACACCATCCGCGACGTGCGCGACTTCATCACCGGCCTCGAGCCCGAAACCCTTCGCGACGCGCCCTTCTCGCACAACGTCTCCCGGCTCTTCGCCACCATGAACGCCTCCGGCGCCGCCACCGCCGAGCTGGAGCTCGACGAGGCCGTCGCCGCCCGCTTCCCGGCGCCCCTGCGCACCGAGATCCTGCTCCTCCTCCGCGAGGCCATCAGCAACGCCCTCCGCCACGGCCAGGCGACCTCGGTGCAGATCCGCCTTTCCACCGCCCCCGCCGCTCCCGACCTCGCGATTCTCGAGATCAACGACAACGGCACCGGCTTCGACCCCGACACCGCCCGCCGCGGCCGCGGCCTCGACAACCTGTTCGCCCGCGCCGCCGCCCACGACGCCGAGGCCGAGCTCCACTCCGCGCCGGGCGCCGGCACCCGCCTCTCGTTTAAAATCCCCCTGCCACCGGACACCGGGGAGAAGCCCCCGGAAGAAACACCCACCCAGGCTAGGCCCGTCCGGGCTTAGTCAATGAACGTATCGGCTTAGCAACTACATCCGCTAGACCCGGACGGGCCTGTCCGCGAAGCTTGCGGTCCCGAGATGACCGTTCCGTTTTGCCCCCGCCGATCTTTTTTCGCCCGTTTCCGGGCGGAGGGGGACGGCCGTCCCTCGGCGCGACGACGGGCCTTCTCGCTGGTCGAGGTCATGGTCGCCTCCACCGTGCTGGTGCTCGGCATCAGCGGCGCCCTCGTCACCCTGCAACGCAGCCTCTCCTCCATCGCCCAGGCCCGGCAACTGGACGCCGCCTCGCAGATCATGCAGACCGAGCTGGAACGGCTCCGACTGCTCAACTGGAACCAGCTTCAAAACCTCCAGGACTCCGGCCGCGTCGAAGTGCCCACGCCCGGGGGCACCGACTACGCCCGTTTCACCTGCGAACGCGAGATTCGCGACATCCGCGACGGGATGAAGGAAATCACCCTCACCGCCCTTTGGGGCGGCATCGATGGCCGCGCGCACAAGGCGCGCCTCGTCACCCGCTACAGCCGCAGCGGACTCAATGACTACTTCTACACCACACGCTGAACCGCGCGGCCCCCGCCGTCGCACCTCCCGCGCCAAGGCCCCGGCCTCGCGCGGCGGTTTCACCTTGGCCGAGGTCATCGTCGCCACCTCCCTCTCGACCCTCGTGCTCGCCGGCGTGCTGAGCACCTTTCTCCTGATCGGCCGCACCGGCCTCAACGCCTCCGCCTACGCGTCGATGAACGGCGAACTCCGCGTGGCGCTCGAATACTTCAACCGCGACGTGCGCCTCGCCACCGACGTGCGCTGGACCGATCAACGGCGCCTCACCCTCGTCCAGCCCCCCGACCGCGGCCCCGCCGTCACCTACGCCTACGAGCCGGCCGCGGACCCCGCCGCCCCGGGCCGCTTCACCCGCCAGGTCGGCGACTCGGCGCCGCGAACCCTGGTGGCCAGCGTGGCGCCCGATTTCGCCTTCGCCCGCTACCGCCTGCCCGGCCCCAAGCTCGACACGCCCCCGCCCGCCGCCAACGACCTCGAAACCAAACTGCTGGAGGTCCGCCTCCGCGCCGTCCGCCCCGACGCCCGCGCCCCCGCCGCCAGCCAGCTCGCGACCTCCGCCCGCTGCGTGATGCGCAACAAAACCGTCGGCCAGTAAACCGCCATGCCCCGCGCACCGAGCAGACGTTTATCCCCCTTCCCCGCCGCCGCCCGGCCTCGCGCGGCACGGCGGGGCTCCGTGCTCGTGGTCGCCCTGCTCGTCGCCGCCCTCATCGCCCTCGTCCTCGGTAGCTACCTCAGCCTCAATCTCGGCACCGCCCGCCTCGCCCAGCGCACCTTCGACCGCGGCGCCGCCTTCCACCTCGCGGAAGCCGGGTTGGAGGAGGGCCTCTGGACCTACAACCGCCTCCTCGCCGGCGACACCGCCGCCTGGGGCGACTGGAGCGCCTCCGGCGACGCCGCATGGCGCCGCATCGACGGTTTCCAACTCACCGCCTCCACCACCGGCGAGATCAAGCTCTACGCCAGCCCCGTCGCGCCCGACGAGGGCAGCCGCCCGACGCTCGTCGCCCTCGCCACCGTCAGCAGCCCCGGCGGCGCGCCCGTCACCCAAATGATCGAGACCACGCTGCGCCGCCGCTCCTTCTTCGCGGTGGGTTTGGTGGCGCGCGAAAAACTGGTTTTCCAAGGCCGCAACACCACCTTCGACAGTTGGGACTCCGATCCGGACCAGGACTCCGCCACTCCCGCCGTCCCCTACTCGTCCGCCGTCGCGGAGGACGTCGGCAGCATCGCGACCGGAGCCCTGGACAACACCAACGTCGCCCTCAACCAGGCCCGCATCCACGGCTACTTTTTCACCTCCGGCCTCACGCCCGCGGTCGGCACCAGCGGCTTCATCGGCCCCTTCGGCGTGGCGGACGGCGTGATAGACCCCGACCGCTTCAGCCAAAACTTTCACGCCGACTTCCCCCTCGTCGCCCCGCCCTCCGGCGGCTCGCTCGTCACCGAGTTTGGCACCGCGCTCGGCACCCTCGGCCAGTCCACCCGCTGGCATGCCTCGGAGCTGCGCCTCAAGGGTTCCGAGGCCCTCACCATCCTCGGCGACGTCACCCTCGTCCTCACCGATCCGCTCGACGCCCTCTCCATCGGCGGCAACGCCACCCTGGTCGTCCCCCCCGGCTCCAGCCTCACGCTCTACGCGCAGGGCGACGTGGTCATCGGCGGCAAGGGCCTGGCCAACACGAACCCGCAGCCGGCCGCCTTCCAGTTCTGGAGCGGCGCCGGCCCCGACCGCCCCCAGACGGTGGACGTCCGCGGCAACGGCTCCTTCGCCGGCGTCCTCTACGCCCCCGAGGCCGCCGTCACCGTCAACGGCAACGGCTCCATCGCCGGCACGATCGTCGCCCGCGAGATCACCTTCACCGGCAATGCCGCCTTTCATTACGACCTCGCGCTGGGCCGTTTGTATCGCCACGCTCCCTACCGTGCCGACGACTGGCGCACGGTGGACGACCCCGCCGTCATAGCCGAGCGCCTCCTGCTGCTGAATCACTGACCCTCTTCCCAAAAACATCCCCCTTCCCGCTCCCATGTCCCTGACCGAAGCCGCCGTCCCCACCATCCACCTCCTCCTCGTCGATGACAGCGTCCTCGTCCGCCGCGGCGTTCGCGGCCTGCTCGAGGGACACCATCCGCAGGCGGAGCTCAAGGTGGTCGCCGAGGCCGGCGGAGTCGCGGAGGCCATCGCCGCCGCCCGCGACACCAAGCCCGACGTCGTCCTCCTCGACATCCGCCTGCCCGACGGCGACGGCTTCGCCGCCTGCCGGGGCATCCTCAAGGAGCATCCGGCCGCGCGCATCCTCATGCTCACCTCCTTCGCCAACGACGATTTTGTGCACCAGGCCATCGTCTCCGGCGCGCACGGCTACCTCATGAAGGAAGTGGACCCCGAACGTTTGATCGAGGCCGTCGTCAGCCTCTACCGCGGTGAATCCATCCTCGGCACCGGCCTCGTCGAACGCGTCCTCGACCTGGTCCGCGCCGGTCGCACCGGCCCGGGCGGCGGGCCCACCCAGGACGGCCTTTCCCTGCTCTCCGCCCAGGAACGCCGCGTGCTCGCCCTCGTCGCCGAAGGCCGCACCAACAAGGAGATCGGCCTGCAGCTCGGCCTGAGCGACAACACGGTCAAGAACTACCTGGTCAACGTCTTCGACAAACTGAAGATCAAGCGCCGCTCCCAGGCCGCCGCCCTCTGGGTCCAGGCGCATGGGGAGAAGAATCCCCAGCCACCCCGGTAAGATCGGGCCTGACCGGCAGGCCTGAAATAAGGTCCCGTCGGCCCTGACCGCTTTTCCCCGCGCCCGCTAGTATCGGGCGCATGAATACGACGCTTCCGCCCGGCCGCCCCGCCACCGGCTCGTCACCCCGGGGCACCCCCGCCCGCCGCCGCCGCTCCGGCGTCGCCGGCTTCACCATCGCCGAAGTCATCGTCGCGACCTTCGTGATGCTCTTCGGCATCACCTCCGCCATCACGGTCATCCAGAGCGGCTACAACGCCCTCGACACCGCGCGCAGCACCACCCTCGCAGCCCAGATCATGCAGAGCGAGATGGAGCGCCTGCGCCTGCTGCCCTGGAGCACCACTTCGACCACCTCGTCCGGCGCGACCAAACCCTCCATCTCGGCCCTCCCCGCCGAGGCCACCATCGACCTCACGTCGATCTTCCCCTCCGGCGCCACCACGACTCAGTTGGCCAACCGATTCACCGTCAAACGCACGGTCGGCGACGTGGCCAACCGCGACGGGGAAATGAAAAGCATCACCGTCACCGTCACCTGGACCGGCATCAACGGCGTGAGCCACACCCGGACCTCCACCACCCAATACGCGAAAAACGGCCTTTATGACTACTACTACACCAAAGCCGACCGTCGCAGCTGAGCCCCGCTCCCGGCCGGCCTCGCCCGCCCCCGGCCCCGCGCGCCGCCCCCGCCGCGCGGGCTTTACCCTCACCGAGATCATGGTGGCCACCGCGCTCTCCGCGGTGGTGCTCGGAGGCGTCATCTCCTCCTTCATCTTCCTCACCCGCGCCAGCCTCGGCATCCGGAACTACACCGACATGGAGACCGAGGCCCGCAACGCCATGGAGACCTTCGCGCAGGATGTGCGCATGTCCTCCGGCGTCACATGGAACAGCGCCACCTCCCTCACCCTCGCCATCGAGCAAGGCGGCACCGCCACCTCGGCGACCTACAGCTACGACTCCGGCACCGGCACCTTCAGTCGAACCTTCGAGGGATCCAGCGACGTGCTCATCACCGGCATCCGCAGCTTCGCCTTCAACGCCTACAGCATCGACACCACCTCCGTTTCCCTCGCCTCCATCTCCTCCGCGACCAACGACGCCACCAAGCAGGTCCAGATCTCCCTCGAGTCCGAGCGCTCCCAATCGAACCTCGCCCTCGCCACCAACAAGGTGATCTCCGCGCGCTTCGTGCTCCGCAACAAACAGGTCACGTCCTGACCACGCCGCCGCACCCGAGACCCGCAGCGCCCCCCCGCCCCACCGCCACCCCCGCCCAAATCCGACCGCCGTCCCCCTCGGCCCCCTCCGCCATGCACCCTCGTTTCCATTCGGTGTCGTCCCGATCCCCCCTCCGTTCCGCCCGGCGTGGCTCGCTGCTCATCACCGCCCTCATCCTCGCCGCCGTCATCGCCATCTCGCTCGGCAGCTTCCTTAATCTCGCCGTCCAGTCCTCCCGACTCTCCTACCGCAGCTTCTACGCCGGCGCCGCCATGAACGCCGCCGAGACGGGCCTCGAGGAGGGCATGTGGGCGGTCAACAAACGCCTCGCCGGCGACACCTCCGTCTGGAGCAACAACGGCTGGACCATCCTGGATACGGGCGCCGTCCGCCGCACCTTCAACCTCGGCACGGTATCCGGCGGCGCCACCGCCTCCGTAAACGTCTATGTCAGCAGCGCCAATCTCGTCGGCGCCACCCCCTCGGTCATCGCCCGCAGCATCATCACGCCCAAGAGCGGCCCCACCATCGAAAAATGGATCAACATCAGCCTCGCCAAACGCTCCCGATTCTCCACCGGACTCGTCGCCAAGGACGTGATCCGTTTCAGCGGCAACAACGCCTCGGTGGACAGCTACGATTCCCGCCTCGGCGCCTACAACGCCTCCCTGGGTTCGGGCGCAACCAACAGATATGATCGCGGCACCGCCGGCTCGTCCTCCGTGCAGGTCGCATCGGTGGACGTGGGCAACGCCGACATCTGGGGCTACGTCGTGGTGGGCACGTCCGACGCCTCCGGACTCGATGTCAACAACGGCACCGTCGGGTCTTTCGACACGCCCTTGGGCACTGTGGATCCCAGCCATGTCATGACCGACTTCACCGCCAACTTCGACGACGTCAGCCATCCCGCCACCTACACCGGCAGCGGCGCCTACACCATCAACGGCATCACGGGCACGACCACCCTCCCCCGCCCGGACTCGGTTGATACCGACTCGAATATCGAGACAGAGACCAGCACCAGCGGGACGGGCACCATCGGCACCGTCATCACCCCAGCGACTTCAACCACCGAAACCACAGACACATATAAAACAGAGAAAACTGAGTCGTCCGTGGCGTTTACGACCTATGAAAAAATCCGAGGGGACTGGGTTTACAAAACCGTCAAAACCACGACGACCACCAAGAAGACCACGACGTTCGGCGACACCCCCGCCGCCGACGGCAAATACTACTACAACATCGACGGCATCAGCCTTCAGGGCGGCACCCTCACCATCGCGGACGACGTCGTCATCCGCATGACCCCCACCACCGGCACCGCCATCAGCGTCGGCGGCACGGGCTCCATCGTCATCAACGCTCCCTCCACCGGCAAAAACCCGAAGGCCGAGATCTTCGTCGAAGCCGATGTCAAAATCGCCGGCAAGGGCGTCACCAACGACGGTGGCACCCCCTCCGACCTCATGCTCTGGGGCACCCGCCCCCAATCCTCCACCTCGGCCCAGTCCATCGACATCAACGGCAACGGCGTTCTCAGCGCCGTCGTGTATGCGCCCAAGGCCGACATCTCCATGCATGGCGGCGGCAACTCCGGCAACGTCTATGGCTCCATGGTCGGCAACTCCATCACCGTCACCGGCAACTCCGCCTTCCACTACGACGAATCCCTCTCCGACTCCGACGGCGGCGAGCCCCTCGGCATGTCCGAGTGGAACGAATACATCACCTACGCCGACCGCGCCACCTACTCGAAATACATGGTCTGGTGATCCGCCTCCAACCGGCCGAGGCGCCCCCCTTGTGTAGTGTTGGCCGTCCCCGGCCAACTCGTCGCTCAGCGCGCCTCGTAGCTTCCGTCGAGCCGTCGCGCGATCAGCCGCTTGAGCTCCAGCATCATCAGCGTCGGCGACAGGACCTGGCTCGGCAGCCCGCTCGCCGCCACCAAGGCGTCCGGTGTTAAAATCCCGCCGCCCGCGAAACAGCCCAGCACCCGCGTCTCGTCCGCGCTCAACTGCACCGCCCGCGACGGCGCCCGCACCTTCGCCGTCGCCGCGACCACCGCCTCCGCGCCCGACGTCGCCTTGTTCGCGCGCGGCGTCGGCTCCGCCGCCTCCTCCCCCGCCGCCACGAGCCCGGCGAGTTCCTCCGCCCGCTCCGGGATCGGCGCCACTCCCGCCGGACCAAAACCCTGCAGGTAGTCGAGCTCGCTCACCACGTCGTCCACCGAGGTCAACAAGGTCGCGCCGTCGCGGATCAACTGGTGACACCCCGCGCTGCTCGGCTGGTCGATTCGGCCCGGCACCGCGAACACCATACGCCCCTGCTCGGCGGCGAACTTCGCCGTGATCATCGAGCCCCCGCTCACGTCGCTCTCCACCACGATGATCGCCCGACACATCCCGGCCACGATGCGGTTGCGCATCGCGAAGGACTGCTTGTCGGCCCGCCGACCAAAGGGAAACTCGCTCAGGATCGCGCCGCCGTTTTCCTCGATGCGGCGATAGAGCCCCAGGTTTTCCGGCGGATACACGATGTCGATCCCGTTGCCCAAAACCGCCGCCGTCCTCCCGCCCGCCTCCAGCGCCCCCTCGTGCGCGCAGGTGTCGATGCCGCGCGCCAGCCCGCTCACCACGCAGAAGCCGAGCTTCGCCAGATCGCGCCCGAGTTTCTTCGCCGTCGCCTGACCGTAGAGCGTCGTCCGGCGCGAACCGACGATGGCGACGCAGGGCGCGTCAAACGTGTAGTCCCCGCGCCGATACAGGCCGAGCGGCGCGTCCGCCAGCTCGCGCAGCAGAGGCGGATAACCCGCGTCGCGCACGCTGACAAAAGTCGCCTGCGCCCGCGCCAGCCGCTCCTCCTCCTTTTCCAGGTCCACCAGCGCGCGCCAGCCACGCAGGTTGCCGCTGATCTTCGGCCCCACGCCCTTCACCGCCTCGAGCTCGCGAGCCGAGGCCTCGAAAAGCCGACGCGGATCGTCGCCAAAGGCCGCCAGCAACCGATTGGTCGTGATCGGCCCGATGTCGGGCAGCGCGTTCAGCACCAGAAAAGCTTGGTTTTGAGTCAATTCCCCGGAACCCATCGCGCCACTCCGAGCGCTTTGCCCGCCGATGAAAAGCCCCGAGTGCGCCCGCCCGCGCGAGAGGTCGCAACCGGACGCGATGTCAGCTCGCCGCAATTCAGGTCGGTAGGGCGCGACCGCCGGGCGCGCCGTGAGCGTGACGAAGCGCACAGGCAGCCGCGGCGGGCCCGGCGGTCCCGCCCTACCCATGCCGTGACATCGCTTGCTGTTACCCCGCCCGCGCGAGTTGTCGCCCGCCGGGGCACGCGCCCCGTGCCCCTCAGGCCGCGCCCATCGCCATACGCGTGAACGCGCCGCAGTTCTCCAGCAGATTCTTGAGTTTCCGCACCTCGCGATAATTTCCGCCCTGCAACACCACCGCCGGCGCCACGCGCCGCCACGTCGTGTATTTCTCGGCCACCTCCTCGGAGCGTTGCAGCAACGCCGCCTGCACGAGCTGGGGCGTGTAGCCGGGCGCGAGCTCCGGCCGCAGGACCAGCTTATATCGCGTCGTCGTCGGCAGCAGATTGTCGATGTCGCGCACCACGCGGATGCCCACCTTGTCCGACGCGTAGGCCCGGAGCGCGGGCCGCGCCACCAGACGCGCCAGGTGGTCCTTGCGCACCCGGCTGTCCGCCCAGCAGGCCCCGGCCGCCACCGCGAAATCCGACGGGCTGGACGGGTCGCCGTCCATCGCCAGCAGGTCTCGTGGCGCCAGATGCAGCCAGGGCCGGGCCGCGTCATCCACCCACACCGCCACGTTGCCGACCGCGTCGAGAAATCCCCAGGGGTTCGGCCACGCGAGCCGGGCCGAGCGGCGCGCCCTCACGTTGTAGGCCACCCGCTGTTTCCCCAACAACACATCCGCCTGCGAAAACTCGCCGGTCGCCGCCTCCAGCCAGTTGTCGTCGTCGGTCAGCGCCGCGTGACGCCACTCCTCGAGCGAGGGCAGCCGATACCCGCCGCCCTCGTCCATCTTGTTCAGATAATCGCAGAAGCGCAGCGCCACCTCGGGCGACATGCCGACGGCGGGCAGATCGTCGGCACCCTTGCCCGCCACCTCCTCGCCCAGCGCCTCCCGCAACTGCGCGACCGTGACCGGAAAAACGCTCATCGCGTAGGGCCGCCCCGGCACGTTCAGCATGCGCAGGCCCAGCGGCCCGCTGCGCTCGTCGAGCCGCCGACGCGCCGCCAGCACGCCGGGGAAGGTCGAGCCGCCGATGACCCGCAGCGTCTCCTGGTCTTCCACCCGCCCCACCAGCCAGGTCGCCACCTCCGGCTCCGGCTCCATCTCGATCAGGCGCAGCAGGGTCGGCCCGTGCTGGATCTCGCCCAGCGCCTTGATCGGCATCGAGTCGTTGCGCCGCCCCGCCAGCCAACGAATCTCCGGATGCGCCGCCTCCTCCTCCAGCCGGCTCAAAACCTCCTCGTCCAGGATCGGGCGCAAGGCCTCCGCGCGCACCTCCTCGTGCGGCGAACGCATCGCCACCTGGGCCCGCGCCTCGTCGTCATGCAGCCGGGCCAACGCGGCGGAGGCCACCGGCGCCGGCACGTTCGCGCAGGCGATCTCGACCAGCGAGGCCTCGCCCTGGATGCGCAACAAGGCCGACTGGCGCACGTGCGGATTGGCCTCCTCGATCACGATGCGCTTGAGCAGGCCCTCGTCCGTGATCCGGCTCGCCAGCCAGATGCGCTGACTCTCCCGCGTCTCGATTTTCAGCAGTTGGAAAATCATCTCCGGCGACTTCACCCCGTCCGACAACACGTGCCGCAGCTCCGGGCTCTGCTCCGTGCGATAAAGTTTCAGCAAAGTCCGCTCGCACCGGATTCGACTGCACGCCGCCAGACGCACCGCCGGATTCGGGTCCATCCGCGCCACGTTGGTCCAAAAAACATCCTCCTCCAGCCCCTGCAGCACGTTCAGCAGCACCAGCCGAAACGCGTCCGCGCTCTCCGGCTGATACGCACCGGTCAGGCGCACGTCGCAGGGCAGACCATGCAGCGCCAACGCCCGCAGCTCGTCGGGCAAACCGGGGCTCAACACCAGGCGCAGCCGCACCTCCATATCCCTGATGCGCCCCAGCGCCTCCCGCCGCGTGCGCTCGCACTCGCTCACCCGAACCACCTCCGCGAGGATTTCCGGCACGTCCAGATTCCCCACCGCCGCCACCCGCACCTCCTCGCTGACGTCGCTCAAGGCCAGCCGCCGCAACTGCGCCGGATCTTTGTGCGTCTGAGCGGTCTTCTGCCGCACCTTCCAGTCCGCATCGAACCAGGATCGTTTGAGGAATTGGGAAAGCATGCCGGAGGGGGAGAGGTGACGCGTTCGGCCCGCCATTCAAGGGGTGCGGCGGCCGGGTATCTCTTGCGACCCAAGCATGTAAAAAACTCGTTTCACCCAGGTCAACCAACCGCGCATGCCGGTTATTTCTGAGCCCATTTGGCATCGGGTCCGCGCCCGCGCGGATCCCGGCGACCGCGCCTTCGATCCGGGCCCGGCCCCCCGCCCGCCTCACTCCCCCGCCGTCCTCAAGGCCGCGCCCAAAAAATCCAGCAGCTCGGTCGTGCGCACCGCCCGCGCGCCGCGCGCCCGCGCCAGCTCGTCCGCCGCCCGCCCCTGCCACACCACGCCCCGCGCCGCCGCCGCCAGTGGATCGTCCGGCGCCGCCGCGAGCAGGGCGCCCGTGATGCCGGCGAGCAGATCCCCGCTGCCGCCCCGCGCCAAAACCGGCCCGCCGAAAAAACTGTGGTAAACGGATCCGCCCGCCTCGACCGCCTCCTCGTCAGCGCCTCCCGCCGCTCGCTCCGCCGCCGTCACCGAAACTTGATACACGCGCGTCATCGGCCCTTTCCGCACCACGACCGCGCCGGGCGGCAGGTGTTTTTCAATCCGGGCAAACTCGCCCGCGTGCGGGGTCAGCACCCGCGGCGCCGCGCCCGCGCCCGCGATCTCCGGCTGGAGCGCGTCGGCGTCGATCACCAGCGGATGCGGCGAGGCGCGCACGATCTCGGCCGCGAGCGCCAGCGTCTCCCGCTCGCGCCCCAGCCCCGGCCCGAGCACCACCGCCCGCGCCCGCTCAAAAGCCTCTCGCACCAGATGCAGCCCCTCCAGCGCCAGCCCGCCCTCCGGCGTCTCCGGCAGGGCCAACCACATCGCCTCCGGCAGCGCCGCCGCGAAGGCCGGCGCCAGCGTCTCCGGCACCGCCGCCGTCACCAGCCCGGCCCCGGCCCGCAGCGCGGCCAGCGTCGCCATCATCGCCGCCCCGCCGAAACGCCGCGAACCGGCCACGACCAACACATGCCCGAAGTCCCGTTTGTCACAACGCGCCGGCCGCAGCGCGCGCAACGGCGCCAGCAACGCGTCACCCAGCACGTGATCACGACGCCCACCGCCCTCGCCGCCGGAGCCACGCGCCCGCTGCAACGGAAACCCGAGCTCGATGAAGCGTGAACGCCCCGCGTTTTCCAGATCGAGCAGCGGCGCCTTCACGATGCCCGTGGCGTAGGTGAAATCGGCGCGAAAAGCACCCGCCTCCCCCAACCCGCTCGGCAGATCCACCGCCGCGCGCAGCCGCGCCGGCAGGGCGTTCACCCGCGCCAGCCACTCCGACGCCGGCGCGGTCAGCGGCGCCCGAAACTGAAAACCGAACACGCCGTCGATCACCACGTCATAACCCGCTCGCCCGTCAGAACCCGCGGACACGGACGCGGCCAGCTCCTCCGGCCGCCGCAACACCCGCGCCGCCCCCGCCGCGCGCCCATCCGCCCGTCCGAGCGCCGTCGCCAGTTCCTCCCAGGCCCGTCGCGCCAGGGGCCGCAGCGCCCGTTCCCCGAAAACAAAAACCACCTCGACCACCACGCGCGTATCCGGAAACCGGTTACACAATTCGGCCGCGGCGAGCAGGGCGTCGCCGGCGTTGTGCCCCTTGCCCGCCAGCACGAGCACGCGCGCCACGCGCGGCCAGGGCCCGATCTCGGCAAAATCCTCCGCGATGCCGCGCCCCACCCCGCGACCGGCGGCGCGCATGGCGGCCCACTCGCGCGCCTCGTCACCGCCAAAAAACTCCGCCTCGAAGGCCTTCGCCTCCGCGCAACTCAGAATCGGAAAAGTCCCCTGCATGGCGCCGAGACCCTTAGTGTGTTGGACGACAAAGAACAAGGAGGACGGACATTCCTGTCCGTCGGTCCAACGGTCCGACAATTCCATGTGAATCAACAAACCGACAGGAATGTCCGTCCTCCGTCCAAGGCCGATCTATTTCACCAAAGCCGCCACCGCCATCGCCATCGTGTCGGTGTGGCTGAGCGTGAGCATCACGCCCGTGGCGCCGCGCGCCGCGAGCAGGGCCGCGCCCTGGGCGTCGAGCCGCACCAGCGGCGCCCCGTGCTCGTCGTGCGCGACGGCGATGGACTTCCAACCGAGCTCGGCGCCGATGCCGGTGCCGAAGGCCTTGGCCACCGCCTCCTTCGCCGCGAAGCGCGCCGCCAAAAACGGCGCCGGGTCCCGCATGCGCAGGCAATACGCGCGCTCCTCCGCCGTGTAGGTGAAGTCGAGGAACCGTTCCCCCTGTCGGGTCCAAACCCCGCGCAGCCGCTCCACCTCGCAAAGGTCGCAGCCCAAACCAAGCACATGCCCGGAGATCATCGGAGAGAGTGGCCCACGGAACACACGGAAAGACACGGAAAACGAACCACCAATAGCTTCGCTGAATTCATCCAAAAACGCCGGGGGCCCAAAGCCCGCTGCCGAGATGTTTTCCTTCCGTGTTCTTCCGTGTGTTCCGTGGGCCTAAAAATCAGGGGTTCATCCGCGCCTTCATTTCGCGGACCGCCTCCTCGATGCCGGTGGTGAGCGCGCGGCTGATGATGCTGTGGCCGATGTTCATCTCGTGCAGATGCGGCACCGTGCGCACCTCGGCCACGTTGACGTAGTTGATGCCGTGCCCGGCGTTGACCACCAGGCCCGCCGCGTGCGCGCGCTCGGCGCCGGCGACCAGACGGGCAAACTCCTCCGCCCGCTTCGGCGTGTGGTAGGCGTTGGCCCAGGCCCCCGTGTGCAGCTCCACCCAGGGCGCGCGCAGCTCGGCCGAGGCGTCGATCTGCGCCGCGTCCGCGTCGATGAAGAGACTCACGAGGATGCCGGCCTCGCGCATCGCCTCGCACACCGCCCGCACGCGCTCGCGTTGCCCCACCACATCGAGCCCGCCCTCGGTGGAGATTTCCTCGCGGCTCTCCGGCACCAGACACACCGACTCCGGCCGCACCTTCAGCGCGAACTCCGTCATCGCCGGCGTGCAGGCCATTTCCAGATTGATGCGCGTCTGCGCCACCTCGCGCAGCCGCCACACGTCGCGCTCCTGGATGTGGCGCCGGTCCTCGCGCAGATGGATAGTGATGCCGTCCGCCCCCGCGCGCTCGGCCAGCGTGGCCAGGAAAACGGGATCCGGCTCCACCGGACCGCCGACGGTCGAGGCGTAACCGCGATAACGCGCCTGCCGCACGGTGGCGCAGTGGTCGATGTTTACTCCGAGGAGAATCATGGGACCGCCAGCACTAGCACGCCCGCCGCCGAGGGCACGGCGGAAATAGGCGCGGCTTTGGGATTCACAGTATCGCGGTAAACGTCTCCGCTCCACCCCCTGTGAACGCACCCGACCGGCCCAAGCGCGAAAACCTCTTCATCAACATCGCCTGCACCATCGTCGCGCCGGCCCTGATCCTCTCCAAACTCAGCGGCCCCGAACGCCTCGGCCCGGTGCTCGCGCTGGTGATCGCGCTCGCCTTCCCCATCGGCTACGGCGTCCAGGATTTTGTCCGCCGGCGTAAGTTCAACTTCGTCGCCGGCATCGGCTTCGCCAGCACCCTGCTCACCGGCGGCTTCGCCCTGGCCAAGGTGGACGGCATCTGGTTCGCGATCAAGGAGGCCTCCGTGCCCGCCGTCATCGGCCTCATGGTCCTGCTCTCGACCAAATCGAAACGCCCGCTCGTCCGCGAATTTATCTACAACGACCAGGTCATCGACGTGCCCAAGGTGGACGCCGCCCTCGCCGCCCGCGACGCGCGCCCCGGTTTCGAAAAACTCCTCGGCGAGGCCGCCCTGCTCGTCACCGGAGCCTTTTTCCTCAGCGCGGTGCTCAACTTCGTCCTCGCCCGCCACTTCATCACCGCCCCGGCCATGACCGAGGAGTTTAACCAACAGGTCGGCAAGATGACCGTGTGGAGCTACGTCGTCATCAGCATCCCCACCATGGGCATGATGATGTTCGCCCTCTTCCGCCTGCTCGGCGGCATCAAGCGCCTCACCGGCCTCGAGCTTGAGGACATTTTCCACGCGCAGGCCAAACAGCCCGCCCGCGAGCCGAAGTAGTGAACTTTCCCCTACACGCGCCCCGGGTCGCGTGTTTTTTCTTGAAGCGGACCGCCCTCGCGGTCCATCAGTCGCCCACATTTTAGTTTGGGCGAACCCGAGGCGTCGGGCTGAGACTGGGACACGATCCGTCCCTATAGCCTTCGAACCTGATGCGGTTAGCACCGCCGAAGGGAAAACGGCCGACCTCCGGGCGCACGCGCTTCCGCGCGTTAACCTCCGAAGGAACTCTGGGATCTCCGAGGCGTGGCGCCGCGACCACCTCACCGCCGCCTCCCATGTCCCACACCGACTCGCCCGACTCCATCGCCTCGCCCGCCGCCTCCGGCGCCGACACCGCCCACCCGCTTTTCCCCGGTTCCCGCCGCGCCTACCTCCCCGGCTCCCGCCCCGATCTGCGCGTGCCCGTCCGCGAGATCCTCCTCTCCCCCACCCGCCGCCCCGACGGCACCGAGACGCCCAACGAACCCGTCACCGTTTACGACACCTCCGGCGCCTGGGGCGACCCGACCTTCCACCGCGACGCCACCCGCGGCCTGCCCCCCGTAAGGGCCGCGTGGATACGCGAGCGCGGCGACGTCGAGGAGGTCCCCGGCCGCGCCGTATTGCCGCTCGACGACGGTTATCTCTCCGAAAAACACCGCTCCCAGGCCGAGGCCGAGGGCCGCCGCAACTCCCTCAAATACTTCGACCGCTCCGCCCGCCCCGTGCTGCGCGCCAAGCCCGGCCAACGCCCCACCCAGCTCGCCTACGCCCGCGCCGGCATCGTCACCCCAGAGATGGAGTTCGTCGCCCTCCGCGAAAACGCCCGCCTACAAAGAATGCGCGCCGACGGCCCGCGCGATTCCCTCCTCCGCCAGCACCCCGGCGCGCCCCTCGGCGCCGCCATCCCGCGCGAGATCACCCCCGAGTTTGTCCGCTCCGAGATCGCCCGCGGTCGCGCCATCATCCCGGCCAACATCAACCACCCCGAGCTCGAGCCGATGATCATCGGCCGCAACTTCCTGGTGAAGATCAACACCAACATCGGCAACTCCGCCGTCGCCTCCTCCATCGACGAGGAGGTCGAGAAGATGCGCTGGTCCGTCAAATGGGGCGGCGACACCCTCATGGATCTCTCGACCGGGAAAAACATCCACCAGACCCGCGAGTGGATCCTGCGCAACTGCCCCGTCCCCGTCGGCACCGTGCCCATCTACCAGGCCCTCGAAAAAGTCGGCGGCCGCCCCGAGGCCCTCACCTGGGAAATCTTCCGCGACACCCTCGTCGAGCAGGCCGAGCAGGGCGTGGACTATTTCACCATCCACGCCGGCGTCCTCCTCCGCTACATCCCGCTCACCGCGCGCCGCATGACCGGCATCGTCTCCCGCGGCGGCTCCATCATGGCCAAGTGGTGCCTGCACCACCACAAGGAGAACTTTCTCCACACCCACTGGGACGAAATCTGCGACCTCATGGCCGCCTACGACGTGTCCTTCTCCATCGGCGACGGCCTCCGCCCCGGCTCCATCGCCGACGCCAACGACGAGGCCCAGTTCGGCGAGTTGAAAACCCAGGGCGAGCTCACCAAGCGCGCCTGGGAACGCGGCGTGCAGGTCATGTGCGAGGGCCCCGGCCACGTGCCCCTCCACCTCATCCCAGAGAACATGGAGAAACAACTCGAGTGGTGCCACGAGGCCCCCTTCTACACCCTCGGGCCGCTCACCACCGACATCGCCCCCGGCTACGACCACATCACCAGCGCCATCGGCGCCGCCAACATCGGCTGGCACGGCTGCGCGATGCTCTGCTACGTCACCCCCAAGGAGCACCTCGGCCTGCCCGACCGCGACGACGTCCGCGCCGGCGTCATCGCCTACAAGATCGCCGCCCACGCCGCCGACCTCGCCAAGGGTCACCCCGCCGCCCAATACCGCGACAACGCCCTCTCCAAGGCGCGCTTCGAGTTCCGCTGGGAAGACCAGTTCAACCTCGGCCTCGACCCCGAGCGCGCCCGCGAATTCCACGACGCCACCCTGCCGCAGGAGAGCGCCAAGACCGCCCACTTCTGCTCCATGTGCGGGCCGCAGTTCTGCTCCATGCGCATCACCGACGACATCCGTCGCTACGCCGACGAAAAGGGCCTCAACGACGAGGCCGCCCTCGCCGCCGGCCTCGCCGAAAAAGCCTCCGAGTTCCGCTCCGCCGGCGGAGAACTCTACCACGCCTCGAAGTCATAAACCCGCCTCCGCCCCCACCCGTAGCGGAACGGCGGAGCCGTTTCGCCCGTCCATCCCCACCCGCCGTTTCGCCCGTCCCATCTCCACCCGTAGCGGAACGGCAGAGCCGTTTCGCCCCCCGCCCCCAATGCGTATCCACGTAAACGATACCGAACGCGAGGTCGCCGCCGCCGCCACCCTCGCCGACCTCGTCGCCGAGCTCGGGCTCGCCGGCCGCCGCGGCGTGGCCCTGGCCGTGAACGACGCCATCGTCCCCCGTGCCGCGTGGCCCGCGCGCGCTCTGGTCGAGGGCGACCGCGTGCTCGTCATCCAGGCCACCCAGGGCGGATGAAGCTCCTGCTCATCTCGCCCGAGGATCACGACGAGCGCGAACTCCCCGCGCTCCCGCGCCTCTTCGCGCTCGGCCTCGCCCACTACCACCTGCGTAAACCAGAGTGGGATCGCGCGCGCCTCGCCGCCTGGCTCCGCGCCCTCCCCGCCGAGTTTCACCCCCGAATCATCCTCCACACCCACCACGAGCTCGCGGCCGATTTCGCCGTCGGCGGCCTGCACTTCCGAAGGAGCACGGACATTCCTGTCCGTGCCTTCCGCTCCTCCCCGCCCCTCACCAGCCGCGCCTGCCACGATCTCGGCACCCTTCGCGCCGCCCTCGGCCATCACGACCGCATCCTTCTCTCCCCGATCTTCCCGTCGCTCTCCAAACCCGGTCACGCCCCCTCCCCCGCGCTGGCGCACACCGCCATCGCCGCCGCCCTCGCCGCGCGCACCACGGCCGAACGCCGCACCGAGGTCGTCGCGCTTGGGGGCATCGACGCCGCCCGCCTCCCGACCTGCCGCGCCCTCGGCTTCGACGCCGCCGCCCTCCTCGGCGCCGTCTGGCTCCGCCCCGACCCGGTCGCAGCCTACCAACATCTCCTCTCCACCACCGGCTCGTCCGACTCCGTGCCCTCCGTGTCCTCCGTGGTTAAATAATCCGCGCCAGCCCGCCATGCCCGCTACTCGCTACCCGCTACTCGCTACTTCCTCCGCGCCCCCCCTCATGTGCCTGACGCACGACGAGCTGCCCATTTCCCATGCCGCCCAGGCGCGCGCCCTGCTCGCCGCCGGAGCGCGTTGGATCCAGCTGCGCATGAAAAACGCCGACCGCGAGCACTGGCTCGCCACCGCCCGCGAGGTCGTCGCCGACTGCCGCGCCGCCGGCGCCACCTGCATCGTCAACGACAGCGTCGAGATCGCCCTCGAGTCGGAGGCCCATGGCGTCCACCTCGGCAAACTCGATGGCGACTGGAGCTCCGCGCGCTCCCGTCTCGGCCCCGACCGCATCCTCGGCGGCACGGTCAACGACGCCGACGCCGCCCGCCGCGCCGCCGCCTGCGGCGTGCTCGACTACGTCGGCATCGGCCCCTGGCGCTTCACCTCCACCAAAAAGAACCTCGCCCCCGTCCTCGGCGCCGAAGGCATCGCTCGTCTCCTGCCCCTTCTCCACGGCCTCCCCGCCTGGGTCATCGGCGGCGTCCGCCCCGAGGATCTCCCCGCCATCCGCGCCCTCGGCGCCTGCGGCGTCGCGGTCAGCTCGGCGCTCTTCACCACCAACGACCTCCCCGCCCGCCACGCCGCGTTCTTAAGCGCATGGCAAAACCCGGCACGTCCGCCCCTCCCCCCCGAGCCTCCATGCCCTCCGTGTCCGAGCTCCGCGCCCTCCGTGTCCCTTTCCTGAATTTCATGAACGCCTCCGCCTCCCCGCTCGTCATCGCCGGGCAATCCTTCGCCTCCCGGCTCTTCCTCGGCACCGGCAAATACTCCGATCCCGAGACCATGCGCGCCTCGCTCGACGCTTCCGGCACCGAGCTGGTCACCGTCGCGCTTCGCCGCGCCCGCACTGACGGGACGGCCGACGCCATTCTCGATCACCTCGACCCGATCCGCCACCGCCTCCTGCCCAACACCTCCGGCGTGCGCGACGCCAAGGAGGCCCTGCTCGCCGCCGAGCTCGCCCGCGAGGCGCTCGAGACCAACTGGCTGAAACTCGAAATTCACCCCGACCCGAAGTATCTCATGCCCGATCCGGTCGAGACCCTCTTCGCCACCCGCGAGCTGGTGAAGCGCGGCTTCATCGTCCTCCCCTACTGCCACGCCGACCCGGTGCTCTGCAAACAACTCGAGGAGGCGGGAGCCGCCGCCGTCATGCCCCTCGGCGCGCCCATCGGCAGCAACCGCGGCCTGGAATCGCGCGCCTTCCTCGAAATCATCCTCGCCCAGGCCCGCGTGCCCGTGGTCATCGACGCCGGTCTCGGCGCGCCCTCCCACGCCGCCGCCGCGCTGGAGATGGGCGCCGACGCCGTCCTCGTGAACACCGCCATCGCCGCCGCCGCCGACCCGGTCGCGATGGGCGCCGCCTTCCGACTCGCCGTCGAGGCCGGCCGCCTCGCTTACGAATCCGGCCTCGCCCGCACCTCCGCCAAACTCGAGGCCAGCGCCTCCTCTCCGCTCACCGCTTTCCTCTCCACCTAAATTTTAACCACGGAGATCACGGAGGGCCGCGGAGACCAAGCTATCTCCATCTCCTCCTCTCCTTCCTCCGTGCTCTCAGTGTCCTCCGTGGTGCAAAAAATGCCTTTCTCCGAAACCTTCGCCCGCCACGACTTCGCCTCCGTGGCCGCCCGCATTCGCTCCGCCACGCCGCGCGATGTCGCCCGCGCCCTCGCCGCCGCGCCCGGCCGCCTCTCGCTCGACGACCTCGCCGCGCTCCTCTCCCCCGCCGCCGCTCCCCGCCTCGAGGAGCTCGCGCGCCGCTCCCACCAGCTCACCGTCGAGCGCTTCGGGCGCACGATGCAGCTCTACGCGCCCCTCTACCTGACCAACGTCTGCGCCAACGTCTGCACCTACTGCGGCTTCTCCGCCCAAAACGCCATCCGCCGCAAAGCGCTCAACGACGACGAAATCCTGGCCGAGGCCCGCGCCCTCAAATCCCTGGGCTTCGACCACGTCCTCCTCGTCACCGGCGAATCCGCCCGCTTCGGCCGCGACTACCTCGCCCGCGCCCTTCGCCTCCTGCGTCCACACTTTTCCCACCTCTCCATCGAGGTGCAGCCCCTCTCCGAAGCCGATTACGCCGCGCTCACCGCCCACGGCCTCGGCGCCGTGCTCGTTTATCAGGAAACCTACGATCCGACCGCATACGCCCGCCACCACCTCTCCGGCCCCAAGGCCGACATGGCCTTCCGTCTCGAAACCCCCGACCGCCTCGGCCGCGCCGGCGTGAAAAAGATCGGTCTCGGCGCCCTCTACGGACTCTCCGACTGGCGCGCCGAGGCCTGGTTTCTCGGGCTCCACCTCCGCCACCTCGAACGCGCGTATTGGCGCACCCGATACAGCCTGTCGTTTCCCCGCCTGCGCCCGCACGAGGGACACGACATCGCCGTCACGCCCTTCGACGAACGCGAACTCGTGCAGACGGTCTGCGCCTTCCGCCTTTTCAGTCCCGAGGTCGAGCTCTCGCTCTCCACCCGCGAGCGCCCCGCCTTCCGCGATCACGCCTTCAAGCTGGGCTTCACCTCGATGAGCGCCGGTTCCCGCACCAACCCGGGCGGCTACGCCAGCGCCCCCGATTCCCTCGAACAATTCGAGATCAGCGACGAGCGCAGCCCCGCCGAAATCGCGGCCATGCTCCGCGCGCAGGGCTACGAACCCGTCTGGAAAGACTGGGACCCCACCTACGACGGCCATCTCAAGCCCGCCGCCGCCGATATTTAGACACGGAGCTCACGGAGCGCGGACACGGAGGGCCCGGAGGACAACAATCGGGCGTTGCGTGATCCGTGTCCCACCCCGTTTTCCATTTCAGAACTTTAAGCCCGGATTCCGCGATTGAGCATCAAACGGTGAGGTTATCGTAGGGGGAGTGTG
>CBINNW010000030.1:0-47345 GCA_966252115.1 uncultured Akkermansia sp.
TGTCCGGTGGTGTGGAAGGGTCACGGGGCGCAATCCCCGTGACCCCATCCGATCAGCTTGCGATCACCGGTTTTAATACGACGGAGAGCGAATTGGTATCAAACCGCCCCGTAACAGGTTTGGCCGGCGATCGGCCTGATCGAAGAACCCGGGACGCGGCGACCGGGGCCGGGGCGTTTGGCGGTGTCACCGCTCGTCGAGGCGCTTGAGGTAGTGGGCCTTGGTTTCGGGATCCAGGGCGCTGGTGTTCAACCAGGCGCGGGCTGCGTCGGGATCCTGGACGAGCCATCCGGGCAGGAAGTTGGCGAGGCCTTGGAGTCGGCGTTGCTCGTCGCGCACTCCCATCACGAGGTCGGCCCGTTCCCTGGCGCCGACGGGAGAATTGATGAGGGCCAAAAACCAGGCTGTTCCCGCTTCCTCTCGCAGCCCGGGATCGGCCTGCGCCTCGATCCAGTCGCGCGAGGCCACGACGTCTTTCTTGAACCAAGGACCCACCACCGCGCCCCAATCCTGATGATTGTAGCTTTCGGTGTCCGTGGCGGTCGCGCCGGCGAACCAGACGGCGGCCTCGGCGGGGGACGCTTCGGCCCAGGCGGCGGCGACGGCGCGGGTGGCGCGGCGCCTCTCCGCCCCCGGCGGCAGGGTGGCGAGCCGCGCGAGCGCGGCGGGGCGGTCGGCGCGGGCGAGTTGTCCGATCAGGACGGCTTGCGCGGCGGCGGCGGCCACGGGCTCGTCGTGGGTTTGCAGCCAGGCGAGGGCGGCTTCCGGATCGATCTTCGCCCACGAAGCGACGCGGCCGGCGAGAGCGTCGTTTCGTTCGGATCCCTCGGGCAGGAGCACGACCATGTCCAGGTTGTCCCATGGGCTGTCGCCGGAATAGGATCCGGCCGCCCGCCGGATGATCCGGGAGCGCAGTTCCTCGTCCTCCATCCGGTTCAGCCAGGCGGTGGCGCCGACGGAGTCCCGGCGTATCCACTCGTTGGTGACATAGGCCAGCAGATCGGTCCTCGGTGCGGTGGCGGAGACGCGCAGCAGGGCGGACGCGAGCGCGGCCTGCCCGTCCTTTTGGGCGAGGCTGTGGAAAAGGCTGACGGCGCCGCGGGAGTCGTCGGTGTCGCGCTCGAGCACCCAGCGAAGCGCGGCGTCGGGATCCTGTTTCACCCATTTGCCGATGTCTTGGGCGAGGTGGATGAAACTTTTTCCTCCGTCGTTCAGCAGCAGGTCCCCGAGGTTTTGCAGCGCGGCGGCGGGATCGTGGAGCGACCAGCCGTCGTAGATGCGTTTGCCGGCGGCCACGGCGAAGGCCGCGTCGCCGCGGGCGCGGGCGAGCTCGAGCGCGCGGTGCGGGTCCCGCTCGGCGAGCTGACCGTGGATGCGGGCGGCGGCGCCCCATTCGCCGGCGGCGTCGGGCAGGGCGTGGGCCCAGACGAGGGCGCCGTCGAGGTCGTCGCGCGCCCAGGCGAGCCCGGCCTGCTCGCGGAGGAGGCGGCGGGCGCGGCCGTTGAGCGGGCCGCCGTCGGGCAGGGCGCCGGCCCAGCGCGCGGCGGCGCCGGGATCGCGCTCCACCCAAACGTCGAAGACCTCCTGAAAACGACTCCGCGCCTCGCCGCCCTTGCGTGCGAGCAGGGTCTCGGCGAGCCCGGCGAAGGCTTCGGCGGGCAGCACGGGGAGCAGGCGTTGGAGCGTGTTCCGATCGGCGAGATCGCCGGCCGTCCACGCCTCGATCCGCGCGGCGGCGTCTTGCGCGTCGAGCGTGGAGGGCGGCACCCAGGGGACGACCGGGGGCGTGGGGCGTGTCGCGGCGGCGGCGACGGTGGCTTCGGCGGCGGAGGGGGTGGCGGCGCGGTGGCGCCAGCCGGCGGCGGCGAGCGAGCCGAGGACGAGGCCGGTGGCCAGGAGGGAGAGTTCGCGTTTCATGGGTGGTGGTCGCGAAGGGGTCAGCGGGTGGCCTCGGTGCGGGCTTCGTCGATCCAGGATCGGGCGACCTCGGGGGCGACGTAGCTCTGCTGTTTCAGCCAGGCCTCGGCGGCGGCGAGGTCGCTGCGCAACCAAGGGTGGACGTGGTTGAAGAGCGCCTGGCGACGGGTGGGGAGGTTGGCGATGCGACCGATCTGGTCCGCGGCCGCGACCGTGGAGAGTCTTTCGGACACGGACTCGGCCCAGGCGTAAACGGGGGTGTAGTCGTTGCGCGTGGCGCCCCGGGCCTCGGTCCAGGCGAGGGCGGCGGCGGGGTCGCGTGCCACCCAGGCTTTGGTGATCGCGGCGGCGGTGCTCCAATCAACCGTCCGGGTGTTGGCGTCGGCGGAGCTTTGCGCGTCGAGCCAGGCGGCGGCGGCGGCGGGGTCCTGTTTGGCCCAGCCCGCGGCGATTTTGTTCACCGCCTGCTCACGGGTCGGCCCGGGGGGCAGGGCGGACCAGGTGGCGAGGGCGGTGTGTGGTTCGTCCTCCGCGATGGCGCCGAGCACGGAGGCCTGCACGGGGCCGGTGACGGCCGCGAGCGAGGGATCGGTCTGGCTGTTCAGCCAGCGGAGAGCGGCGACCGGGTCCTTCTCGGCCCACCGCGTGGCCAGCTCGGAGACGCGGGCGTTGCGCGCGCCGCCGGCCGGCAGGAGAAGGGCGTAGGGCAGGTTGCGTTCGATGGTGCCGAAGGTGACGCGGGAGGCGTCGTGGGCGAGGCGATCGCGGAGGGCGGGATCGTCGAGTCCGGCGATGAGATCGGCCGCCTGCGCGGGGTCGCCCGACCAACTGTAAACAAGCAGGCCCCTCAGCAGTTGGTATTTCCGCTCGGGATCGCCGACCCGCTTGGTGGCCTCGAAGTGGGCGAGCCGGTCGTTGTGTGCGCCGAGGATGGTTCCGAATCCGTGCGTCTCCCCGAGCCACGCGGCGAGCCGGGGTTGCGTCGTCATCCAGGCGAGCACCTCGTCGGGCGTCGTTTGAAACCATGCGCGCAGCGGATCGGCGAGATCGTAGCCGGTGGTTTCGGCGGCGAGCAGGCGCGGACCGAGGGCGCGCAGCGCGTCGGCGGGGGCGCGTTTGGCCCAGGCGTTGAAGATCGGTCCGACCATGGCGGCGGCGACGGGCGCGCCCTGCGCGTCGGCCAGGGCGAGCGCGCGGGTGGGATCGGTTTCGGCAAGCAGTCCGAGCAGCTTGGACGCGAGGCCTTCGGCGGAGCCGGCATCGGCCTGGGCGAGCGCCCAGGCGTAGGCGGGGTCGAAGGCCAGCGCCGCCCAAGCGAGAGCGGCCTGCTCGCGGGCGCGGGAAAACACGTCCGGTGGCAGGCGGTTGGCGGCGCCGAGGGTGGCGGTCCATCGGGTGGCGTCGGCCGGGGCGAGTTCCGTCCAGCGGCCGAAGACACGGGGGAACCAGATGGCGTCGTCGGCGCCGCCGCGACGCGCGAGGCGGTCGGCGAGGGTGGCGAGTTGCCGGGCGTCGGCCAGGACCAGCAGGGCGCGCAGGCCGAGCGCGCGTTCGGAAAACGACGTGGCGGAGGGATCGAGGGCGAGCCAGGCGGCGATGAGGGCGTCGAGTTCGGCGGCGGAGGGCGGGGTGTCGAGCGACCAGGCCGGGGGAGGCGGGAGCGTGGCGGTTGGCGGTGTGGTGGATGAGCCGGCCGGCGGGGCGCCGTCGGCCGGAGCGGTCGGCGCGGGGTCGGAGGCGGCTACGGGGAGGGCGAGATGGAGGATTGCGCCGCCCGCGAGGACGCCGACGAGGAACCAGGGCAGGGGCGAGCGGGGCGGGGCGGAGCGCATGGAAAGAGCACCGGCGAGCGAGGCCACGGGCGCGGGCGTGGATTTACGCAGGCCCCCGCCCGCGGGTCGAGCGACGATTCCGGGGCGGGGGGGCGAAGGCGGGCTGGGCGATCACCGCGAACCAGAGAAAGACGGCGGATGAGCGGGAGGGGGGGCCGCGATCCGTCTTGAAAGTGCGTGGTGTCGGGAGCGCCCGAGCGGTGAACCCACGCCTACGTTCTCCCCTCCATCGGCGTTCCGTCGTAATAGAAAACGGTGCTCGCAGCCTGTTTGCCAGACCCTTGGTCCGACCGCCCGACCAACGCGCCCGACCAGCGGTCTGGCCTATATCCGAGCGGTGAGTCTGGCCGCTTTTCGCTCCGCCGCATCCGCTCCCACTTTGGGACGAGGGGCTTTTACTATCGCTGCGTGGTGGCCCCCGGAAATTCGCACGCCAACCCCGTCCCGCCCTCGGTTTGGAATATCGAGCGGAGCCTGAAGCCGCCGCCGGGCATCTCCTCCACACCGAATTCACCTCCCTCTTCCGACCACGGATCCGTCGCCGGCCCGATCACCACCGCTGCGCCGGATGCTTCCATGTGCAGCTGGATCGCCCGGTCCAGCATCGCCGAGCGCAACTCGCATTGTCGGAGGTTTCTTACGATTTTGTAGTAAGCTCCAGCCACTCCGCCGATCAACAAGCAGTGTGGACGGGGCAGTTCGCTCTCCGGCGCCAGCTCCGCTTTTGACGCCAGCGCGATCACCTCCTGAATGACGCGGCCGTGCTCCTCCCGGCAAAGCGCCCCGTAGGCCACCGGTCCGCCGGCCCCCGCCGCCTCCTCCCCCAGACGACGCAGATCCGCATCCGTTCCCGGCCCTTTCCCCAGCGCCCAAAACGCCATCCGCAAGACAGCCAACTCCGGCCGCTCCTCATGGATCTCCCGGCTCTCGAGATCGATCAGCGCAATCCGCTCCCCGTTTCGCACCTCCGCCTCGCCCGCCTCGAAATTGATCGAAACGAGCTCAAACCCGTCCGTTGGCTGCTCTGGCGAGAGGGCGATAACCTTTCCCGACTCCCGATCCTTCAGCCATAGTTTCCCGCTCTGTTGGCCCGGATCCGCCATCCCGCTCACCTGCATTCGGTCAAAAACCGAAACGAATTTGCCGTCTTCCCCGATCAACGCTCGCAACGCGGACACGGAGGCTTCCCAAGCAGAATCGTCGTAGGTCGCCTGTTCCGCGGCGAACACCCGCTCCGGCGTCCACCGCTCGGGGATCGTTCGCCGCGTCTCCGCGAAAGTCTCGAGCTCTGGCGCCGTCAACTCGCCAAGGCGTAGTCGCATCGCATCCACCGACGCGTTTTCCAACACCGCCGCGAGCATGCACGCCGTCAGCGTGCCCTCGCTCTGCAGATCGCGCCCGAGCCGGACCAGCTCCAAGTTTAATGCCATCGCCTCTGCGGCCGTCCGTTCTTCCGCGATGCGCGTCGTAACCCGACACGCCATGCGCAGGGGGGCAACAGGCATTGTCTTGAACGAGCTGGGATCGTCCTTGTTCCGCCGCAGAGGCCAGTCGCCCTCCCTCAGCCCGGCGTCGCTCGTCCTCCCCGCATGCAGCAACAGCGTTTCCCACTCCTTCACCGTCGGCCTCAGTCGCTCCGGCAACTCCGTCCGCTCGCCGCCTGCCGGCCCGCCCGTTCCCCAGTCCATCAACGCCTCGCGATCCTCTTCCGGCAGGCGCTGAAACACCGACAGGGCCGCCTTGTAACGGTTCGAGTCCGGCAAATATGAAACGTCGTGGCGATCTTCCCTCGCCTGGCCCACGCCCGCCACTCCGAGGAACATCGCGACCCGGAGCATCCGCAAAAAGCGCCACACCATCGCTCGACCGCACGTGAAAACGCGTCCGCGCACAATCTCCAAACCGAAGTCCGTCAGTCGCTTTCGGCTCGTTTTCAAAAAAAATCGTCCCGGGGGGAACGGCGTAGCGGATCCGGGAGGGGGAAGTCTCCGGACCCTATCCGGGGTTGCCGTGCAATCGGGCGATACGGTCTCGGAGGGTTTGGAGTTCCGGGCAGAGCCGGAGGAGGGTTCGCAGCGGGGACAGGCTGGCGGTGATCAGTTGGTCTCGGCCGCCGCCTGCTGCTCGGCGGGCATCCCCTTGGCTGGCGAGTAGCGGGTCGAAAAACGTTTCCTTCATCCGGCGATGTTGACGCACCTGGGGCCATGACGCCCCGAGTTTGTCGCGATGGGCGACGCAGGCGTAGATTTCCACCTCGGGCTGGGCCGGGCAACATAGCAGGCGAATGTTCATCGCCGAAAGATCGGCCTCGAGCGATTGCATTGCCGCAGGCGTGGCCCGGTCGGCGTCGGGGAGGAAAACCCAGAGGTCCCAAAAACCGTAGCGGTCGGGCAATTCCTCACGCAGGGCCGCGACGGCTTCGTCGTAGCCGTTGAGCCGGGGACTGGTGAGAATCTGGACTTTGGCATTTGGTTTTCCGGCGTCGGTGAGGATGGCCTCGACCAACGGTTTCAGAATGTAGCCGTTGTTGGTCGGGTCTTCCGGGATGACGAGAACCCTGAAGCTCACAACGCGGCCTCCATCCACCCTTCGGCGAATAGGTCGCCGATGGGCTGCTTTTTGACGATGTCGTTGAAATGGGGAATCTCGGTGAGTGGGAGGATCCTGGATTCGCCGGTCTGATCGTCGCGTTTGCAGAAAAAAGTATGCGTGTATTCTTCGGGCCGGAGCCACGCCAGCACGATGGGCGAGTGGGTGGTGACGATGACTTGGGTGGCATCGTGGTCGGCTCGATTGCGCAGCAACTCGACCAGCAGGCGAAGGCGGCTGGCATGAATGCCGTTTTCGATTTCCTCGAGGGTAAGCAGGGCGGGCATGTCCGGCTGAAAAAAAGCGGCGGTGATGGCGGCAAAGCGCAGCGTGCCATCGCTAAGGACGGGGGCCGGGAACTCCTGGCCGCCCTCCTCAAGTTTGAACATGAGCTCGCCGACGGCGCCCTTGAGAAAGCCGACATCGTCCACTTCGGACGGGCGGAGATGTTTGAGCCAGCTTAGATAGGCGGCCTTGGTCGCGGGTGTTTCGCAGATGGTCCGCACGAGGGCGGCGAAGTTCTCCCCATGCTCGCCCATGCGTGTGACGTTTTGGGCTTGGGAATACTCGCGAAGAATGGCCGGCGAGGGGTCGAGGCGCTGGGTGTTGGCGAAGCTGCGGCTCAGTCGTTCGGCTGCGGTGGAGTGGGCTTTGGACCAGCGTTCGGCACGGCTACGCATTATCTGGGTAAGCACGGTCCGATGGGGCTCGGACTGGATATGGGGCTGTGTCCCTCGCTTCCCTTGGAAGTATTTCACATCGAAGGTCGGGGAAGTGAACAGACGGGGGTCCATCTGTGGCAGGGAGTAGTTGATCGGTCCGTTGAGGTGGCGTGAATCGTAAATCGGTTTGTCCAAGGTCAGCCACTCTTCGATTACACGCTGGTTCTCGGTGTTGAAGCCCACGCCATAGTTGGCGGTCCATGGCTTGGAGGCGTCGGAGGATTTCTCGGATACGTCCACGTCTATCTGAAAGGAGCAGGTGGGGTCCTTGATGTAGGCGGCTTTGGCGCTGCCGCCTCGGATCGGCTCCCATACCTCGGATGTCGCGCTCTTGGGCTTGCCGTCGAGGATTTCCCCGACCGTGAACCCGTTGCCTATGCCTTGGAGAACGCGAATCGCGTCAAAAACGTTCGATTTGCCGGAGGCGTTGGTGCCGATGAAGAAGTTTAGCTTCCCCAGTTGAAGCCGAACTTCACGCAGGCTTTTGAAGTTTTTGATGCCGAGCGAGGTGATCATGGGGTGGCGTGGACGAGAAGTTTGCCGAGGTCATGCTTGATGTAGGAGCCGCCCCTGCCTGGTTCATCTGCAATTGAAGCCGAGGGAAAGGCGGATGCGACCAGGTTGGGCTCCCTGCCAAGGCGAGAAAGGCCGGGTTTGGGGGCGGGAAGAAGCATGGCTGAATGGACGAAAGATGTTGGCCATGCAGAGGTGAGGGAAGCGTGTAAAATCCCAAAGGCGGCTGCGTCTTTTGCGCCGACTGCTCCGCGATCTTGTGAGCGCCCCGACCCGGTCCACGACGAAAGGGGCTCTGGGGCGCCCCCCCCCTCACATCTCCGCGAAAAAGCCCTTCAGCGAAATCAGCGTGCCGCGTTCGGTGCCGGGGGCGGGGGTGACGTCGTCGTCGCGCAAATCCTCCGCCTCCGTGCCGCCGTGCATGGGCAGCCAGGGCAGGCGGTAATAGGCCGCGGGCGCGTCGAGCAGGAGGCGTTGGCAGTTTTCCTCGCCGTGGAGCAACACCACGAGATCCCAGTCGCCCAGGCCCGGCACCTGACTCCAGAGCCGAAGCAGGCGCGCCAGGGTTCGCGCCACCGTCGCGACCGTGAGCTCGTCCATGTTTTGCAGCGGGTCGTCGAGGAAGAGCACGCGGTAGGGGTTGTCCACCCGCGGCGCGCAGAGCAGGTAAAGCACGAGCGCGAGGGTGTTCAGTTCGGCGGTGTTGAGCACGAGGCCGACGTCGATGCCGCGGCTCTCCAGATCGAAACGCTCGCCGCGCTGGTCCGCCCCTTCGTCGGTCTCGATGCGCGCGGTCAGCGCCGGGTAGGCCCAGCGCGCGGGCGTGAGGAGCGCGAGCAGTTCCTCGATCGCGGGCGTGAGGTTCACGTCGCGCGCGATGTCCTGAAAACGCCGCGCGGATTTCCGCTCCAGGCGCGCGAGGGCGACCACCCCGTCCACCAGATCCACCAGCGCGGCGGCGCGCTCCTCGACGCGGCTGCCGGGGCGTTTGGCGCGCGAGGGACGTTGCAGGAGGGGGTCGCCGAAGGCGGCGAGGGCGGCCTCGCGTTGGCGCAGGATGGCGACGAGCGGAGCGCTCCAATCGGGCGCGCCGACGGCCAGCTCGCGCACGCGGCCGGGGCGTTGTTGTCCGAGCAGTTCGGCAAACTCCTTCGCGTCCTCGGCGGCGAGCAGCGGGGAAAAGGTGTTGAGCGTCACGGCGTGGAGCAACTGGTCGAGCTGCGCGGCGCCGAGTGCGGCCGGGGCGGTCTCGCCGCGTTCGGCGCGTTCGATGCGGGTCCAGTCGGCGATGCGGCGCTGGAGCTCGTCGCGCTCCGCGCGCAGCGTGTCGAGCCGGCCGGCGATCTCGTCGGCGGAGAGCGCGGGGCGGAGCTGGTCGAGCAGGGGATCGCCGGCGCCGGGCGGCAACGCGGCGGCGGTGCGGGCGATGACGAGCGCGCGCTCGAGCAGGTCGATCAGCGCGACGACGCGGAGGTGGCGGTTAAACGTGGTCGGGTAGTCGGGGCCGTCCGACACGCGGGCGCGCAGGCTGCCGGCGGATTCGTCGAAACCGCGCCGCCCCAGATCCTCCAGCAGACCGCGGAGCGCGGCGTGGTCGAGCTCGCGCCAGTGCTCGAGCACGGCGGCGTCCTCGGCGAGGGCGGCCCGGGCCTGTTCGCGCAGGGCCTCGCGGCGGGCGGGGTCCCAGCCGTGTTCGCGGTCCTCGGGCTCGGCGGAGACGAGGAGGGCGAGCGTATTCGGAAGTTGGAGACCGAGCTCGCCGAGGCGAGGCAGGTCGAGCACCGAGGAGGCCTCCGGGCCGAGCAGGGGCAGGAGCAGGTCGGCGAGGAGCACGGGCGTGCCGGAGGTGAGGCGCGAGGCCTGTTCGAGCAGGGCGCCGAGCAGGCGCTCGGGCGTGTCGGCCTCGTCGGAAGGGGCGAGCACGGCGATGGCGGCGAGCAGGCGACGGCGGGCCTCGCGGCGCTCGGTGCGCTCGCGGTCGAAGTCGGAGAAAAACGTTTCCAACCACACGCGGGCGCGGGTGGGCGAGTCGCTGAGGGAGAGTTTGTCCACCAGCTTTTGGTCGAGGCGCAGGGCGCCGCCGGGAAAGTCCACCCGCGGGCGCGTATCGTCCGGCGGCGGCACGGGCAGGTGGTGGAGCGTGGTCCCGCCGAGGAGCAGCTCGGCCTCGGCGGCACGCGGGGCGAGGTTCGGGCTGGCGACGGCGCCGGTGGCGGGGGCGGCGCCGTCGCGGTAGATAAGGGGGGCGAAGTGCTCGGCGCGTTGCGCGGGGTCGGGCTGGAGCGGGAGCGGTTTCAGGCGCGTGCTGCCGGCGGTGACGACGTATTCAAAACCCTCGGCGAGGCTGGATTTTCCGCTGCCGTTGGGGCCGTGGATGACGTGCAGGCGCGAGGGTGCGGCGGTCTTTTGCCAGGTGCGGACGCCGGGGCGGCGAAAGTTTTTGAGGCGCAGTCCGTCCCAGGCGACGGGCGCGGTGGCGGCGGGCGGGATGGCGCGCAACCAGGCCTCGGTGGCGGGCAGGAGCCAGCAAAAGGCGCGGCGCAGTTGCGAGGCCATGCGGGCGGCGTCGGTGGTCTCGACGAAGGCGACGCCGACCGAGAGGGCGTGGAGCAGGGCGCTCTCGCGCAGGCTGCGGCGCAGGTGTTCGGCGAGGGCGGAGCGCGGCGCGGCGTCGTCGCGCGCGAGGAAGACGACCTCGATGGCGGGCAGGAGCACGTCCATCGGTTCGCCGGCGGCGGAGCGTTTGAGCGCGAGCAGGTGTCGCAGGTAGGCCGCGTTTTCGATGATGCGGTTGATCTCGTGCTCGAGCGCGGCGGGATCGGCCGGGCCGGGGCCGGGCGCCGGCTCGGGCAGGAAATGAACGAGCCCGATGGAGCCGAGCCGGAGGTCGAGGACGAGGCCGTGGACGGCGAGCGGGTAGTGTTGGTCGATCTGGAGCGAGAGCGGCCGGTCGGGCGCGGTGGCGAGGCGAAAGGTGCGCGAGCCCGGCGAGGCGTCGGCGAGGCTGGGGGGCTTGGCGGCGGGAGCGGAGCCCGGGGGCGATCCGGACGCGGACGCGGGCGCGGCGTCGAGGTCGGTGAGGCCGGCGACGGCGACGAGGTGGCGGCGGACTTCGTCGAGGATGGAGCGGGAGGGGACGGGGCGCGTCATTGGGGGGCGAGCAGGAGGGCGGAGACGAGGTGGCGCACGGTGTCGGGCGGGAAGGCGCGGCCAAGGGCGAGGTCCCAGATCAGGCGGGCCGGCGGCAGGGTGGACCACTGTGCGGCGCCGATGCGGTAGGGCTGGGCGAGGTCGGGGAAATCCTCCGGCGCGTCGGCCGCGCGCGGCGGGCGGGCGAGCGCGGAGGCGTGGGGGCCGGAGCCGGCGGAGGAGGAGACGGGTTCGGAGCGGCTCCACGGGACGGCATCCTCGGGCATGAGCCAGACGGCGTGACGCGAGGGAAAACCGGGGCACTCGGGGCGGCGGGCGACGCGACGGGAGTGGTCGCGGATTTGCAGGGTGAGCGCGACGAGCGGCGCGGCCGGACCGGCGTGGCGTTTGAGCAGCACGGTGGGTTTGGGCGCGAGCGTGGCGGCGAGGGGCGCGTCGAGCAGGGCGGCGCCGACGGTGTCGGCGGTCGCGGCGGGTGAGGGTGCGGAGGAGGCGGCGGCGGCGGGCGCGCCGCTCCAGTGCTCGAGCGCGAGGTGGGCGAGGCGGCGGAGGGCGAGTTCGAGCACGGCGCTCCACGCGGTCCACTCGGGACGCTCGGCGGCGGGGTAATACCAGAGCGGGTGTTCGAGCTCGGCGAAGGCGCGGAAGGTGGCGGGCGAACGCAGGAGGGCGGCGGCGTGGGCCCACTCGCGGCGCAGCGCGGGGTGAAACCCGTGCGACCAGGCGGTGGCGGCGGCGAGGGTGCGACGGGCGGCGGCGATGTCCTTTTTGAAGACGATACGCGGGCCGGGAGATGCGGGAGGCGCGAGAAAGGCGGTGTTGACCGCGGAGGACTCGGCGGCGACGAGGGCGTCGAAGTCGCGCGCGAATTGTTCAAACTCGGTGCGCGGGCGGCGGCCGACGAGACCGGCGGCGAGGCCGGGCAGGTCGTGGCGGAGCGCGGCGGCTTGTTGGCGGCGGAGCACGCCGTGCTGGAGCCAGAGCATCAGCTCGTCGAGGCGAAGGCGGCGGGCGAGGGCGTTCCATTCGGGCGCGAAGCGCAGGTAGTTCGGGTGTTCGTGGCCGAGCGGCAGGGTGGGAGCGCCGACCGCGCGGCTGGCGGAGGCGAGCACCTCGTTGGCGGCAAATTCCTGCGTCTCCTCGTCGCCGGTGTAGGCGAAAAAGTAGGCCGGCGCGGCGGCGGGTGGCGGCGCGGACGGTGACGACGATGGGGACGAGGGCGCGGCCGATGGTGACGGCGGGACGAGTTTACGCGCCATCTCCTCGTAAACGCCGCGGAAGGTGTCGTGCAGCACGGGGTCGGCGGTGCTGTAGCCGGAGAAGACAAAGCTGCGGGTGCGCAGCAGGGTGCGGAGAAACTCGGCGGCCCAGGAGTCGTCGCGCCAGTTCTGGATCTCGCGGTAGGTGTAAACGAGCTGGGGCAGGTAACGCGCGAGGGAATCGAGGGCGTCGGGCGCGGCGAGCTCGCGGCGGAGTTGTCCGGCACAGCCGTGAAGCTTGATCACGGTGGCGGTGCGGTAGGCCTTGCCCCGGGTGAAAAAGGCCTCGGGCGAGGCGATGACGTCGAAGCGCGGCAGCGCGGTGGGGATGGGTGGTTCGGAGGGCGGGCGGGGCTGGGCGGAGCGGAAGCCGGCGAGGCGAAAGGCGCCCTCGAGGAGCAGGTCGAAATTGGTGGTGACGACGGTGGGGCAGAGGCCCTCGCGGGCGAGGCGGGCGATGACGTGGTGGCGCGGGCGGAGGCGGTCGCCGTAGGCGCGGGCAAAGGCGAGCGGGCAGTAGGGATCGCGGTCGTGGGCGTAGGGCTCGCCGCCCATGATGGCGGGATCGAAGAGGCCGGTGCCGTGGATGAAGACGAGTTTGCCGAGGCGGGCGATTTCCTCGGGCGCGACGGCGGCGACGGCGAGGCGGGCGGGGTGGGCGCGGTGCCACCAGGTCTCGGGGAGCGGGCTGAAGGCGAGGCGGGCCCGATACCAGTCGTTTTCGGCCCAGGTGCTTTCGGCGAGCGCGTCGCGGTCGGCGGCGGAGAGCGCGGCGGCGAAGTCGGCCGGGGTGGCGGGCGTGGCGCCGAGGAGGAGTTCCCCGAAGGCCTGGCAGAGCCAGGAATTGAGCTCGTAGTAACGCGCGGAGAGGCGGGTGAGGTGGGAGTCGAGGCGGCGCTTCTGGATGCAGCGGTGTTTGGTGAAGCGGGAGGACGCGGCGAGGCCGGCGAGGGAATCGGCCACGCCGAAGACGGCGGCGAGACGGCGTAGGCTGTGGCCGGGGTCGGCTTGCAGGCGGTCGAGCGCGACGAGGCGGAGAAGGAGGCGTTTGATGATGAGTTCGGCGGAGAGGCCCTCGCTGTCGATGGAGAAGCCGGCGCCGACGAAGAACACCACCTCGCCGCCGTGGATACGGGCGGCGAGCTGGTCGAGCGGGGAGGGAGAGGGTTCGGAGGCGGCCGGGGGTGTCATTTCTTCCACTTCTTCGGTGGGCGTGGATGGGCGCTCTTTGGGGTGTCCGGCGGCGCGGTCGTGATGGGGGCCGTGGAGCTCGGCGGGCGGGTAACGGGACGGGCGGTGGTCGCGGGGGCCGGGGGGGCGGCGACGGCGGTGCAAAAATCACCCCGGGCGGCGGCGAACCAGGCCTGCCAGAGCGGGTCGGGCGAGAACTCGCCGGCGGCTGCTGCGGCGCGGAGGAGCCGGCCGTGTGGGTCGGCGGGGTCGAGGCGCTCGCGGGTGTCGAGCACCTGGGCGAGGGCTTGCGGGGTCGGCGCGGAGACGAGGCCGAGCGCCGCGGTATCCGTGAAGGCGATACGGGCGACGGTGGCGGGGATCTCGGCGGGGGCGATGCGGGCGTTTGGGCCGCGAGAGGGGCGGCTAAATTTTTCGAGCAGATCGGACAGTCGCTTGGCCGCCCGTTCAAAATCGGATTCCTCTTCCAAATCGTTGAGGTCGATGCCGAGGTCTTTCGCGGCGGCCGGAAGTTCGGCCAATGGGACGCCAAGGAGCCCGGCGAGCTCATCAAGGCGCGAAGGGGTTTTTTCTGAAGGCGCGGACATGGCGATGGCGGTGATGGTGGTAGGCGGTGCGGATTTTATTGGCCGCAAAGGAACGCAAAGAGCGCAGAGAAAAAAATCAGGTGTGGTGGCGGGCGGGGCTGGGTTCTTTGCGTTCTCTGCGTTCTTTCGCGGCTATTGATCGGATGGGGCGAGCGGGGCGAGCGGGCGAGTGAGGCACGCGAGTGTCGGATGGTGATGGCGCGGGAAATTAGCCGCAGAGAACGGCTATGTGGTCAATCAATGGGACTGCTGCATGGATTTGATTTGAGCTTCGACGAAGGCGTCGCGGTCGTCGAAGCCGAGGAGTTTGGTGCCGGCGGCGCATACCATCACGGAGAGCACAAAGAGCGCAGCGCGCGGGAAAGGCCGGGTAGTCTCGCGATCTCTGTTTCCGGGATGGATGTGGGAAGCTGGAATGGGGAAGCTCCGGGGCCGAGAGCGCTCCCGTCAGCGTGGGCCTGTTTCCAGGTTTCCCGCTTTCCACATTCTTTTTTTTAAACGTCTCAAAATAAACTTCCGCATGTCCGATCCGCTCGCGCCTTCCGCGTCCCTCGTTCCGCTTCGTGAACGGCTCGGCGTTTGCCAGTGGTTTCATCATGAGGACACGGTCGGGTTGGAGCGGGCGCTGCGTTGGCTGCGGCGGCTCGGGGTGCGGCACCTGCGCACCGGCATCTCGTGGGCGGACTATCACCTGCCGGGCGGGGCGGCGTGGTATGAGCGCGTCTTCGCCGAGCTGGCGGAGTTCGAACTGCTCGTCTCGGTCTGGCACACGCCGCCCTCGCTTTCGGAGGACGGTCGTTGCTCGGCGCCGCCGCGGCGGCTGCGGGATTTCGCCGACTTCATCGACCTCGTCATCGAGCGGCACGGCGACGCGATCTCGCACCTCGAGCTTTGGAACGAGCCAAACAACCGCTACAAATGGGACTTCGAGCGGCACGATCCCGACTGGTCGAAATTTGCCGCGATGATCGGCGACGCGGCGTATTGGGCGAGGCACCGCGGCAAGCCCACCGTGCTCGGCGGCATGATCCCGGTGGATCCGCATTGGCTGCGCGGACTGCGCGAGCGCGGGCTGCTGCCCCATCTCGACAAGATCGGCATCCACGGTTTCCCCGGCATGTGGTGGGACGAGCAGCCCAACTGGGACTGGCACGCGCACTGGAGCGGCTGGGACGACAAGATCGCCTCGCTCGCCGAGGTGGCCGAGGGACGGCCGGTCTGGATCACCGAGACGGGCCTCGCCACCTGGGATCCGAACGTCGGCGCCTGTGCGCGGCACGAGACGCAGGTGGAGATGCTGGACGCCGCGGCGCGGGCGCCGGCCGAGCGGGTGTATTGGTATTCGTTGCTCGACCTCGACCCGGCGCGGCCGGCGATCGAGGGCTTCCACGTGGACGAAAACGAATACCACCTCGGCCTCGTGACCCACGACGAGACGCCCAAGCCGGCTTTCGAGCACTTTCGCCGGCTGCTGCTGGGCTGAGGCGGCGCGCGTCCGCCCGGCGGGAACGGGCGTCGAGGGAACGAGCATTGGGGGTGTGTATCCGCTAATCGGTTACGACTTCGGGCCGATCGGGGAACCGACCGATGCGTCTTTGGGGGAGCCCGGGCCGGTCGGGCGATTGCCCGCGACAGCGGCCCGGCAAACGGTTACGCGCGCGCTTCCCGGCGCGCCAAACAGACAGACAAACAAACCCCAAGTCGGAAAACGTAACCAAAAAATCCCTACATGAAAACCAAGGCACAACTGTTACCGGCCCTCGCCCTGCTCGCGCTTCCTCTCGGACTCGTCGCGCAAACCAACCAGACCACCACGACGACCCGCAACACCCCCGTGACGGAGCGCTACGGCGGCTACGACGGCCCGCGCGCCGGCGACATGGAGTTCACCATCACCGGCACCGGTTTTAGCAACAAGGACATGGACAACTCCGCCGGCGGGGCGACCCTCGCCCTTGGCAGCTACCTCAACGACACCGGGCTCGAGATCGTGCTGCGCCAGGGGCTGCAATACTCGAACCCGGAGGACGCGGGCGGCGAGTGGATCGGGTCCACCCGGATCGCGCTCGATCAACATGTCTTCATCCGCGGCCCGGTGCATCCCTTCGTGGGCGTCAACTTCGGCGGAGTCTATGGCGACGTGGACGAGACCTTCGTCGGCGGCATCGAGGGCGGTCTCAAGTGGTATGTGCAGGACCGCACCTTCATCTTCGCGATGGTGGACTACGTCTGGACCTTCGAGGACACCGACGACGCCGACGACGCGTTCGAGGAGGGCGGCTACCAGTGGAGCCTCGGCGTGGGCTTCAACTTCTGAGCCGGTCTCCGACGGAGCTTCGGCAACCCTGGCTGGCGGCCGGGTGCGCGCCCCGCGCGTGCGCCCGGCTTTTTTTGCGCCTCCCTCCCGACCCCGGCTCGCCGTCACCGGGACCTTGCTCGGGGGTCCGCTCGATGGGCTCCTCCGGTTAAACCACGGGGCGATTACCGGAGTGATTTATCCGCTTCAAATCGGGCCCGGCACTCGTTTTTTCTGCCGCCCGTATGCAGCAGGAAATGATCGAAATCTTCCTCGCCGACGACCACGCCATCGTGCGCGAGGGGCTGAAGCGGTTGATCGACGCGGAGCCCGACATGCGGGTGATCGGCGAGGCGTGCGAGGGCGGGGAGGCGTTGGATCACATCCTTCGGCTGAGGCCCCATGTCGTGGTCCTGGATGTATCGATGCCGGGTCTGAACGGCCTGGCTGTGGCGCAGCGGTTGCGAACCGATTGCCCGGACGCGAAGGTCCTCGTGCTGACCGTGCATGAGGACAACAGCTACTCGCGCGAGATGCTGGAGGCGGGCGCGCTGGGATACATGTTAAAGCGCGCGGCGGCGGACGAGCTGGTGCCCGCCATCCGCACCGTCGCCGCCGGCGGCATGCACGTGGACGCCGGCGTGACCGAGCAGTTGATGGGATCGCTGCTCAACGTCGGCGACGCGCAGCTCGGCCCGCCGGAGCGGCTGAGCGAGCGGGAGGAGGCGGTGCTGCGCATGATCGCCCAAGGTTACAGCAACAAGGAGATCGCGGCGCACCTCGAGCTGAGCGTCAAAACCATCGAGACCTACAAGGGGCGTTCCATGGAGAAGCTCCGCCTGCGCAGTCGCGTGGACATCGTGCGTCACGCGCACCGTCACGGTTGGTTGCGCGACGCCTGAGCGCGTGCCGCGACGCGGGGCATGGAACAGGCCCACGAGGCGCGACGGGGTGAATGACCTGCTCCGACTAGGGATTTGTCCGGGGTTCCCCCACCTGTTTTGCCGATAATCCCTACACCGGAGGTGGGAGCTCCTGATTGTGGGGGCGCCCGGAGTAGGTCATTCTGGGGGATGCTTTCGTCTCTGAAAACGGTTCTGCTGGTGGATGACGGTCCCAATGAACGCATCCTTTTTGAGATGGCGGCGAAGAAGGCGGGGACGACGTTCGCGCTGCGATACGTGTCGGACGGTCGCGAGGCGGTGGACTATCTCGAAGGCGTGGACGGCTTTCGTGATCGTTCGCGGCATCCGGTGCCCGATCTCGTGGTGCTGGATGTGAACATGCCGCGGATGAATGGATTCGAGTTTTTGGAATGGCTGCGGCGTCACCCGGTTTTGCAGTCGTTGCCGGTGGTGATGTGGACCTCGTCGGCGCAGGAATCGGATATCCGGCGCGCCTACTCGCTGCTGGCCAATTCCTATCTGGTGAAGCCGCTGAGTTTGACGGCGTTGGTGGAGATGGTGCGGCTGGTCGAGGACTATTGGCTCAAGCTGAACCACCGTCCCCGGATCGACGCGGTGGCGGTCGCCCCCGCCTCGAAAGCGGCGGGGAGCTGAGCGGGCGGGCGGACAACCGCAGGTTGGCGGAATGGGGGACGGGTGGCACCGAAGATGGGTGACACCGAAGATGGGTGGCTCCGAAAATGGGTGGCTCCGAAGATGGGTGGCTCCGAAAATGGGTGGCTCCGAAAATGGGTGGAACGCGTTGTCCCCAACGCGTTGACGCGGCGAAGCCGCGCCCTGCGCCGTGAGCCGCGCCGTGCCCCAGCCCGAGCGTGTTGGGGACAACACGCTCCACCTCGGACGCCCCCAGCCCGAGCGCGTTGAGGACAACACTCTCCACCTCAGGCGCCGACCGGCGGGACCAGGGGCACGCGGACGAAGATCGTGGTGCCTTGGCCGGGGCTGGATTCGACCGTGAATTCGCCGTCGAGCAGGGCCGTGCGCTCGCGCATGCCGAGCAGGCCCAGACGGCCGCGTCCGCCGTTGGCCGACTTGGCCTTGGTCTCGGGATCGAAGCCGTGGCCGTCGTCCTCGACGATGACCATGACCTGGGTGTCGCGACGTTCGAGGATGAGGCTCACGTGGCGCGCGCCGGAGTGTTTGCGCACGTTGTTCAGGGCCTCGCAGGCGATGCGGTAGAGCGTGGTCTCGATGTGGCGCGAGAGGCGGGGACCCTCCATGCCCGCGCAGTGGAAGGTCACGAGGATGCCGGTCAAGGTGCTCCATTTCTGCGCGTGGTTGGCGAGGGTGCGGGCGAGGCCGATGTCGTCCAGCGCGGTGGGGCGCAGCTCGAGGGCGAGCTCGTGGACCTCGGAGCCGATGGTCTCGGCGATTTCGAGCAGACCGCGGAGCGCGAGGGCGTCGGCCGGCTCGCGCACCGCGGGCGCGAGCGCCTTGAGCCCGAGGATGAGCGCGGTGACGTGCTGGCCGACGGCGTCGTGCAGCTCGCGCGAGATGTGGGCGCGCTCGTCCTCCTGGGCGCTGAGGAGCTGGCGTTGCAGTTCCTGCCGCTGGGCCTGGGCGCGCTGGCGCTCCTGCATCTCGGTGCGGAGGGCGAGGATGGCCTGGTCGAGCTCGGTGGTGCGTTCGCGCACCCGCCGCTCCAGATCCTCGTGCGACTGGCGGAGGCGCAACTCGACCTGCTTGCGCGCGGTGAGGTCCACGACCACGGCGAGCACGCTTTGGGGAGAACCGGTTTCGTCGTCGAGACGGGTGATGGTGCTGTTGGCCCAGACCACCTCGCCGTCGGGCAGGAGATAGCGTTTGTCGAGCGAGGCGGTGCGCCCGGTCTCCACCAGACGGCGGAAGGCGGCGAGCGTGGCCTCGAGATCGTCCGGGTGGGTGAAGTCGGGCATGGGTTGCCCGAGCAGGGCTTCGCGCTCGCGACCAAACATGCGGCAGAGCTCGGCGTTCACCTGCCGGAAGCGTCCGTCGAAGGAGATTTCGGCGAGGCCCACGGCCGCCTGCGAAAAGATGTCGGACAGGCGGCGCCGGCTCACCCGCAGCGACTCCTCCACGCGTTTGCGCTCGGTGATGTCGATGAAGGTGACCACGACGCCGGTGGCCTGCGCCTCGCGCGGCCGGTAGGGCATGGCGCGGGCGAGGAACCAGTCGCCGGCGGTGCTGAGCACCTCGCGTTCGCGGGGTTCGTGACTCTCCAGGACCGCGCCGGCGTCGGCGGCGACGGCGTCGAAATCCAGCCGATGGGCGAGCTCGGCGAGCGGGCGGCCGGTGTCGGTCGGGATGAGGTTGAACAACTCCATGCTCGACGGCGTGAAGCCCTGCACGCGCAGCTCGCGATCCAGGATGATGGTGGGGATGCGAATCGCCCCGAGCAGCGTCTGCAGTTCGCGGCCGGAGTGGGAGAGGAGCTCGACGCGCGCCTGGAGCTCGGTGTTGAGCGCGAGCAGGCCGGCCGGATCCGGGTCGAGCGTCGAGGAATCGGGCGCCGGAGAACGCGGGTGCCTGGCGGAGCCGGTGAAGGCGTCGGATGGGCCATCCATGACGACCACTCAGGGAGCGGGGGGCGGCTTTTGCCAACGGTGGAATGCGAGGTCGTGGCAACTTTACCGTTTCTCGCGGAGCCCTCCGGCGGCGATCCGGGCGGGGTGATTCGCGCGGACCGGGCCGCGGGCGGGTGGTGCAAAACGCACCGTCGGCGCCGGGTGAGCGTTGCGCCTCGCAATGTTCGCGAAGCGGCGGAGTCCGGCGGGTCGCGAGCTATGCCCGTGGAGGGCAGCGGCTTCGCGGCCGGAGGGCCGGGCTGGCACCGGGGATGCGAAAGGGTGGCCGGCGGAAGCGGGCCGGGCCCGCGTCCGCCTTTTCCTGAAACCCATCGTTCAAGAACCCGAAACAAAACCCCCGCTCCCCATGAACCGCACCGACGCTCCGTCTCCCACCAAGCTGAAGATCAAAGGCAACTGGAACATCGCCAAGGGTCGCCTCAAGCGCGCCTACGGCGAGCTCACCGACGACGATCTCCAGTATGTCGAGGGCCGCGAGGACGAGCTGCTGGGGCGTTTGCAGAAACGCACCGGCGCCGATCGCGCCACGCTCGAACACCTGCTCGCCCACGACGACGAGCCGCAGGCGAGCACGCGCCCCACCGCGCCCCGCCGCTGAGACGCCCGGGGCGGCATCCGTCGCCCGGCCCTCTCCCCGTCCCCCTCCCTCATCTCATCCCTTTCTCCTCCGATTCATTCCCCACCCACCCGACAACCCATTCCCACCATGGCCAAAATCCAAACTCTCCACGACCTCTTCATCCACGAACTCAAGGATCTCTACAGCGCCGAGACCCAGTTGACCAAGGCCCTCCCCAAGATGGCCAAGGCCGCGCACGACGAGGAACTGCGCGCGGGATTCAAGGAGCACCTTGAACAAACCCAGGAACACGTGCGCCGCCTCGAACGCATCGCCGCGCTCCTCGACTTCTCGCCCAAGGGCAAGAAGTGCCTCGCCATGGAGGGCCTGATCTCCGAGGGCGCGGAAACCATCTCGGAAGACGCCGCCCCGAGCGTGAAGGACGCCGCCCTCATCTGCGCCGCGCAGAAGGTCGAGCACTACGAGATCGCCGGCTACGGCACCATGCGCGCCTTCGCCGAGCTGCTCGGCTACGAGGAGGCGCGCGAGCTCATCGAGGAGACCCTCGAGGAGGAGAAGGACACCGACGAACGCCTCACGGAACTCGCCGCCGCCATCAACATCGAGGCCGAGGCGGGCGTCGAGGAGGGCGACTGATCCCGCCATGTCCGAAGGACGCTCATTCTCCTCCGTCGCCTCTTCCTCCACGACTCCGGCGCGGCCGGCGACGTCCTCATCCCCCGTGTCGCCCGCTCTGGGCGGCGCGGCCGGGGTGGAGGCGGCGCGTGGCGCCGAGATCGATCCGCCGCCCTTGTCGGCGCCGGCCGAGCCGGCGTCGGACGGGGCGGTGTTTCTCGCCATCGAGTGGGACCGGGAGACGACGTTGCCGGCCTACTTTTCGGTCGCCGCGCCGGACGAGTTGCGGGCGCGTGAACTGGCGGCGTCGATCACCGCCCGGCGCGGCCGCGTGTTGGTGGACGTGGTGACGCCGGCCTTTCTCCGCGAGCAATTGGATCGCGCGCACGCGCACCCGGCGGACCACCACTGGAGCGGCGGCGCGGCGGAATCGCGCTAGCGGGCGGCGTGTCGCGCGGCTCCCGAAGGTGTAGAGTTGGCCGTCCCCGGCCAATTCGGGTCGGCAGTGTAGAGTTGGCCGTCCCCGGCCAAAAATTGCCCGACGCGCAAACCACCGATGCGTCCGCGTGACGGGAACCGAGCAGTTGGCCGGGGACGGCCAACACTACACCTCGGCGCGCCCTGATCGCGCCGATGAAAGCGCCTACTGTTTGCGGCGGGGAAGGGGATTGGCGTTCCCAAATTCGGGCGCCGGGCGCATGGAGTTTTCCCCTCATGAAACTCCCATCGAAAGTCCGCGCGGCTGGTCTTGTCGCGCTGTCCGGGTTCTTGGTCGGCAGCCTTTCGGCTCAAGTGACATTCACGCTCAACGCCACGGCGCGCTGGGACCTCTGGGGTTACACGGCGGGCCAATCCGCGGTTTTTTCTTTCGTGGTGGCCGACAGCTTCCCGACCTTCTGGGACAATGCCCCGATCCAGCCGGCATTTTCCAGTTCCAGCAACTTGTGGGGAGAGGTTGATGCCGAAAATTCCCCGCTGTGGGTCTCGGTTTCGGGGACGGGATTGACCGGAACCTTCGTCGCCTCGAACACCGGCGAGATGGTGCGGCCATCGATCTATGTGCAAAAGAGCGAGGCGGAGTTCGATTTCCTTTCGTTCAGCGCCGCCAACACCGAGCTGACGGGGTCGATGGGGCTCCTGTTGCCGGATGGAGTCACGGCCCTCCGCTCGCTGAGCGTGTCACTCGAGCGCACGCGCGATTTCAGTTATCCCGAGCACTACGTTTCGCCGGCCGACTATTTCGCCGTTTACGCCGGCACCTACACGCCGGAGCCGCCGTATTCGACGATCGAGGTGATTCCCGTGGGGGCGATCAATGGCTCGCAGTTGTTCACGGTGAATTCCTTGACGATCTCCTCCGGGGCGCTTGTCCCCGAGCCATCGGCTTACGGGCTGATGGCGGGGATGCTCGGCTTTGGCGTGGCGTTTGTCGTCCGGAGCCGCCGTCGCTTGGCGTGAAAAGCGGCGGCGGCGCGCCGTCGGGGAGCGGTCCGCCGATCAGGTCGTCAGCAGGGTGCCGGGGCGGGTGGCGCCGAGGGCTCCGACGCTGAAGGCGAGCATGTCGCGCATCGTGCTCTGGCGGTCGAGCGCGCGGCGCTCGTTGCCGAGCACGAAGGTCACGGCCTCGACCGGCGAAGCGGGTTGCATCGGGCTGGTGCGCGCCGCGGGCGCCGGAGACGCCACCTGCGCCGGAGCCGGAGCGGGCACGGGAGCCGGAGCGGGAGCGGCGGCGGTGATCGCGACCAACACCGGGGCGGGCGGGGCCACGGGGGCCGGCGCGGCGGCGGTGGCGACCGGCGCGGGAGCCGGGGAGACGGCGGAGGCGTCGAGGTAGCTTTGCCAGTCGAGCTCGGGTTTGACCGCGTGGTGTTTTTGCACGAGGTGCCGGCGCGTCAGGCGGCGCAGGGCGGCGGCGACGTCCTTCTCGTCGAGCTGGGAGCGGCGGGCGATCTCGGCGGGGGAGCGAGGGCTGTCGCACTGGGCGAAGACGGCCCAGACCTCGGGTGGGAAACGCACTCCGGCGAGCTGGTCGGCGAAGTCGGGCACGCGGACGTAGGAGTCGGCGGCGGCGCGGGCGGTGGTCGATTTTTTCATGTGGCGTCGGGATCGGCCTGATGGACGGCCTGTGGCTGGAGGGTGATGAGCACGCGCGAGTGGTGGTCGCGCCAGCTCACCGGAAGGACGTAGCAGGGCTGGCGCTCGGCGGTGAGGCGGGCCCGGTCGGAAACGATGACGGGGGGGGAGATCATGAAGCCGGCGCCGAGCGATTCGCGGGCGTGGCCGGAGATGTTGTTGGTGATCTCGCCGACGAGGTCGTGGCAGAGGCGCTCGTCCACCGTCTCCTCGCCCATCTCGGGGAGGAGGGCCTGGAGCGTCTGGCGCGAGGCGGTGTAGCAAACACGGCCGCGGTAGCGGCCGGAGATGCCGATGACGGCGGCGTAGTCGAGGGCCGGGTCCTCGCTGGATTCGCGCAGATAGGGTGTGCCGAGGGCGACGGGGCCCTTGGCCACGGTGGCGAAGTAGCGGGTGGTGGAATCGGCGAAGATTTTGAGGATCTGTTCTTCCATGGCGGGCGGCTGGGTGCGGAACGGCGGGTGCGGACGTGGGAGCTCATCCGGGATCATGCGGTTGCGCCGTCTGATCCCGGTGGAATTCAGGAGTAAGGATTCGGAAGGAGCACCGTTTGGTGCTTCGTTTCCGAATGCCTGGTTTGGTCGGTTTTCATTCTGGAGGCTGGGTTCTGAATTCTGGATTCATCCGCGGGATTCGCTCAGTCGATGAGGTCCTCGAGGGCCTGGTGCAGGCCCTCGGGGGTGACGGGTTTGAGCAGGAATCCGTGCGCGCCGCGTTTCATCGCCTCGACGGCGGTGGAGCGGTCGGCGAGGGCGGAGATGATGAGGATGATGGCGGTGCGGTTTTTCTGCCGCAGGATCTCCACGGTGGTGAGGCCGTCCATCTCGGGCATGGTGATGTCGAGGGTGACGACGTCGGGCTGGAACTCCTCGAAGACGGTGATGGCTTCGAGGCCGTTGCTGGCCATGCGGATCTCCTTGAAGCGGGAGAGCTTCAGGTTGCGCTCCACGGTGCGACGGACGACGAGGGAGTCGTCCACGACGAGCAGTTTCATGGGCGAGAGGTCTTTCATGCGAGGGCGGTCTCGGGGATCTCGGGCAGGTAGAGGGCGAACTCGCAGAAGCGACCGGGGGCGGAGCGGACCTCGATGCGGCCGCCGGCCTCGTCCACCACGCGGGTCTTGACGATGTCCATGCCCTGGCCGCGGCCGGCGTGGGCGTCGGAGTGGTCGCGGGTGCTGAAGCCGGGGGAGAAGATGCAGCGGGCGACGTCGCCGGGGGCGGCGGCGGGGGGCACGAGGCCGGCGGCGAGGGCGCGGTGGCGGATGCGCTCGAGGTCGAGGCCGGCGCCGTCGTCGCGGAGGGCGATGCCGACGAGGCCGTCGGCGGAGCGGGGCAGGCCGGCGAGCTCGAGGCGGGCGGCGCGGGGCTTGCCGGCGGCGAGGCGGGCGTCGGGCGTCTCGACGCCGTGGGCGAGGGCGTTTCTGACCAGCTGGATGAGGGTGTCGCGCACGAGCTCGTGGCGGCCGCGGGCGACGACGTGGAGGGCGTAGTCGTCGATGTGGAGCTCGGCCTCCTTGCCGAGGTCGGCGGAGATCTCGCGGGCGAGCTCGCGGAGGCGGCCGACGAGCGGGGCGGCGGCGGACTCGGGGGCGGCGGTGGAGGTGTCGGAGCCGGCGGAGGCCCCGGCGGAAGCGCCGGGGCGCATGTCGGCGAGTTTGCCGCGCAGCTCGATGAGGTCGCCGAGGTCGGCGCGCATGGCGGACTGGGCGACCACGATGGCGAGGAAGTCGTCGCCGCCGAGCTTGGGCCGGGCCATGAGTTCGGAGAGGCGGGTCTCGAAGGCCTCGGCGGCCTTCTGGAAGTAGTCCAATTTCAAATACACCGCGTTGCCCTTGATGTTGTGGACGCAGCGGAAGACCTGGTTGAGGCGGGTGCGGAGCAGGTTCTGCTGCTCGGGCGAGGAGGCGGCGAAGTCCTCGGCGCGGAGGGCCTGGTTGATGGTGTCGAGCTCCTGCTCGACCATCTCGGCGAAGTGGACGAGGTCGTCGTGGTCCACGTGCATGATGCCGAGGAGGATCTCCATCTGGCGTTCCTTGAGCTTCTCGGCCTCGCGGAGGCGTTTCTCAAGCTCGATCTGGGCGGTGATGTCGCGGACGGCGACGAAGACGCGGGTGACGCGGCCGTCCTCGACGATGCGGCGGAAGCTGAAGCCGAGGTAGCGGTGGACGAAGCCGCCGGCGGGGTCGGGGAAGGAGACCTCGATGTCCACGAGCGGGTTGATCTTGAGCACGGCTTTTTCCTTCTGATCGGCGTTGAAGAGCAGGTCGAAGTAGTCGCGGGTGGTGTTGAACATCTTCTCCGAGAGGAGGCGCTGGAGGAGGTGCAGGAGGTTGCGTCCGGCGAGGTGTTCCTGGCGGAAGATGGCGGCGAGTTCGCGCGAGTGGCTGGGGCCGATGATGAAGCGGGAGTCGATGAGGAGGAGGCCTTCCTGGACGGTCTCCATGATGCGGTCGGTCTCGGCCTTGGCGGCGGTGAGGGCGGAGCTTTGCTCGGTGAGGGACTGGTGGGCGGACTCGAGCTGGTGGAGGGCGCCCTCGGCGCTGAGTCGGGCGCGGCGGGCGCGGTCGCCGAGGTAGAAGCCGGGGATGAGGAAGATGCCGAGCACGCCGGTGGCGATGAGGGCGGCGCGGGGGTTGGTGGCGGCGTCGATCTGGGCGCGGGCGGTGAACTCGGTGCGGTTGGTGAGTTCGTTCATGAAATCGAAGATCGCGACGTTGCGGGCGCGGAAGGCCTCGACGGCGGAGGCGACGGTCTCGGGGGTGGCGGCGCCCTCGAGGATGGGGACGAGGCGGTCCTGGAGGGGGAGCCAGAGCGCGAGGGCGCCGCTGATGACGCGTTGTTCCTCGGCGTCGGCGGCCTCGGGCATGAGGAAGTCCTGGCCGTCGGTGCCGGGCACGATGCCGCCGTTCTCGAAGCCGCGGAGCACGACGTGGAAGAGGCCGGAGATTTTTTTGAGCTCGGCGAGCGCGGCGGAGGTGTCGGCGCCGGCGCGCAGGTCGCGTTCGTAGCCGAGGAGGGCCTTGGTCATGCGCTGGCTGAGGGCGCGTTGGCGGCCGGCGAGGTTGATGCGTTTGTTGTTTTCGGTGGTGGCGGCTTCGAGCTTGGCGGAGTAGCGGACGATGCCGACGGCGGAGCCGAGCACGGAGAGACCGAGCAGGGCGTAAACGACGATCGGCAGCAGGCGGCGTGGACGTGGGGCGCTCGTCGTGGCGGCGGCGGCGGCCGGGGCCGCGGTTTTCACGGGAGTGGCGGAGTTGGACATACGCCGACGTCTGTCGCATCGGCGGTGCCAGAGGCATCGGGGAGCCACCGGATAATCATGAGGATTTTTCCGCAAAACGATGAGCGCAAATCCCGGGTGTATCCGAAATGTGGTGACACGGGGCGGCGGGGAGCGGGCCCGTTCGGGCCTGTTTTCCGAGGTGGGCGTGACGCGTGACGAGTGACGAGTGACGAGTCGGGTGCGCGGCGAGGCGAGGCGCGGGGGCGCGGGGGCGGGACCGTCGGGGCCGGCGCCGAGGACGGGCGGTGGTCGGCGCCCGAACCGGCGCGCCCGGCGGTCGCGCCCTACCTTTTCGGAAGGTCCCGGCTCAAGACGTGACCGGTATCAAAGGGGCGATGACGAAGGGGGCGAGCCGACGTGTCGGCTCGTCAAAGGCGGCGTCGTGCCGCCGCACTCCATGGGGCTCAGAGTTGTTCGGGGCGCGGCGGGGCCTCGTCGATGCGGCGGCGGATGAGGCGGAGGAGCTCCTCGGAGTCGCAGGGTTTGTGGAGCACGTCGCGCACCTCGAGGGCGTGGTAGTCGCGGCGTTTCTCCTCCTGCTCGAGGCCGGTGGCGGCGATGATGGGCAGGTGGGGGCTGAGCCGGCGGAGCTCGCCCACCATCTGCACGCCGCTCATGACCGGCATCATGGTGTCGGTGACGACGAGGGCGATGTCGTCGGCGTGTTGTTGATAGACCTCCAGGCCCTCGCGGCCGTTGTTGGCGGTGAGCACGCGGTAGTTTCGTTTGAGGAGGAGCTGGCGCAGGCTGGCGGAGATGGCGAATTCGTCGTCCACGAGCAGGATGAGCTCTTGGTTGCCCGGCGGGGCCTTTTCGTTCTCGGGGCGGGAGGGCGGGAGGATGACGTCGGAGGTGGCGGGCAGGTAGATGTTAAAGCAGGTGCCGACGCCGGGCTCGCTGTAAACGGTGACGAAGCCGCCGTGGCCGCGCACGATGCCGGCGACGGTGGAGAGGCCGAGTCCGGTGCCGTGGGATTTGTCCTTGGTGGTGAAGAAGGGGTCGAAGATGCGCTCGACGATGGCGGGCGGGATGCCGGTGCCGTTGTCGGCGACGCTGATGAGGACGTAGGGGCCGGCCTTGGCGCGGGGGTTGAGCTGGGCCTCGGTTTCGCCGAGCTCGACGTTCTGGGCGGTGAGGGAGAGGGTGCCGCCGCGGGGCATGGCGTCGCGGGCGTTGACGCAGAGGTTCATGAGCACCTGGTGGACCTGGGTGGGCTCGGACATGACGGCCCAGAGGTCGGGACCGGCGGAGGTGGCGATGGTGATCTCGCGCGGGAAGGTCTCGCGGAGGAAGCTGGCGAGCTCGCGGAAGATCATCGCGACCTCGACGGGTTGGCGTTCCCCGTCCTCGCCGCGGCTGAAAGAGAGGAGCTGGCGCACGATGATGGAGGCGCGGCGCGCGGCCTGGTGGACGGTCTCGAGGATGTCGCGCTCGCGGTCGCCCACGTCGTCGTGGAGGAGGGAGCGCACCATGAGCATGGGCGAGAGGAGATTGTTGAGGTCGTGGGCGACGCCGCCGGCGATGGTGCCGATGGCCTCCATGCGCTGGGTGCGGAGGAACTGGGCCTCGAGTTTTTTGCGCTCGGTGACGTCGCGGGCGATGTTGGAGACGCCGACGACGCGGCCGGCCTCGTCGCGCACGGGGGAGAGGGTGACGAGGACGTGGACGGAGCGGCCGTCCTTGTGGAGGCGGTCGGTCTCGTATTGCTGGTGTTTTTCGCCGCGGCGGACGGCGTTGAGGTGTTCGGTCTCGGCGGCGCGGAGCTCGAGCGGGGTGAGTTCGAGGATGGATTTGCCGATCATCTCGGCGGCGGTGTGGCCGAAGCAGAACTCGGCGCCGCCGTTCCAGGTCTGGATGGCGCCGGAGGTGTCGTGGCTGATGATCGCGTCCTGCGAGGAGGCGACGATGGCCGCGAGCATGGAGTTGGTCTCCTCGGTGCGCTTGCGTTGGGTGATGTCGGCGCGGATGGCGATGTATTGGCGGGGTTTTCCGTATTCGTTGAGGAAGGGGACGATGGTGGTGTCCACCCAGTAGAAGGAGCCGTCCTTGGCGCGGTTTTTTATTTCGCCGCGCCAGACGTGGCCGCGGCCGATGGTGGTCCAGAGTTCGCGGAAAAACTCGGACGGGTGGTGGCCGGAATTGATGATGCGGTGGTCCTGGCCGAGGAGCTCCTCGCGGGAGTATTTGGAGAGGGCGCAGAACTTGTCGTTGGCGTAGGTGATGCGGCCGCGGGGGTCGGTGATGGCGACGATGGCGTGTTCGTCGAGGGCGGCCTTGAGGTCGATGACCTCCTTGGTGGAGGCGCGGAGGGCCTCCTCGGCGAACTTGCGCTGGGTGATGTCGGCGCGGATGGCGACGTATTCGCGGGGTTTGCCGTGCTCGTTGAGGAAGGGGACGATGGTGGTGTCCACCCAGTAAAAGGAGCCGTCCTTGGCGCGGTTTTTTATCTCGCCGCGCCAGACGTGGCCGCGGCCGATGGTGGTCCAGAGTTCATGAAAAAACTCCGGCGGGTGGTAGCCGGAGTTGATGATGCGGTGGTCCTGGCCGAGGAGCTCCTCGCGGGAGTATTGGGAAATGGCGCAGAACTTGTCGTTGGCGTAGGTGATACGACCGCGGGGGTCGGTGATGGCGACGATGGCGTGCTGGTCGAGCGCGGCCTTTAGATCGAGGACCTCTTTGGTGAGCGCATCCATACGGGTGGGAACGGGTTGGGAAGGAGGGCGATCTGGATCCGGGGGCGTCATGGCTGGGGCAGGTGGGGAGCGTTTGGGGTGAGCAAAGCACGGCCGCGGCAGCGAGAGGGACCGGCCCTGGAGGGCTGATACCAGTAAATGCGCAGTGAAGGCGCGCGCGGCAACCCCCGGTCGCCTTTCAAGGGTATAGTCCCTAGGCGCGGGGTGGGTCCGGGCCGGGCGCGGCGGGGCGGGGGCGGGGGGCGGAAAGAGTCGGCCTGGGGCGGCCGACTCAGATTGGCATGCGGGATTGGCCGAGGACGGCCAACGCTACAGCGCGGAGGATTGGCCGAGGACGGCCAACTGTCGGTCCGGGGTGGTGGGCAACGACTGGAGGGGGCGGACGCACCGAGGGTTCGGCGCTCGTCCCATCGGGGAGATCGTGCGCTCAGTTCCCGGCCTGTTCGTCGAAACGGAGGAGGCGGGCGCTGTTGAAGATCACGAAAAAGGCGGAGAACTCGTGCAGCAGGGCGGCTCCGATCGGGCTGATGTGGCCGAGGGCGGAGAGCACGATGAAGAGGCCGATGAAAAACAGCCCCCAGACGAGGTTCTGGTTGATGATTCGCAGCGTGTGGTCCGACAGCGCGAGGAAACGCGGCAGGTGGCGCAGGTCGCCGCCCATCAACGCGACGTCGGCGGTCTTGATCGCGACGTCGCTGCCCAGCGCGCCCATGGCCACGCCGAGGTCGCCGGCGGCGAGGGCCGGGGCGTCGTTGACTCCGTCTCCCACCACCAGCACGCGACGACCGGCCTCCTTCAGCGCATGCACCTCGGCGAGTTTCTCCTCGGGCAGGCAGTCGGCGCGGAAACGGTCCAGGCCGAGCTCGGCGGCGATACGGGCGGCCACGGCGGGGCGGTCGCCGGTGAGCATGACGAAGTCCTCGACGCCGAGTCGGCGCAGGGCGGCGATGGCGGCCGCGCTCTCCGGTCGCGGCGTGTCGGCGAGGTAAATCGCCCCGAGCAGGCGCCCGCCCTCCGCCACGTGCAACACCGAGTGGTCGGTGTCCGGTTCCGGACCGGACTCGGCCACGCCCTGGGCGCGCAGCCACGCGAGCCGGCCGGCGAGCAGATCGCCGGCCCGCACGCCGAAGCCCGGCGTCTCGGCGGCGTCCCGGGCGGGTGCGAAGGCGATGCCGCGGGCTCGCGTTTCTTCCAAAACGGCCCGGGCCACGGGGTGGGTGGACGCGGCCTCGAGCTTCGCGGCGATGGCGAGCACGCGCTCCTCGGGGATGTCGCCGACCGGCCGCACGCCGACCACGCGGAGGCGCCCGGTGGTGAGCGTGCCGGTTTTGTCGAAGACGACCGTGTCGATCTCCAGCGCGCTCTCGAAGAAGCGCGGGCTCTTGACCAGCGCGCCGAAGCGGGACGCGACGGCGAGCGCGGCGACCATGGCGGAGGGGGAGGCCAGCACGAAGGCGCAGGGCATGGCCACGATGATGACGGATATCGCCCGCGCGACGTCGCGGGTGAAAAACAGCGTGAAGCCGGCGAGGATGAGGACGAAGGGCAGGTAGTAGCGGGTGTAGTCGTCGATCAGGCGCATGACCGGGGCGCGCGCGGCCCGGGCCTCCTCGACGATGGCGGTGACGCGGCCGATGACGGTCTCGCGGCCGGCCCGTTGGACGCGCATCGCGACGACGCCGGTGAGATTGGTGGTGCCGGCGTAAACGGCGGCGCCGGGGGCGGCGTCCACCGGCAGCGACTCGCCGGTGATCGAGGCCTGGTCCAGCGTGGTGAATCCGTCCTCGATCCGGCCGTCCGCGGGCACGGTGTCGCCGGGCAGGAGGCGCAGCAGGTCGCCGCCGCGGAGCGCCTCCGCGTCCACCAGCTCGGGCTCGTCGGAGCCGGCGCGCAGTCGTCGGGCGCGGACGCGGGAGAGGCGCAGCAGGGCGTTGACCGCCTCCTCGACGCCGAGGGTGGTGCGCTCTTCCAGGACCTGGCCCACGATCAGGATGGCGGCGACGATGGTGCCGGTGGCGTAGCGCCCGGTGGCGAAACAGGCCAGGATGGCGAGCGCCACGAACTGATCCATGTAGTATTTGGTGGCCTCGAAGCCGTCGGCCTTGAGCGAGGTGAGGCTGTCGAAGAGCACCGGCAGCGACGCGAGGCCGAGGCCGAGCATGGCCCAGAGGGAAAACAGGTCCGCCTGCTCCGGCAGCAGCCAGGCGACGAGCCGGGAGAGACCCAGAAACAGGAGCCCGACGGCGACCAGCAAGAGACGGAAGCGGAGGGTGTCGAAACCACGACCGGCCTCGGACGCGGCGGGGAGCGGTCCGGCCTGGTCCGCGCGGGGCGGGGCGGGAGGCGAGGGGAGCTCGTCGGGCGAGCGGGCGGGCGCGGCGGCGGCGTTCATGGCACGGAGGGGAACCAGAGGTCGATGGCGCCCTCGGAGTCGGGGAGGACGGTGGTGGTTTTCACCTGGGAAAAAACGGCCTCCATGGTCTCGGCGCGGAGGCGGCGTTCCACGAGGTCGGGCGCGGCGCGGTGGCGCTCGGCGAGGGCGGTGAAGGAGGCCGCCTCGGCGCCGGCGCGGGTGACCAGTTGTCCGGCCTCGGCGTCGGCCTCGCGGCGCAGGCGGAAGGCCTCGGCCCGGGCCTTGGGGAAGACCTGGGCCTGGTGGGTGCGGGCCTGCTCGATGCTGGTGCGGGCCTCGACCTGCGCGCTGGTGACGTCGGCGAAAGCGCCCACGGCGGCCTGCGGCGGGGTGAGCACGTTTACCTCGAAGGCGACGAGTTCGATGCCGAGCCCCAGGCGGTCGATGCGCTCGCGGGCGAGGGCGCGCGTGCGGTCGCGGAAACTTTCCTGGCCGGGCCCGAGCGCGTCGTCGATGGGGGTGACGGCGAGGGCGCGGGCGGCGGCGTCGTAGATCGCGGCCTCGAGGAGCGCGGCCACGGTGGCGGGCGAGCCGGCGGAGACGTAGGCGAGCGGATCGACGATGCGGTGGCGCGCGGTGAAGCGCGCCTGCACGAGGTTGGCGTCGCCGGTGAGGGTGTAGCCGTCGAAGACGGGGTGGAGGCCCTTGTCGGTGGGTTTGGCGGCGCCGATGGAGGCGGCCATGGAGTCCGGCATGACGGCGACGAGCGGCGCGGTGACGAGGGTGAGGGTGGGGGCGACGGGGGCGGCGGGCTCGGCCGCGGCGCGGGTGGCGTCGGAGAGGAGCGTCGAGTCCTCGCCCGGGCTCCAGTCGATGAGGAAGGTCTCGTGCTGGCCGCGGGTGGGCACGCGCAGCACCCGGTCGAAGGGCGCGGGCAGGGCGAAGAGCAGGCCGGGCGGATGCACCCGTCGCTGGAGTTTGCCCAGGCGATAGATGAGCGCGTCCTCCTGCGGGCCGACGCGGGTGAAGCCGGAGCAGAGGTAGAGCGCGACCAGCCCGCCGAGCAGCCAGCGGAGCAGGCGGAGGCTGGAGGCGAAGGCGCCGAAGACGGCCCGGCCGGAGCGGAGGCGGGCGGCGCGGCGACGGGCGGAGAGCGGAGCTTCGGCGGAGGAGGTCATGGCGATCACCGGGCGGCCGCCGCGGGGGCGGGGACGAGGGTGGCGGCGGAGGGCCCGGCCGCGGCGGGATCGACCGGGGACGGGCTCGCGGGGGCGATCCCCGGGACGGCCCGCGCGGCCGCGTCGGCCCGGAGCGGGGTGAAGGGCGAGGTGGCGGTGTCGAGCACGAGCGTGGTGTTGGCCTTGGCGACACGCTGGAGGGCGGCGAGCTCGCGGGTGAAGGCGTAGAATTCCGGCGCGCGGGCGTGCGCCTCGGCGTAGATGCGGGCGGCCTCGGCTTCGGCGCGGCCCCGCGTCTCCTCGGCGTATTTTTGGGCCTCGGCGAGCAGGAGGGTTTTCTCCGCGTCGGTGCGGGCCCGCAGCTCCTCGGCCTCGCGGCGGCCCTCGGCGCGGTAGCGGGCGGCGTATTGGGCGCGCTCGGCGCGCATGCGCTCGAAGACGTAGCTGGTGTTGGCCTCGGGCAGGGCGATGCGTTTGATCCCCACCTGCTCGACGGCGATGCCGAAGGCCTCCAGCGCGCCCGGGCGCACGGCGGCGGCGAGCTCGGTCTCGAAGGCGGCCAGTTTGGAGCGCTCGGGATCGGTCGAGACCAGATCCAGAAAATCGTGACGGCCGAGGAGGGCGTTGCGGGCGCTGGTGGCGAGGCTGTCGAGCTTGGCCGGGGCGGCGGCGGGCGTGCCCAGCGATTGGAGAAACTTCAGCGGGTCGGCCACGCGCCAGACGAGGAAGACGGGGATGATGACGTTGCGTTTGTCGCGGGTGAGGGCCTCGGAGACGCGGGTGTCGTGAAACGCGAGCCGCGTGTCGAAGCGGTGGACGGTGTCGATGGGCCAGGGCAGGCGGAAGTGCAGGCCGGGCGTGGCGAGCGTGCGCACGGGCGAGCCGAAGCGGGTGAGGACGACGGCCTCGTTGGACGCGACCTGGAAGCTGAACATCGCGAAGCCGAGGAGGAGCGCGATCAGGAGGGCGATAAGGGCGCGGACGGCGACTTGCAGGGTGGACATGGCGCGGAAAAGGGGCGGGGCGGGGCTCAACGCGTGGCGCCGGCGGCGGGCGCGGACGGTGCGGCGAGGGCGGGGAGCGGCGCGGAGGAGGCCTCGCCGCCGAGGAAAAAGCCGCCGCGCCGGCGGGCGCCGGCGGGGACGATCCAGAGGCGGCGGATCTCGGCCAGCGCGGCCTCGACGGACTCGAGGCGTAGTCGGGTGGCGAATACGTCGCGGTGCGCTTCCCAGGTGTCGAGGGGGGCGAGGAAGCGGGCGGTCTCGCCGCCGGCGAGGGCGAGGCGGAGGGCGGCGGCGGAGTCGGCCTGGAGGCGGGCCTGCGTGGCGGCGACGCGCGCGGCGGACTCCGTGCGGGCGGCGTGGGCTCGGGCCTGGTCCACGAGGGAGACCTGTTGCTCCTCGGCGCTGACCACGTCCTGGTAGGCGGGCGCGACGGGGACGGGCGGATGGACGTCCTTGAGGCCGACGAAGACGATCTCGAGTCCGAGGCCGAGGCGGTCCACCGCGGCCTGGAGGCCGGCGCGCAGGCGGGCGGAGACCTCCTCGCGTTCGGTGGTCATGAGGTCGAAGGCGGTGTGGGTGGCGGTGACGCCGAGCAGCTCGTGGTAGCCGAGGGCGTCGAGCGCGGCCGCGGCGTCGCCGGTGTGGCGGAGGTAGGCGACGGCGTCGCGCACCCGGTAGTGGACGGGGACGTTGATGGTGAGCAGCTCCTCGCCCTGGCCGACGAGCAGGTTTTGTTCGCCCTCGAAGTGTTTCTCGGCCCAGAGCACGGGGCCGGCGAGGTCGCGCTCGAAGCCGAGCGAGATCTCGCGCACCCGTTCGGTCGGCACGAGCACGATGCGCGACCAGGGCCAGGGTGCGTGGAAATGCAGGCCGGGCGGGAGGGCGTTTTCCCGAAATTCGCCGCGGACGAGCAGCACGCCGCGGGAGTCCACCGGCACGGCGGTGACGGCGGTGGAGAACCAGAGTCCGAGCAGGCCGAGCAGGGCGAGGGGCGCGGCGAGCGCGCCGGCGAAGCGGACCAGCCAGGCCTCGCCGAGGCGCACGCCGAAGGTGCGTTCGAAGTTTTCACCGAGCCGGCGCAGCGGGCCGGAGCGGCCGAAGAGCGCGGGGGCGAGCGCGCCGTGGCCGAGCACGCCGGCGGGGCGCAGGCGGCGCGGTTGGTAGAGCCGCAGCGTGGTTTGCAGGGCGGCCTCGGCGACGAGGGCGAGGGTGACGCCGAGGAGGGCGAGGGCGAGCGGGTGGAACCAGATGCGCCCGAGGTGGAGGTTGGCCAGCAGCACGCCGAGCGTGGCGGCGTGGGCGAGGGAGAGCAGGCGGGCGAGCGGGCCGAGCGCGGACAGCGCGTGCGCGGGGCGCTCGCGGGCGGCGTGGGCGGCGTAGCTGCCGAGGAAAAACAGGAGGAAGGCGGCGATCGCGAGCGTGACGGCGGCGAGTTGCAGCTCCGCGGTGCTCGCGCCGCCGAAGCCGAGGCGGGCGCGAAGGTGTTGCCAGACGGGCGGGCCGAGGGCGGCGGCGCCGCCGAGGGCGAGGAGCGGCTCGCGCAGGCGCCAGGGCAGTCGGGGCAGGGCGCAGGCGAGGGCGATCAGGGCGCACCAGCCGGAGAGCAGGCCGAGGGCGCGGAAGCAGGGTAGGCCGGTGCGCGCGGCGAGGAATGCCCCGAGGCCCGCCGCCGCCGCGAAGCCGACCAGGCTCGCGCCCGCGAAGGCGCGGGCGGAGTCGGGCGGCGGGGCGGAGGCATCGGCGGGTGGAGCGCGCATGGGGATGCGGAAGAAGGGATGGCGGTGCGGGCGGGGAGGCGGGGCGGAGGGAGGGAGGGGAGGCGCGTGTCCCGGGGGCGGGTGCGGGGAGGGGGACGTGAACCACCGGGCGCGGGCCATGCACTTCCGGTGCGCCCGGTGGTTCCGCTCCCCGATCCACCCACGGGGAAGGGGATCCTGGGTCAGGGCAGGGTGAGGCGCAGGCGGGAGAAGGTGCGCGAATCGGTCGTCGGGATGGTGACGGTGACGAGGTTCACGCCCGTGCCGGAGGCGGTGCTGTCGATGGTGACGCCGTTCTCGCCGGCGACGGCGGTGGTCCATGTCGAGAGGTCGGAACCGTATTCGACCGCCCAGCCGACGGAGCCGAGCGAGGACACGGCGTAGAAGGAAAAGACGAGCGCGGGCGAGTCGTTGACCGTGGTGTAGGTGGCGGTGGGCTGGATGCCGGAGTCGGCGGTGGTGGGGTCGCCGCCGAGCACGAACTCGAGGAGATTGGGGATGCCGTCGCCGTCCGGATCGGCGTCCACGGTGGAGGCGGACAAGCCGTGGAGGGAGAGAAACTCGGCGTAGGGTTCGGTGACGGAGAGCGTCACGGTGTTGCTGGTGGCGGTGCCGGCCGAGTTGCTCACGATCACGTAGTAGGAGCCGGCGTGGGAGAGGGCGGCGGACGCGATGGAGTAGGTGGCGGCGGTGCCGAGCTCCTCGGCGCCCTTATACCACTGGTAGCTGAGCGGGGAGGTGCCGGTGGCGACCACGGTGAAGGCGGCGGACGCGCCGACCTCCACCGTCTGGGAGACGGGCTGCTCGGTGATGGCCGGGGCGGTGGCGTTGAGGGAAAGAGTGGCGGCGACACTGGTGTCCGACCCGGCGGAGTTGGTGACGACGACGTAGTAGGCGCCGGTGTTGGCCGCGCTCACGGAGGCGATGGTGTAGGTGGCCGAGGTGGCGCCGGAGATGAGGGTGCCGGAGCCGACCGCGCCCTTATACCATTGGTAGGTGATCGGGGAGGTGCCCGAGGCGACGACGGTGAAGGAGGCGGAGGCGCCCGCGGCGACGGACACGGATGCGGGCTCGGTGGTGATGGTCGGCGCGGTGACGGCCACGGTGTAGTTGAGCACCAGTTGCTTGGTGGCGAAGAGGCCGGTGTAGGTCTTGGAGCCCCAGGTGATGGTGCCGCTGGTGGGCGTGTAGGTGCAGAGGGAGACGCTGGAGCCGAGGGTGGCGACGATGTTGTCGGAGGGGGTGGCGGTGACCTCGTCCTGCGGCATGAGCTGGGTGGTGAGGTAGAGCGTGCCGCCGATCTTGATCTTGAGGTGGAAGTGGCGGATGCGGCCGACGTAGAGACCGGGGCGGACGGTGAGGAATGACCAGTTGCCGGAGGAGTCGGTGGTGCAGGTGCCGAAGTGTTGGAAGTTCTTGTCGCGGTTGGCGTAGTTGTTGGTCGAGCTGCTGGAGGAGACGTAGTAGTAGATGCCGTTGTTGTCGGCTTCCCAGAGCTCGATGACGGCGCCCGCGATGGCTGTGCCGGAGGTGTTGACCAGGGTGCCGGAGAGGAGCTGGGGCGTGCCGCTGGCCTGGGTGGAGCTGGAGGTGATGAAGAGGAGGTTGTTGTCGCCCGCCTCGCCGGTGAAGATGGTTTTGTCGAGGGTGTTGGCCGAGCTGAGGGTGTAGTAGGGGCCTTCGGTGGTGGAGGGCGTGGCGGTGAGCGCGAGGGCGCGGCCGAGGGGGACCAGGGCGAACAATGCGGCGGCGAGGAATCGAAGGGATGGACGGTGGGCGGGCATGGGCGTCGGGGGTTCAAAAAACGCGCGGTGGCGTGTGCCTCTTCCGTCGCAGGCGCCACCCGGATGCACGAGGCGGATGGGACGAAGGCGCCCCCAAACGAAGGAAAGCCCGGTTCGGCGGGGATGGACAAAATCCGCGTGGTCCGCGCCGGGCGCGTGGGGAAGGGCCGCGGGCCAGCGAGCTCGGGTCCTGGCGCCCGGGTTTTGAGCCCGGATTTTGGGCCCGGGTTTTGGGTCCTCGCCGTTTTCCGCGGGTGATGATGAATGGACCACTAAAACGACGACTCAAAGAGCGTCGTTTGAAGCATGCGTTTCGCGAAGCGAAACAGACCGATTTCGACGACTCGCCCAATGGCCTCGCAGGTGAAAAAGCCCGCCGGATGTGGCGCGAAGAAACGCCGTGAGGCAGGCCGCCCAAGGAGGACGGACATGGCGGACTGTCGGCCTGCGGCCGCGAAACTTTTTCCCGAAAACCGACGGTGAGCGCCGGCTCAGGTCAGCGCGCCGAGCTTGTCCTTGAGCTCGCGGAGGGGGCGGGTCATGGGCACCACCCCGCCGTCGCGGAGGCGCACGACAAACTCGCCGGCGGCGGCGGGCTCGATTTTTTCGATCAGGTCGAGATTGATGATGGCGGAGCGATTGGCGCGGAAGAAGCGGCCGGTCTCGAGCTCGGCGGCGAGGGCGGCGACGGTGCGGCGGAGCACGCGGTTGCCGGACGTGGTGTGGAGCACCATGTAGTTGCCGGCGGATTCGGCCCAGCGGATGTCGGCCGGGCGGACGACGGTGTAGCTCTCGCCGTCCTTCACGAGGTAGCACTCGGGCGGGCGGGGCGAGGAGCGGGAGAGCAGCGAGGCGAGACCGGTGTCGGGCGCGCCCGAGGCCAGGCGGGCGCGGGCGCGATCCAAGGAGAGACCGAGGCGGCCGGCGTCGAAGGGCTTGAGCAGGTAATCGACGGCGTCGAGTTCGAAGGCCTCCACCGCGTGCCGCGAAAAGGCGGTGGTGAAAATGGTGCAGGGCAGATGTTCCTCGCGGGTGGCGCGCAGCACCTCGACGCCGTCGGGCGGCGGGATCTGCACATCGAGGAAGATCAGGTCGGGCCGGAGCTCGACGAGGCCGCGGACGGCGGCCTCGCCATCCGCGGCCTCGGCGACGATTTCGATGTCGGCCGCGTCGCGCAGCAACCAGCGCAGACGCTGCCGGGCGGGTGGTTCGTCGTCCACGATGAGGGTGCGGATGGTTTTCATGCCGGGGAAAAATGGACGCGCGCGGGGAGCTCGATCTCGGCGGCGACGCCGGCCTCGACCCGGCGGAATTCGAAACGGTGCTTCGCGCCGTGGAGGGCGGCGAGGCGCGCGCGGGTGTTGGCCAGTCCGACCCGGGCGGGAAAGTCCAGCATCGCGCCCACCGGTCGGCGGCCGGCCGCGGAGGCCTCGGGCAGGGGGTTGACGACGCGCAGCCGCAGTGTCCCGGCGGGCGCGTCGCGGCGGATGCGCAGGCTCAGCACGCAGATGCCGGGGCGGGGCTCGATGCCGTGGACGACGGCGTTCTCCACCAGGGGTTGGAGCAGGAGGGGGGGCACGAGGCAGTCGAGCGCGGTCTGGTCGATCTCGCGCTCGATCACGAGGCGTTCGCCGAAGCGGATGCTCTGCACCGCGAGGTAGTGATCGATGAAGGCCAGCTCCCGCCGGAGCGGTATTTCCGGCTGATCGGAGACGTCGAGAACGCCGCGCATCAGGTCGGCCAGGGCGCAGAGGGTTTGGTCGGCCAGATCGGGTCGGGTGTGGAGATGGGCGGCGACGGCGTTGAGGGCGTTGAAAAAGAAGTGGGGCTGGAGCTGGGTTTGCAGGGCGTGGAGCCGGGCGCGGGTCAGGCCGATCTCGGCGTCGCGCGCGGCCCGTTCGCGCTCGAGCGCGCGTCGGTGATGGGCGAGGGCGTGGACGGCGGCGACGAGAAGGAAATAGACCGGGATGGAGAGTCGCGCGTGGACCCCGCCGCTGCCGCGCGGGCGGGCCTCCGGTGTCCCCGACGAAGGGAAGGCGCCGGGTGCGGCACCGGGCGGGGGGGCGAAACCGCCATCGGGGGGAGGCGGCGCGCCGAGCGGCGGCGATCCGGGTGCGCGCCCCGGTGTGGGCATGGCGGGAGGTTCGTTCCATTGCGGCATCTCGGGGCCGGGATGGGTTTCGGGGACGAACCAGGACAAAAACTCGATCCCGATGGAGATCGCGATGCAGACGGCGGCATGAACGGGCAGGGTGCGGCGCCAGGTGTGCCGGGCGATGGGGGCGCGGTTCGCCAGCCACCACACCGGCGGGGCGAGGACGATCCACGGCGCCCAGCCGAAAAAGGCGCGATACCAGGCCACGTCCCATCCGAAGTTGCTCAGGATGGCGGTCTGTGCGGCGGACAGGGCGGCGAGCGCGATCCACAGGAGCGTGAGGCCCATCCACCCGCGCAGGCCGAGCGCGACGGTGGTGGGTTTGGTGGTGGTGTCGGGCATGGGCGATGTCAGCCGCTCGGGCACGGTGTCGGGGGGCGGTGGGCGTCGAAGGCGCGAACCATGACCGCGCCGATATGGGGGCGCGCCGAGGGCCTTGCCAATGGCGAATACGGAGGGAGGCGACCTCGGGGCCGGGCGGCACAGCCGGGGCGCGCGTCCAGGCGCAGGTCATCGCCGACGGGGCGCATAAAAATGCTTATGCCCGCTCAAAAACGGGTTTCGATGGTTCGGTTTGGCTAAAAACGATTTTGGAGGTCCGCCGCGAAAAGGCCGCGAGGGTGATGCCGCCGGCGATGGGTTGCAGCCGCAGGGGCGGGGGGCGGGGGCGGAAAGAAGATCGGCCGGGGACGGCGGACTTTACGGCGAGAGTGGTCCCGGTGCGCGGGGTTGGCCGGGGACGGCCAACGCCACACGAGGGCGTTCAGGCGGCGGGGCGGCGGCGGAAGAAGCGGCGCCAGCTCAGGGCGAAGCCGGTGTAAACCAGGACGCAGCCGGCGAGGCAGGCGACGAGCGTGGCACTGTGGGGCTGGGGGGGCGCGTCCGGCGCCGTGAGTTTCAGTCCTGGCGCGTGCGCGGGGTGAAGTTGAGCGGGAGCGGGGGATCGACTTCGGGAGGCTGGGCCGTCGGAAGGGGGGCGGCGGCGAGTTTCTTGAGCTTTTCCCCCAGATCGGCGGGGGCGACGAAGATGCGCGGTCGGCCGCCGGGCAGCATGACGAGCAGGCCGCGCTCGACCAAATCATGAAAATCGTTGGCGGCGGTTTGGTGGCTGACGTTGTGACTGCGTTGATGGCCGGTGATGACGTAGCGGGTGTGCGGCTCGCGCAGGGCGTGAATCAGCAATGCCTGCTGCCTGTGATTGAGATCGGCCACCCCGCGGAGCGCGCCGGACGCCTGGGTGAGTTCGGAGCGCTTTTGCGCGAGGTAATCTTGGAGCGCGGCGACGGCTTTTTTGACCACGCCGGCTTGATGCAGGAGAAAGTAGGTCAGGTCGTTGTCGTCGGTCTCGGTATGGAGGAAGGCTTCGGCGTATTGGGCGGGGGCGCGGAGGAGAATCCGGGAGATGGAGATAAACTCGAAGAGCGGGTAATCGCGCCGGAGCATGCACCAGTAGAACAGCGCGCGAGCGGTGCGGCCGTTGCCGTCCACGAAGGGGTGATCGTAGGCGAGCCAGAAGTGGAGAAGGATGGCGCGGATGACGGGGTGGACGAAGTAGTCGGGCGCGGATCCGTTGGCGAAAGCACACATGGCCGCCAGCCGTGCGGGAAGTTCGCCGGCGGGGGGGGGCTCATGAAACACGGTGCCTTCGTTGTCTTCGACGCGCACATTTTCGTCCGCACGGCGAAAGCGGCCGGAGGCATCGGGGTGGTCCATCGTGCCATCGGTCACCAACCGGTGCAGTTCGAAGACCAGCTCGCAACTGAGTTCGCGGTCGCGCAGGTCGTGGATGCGCCGCATGGTCAGGTAGTTGTTCAAGACCATGCGCTCATGTGGGTCGCGCGGCTTGCGGCCCGTGCGCAACATCTCGGCGGCGACTTGGCGGGTGGTCACGGCCCCTTCGAGCTGGCTGGAGGTGATGGATTCCTCGATGAGCGTATCGACGATGTAGCGGTCGCGATTATCAGACTGGGTGAGCGCCTCGGGGAGGCCGATGGCCATGCCCAGCCCGCGATCAATCTGATGCAGTAGTTCATGCAGCGCGTCAGGTTGACCGAAACCGAAGAACCGCCCCGATTGGTCTTGGAGGGGGATTGTCCGTATCTGGCTTAAGCGGTGCATCTTAAGCCCGAGCCACCACTCCTCGTGGCTAAAACCATCCGGGGCTGGACGCCGGCGGAGTTCGTTCCAATGCAGGTATTTGTCGCTTTTTGACCAGCCGGCGAGCTCGCCGAATATCGCCGCGATCCTGTTTTTCCGGTCTTGGATCAGTTTTTCGAACGCGGGGGGCTTTTGCGGAAGACGCATAAATCCAAATTTTGGATAAATTTGGATTTATTGGGATTTAGCTCAAATCCAAATTTTGGATAAAGTTGGATATACTTGGATTTGTCTCGGCCGAGGGGCTGCTTCTCTGCGCACGCTGTGGGGTAACAAGATGGGCGGAAGGTCCCGCTTATCCGCCCCTTTGGCTGCGGAATCCGCAGCGGCTCCCACTTCGAAGGCGAAACGGGGCTCAGGCCGCCTTGCCGGCGGCGGGGCGGCGGAAGAAGCGGCGCCAGCTCAGGGCGAAGCCGGTGTAAACCAGGACGCAGCCGGCGAGACAGGCGAGGCCGGCGACGAGCTGGCCGATCCAGCCGAGGGCCTGGCCGGTATGCAGATATCGCAACCACGTGCGGATTTTCCGACCGGTGCTCAGATCATCGTAGCCGGAGCGGTCGAGGGTCTCGCCGGTAAAGGGGTGAAGGACGAGCTGGGTGCTGGCGAAGCGGGGGCTGCCGTCGTCGACCTTGAGCGTGGCGCTGTAGGGCTGGGGGGCGCGGCCGGCGCCGCGACCGGAACCGTCGCGCGGGCCGCCGCGGGCTCCCTCGCCCCGTCCGGGGGCGGGCGCTTCGGCGGGCGCGGTGGAGTCGGGCGCGGGAGTGGCGGTGGCGGCGGAGTCGGCGGACGGGGGCGGGGCGGAGTTGGCGCGGGCGTTTTGGCCGGTGCCGGCGGCGGGGCCCTGGCCGGGGGCGGCGGAGGCGTTGGCGGAGTTGGCGGCGGGGGCGCCGCGGCGCTGGGGCAGACCTTCGCGCAGGGTGATGCTGGTCCAGGCGGGGTGGTCGGCCTGGATGCGCGCGAGGGCGTCGGCGTAGGAGAGTTTTTTGGCGCCCTCGGGCTTTTCGATGGTGAACTCGCGGGCGGGTGCGGCGGCGGGGCCGGGGGCGGCGGGCGGCGTCTCGCCGACGAGGCGGTAGGGAAGGTTGGAGGCCCAGCGGTAGGAGATGACCATGCCGGTGGCGGCGAGCACGGCGATGACGGGGAGGAACCAGAAGCCGTAAACGTTGTGCCAGTTCCAGTCGCGGGCCTTGCCCTTGGCGCCGGTGAACCAGAGGGCGGGGCGGAGCAGGCGGGCGGTCCATTGGCGGGGCCACCAGAGCCAGAGGCCGGAGAGGGCGAGGAAGAGGAAGGCGGCGTTGGAGGCGCCGGTGATGGCGCGGCCGGTGTCGCGATACTCGCCGGTGGCGGCGAGGCGGCGGTGCCAGTCCTCCATTAGGTGCATGAAGTCGTGGACGGCGGTCGAGGCGGGCAGGCGGGCCTCGCCGGTGTATTGGTCAACGTAATACGTGCCGAAGTCGCGGCCGAAGGCGACGGCGACGGCGTCGCGGGGATCGGAGGAGACGGTGACGCCGGTGACGCGGGGGGCGGACTCCGCCTCGGGGTGGGCGGCCTCGGCGGCGGCCCGGGCGCGGGAGAGGAGCTCGTCGAGGGGGAGGGCGGAGGCCTCCGCTGCGGGCGGGGCGACGCGGCGGGCGTCGCGCTCGGCCCACTCCACGATCTCATGCTCAAAGGCGATGACGGCGCCGGTGAAGGACATGACGGCGATGACGACGCCGCAGACGAGACCGGCGGCGAGATGGAGCCAGAAGAAGAGGGAGCGGAGGCGGTGCATGGCGGGAGGCGAATGCCGAATGCCGAATGACCAATGACCAAGGACCAATGGGTGGAGGCAGAGCGGCAGAACGACAGAGCGACAGAGCGACAGAGGACAGAGGTCGGAGGTCGGAAGGCTGGGGGTGGAGGGCAGAAGACGGAGGGCGGAGGGCAGGGAGACGGGGGTTTTCAGCTTTCCGACTTCATCCTTCACCCTTCGCCGCCCGCCGCCCTTCGGGCGGCTTAGAGTTCGGACCAGTGGCGGAGGAGGTTGTGATAGACGCCGGTGAGTCGCACGGTGGCGGGGTGGGTGGCGAGCTCGGGGCCGAGTTGTTGGATGGAGACGTCGAGGTCGAGCAGGAGGCGGCGTTGGTGGTCGTCGCGGATCATGCTCTGCACCCAGAAGAATGAACACAGACGGGCCCCTCTCGTGACCGGTTTCACATGGTGCAGACTGGTGCCGGGATATAAGATCATGTGTCCGGCGGGCAGCTTCACGCTTTTGGCCCCGTAGGTGTCCTCGATGATGAGCTCGCCGCCGTCATACTCGTCGGGGTTGGCGAAAAAGAGGGTGCAGGAAAGGTCGGTGCGAATGCGCTGGGCGGTGCCCGGAATCTGGCGGATGGAGCCGTCCACATGGGACCCGAATTGCTGGCCGCCGGAGTAGCGGTTGAACATCGGGGGCAGGATGTGGAGGGGCAGCGCGGCGGCGACGAAGTGGGGGTTGGCGTGCAGGGCCTTGACGATCATCTCGCCGACCTGACGGGCGGCGGGCGCGGTGACGGGCAACTGCATGTTGTCCTTCACGTGGATCGCCTGGTGGCCGGCGGTGCCCTTGCCGTCCACCCACTCGGCGGCTTCGAGGAGCGCACGGGCCTCGGCGACCTGGGCGGGGGTGAGAACGTCGGGAATGGCGTGGATCATGGTGGGCGGGCGGGGGCAGAGCGGCAGAGATCAGAGCGACAGAGCGACAGAGCGGCAGGAGACAGAGGATAGAGGCCAGAGGACAGAGGCCAGAAGCCAGAGGCCGGAGGACAGGAGGCCGGAGGGCCAGCGGACAGAGGTCTGATTCAGGAGGGTGGAGGTGGGGGCGGGCGGGGCGCGGGGGCTTGGGTTTCAGCTTTCCGACTTCCGCCTTCATCCTTCGTCGCCCTTCGGGCGACGCTCGGCAAACGGGAACGCCGCCCGGGGCGCGAGGGCCTGCGGGCGGCGGAGGGGTTTTCCGTGTGCTGCGTTTCTCTTTTTAGAACGCGAAGACGGCGGTGAGGGTCGCGGAACGGGTGGGGCCGGGGATGTAGTGGCCGCCGCCGACGCGATCCACGTATTCCTCGTCGAAGAGGTTGTTCACGTTGAGGCGAAGGGTGAGATGCTTGTTCACCTCGTAGGCGGCCATGGCGTTCCAGATCACGAAGCTGGGGACCATCTGGTTTTGCGTGGTGGTGCTGCGGTCCACCTCGTCCATGTATTGGGCGCCGCCGCCGAGGGTGAGGCCGAAGGGCAGGGTGTAGGTGGTCCAGACGTTGAAGCTGTGCTCGGGGGTGCGGGCGAGGGCGGAGCCGAGTTCGGTGGCGTTGCCGGAGTCGCGCACCTCGCTGTCCATGTAGGCGTAGCCGGCGAAGACGCTCCAGTTTTCGGTGATGCTGCCGGCCAGGCCGAGCTCGAAGCCCTGCACGCGCTGTTCACCGGCGAGGACGGGGTCGCCGCCGGAGTCGGTGGTGCGGGCGTTGGTCTTGTCGGTGCGGAAGAGGGCGGCGGAGACGTTGAGGCGGCGGTTGAAGAGGTCCCACTTGGTGCCGATCTCGGTGCTGCGGCTCTCCTCGGGGTCGAGGGCGGAGTTGGCGGTGGAGACGGTGAGGGACTCGGCGGAGGGATTAAAGGAGGTGCCGTGGCCGATGAAGATGGAGCCGTTGGGGCGGGGCTTGAAGACGACGCCGGCCTTCCAGCTGAGGAGGTCGTCGGTGGTCTTGCTGTCGGTGACGATGGTGCCGGCTCCGGTGCCGGAGGTGACGGTGCGGCGGTCGTCCAGATATTCGGCCCGGAAGTGGTCGTAGCGGAGGCCGCCGTTGAGCTCCCATTTTTCGGTGAGCTCGATGGTGTCGAAGAGGTAGATGCCGATGGTCTCGGCGACGGCGTCGGTGACCTGGCCGCTGCGGACGATGCTGCCGGTGAAGGGCTCGTGCGGGTTGGGGTTGAAGGCGTCGGTGGGCTGGGCCGAATCGGGCGTCTGGACGAGGGTGTGGTTGACGGAGGTCTCGCGCGAAACGTCGAGGCCGGTGGAGACGAAATGGGTGACCTCGCCGGTGTCGAAGGAGGTGGTGAGGTTGGTGTTGTTGGCGATGGTGCGGTCGATCTGGTCGCGGCCTTTTTCGTCGCTGCGGCGGACCTGGAGCTGCCCGGCGCCGCTGGTGGAGACGAAGCGGGGGGCGGTGATCATGGACTCGCGCTCGGTGTAGGCGTAGCGGCTGGTGTTGCGCAGGGTGGTGTCGGCGCCGAGGTCGCGCTCGAAGGAGGCGGTGGCGACGTCGTTTTGGATCTTTTCGTAGTCACGATCCAGGAGGCCATACCAGTTGCTCTGATCGACGTCGGGCTGGCCGCCGGGTTCGCCGATGGCGGGGTTGGTGGAGGCGGGGGAGACCCAGGGGATGCCGTAGTCGGGGATGTTGTCCTGCTCGGCGTGGAGGTAGCTCAGGGTGACGCGGGTGGGGGTGCCGAGGCCGAAGGCGAGCGAGGGGGCGACGGCCCACTGCTTGTTCTCGACCTCGTCGCGACCGGCGACGCCGGACTCCTGGGCCATGGCGTTGAGGCGGACGGCGGTGCCGGCGGCGGTGGAGTGGTCGGAGAGGTTTTCGTTAATATCCACCGTGGCGCGGCGGTAGTCGTCGGTGCCGACGCCGATGGTGCCGGCGCGGAAGTTCTCCAGGCGCGGGGCCTTGCTGACGAGGTTGACGGAGGCGCCGGTGGAGCCGCGGCCGGTGAGGGCGGAGGAGGGGCCCTTGGCGACCTCGACCTGCTCGAGGTTGAAGGCGTCGCGGGTGTAGGTGCCGGCGTCGCGGATGCCGTCCACCATGATGTCGGTGCGGGCGTCGAAGCCGCGGATGGTCATCTGGTCGCCGTTGGCGGTGCCGCCTTCGCCGGCCTGGAAGGTGATGCCGGGCGTGTTGCGGAGCACGTCGCGCAGCGTGGTGGCGCCCTGTTGCTCAAAAACGTCGCGCGGGATGACGGTGATGGTTTGCGGGACGTCGATCAGGGGTTGGGTGAACTTCGGGGAAGAGAGGGGATTGCTCTCGCGCTCGCCCTGCACCTCAAGGGGGTCGAGCTCGACGACTTCCTTGTCCGCGTCGGCGGCGGACGGGGTGGTGCCGGGAGCGGCCTCGGTCGTCTGGGCGTGCAGACCGCCGACGGCGAGGAGCGAGGGCACCAGGGCCAGCGACATCGCCAGAGAGCGCGAGCCGGGGAAGGCGGACGCGCCCGCGGGGGCGGCGCAGGAGGTGGCGAGGGGGCCGGTGGCGCTGACCGAACGGGCATCGGCCATCGTGTCGTGGGAGGCGGTGTTGGAAGCCATGGATACGAAGATGGGAAAAACGAAGGCCGGTGCTATTGAGACTCCATATCACTCCGGCAAGCGCTTTCTGGGATTGGGTCTCAATTTCACGAAGATGAGAATGAGCCCGGGCGCGGGCGCGCCGGTGCGGGGACGCGAGGGTGTGATACCAATTACGTGTTGAGTTGGGACTTTCGGGGAAGGTAGGGCGCGACCGCCGGGCGCGCCGGTTTGGGTGACGATCTCCGTCCGTCATCGGCGGCGGTCCCGGCGGTCCCGCCCTACCCTTGAGAGTCAATCCATTCCGTAACTGGTGTGAGGCATGCGGGAGTCCGAAGTCCTATCTGCGGGCCCGCGTCCCAAAGACCGCCAAATTGGCCGGGGACGGCCAACGCTACATCGGAGGACTGCGGGCGGAGCGGCGTGGCGCCCGCAGCCTAGGTTTTATCCTCTCTTGAGAGGTTTATTTTACTCGCAGGTTTTTCTTCACCGCCGAGCAGCCGCAGCCGCCGTCCTCGCCGCCGCAGCCGCCTTTGGAGCGGCGGCGGTATTTGCGCCAGGCGGGCACCACCAGCCCCGCCGTCGCCAGCGCGACGACGAAAAACGCGAGCGGTGTCTGCCAATCGGTCATGCGGTCAACCTGCGGCGATGGGCGGGCGAGGGCAAACGGCGACGGTGGTTTCGGCGCGGGCGCCCGACCAGCGGTCGGGCCTACAGGGTAGCTCAGTGTCCGAGGGCGCGGCCGACTTGGTAGATCACGAAGCAGACCAGCC
>CBINNW010000031.1:0-43184 GCA_966252115.1 uncultured Akkermansia sp.
TCACCCCAGAAGCGGAACACCTGTTACCCTTGACCCGAGTCCATACACGGCGGTCACGCCCTACCCTTGAGGCGGCTCCGCCCTCCCAAAAAAGACGACCGGCTTCAGCCTCGCCGGAGCGCGGCGCACACGATGCCGGCGGCGACGGCGGCGTTGAGCGACTCGGCGCCGCCCACGCGCGGGATCGTGACCCAGCGCGTGACGGCGGCGCGGGTGGACTCCGACGGGCCGCGGCCCTCGCTGCCGATCACCACCACCGCGTCGGCCAGCGCCTCGAGCCGATAGACCGATTCACCCGCGAGATCGCAGCCCAGCACCGGCACCGGGCGGGCCTCGCCCTCGCCGCGCGCGGCGGCCGCCAAGGCCGGGGCGAGCTCCGTCGTGATGCAGCGGATACGCGCGAAGGATCCCATGCTGGCGTTGATGACCTTTTGGGAAAACAGGTCCGCGCAGTCGGGCGAGAGCAGCACGCGGGCGAAGCCGAACCAGTCGGCCAGGCGCAGCAGCGTGCCGACGTTGCCCGGATCCTGGATGCCGTCGAGGGCCAGGGTGAGGCCGCGCGCCAGCTCCCCGGGCGAGAGCGTCGGGCGGGTGAGGCGCCCGACGGCGAGCACGCAGGACGGGGTGGGGTAGTGGCTGAGGCGCGCCATCTCGGCCTCGCTCACGAGGCGCAGGCGCGGATCGTCGATCGGGGCGGCGCTCCAGGCGGGAGTGGCGTGGAGCTCGACGAGGGGCGCGCCGGCGGCGAGCAGTTCGCCCACGACCTTGGGTCCCTCCACGACGAAGAGCCCGGCGGCCTCGCGGGCTTTTTTTTCGCGCAGGTCGCGCAGGCGGGAGATGTCGGCCTTGGTGATCGGCATGGTCGGGAGCGTGGCGCGGGCCGCGCGGGCTTGGCAATGCGCACGCCGCCGCGCAGGGTCGCGGGCATGAGCCTTTCGTCGTCGCCTTTTCGTTGGGGAATCCTGTCCACCGGTCGCATCGCCGGAGTCTTCGCGCGCGGCGTCGCCGAGTCCGGCGCGGGGCGGGTGGTCGCGGTCGGCAGCCGCACGGCGGAGAGCGCGGCGCGCTTCGCGGCCGAGCACGGCGTGGCGGCGGAGCGCGCGCACGGGAGCTACGAGGCCTTGCTGGCCGACCCGGAGGTGGAGGGCGTCTATATCGCCACGCCGCATCCGGAGCATCGGGCGTGGGCGGTGCGCGCGGCGGAGGCGGGCAAACACGTGCTGTGCGAAAAGCCGGCCGCCGTGAACCGGGCCGACGCCGAGCTCATGGTCGCGGCGGCGCGGCGCGCGGGGGTGCTTTTCATGGAGGCCTTCATGTATCGCTGCCATCCGCAGACGGCGAAGCTGGTGGAGCTGGTGCGCGGCGGCGCGATCGGGCGCGTATGCCTGGTGCAGGCGGCCTTCGGGTTCCGGAGTGACTTCAACGCCGATTCGCGTCTTTGGAACAAGAGCCTCGGCGGCGGCGGTATTCTGGACGTGGGCTGCTACCCGATGTCCTTCGCCCGCCTGATCGCGGGCGCGGCGGCGGGCGGGGCGGAGGCGTTCGCCGATCCGGTGGAGGTGCTGGGCGCGGGGCTCCTGCATCCGGTCACGGGCGTGGACGCGATGGCGACGGCCTCGCTGCGTTTTGCCGACGGTCTGCTCGCGCAACTGGCGACGGGGTTGACGGCCACCCTGGACAACTCCGCGCGCATCGTCGGCGAGGAGGGCTGGATCGAGGTGTTGCACCCGTGGATCATCACGCGGGGTGGCGGCGAGCAGACGATTCGTCTGCATCGGCGCGGCGTGGCGGAGCCGGAGATCATCACCACGAGCGCCGGCAATCTGTATGGGTTGGAGGCGGACACGTTTGCCGCGGCGGCCCGGGCCGGGGCCCGGGAAGTGGCGGCGATGACGCCGGCGGACACGCTGGGCAATCTCGCGGCGCTTGATCGCTGGCGGGCGGCCATCGGCCTGGTCCATCCGGCCGACCAGCCGGACGGGTGCGTCGGGTAGGGCGGTGTGGCGCGGTCGCCGGCGCTCCCGGTGACCTGAGATCGCTGCCAGGCCGCCGCGCGGTCGCATCGGGTGCGATTCGGGGTTGGACGGCGGGCGCGGGCGCCTTGTGTTCTTCGTCCTCCCATGCCCGAGCTTCTCCACACCCTCAGCAGCGTTTTTGGTTACGAGCAGTTCCGTCCGCTTCAGCGCGAGATCATCGAGACCACCCTGGCGGGGCGGGACGTGTTTGCGCTCTTGCCGACGGGCGGGGGCAAATCGATGTGCTTCCAGTTGCCTGCGCTGCACCGGCCGGGGCTGACCGTGGTGGTGTCGCCCCTGATCGCGTTGATGAAGGATCAGGTGGATCAACTGCAGGCGGCGGGCGTGGCGGCGACCTACCTGAACTCGTCGCTCGATTCCGGCACCGCGCGTTCGCGCCTGGCGGGGCTGCATCGCGGCGAGTTTCGCCTGCTCTACGTCGCGCCGGAGCGGCTGATGTTGGACAACTGGAAGGAAAACCTGCGCGCCTGGAACGTCACCTGTCTGGCGGTGGACGAGGCGCACTGCATCTCGGAGTGGGGGCATGATTTTCGCCCGGAGTTTCGCCAGATCGCGCAGCTGCGGGAGTTTTTGCCCGAGGTGCCGGTGATCGCGCTGACCGCCACGGCGACGGAGCGGGTGCGCGACGACATCGTGCGCCATCTGCGGCTGCGGGAGCCGGCGGTGTTTGTCGCCTCCTTCAACCGCCCGAACCTCACCTACAAGGTCCTGGCGAAGGACGAGCCGATCAAGCAGATCACCGACTGGGTGAAGCGGCGCGCGGACGAGAGCGGCATCATCTACTGCGCCTCGCGCGCGACGGCGGAGCGGGTGGCGGAATCGCTGGCCGGGCGGGGCTACGCGGCGCGGCCCTACCACGCGGGGCTGGAGGCCGGGGAGCGGGCGCGGAACCAGGAGCTGTTTTTGCGCGACGAGACCAAGATCATCTGCGCCACCATCGCCTTTGGCATGGGCATCAACAAACCCAACGTCCGCTGGGTCATTCACCACGATCTGCCCAAAAACATCGAGGGCTACTATCAGGAGACGGGGCGCGCGGGGCGCGACGGGTTGCCGGGGGATTGCCTCCTGCTTTTCAGCGCGGGCGACATCGCCAAGCAGACCCACTTCATCGACGAGATCACCGACGCGACGGAGCAGCAGCGCGCGCGTCAACAACTGCGCCTCATGGCGCACTACGCGGAGAGCACGGGCTGCCGTCGCCGCGAGTTGCTGGAGTATTTTTCGGAACGCTTCCCGCTGGATAACTGCGGTTCCTGCGACAACTGCCAGGAGCCGCGCGAGACCTACGACGGCACGCTGCACGCGCAGAAGTTTCTCTCCTGCGTGTTTCGGTGCCGGCAGGCCTCGCGCTTCGGCGTGGGGTTGAACCACGTGGTCGAGGTTCTGGTCGGCGCGAAGACCGAAAAAATCCAGCGCTGGGGTCACGATCGGCTCTCGACCTACGGCATCGGCGGCGACCTGCCGCGCCACCACTGGGCCGCGATCGGGCGCGAGCTCCAGCGCCTCGGCTACGTGGCGCCGGGCGAGGGCGAGTTCCCGACCCTGGAGCTGACCGCCGAGGGGCTGGATGTGTTGAAGAGCCGGCGCCCGGTCACGCTCACCAAACCGACCGAGCAAACGCCGCGGGCCAAGCGGGCGCCGATCCGGCGCGAGGGCGACGTGGAGTGCGACGAGATCCTGCTCGGCGAGCTCAAGAAGCTGCGCAAGCGCCTGGCCGACGAGCGGGAGGTGCCGGCGTATGTGATTTTTGGAGACAAGACCCTGCGCCAGATGGCGCGGAGCTACCCGGTGCGCGAGTCGGAGATGGTCGGCATCTTCGGCATGGGCGAAAAGAAGCGGGAGGAGTTTGGCGGCGCCTTCGCGCGCTTCATCGCGGAGTTTCTGGAGACCAATCCGCGTCAGCGTTTCCAGGACTGAGTCTGCCTGATGCGGCTGAATCCGGAATTCAGAATTCAGGTCCGGAATTCGGAATAGAACCGACCCAGGACCACCGGGAGCGCCGGCATCTTGCCGGCTTTCCGGGCAAACGGCCGGCAGGATGCCGGCGCTCCCGGTGGTCGAAGATGCTTCCGCAGCTCTCGGGCCCGCGCCTACCCGCGCGTGGCGGCCGTGGCGGGGACGCGTCGGGCGGGGGCCGGGGTCAGCAGGTCGGCCACCTTGCCGACGGGCTGGGTTTTCACCCCGCCGGGGAAGGCCCGGCGAAAGGCCTGGATCACCTCCGGGCCCAGCTCGGCCACCTTGCGCGCGATGAGTCGGGGATAGGGGGAGTCGGGGCCGTGGGCCTTGTAGGCGTCGCAACAGAGCGCGGACACCCGCACCTCGAGGTCGCCGTCGTCGTCGGCAAAGACGTGGTAGGGCCACCAGAAGCACTCGGTGGGCTTGAGGCCCAGCGGGTGCAGTTGGCAGAGTTCCCGTTCGTCCAGGAACTGGCAGCGGTCGCGCTGGGCGTAGAGGAGAAATTCCCCATGGTCTTCCACGCGCTCGAGATAGGCGGCGAGGCCCTCCGGAGTCTCCTGCCGTAGGAAGCGCACGATGCGCTCGTGCTCGGCCCGGGGCAGGAAAACCTTTCCTTGTTTGCAACAGGCGGCGTGGCAACCTTGGCAAGTCGTGGCCAGAATGTGGTTGAACTCCTTGCCGGTCATCGTTCGGACGCAAAACGGTCTTGGCTCCTATGTCGAACGTGGATCGCTAAAAACACGTATATTAGGGATAAAACCCTAGGCGTTATTGCTCGGGGCCGAACATTCATCCAGAGGCGAGCCATGTATCCCTGTCCTCACCCCTCGGACATCTCGGACATGACCTGCGTCCCTGGCGGCGCCTGCCGGGCAAATTCACCGATTCCGGCTCCTGCGCTTGCCGGGGGGCGGAGGTGGGTAGATCGTGGTGATTGCTTCGTAAATCGCCGGTGTCATCGTAGCTTCTAAATCAGATGAAAGTGCTCGCCGTAGAGGACGATCCCGTGGCCTTGGCCGTGCTCACGCGCGCGTTGCGCAAGCTGGGTCACGACGTCGTCACGGCGCGCGACGGCCATATCGCGCTGGAGCTTCTCGAACGGGATCCGGTGCGTGTGGTGGTGAGCGATTGGGTGATGCCCGATGTGGACGGGCTGGAGCTCTGTCGGCGCGTGCGCGGGCGGCTCGGCTCCGACTATGTTTATTTTATCCTGCTGACCAGTCAGGTGCCCTCGGACGACAACCAGCGCGAGGCGATCGAGGCCGGGGTGGACGACTTCCTGCAAAAGCCCCTCGTCACGCACGACATCTGGATGCGGCTGCGTGTGGCGGAGCGTATCCTGCGCTTTGCCACGCAGGTGCGGCAGCTGGAGGCGTTTCTCCCCATCTGCGGCTACTGCAAAAAGATCCGCGACGACCGGAATTATTGGCAAAAGATCGAGAGCTACATCAACGCCCGGACCGGCACCGATTTCAGCCACTCGATTTGTCCGGACTGCTACGCGAGCGTCGTGGCGCCCCAGCTCGAGGCCTTGCAACGGGAGATCGCCGCCGGCACCAGCGAGGTGCCCATGTCCAAGGCCAAGCCCGCCAAAGCCGCTCCCCATGCCCGACGCACGCATTGAAAAACTCGAGGAGCGCGTGGCGTGGTTGGAGCACCACGTGACCCAGCAGGACAAGGCGATGCTCGAGATGGCGAAGCGTCTGGACCGGGTCCAGGCCGAGCTGCTGCGTCTGCGCGAGCGGGCGACGGCCGAGCCGGCGACGAGCCCGGGCGGCGGCATCGATCCGGCGGCTGAACGGCCTCCGCATTATTGAGCCGCAGGCGGTCCGGGGGCGGACGGTCGGGTGGGTGGAGCGGCTTGTCCCCAAGCCGCTTCAGTGCATGGAAACGGCGTGGGGCGTGGCGAGGGCCGGGGCGCGGCGAGGGATTTGGGCGCGGCCAAGGCCGCGTCAGCGCATTGGGGACAATGCGCTCCACCGGGGCGCCCCCAGGGCCGTCGGCTCACAAGCGGCAGATGAGCAACTCGCGTTCGAAGAGCATCTCCTTCGGCAGGTGGGCTTGCAGGTCGAGGAAGAGTTCCTCGTGGCCGATCAGCTCGGCGCGCCAGGCCCGGCGGTCCACGGTCGTGAGCTGCTCGAAGGTCTCGCGCGGAAACTCGAGCCCGGTCCAATCGAGGTCCTCGTAACGCGGCATCCAGCCGAGCGGCGTCTCCCGGGCGCGGGCGCGGCCCTGGGTGCGCTCCACGATCCAGCGCAGGATGCGCAGGTTTTCGCCAAAGCCCGGCCAGAGGAACTTGCCGTCCTCGCCCTTGCGGAACCAGTTGACCTGAAAGATGCGCGGCGACTCGGCGAGGCCGCGCTGCATCTTGATCCAGTGGCGGAAGTAGTCGCCCATGTTGTAGCCGCAGAAGGGCAGCATGGCCATCGGATCGCGGCGCACCTGGCCGATGGTGCCGGCGGCGGCGGCGGTCATCTCCGAGCCCATGGTGGCGCCGGCATAGACGCCGCCGGACCAGTTGAAGGTCTGGTAAACGAGGGGCGTGGTCGTGGCGCGGCGTCCGCCAAAAACGATGGCGGCGATGGGCACGCCGGCCGGGTTTTCCCAGTCCGGATCGATGGTGGGGCACTGCGAGGCGGGCGCGGTGAAACGCGCGTTCGGGTGGGCGGCCTTGGCGCCGGTGACCTTGGCGATCTCGGGCGTCCAGACCTTGCCCTGCCAGTCCTCGCACATGGCGGGCGGGGTGTCGCTCATGCCCTCCCACCACACGCCGCGGTCGGGGGTGAGGGCGCAGTTGGTGAAGATCGTGTTCTTGGCCAGCGCGGCCATGGCGTTGGGGTTGGTCTTGAGCGAGGTGCCGGGCGCGACGCCGAAGAAGCCGGCCTCCGGGTTGATCGCGCGCAGGCGACCGTTGGAGTCGGGCCGCAGCCAGGCGATGTCGTCGCCCACGGTGGTGACTTTCCAGCCCTTGGCGGCGAGCGCGGGCGGCGGCACGAGCATGGCGAAGTTGGTCTTGCCGCAGGCGGAGGGGAAGGCGGCGGCGACGTAGGTTTTTTGCCCCTCCGGGTTTTCCAAGCCGAGGATGAGCATGTGCTCGGCCATCCAGCCCTCGTCGCGCGCCATGGCGGAGGCGATGCGCAGCGCGAAACACTTTTTGCCGAGGAGCGCGTTGCCGCCGTAGCCGGAGCCGTAGGACCAGATCTCGCGCGTCTCGGGGAAGTGGACGATGTATTTCTCGGTGTTGCAGGGCCAGGCGACGTCCTTGTGTCCGGCGGCGAGCGGGCGGCCGACGGTGTGCATGCAGGGCACGACGCGTTTCTCGGCCTTGTCGATCTCGGCGAAAACGGGCGCGCCGATGCGGGCCATGATGCGCATGTTCACCACCGCGTAGGCGGAGTCGGTCAACTGCACGCCGAGCTGCGAAAGCGGCGAGCCGACCGGGCCCATCGAGTAGGGCAGCACATACATCGTGCGCCCGCGCATGCAGCCGGCGAAGAGGCCCTTGAGCTTCTTGCGCATGGCGTAGGGGTCCACCCAGTTGTTGGTCGGGCCGGCGGCGTCCTTGGAAAGCGAGCAGATGAAGGTGCGATCCTCGACGCGGGCGACGTCGGTGGGGTCGGACCGGGCCAGGAAACAGCCGGGCCAGTTTTGCTCGTCGAGCTTGATGAAGGTGCCCGCCGCGACGAGGCCGGCGCAGAGCGCCTCATACTCGGCCTGCGAGCCGTCCACCCAGTGAACCGCCGCGGGCTGGGTGAGAGCGGCCATCTTCTCGATCCAGCGCAGAAGATGTTTGTTGGTGCTGAGCGGTTGGGAGACGTCGCGGGTGATGGTGGACATGATGGCGAAGAAAAAGGGGGCGGGCGAAGGGGAGGGGAGGAAGGCCGCGGAGGGCCGGACCGGGCCTAGCATGTTTCCGGCCGGCGCGGGGGTAAACCGCAAAGGCTTCGTCGGACAGCGGCTAGCGTTTGGGGGCGGGGGCCCTCGTGGTTTTCGGAGGGGTGGACTCGTGGCTTTCTCCATTGCGGGGCGCACCCGGGGCCTGTTTGCCTGTCCGTTTACCGAAATGAACCGCGTCTATATCAAGACCTACGGTTGCCAGATGAACGAACGCGACAGCGAGGCCGTCGCGGCGATGCTGCGCGGCCGGGGTTATCGCATCGTCCAGACCGAGGACGACTGCGACATCATGCTCCTCAACACCTGCTCGGTCCGCGACGCCGCCGAACAGAAGGCGCTGGGCAAGGCCGGCTACGTCGCGCAGCGCAAGAAGCGCAATCCGGACTTCGTCCTGGGCATCCTCGGCTGCATGGCCCAGAACCGCGGCGCCGAGATCCTCGAGCGCCTGCCCGACGTGGACCTCGTCATCGGCACCCAAAAGTTTCACCAGGTGCCGGGCTATCTGGACAACATCCGCGCCGCCCGCGAGGCCGGCCTGCCGGTCGGGCGCGGCATCGTGGACATCGAGGAGGAGGCCGGTTCGCAAAACACCATCAAGGACCACCTGCTTCCCGAGACGCCCGCCGGAGAGGCCGTCGGCCCGCTCGAGACGCCGCAGGTCGGCGCCTTCGTCTCGATCCAGCAGGGCTGCAACATGGATTGCGCCTTCTGCATCGTGCCCAAGACCCGCGGCGACGAGCGCTCGCGGCCCATGGACGACATCGTCGCCGAGTGCGCCGCGCTCGCCGCGCGCGGGGTGCGCGAGATCACCCTGCTCGGCCAGATCGTCACCTCCTACGGCCGGCGCGACTACGCCCACGTCGGCGGCGTCTCGCCCTTCGTGCAACTCGTCGAGCGCATCCACGCCATCGAGGGCGTCGCGCGCATCCGCTTCACCTCGCCGCATCCGCGCGGCTTCAAGCAGGACCTCGTCGAGGCCTACGCGCGCCTGCCCAAGCTCTGCCCCTACGTGCACCTGCCGCTCCAGAGCGGGAGCGACCGCATCCTGCGCGCGATGAACCGTCCGTATTCGAGCGCTCGATACAAGGAGATCGTGGACGCCCTGCGCGCCTCGCGGCCGGACATGTATTTCTCGACCGACGTGATCGTCGGCTTCCCCGGCGAGACCGAGGAGGATTTTCTCCAGACCAAGGCGCTCTTCGAGGCCTGCGACTACGACATGGCCTACATCTTCAAATACTCGATCCGCAGCGGCACGCCCGCGGCGGAGCTCGGCGACCAGATCCCCGACGAGGTGAAGGAGCGCCGCAACCAGGAGCTGCTGGAGGTGTTGAAACGCAACTCCGAGCGCCGCACCGCCACGCTGGTCGGCACGGTGGAGGAGGTGCTGGTCGAGGGCCCGGACAAGACCGGTCAACGCTACACCGGCCGCACGCCCGGCAACCGCGTGTGTGTTTTCGACGCCAGCCCGCGTCTGGTCGGCCAGCTCGTGCCGCTCAAGATCACCCGCGCCAGCGTGAGCACGCTCTACGGCGAGCTGGTGCTGGCCGAGGTCTGAGCCCCCGCGCGCCGTCTTTCCGTCACCCTCACCCGACTCCCCGCCTTTCTCTCCCATGTCCGTCTTTCTCGCCACCCTGTTGACCGGTCTCGCCTACCTCGTGGTCGGCGGCGTCCTCGCGGCCGACACCTCCGCCCTTCGTTCCGGGCTGAAGGCGCTGCCGCGCTCGATGTTCGCCGCCTACGTCCTCTTCGGCGGCGCGGCCGTATGGTTCCTGTCGCGCGTCGCCGTGCTTTCGGAGGCGGATTTCGGCCAGTTCCGCCAATACCTTTTCATCGGCTTCGCGATCGTCGCCGTGCTCTCGTTTTTCTACGTCGCCGAGTTTCTGGCCGTGCGCGGCCTGGCGGCGCTGATCCTGCTCGCGGCCGGACCCCTGCTGCACGCGGGCTTCGGGCTCTACGGGCTGGCGCTCGTTTACAAGGTCTTCGTTTACCTCGCCCTCACCGTCGCGCTCTGGCTCGGCGCGCAGCCCTGGCGTCTGCGCGACGCCATCGAGTGGTTGCAACGCGTGCCCGGGCGCGCCCGCGGGGTCGGCGCCGGCCTGGCCGCGTGCGGCTTGGCTCTCGTCGGTCTCGCTTTCGCCTATTGAGGGAAGAAGTCGGGATTCGGAAGTCAGAAGCCAGAAGCCAGAAGCCAGAGGCCAGAAGTCAGAAGCCGGAATTCGGGAGTCAGAACGCGGAAAGCCGGCCCTCTCCGTTTACCGCCTTCGATCCCCGCCCTTCGCAATCCCCCCCGCTCTCCGCCCATCGCAACCACGCTTCGTCCCGCATATGCCCGACATTGGACATTCGTCATTGGTCATTGGTCATTCCGGCGCCACCGCGCCGGTCCTGCTCGTGCTCGCGGGTCCCGCCGGGTCGGGCAAAACCACGCTCTGCGAGCGCATGGTGGCCGAGGTTCCTGAGTTCACCCGCGTGATCACCAGCACCACGCGCGATCCGAGACCGGGCGAGGTGAACGGCGTGCACTACCACTTTTTCACCCCGGCCGAGTTCGACGCCCGCGTGGCGGCGGGCGAGTTCCTGGAGTGGGCCTGGGTGCACAAGAAAAACCGTTACGGCACGCTCGCCTCGTCGGTGCTCGCCCCGCTCGCGGCGGGTCGGAGCCTGGTGATGAACGTGGATGTGCAGGGCGTGGAAAACTTCCGGCGCGCCGCGGCCGCGTTGCCCGCGCTGGCCCGGCATTTCGTGGACATCTTTATCGACGTGCCGATCTCCGAGCTGCGCATCCGTCTGGGCGGCCGGGGCGAAAGCGAGGCGGAGATCGAGCACCGCATGCAGACGGCGGAGCTGGAGCTGCGCGAAAAACATCGCTTTTCGCACGTGATTGTCAGCCGCGACCGGGAGAGCGATTTCGCCGCGCTGCTCGCCATTTGCCACGCCGCGCAGGCGCGGATCGCGGGCGGGCTCCGGGACTGACGCCGCGCGGCTTGTCATAATTTAGGAAATCCCAAGGGGAAGCGCTCCATTCCCAAAGGAGCGGCTCGCCCGGGGTGAATTTCCCGGTCAATTTGAGGTCATGATCACCCTTCTCGCCGCCGCCGCCAAGCCCACCGTGTGGGACAAGCTCGCCGCCGTGCCGCGTGAAACTTGGCTCAGCCTGCTGGTCACCGCCTTTTCCATCTGGCTGATCGTGCGGGTGTGGAAGACCTTGCGGGAGATAAATGAAACCGTGCCGTGGGTCGCCCTGGTGACGCTGGGCGGCACCCTGATCATGTATTGGACCTACGAGCGCACGGAGCCGCGGCTGCTCAGCCCCATTTTCGATCAGTTGGCGAAGGTGCTCCCTTCGCGTATCGAATACAGGAATCGCCCCGAGCCGCGGTCGTTTAATTGACCGAGCGAGTGGGGCGGGGAGCGGGATCGGGCCGCCCGCGCTTTTTTTGGCGCGGCCGGGAGCGCGATCTCGCTTCTGGAGGGGAGGGCGTTGTCTCCGTGCGACGAGTCGCGAGGTAGGCCACGCCCGCACACGTCTTCCCCCTCGCCCGCCCATCCCCTGATTTTTTTGTCCATGCCCATCGTTTCCCGATTCCGCCGTCTCCTCCGTCCCCTGTCGCTCGGCCTGCTTGCCGCCTTTTCGGCGAGCGTGGCCGCCGCGGCGTCGGCGGGAGGCTTTTTGTTTGTCACCTTCAAGGGCGAGCAGACGCCGATGAGCGAGCAGGTCTATTTCGCGCTCAGCAAGGACGGGCGGGGCTGGCAGTCGCTGAACGCAGGCGAGCCGACGCTCGTGACCAAGCTGGGGGAAAAAGGCGCCCGCGATCCCTTCATCCTTCGCTCCCACGACGGGAAAAAAACCTACGTCATCGCCACCGATCTCTCCATCCACCTGACCCGCCACGACTGGGGACGCGCCGTCCGCGCGGGCAGCCGCTCCATCCTCGTCTGGGAATCCGAAGATTTGGTGAACTGGAGCGAGCCCCGGCTGGTGAAGGTGGCGCCGGACGACGCCGGCTGCACCTGGGCGCCGGAGGCGATCTACGACGAGGAAAACGGCGATTACGTCGTCTTCTGGGCCTCGACCACCGGGCGCGACGAGTTTGGGAAACACCGCATCTGGGCGGCCCGCACCAAGGACTTCGTCAGCTTTGGCGAGCCCTTCGTGTTCATCGACAAGCCCAACACGATCATCGACACCACCATCGTGCACGACGGGCGGCGTTATCACCGCTTCACCAAGGACGAGCGCGACAAGGCGATCACCCTGGAAACGAGCGACCGGCTGTCCGGCCCGTGGTCTGAGGTGAACGACTTTTCGCTCAAAACCCTGCGCGGTTACGAGGGCCCCTCGTGTTACCTCGTCGAGGCGGCGAGCGCGGACAAGCCCGCCACCTGGTGCCTGATTCTCGACCACTATGCGCGTGGGCAAGGCTACCAGCCCTTCCTCAGCGCCGACCTCGCCTCGGGTCGTTTCGAACCCGCCCAGGGCTTCAGTTTCCCGTTCCGTTTCCGTCACGGCTCGGTGCTTCCCGTATCCGAATCCGAATACGCCCGCATCGCCGCCGCCTACGGCCCGAAACAGGCCGGTGTCACGGCGGAGGAGTGAGCCTCTCTCTCCCTCTTCAAGTGGCGGGTTCCTCGCTGTTTCCTGCGGGTCGGTGCCGTGTTGAGAAATAGCCGGCGGTGTTCCGATGTGGCGGAAGTGCGGAGCGATTTCGCTCGAGCGACTTGACCGCGACGAAACGGCGCTGCCGTTCCGTTACGTCGCAATACTCCGGGCTGATTTGGGGGCCAGGCGACGGCGTTTGCCCTCTGGTCGTGGCGGAAGCGCGGAATCGCTTTCGTCCGGCGGGCTCCACCGAAACGAAATGTATCCGCCATTCCGCCACGGGGCGGCGGGATGGCGGTGGGGGAGGCCGGGCGGGCGGCGGGTAAAAACGTCCTGATTTTCGCGCGCGACAAAAGGCCCCGGTTTCGTATGGATGTCGCGCATGCCACCGTTGTTGGAACCGGTCGTTCGCCCGCTGCGACCGAACGAGATGCATCTGGCGATCCAGTGGGCGACGGAGGAAGGCTGGAACCCCGGCCCGCACGATTGCGATGTGTTCGCAAACGCGGATCCGGGTTGCCTGCTGGCGGGCGAGGTGAACGGGGAGCCGGCGGGCGTCATATCGGCCGCGAAGATCGCGCCGGGTTTCGGGTTCATGGGTTTTTTGGTGGTGCCTCCTCAGTTTCGCGGATTGGGGCTGGGGAAGGCCCTGTGGCGCGGGGCGCTGAGGCGGCTGGAGGGCCGGGTGATCGGTTTGGACGCGGTGCCGGAGCAGCAGGCGAACTACGCGCGCGACGGCTTTGTTTTCACCCACCGCACGCTGCGCTTCATCGGCACCGCGCCGATGTCGCCGACGCCCAGGCGTCGCGGGGTGCGGGAGGCGGGCGAGTTCCCCTTCGCGACCCTGGCGGTGTATGACGCGATGTGCGCCGGCTGTCTGCGGCCGCTGTTTCTGCGCTCGTGGCTGGCGCTGCCGCGCAGCCGTTCGCTGGTTTATTTGCGCGAGGGGCGGGTCTGCGGGATGGGCATGGTGCGCCATTGCCTGGAGGGCGCGCGGATCGGGCCGCTTTTCGCGGATGATCCGGAGGCGGCGGACGCGCTGTTCGAGGCTTTGATGGGCTTCGAGCCGGGCACGCCGCTGGTGATCGATGTGCCCGAGCCGAACGCCCAGGCGGTGGCCCTCATGCGGCGTTTCGGGCTTAAACCGGTGATGGAGGCGGCGCGTATGTATCGGGGCAAGGTGCCGGCGCGCCCGCTCACCCGGGTCTATGGGGTGACGAGCTGCGCCTTGGGCTGAGCGGGCGGCATCGGCATCGCCGTCGCCGTGGTGTGCGGCGACGCCGTCGGGGGCATCGTCGCCTGCGGCGGCCCGAGCGGATCAAAACTCGGGCGGTTTGCCGGCCGAGTAGATCACGTAGCGGAGCGCGCCGGTGGCGTAGGCCAGCCGGATGCGGGGGAGGGTAAGGGCGAAGACGCGGTTGTCCTTTCGGCGATCCAGAAGGAAGCGCGCGTAGGCCGGCCGCCGGACCAAGCCCAGGGCGAATCGCCGCATGCAGACGGTCCACGTCCGGGCCACCCGGGGCGAGACGTCGTCGCGGGCCGTCACGGGGAGGCCGGCCTCGCTCATCCAGCGCACGTAATCGTCCTCCCGGTCCAACGAGGCGAGTCGTCCCTCCCGCACGATGGGGTCGAGCAGCAGGCGCCTTTGCCAAAACGCGGGGTGCGACGTCGCGGTCCAGGCGCACACCACCAGGCGACCGCCGGGTCGGAGCACGCGCGCGATCTCGCGAAAAACCGCCGCCTTGTCCGCCATGTGCTCGGTGCTCTCGATGGCGATCACCGCGTCCTGGCTCGCGTCCGGCACCTCGTTGTCCAGCCAGTCGCGCAGGAGCAGGCAGGGGTTTGCCTCCTCCGCCTCGGACTGCGCCTGACCCTGCGCATACCAAAACTGCGCCGAGGACACGGTAAACCCGGTCACGCGCACGCCCCGCTCGCGGGCGAGCAGGCGCGAGGTGGCGCCGTAGCCGCAGCCGAGGTCGATCACCGCCATGCCCGGTTCCAGGCGGGCCCGCGCCGCCACCACCTCGACCAGGGCGCGCGTCGCCTGTTCGGGCGTTTCCCGTCCCGTCCGCCACAGGCCGTGGTGCACATGCTCTCCCCAAACCTCGCGGTAAAAACGATCCAGTTGGTCGTAATGCCGGCCCACCTCCGCGCTGCTGATGGTCCTCGTCGGTGGCGCCGCCGACGCCGCCGCGGGCGGGGTGGGGGAGGCGGAGTCGGAGGCGAGCACCGGCGCATGCATCGCGCAATCTTGCCCCGTAGCGCTTCGGGTGTCTCTCGGGCGGGTTCCCGGTGGGTGGGTGGGACGCGCTCCCTCACGGTCCCCACGGGTGTAGTGCCCGGCGGAGTGGAAGAAGCGGGGGAGCGGGGCAAGCGATGTAGGGTTGGCCGTCCCCGGCCAAGGCTGCGGCGATGTGGCGTTGGCCGTTCCCCCGGGGAGGGGTGGGCTTTGTTCTCGGACCGCGCTCCCGCGAGAGCCTCGCCGCCTACTCGCCTAGAGGGGCCGACGCCGGGGGCGGGGGTGAGGACGAGTGCGGGCGCGAGGATGGCGAAGCGGCCGAGGACGGGGGCGGTTTCGGCGGGACGCCGGGGAGTTTGCCGCGCCGCTCCCATTTGCCGAGCACCTGGAGCACGGCGAACACCAGCAGGGTCACCCCCGCGGCCAGGATGTAGCGGCCCAGCCCGGCGGCCAGGCCCACCGCCGCCGTGGACCAGATCGCGGCCGCGGTGGTGAGGCCCTGCACGCGTTCGCCGCCACCGCGTGACACGAAGATCGTGCCGGCGCCGAGAAAACTCACCCCGGCCGCGACCGCCTCGAGCACACGAGTGGGATCCATTTGCAGGATCTCCTCCGAGTAGCGCGTGCTGAAATGCCGCACCATCAGCTCGGCCAACGACACGAACAGCGCCGCTCCGACCCCCACCAGGATGTGCGTTCGCAAGCCCGCTTGTTTCCCGTTCGCCTGCCGTTCCCAGCCCAGGACTCCGCAGAGCAGCAGGGTGACGAACAGGCGCAGCAGGATCTCGATTTCTTCGTGCATGGGGATGGGCGGCAACGGACGTGGCGCGGACGCATACGCCCGCCCGCCACCACCGCGTCCTTCCCGGCGGGGCAAACGGTGACGGCAGCAGCGGCGGTGGCGGCTCCGGCGGGTTCACGGCACCTCGTCCGCCTAGACTGCCCCGCCCGCCGCGCCCACGACAGAGGGGGGCTTCCCGCCGATGACCTCCGGGGGCGGACCGGTGGGGCCATGTCCGCCGCGCGGCGGTGGTCTTCAGGAGCCCTCGCGGTCTCGCCTCGGCGCTCCACGCGCCGGCTCCACCCGCGCCGCCCGGCGACCGTCGCCGAGCTCCACCTCTATGCGCTCGCCCGCGCGCAGGTCCGCCGCGCGCGTCACCGGGCGCCCCTCCGTGTCCCGCAGGATCGCGAAGCCCCGGCCCAGCACCGAGGACGGGCTCGCGGCCAGCAGACGTTTGCGCAGGCCGAGCAGGCGCTGCGATTCCCGCTCCACACGTCGCGTCGGCGAGGCCGCCGCCAGCCGCCCGGCCAGCAGGGCCAAGGCGTGGCGTCGTTCGCGCGTCACGCGCAGGGTCGAGGCGCTCAGCCGGTTTTGCAGGTCGTCCAGTCGCAACCATCCCCGCTCCACCTGCGCCGCCGGAGAAAGCAGGCGCAGACGGGCGCCCCAAACCGCCACCCGCTCGCGCGCCGACTCGATCCAAGCCTCCGCCTCCGCGTCGAGGGTGCGCGCCAGCCGGGCCAGTTTCTCCGTCTCCGCCACGAATCCGCTGGAGATCAGTTCCGCCGCCGCGCTCGGCGTCTCCGCCCGCGCGTCGGCCGCGAAATCGCAGAGCGTGAAGTCGATCTCGTGCCCCACCGCCGAGATCACCGGCACCCGCGACTCCGCCACCGCGCGCACCACCGCCTCCTCGTTAAACGCCCACAGATCCTCCAGCGATCCGCCCCCGCGCCCGACCACAAGCAAATCAAAACCCGCCGGCCCCGCCCCGTCGTCGTTCTCTGCCGCCCCGCCGTCGCCCCCGTTGGTCTTTGGACATTGGTCCTTGGTCATTCCGCCGCCGGCCGCGACGGCGGCGGTTTTGTCGTCGAAGCGCACGCGATTCGCATACGCGATCATGGCCGCGATCTCGGCGGCGGCGCCTTCTCCTTGCACCTTGGCCGGCAGCACCACCACCCGCCCCCGCCAGCCGCGACGCGCGAGGATGCGCAAAAAATCCTGCACCGCCGCCCCGGTCGGGGAGGTCACGAAGCCCACCGTCCGCGGCAGTCGCGGCAGCGGACGCTTCCGCTCCCGGGCGAACAGTCCCTCGGCGGCCAGCCTCGCCTTGAGCGCCTCGAATTCCCGCTGCAAACGGCCGACGCCGTCGTCCACCACCGCGCGCACGATCAGCTGATACTCGCCGCGCGCTTCATACACCGACACCTCGCCATACACCACCACCTGCGCGCCCTCGCGCAGGCGCGTGCTCTGCCGGGCTGCGTCGCCGCGAAACAACACCGCGCGCAGCTGCGCCCCGGCGTCCTTCAGCGAGAAGTAGGCGTGCCCACTCGCTTGTATCCGCAGATTCGACACCTCGCCCCGCACCCAGCCGGGCCGGATGCCCCGCTCCAACAGGGTCCTCACCCGTCGGGTGAACTCGCTCACGCTCTCCGCCCGCGTGCCGCCCTCCGGTCCGAGGTCGAAAACCGCTCCCCCGCCCGCCTCGTCGTCGTCCATGTCCCGCGTCCGTGTCATCGTCATTGCCCTTCCCTCCGCGCGCTCCCGCCTGTCTCGCCGGGCTCGGCGGGGGCCTCCGCCGCCCGCTCGGCGGCGATCATGCGTTTGCGGACGAGTTTCACCACCCCGACCACGGCCACCACCCCGACCAGGGCGGCCACGGCCACGCCGCCCCGTCCCTTCATGAGCGCGTCGCCAAAGACGATGACGAGCGAGATGTTGGCCGTGCCCACCAGCCAGGAAACCGTCAGATAGAGCCCGAACGGCACCTCGGCCAGACCGAGCAGGAAACTTTGGAAAACGTAGGGCGGCCCGGGTGTCACCCGAACCAGAAACACGAACATGCGGCGTTTGGCCGGCGGCACGACCGGGATGCGGTAGCCGAGAAACTCCAGCAGGCGCGTCACCCAGGGCCGGAGCACGTAGCGGGAGAGTCCATACGAGATGGTCATGCTCACCGCCATGCTCAGCCCGGCCAGACCCAGCACCGCGGGCAGACCCAGCACGGGCCCGAACAGCGGGCCGGCCGAAAAGGCGAAGACCGACACCGGAAAACCCACCGCCGGCAGCAGGGCGAAGGCCGCGAAATACCAACCCGCGCCGAGTCCGCGCACCCAGGCGGTCGCGGCCGTGGCGGCGTCGCGCAGACGCGTCCAGGTTTCCGGTGGCAGGCCGGCCGCCACGGCTCCGACGAGGAGCAGCCCCAGCCCCGCGACCACCAGCACGAGCAGGCGCCGACGGCGATGACGAGCGCCCGGATCGACCGGCACAGATTCGCGAGATTCCATCTTTCGACGCTGCGTGTCTCCACCGCGAACGGTCAAGCCGCCCCGGCTTCGCCGGAAGCGGTGCGCGAAGGGAGCTGGAAGCTCCCGCTACCTTGGCTTGCGAAAGTAGCGGGAGCATCCTGCTCCCGTTCCGGATCCAAAGTAGGGGGAGCTTCCAGCTCCCTTTCCGTCACAGTGGCCGGAACTTCCGGCTCCCGTTTCCGCCCCGTCCTCCCCGCCGGCGTCACTTCCCCGCCGGTGCGAGCGAGGCCGGCGCGACTCCCGAGCGCACCTGCACGGTGGCGAGAACCTTGGGCACATAGAGGCGAGTCTCCGCCGGCAGCTTTGCCGCGATGGACGGGAAATCCGACGCCGACGCCGCCTTCAACGTTCGGGCCACCCGACCCTCGCCCGCGTTGTAGGCCGCCAAGGCCAGCGGCCAGTCTCCGAAGCGCCGGTGCAGGTGGGAGAGGTGCTTCGCGGCGGCCTGCGCCGACTTCTCCGCTTGCACCCGCTGATCGAAGGGCAGCAGCGAGAGGCCGAGGCTCTTCGCCGTCTCGGGCATGAGTTGGAAGAGGCCTCGTGCCCCCGCCGGGCTGCGCGCGCCCGGGTTGAACGCGCTCTCCACCTCCGCGATCCATACCAGCTCGTCCGGCACCCCCTCCTTGCTGAATGCCGACCGGAGAGCGGGCAGAAGCTCCGTCGCCCGTTTTGGCCGCGGGTTCTGTTTCACCCGCTCCACCCACAGATCAAACAGGGGAACGGGCGTGGCGACGGAGGGCGGCGCCGAGTCGGGGTTTGAAGCCGGTTCGCGAGTTGGCGGTGGCGGCGCCGTCGCCTGGCCTTGGCCCGAGGCGAGGCGGGCCACCTCCATGTTGGAGAGTTGACCGCGCAGCCACTCGGCGAGGTCGGCGAATTCGGGTGCCGCCGCCAGCGCGGTCAAGGCGGTCCGGGCCTGCGGCGCGAGGTCGGCGTAGTCGGCGAGCTCCTCGCTGGAGCCCGCCGAGCTCAACCGGGAGAAAAGGGCGGCCAGCTCCTCTTTTCCGATCAACTCGTATTCCGCCTTCACGGACTCCGGGGCAAACTCGTCCCACAGCGCCTGGGCGGCCGCATGAAGCTCGCCAGATTCCAAGGCGCCGGTGCCCTCGGGCGTCGGTTTGAGCTCCTCCGCCGAAACGGCGGCCGCCCCGAGGCTCAGCAGAAGCGCGAGAATCGGGCGGTGGTGCCGGGGCCATTGGGTGAGACGGGGCATGGCCCTTTACCCAAGCCCGGTTCCCCGGATCGGGCAACCGCCTCCAGATGTAGCGTTGGCCGTCCCCGGCCAATTTCCGAATAGCCGCCCTCGCCCCAAGATGCGGCGGGAAGCGAAGTCGGCCCACTGGGAGCGCCGGCATCTTGCCGGCATTCCGGGCAAGCGGCCGGCAAGATGCCGGCGCTCCCGGTGAGGAAGCCCGGCCCCCTCGCTTCATCCGGATGTAGAGTTGGCCGTCCCTGGCCAATTGCGGGAAAGTGAGGAGACCAGTCTCCATCCGATTTATGGTTTAATCGTCCGCGCACCAAAATTGAGTGTCGCCGCGCCCGGAAACGCCCGGCGTCCGACGGGCCACGCCCCTTAGCCGAGCCCCGGATTCTGATATGAGTCCAGTAAGCGTAAAAATTTAAATATAAACAACTTGTCCGGCTACTCTGCGGCCTCCTCCGGCCTCTTCCGGGGCTGCGTCGCAAGCCTCGTTTTCGAGGTCTCCACTCCGTGCCACTTTTTGATCGCCCTGAGCGGGAAAATCCCTCAACGATACCGGAATTGTTCACCCCCATGCAACAATGTGACCTCAAAAAGTTCTGGCATGCCGCTTGCGGTAAGGCCTAGGCTTTCCCCTGCTCAAACTGTAAGAATTCACCCTTAGACCCCTGAGATTGACTTCAAATTTAACTGCTCCCTTCATCTCCAACCAGTCCCCTCCCCTTATGCGCATACGTATCACCCCCTCCCGCGCCCTGTTTGCCGCCATCGCGGCCTTGGGCCTGTCCTCAATCGTCAACGCCCAATCCGTCGCGACCACGCCGGTGGGTGCGGTAACGACCTCTGTAAATCCTAATTCGGATCAGCGGATCGGGGTTACGCTCTTGCGCCCTGCCGCTTTTGCGGGGGCTGTTGATGCCGTTGCTGGGGCTACTGTATCCGGACTTGTCTCGGTCCCCTCTTTCTCCGGGGCTCACTATATCCTTTTCAAATCCGGTGCGGCTGCCGGGCAGTGGTTTCAGGTGGCTTCTGCAACAACGAGTTCGATTTCTGTGTCCGAGGACCTCGCTAGTGCGGGTGTTGCTTCAGGCGACACTTTTGAAGTTCGTCCGTTTTGGACGCTTTCTTCTCTTTTCCCGTCAGGAGGTGGGCTTCCGGCTTCGGCTGATGTGTTCAGCCCGAGTGGATTTGTTCTTTTGAATGATCCTCAAGCGGTTGGAACCAATATCGCTGCCTCTGGAGTATACTTTTATCACGACGGAAGCCAAGGCCCTGCAGGCTGGTATAACAATAGCGATTTGTCCCTTGCGGATGATGTAATTGTTTCTCCTGAGTCATCGTTGATTCTCCGGAACAACTCTGGGGCTTCGGTGGGTGTTTTGAACGTTGGTGATGTTCCCTCCGCAGTAATCGCGACCAGTGTTGTGGCTCGCGCAGCTGGTGCTCAGGATAATCAAGTGTTTAATCCTTACCCAAGCTCGTTCACTCTGAGTGCGTCTGGGCTCACCACAAGTGGTGCCGTTCGGGGCTCGGCGGACGTGTTCTCTCCGCTGGATCTCGTTTTTGTTTATGCCAATGGTAACACTGGCATCAATTCGGCTCCGTCTGCGACCTATTTCTACCACGACGGAAGCCAGGGGCCTGCTGGCTGGTATAACAACGGGGATCTCTCTGCTGCTGATAGTGTTTTAATTCCGGCCGGCGCCGCGATTACCATTCGTAAAGGAACTGGTAGTTCTGCCGTGGCTGAGTGGGCTCCCCCGCTTCCTTACACCCTTTGATAGTAATTTTCAGAATCCAACGTAATATAACTCCCCATGAAAAAACTCTCCAGTTCTATTGTTGCCTCACTTATCGCAACTGCTTTTGGCGTTAGTTGTGCCAACGCGGCCGTTTCGGTTTCGGGGGCTGCCCTTCGTAACGTCTCTGGCTTGGCGGCCGGTGATATCGGCTTTATGATCGTCGATATTGACGCGTCCGATTTGTTCGCTTTCAACACCATTTCGATTTCGGAAGGTGCTTCAATCTCTGACCTCTCTAGCTATGCCGACGGCTTTGCTCGCTTCGGGAATGTCGCTACTGCCGCCTCTGGATTTGGGGCTATCAGCCTTTCTGTTGCTGCCAACAATGTTCCATTGGGTGGTGGAATCGATTCTGGTGATCGCTTTGCTGTTTTGGTTTTCAGTCAATCGACGGATACTGCGATTGCAGGAGATACCTTCACGGTTTGGACCGATCCCTCTTGGGTAATTCCGGCTGATGGTTTTGCTGTTACCTTCCCGGCAAACCTTACGCAGTTGTCTGCGGCTGCTACTCCCGCCCTAATTGGAACTGTTTTGACCACGGCCATCCCCGAGCCCTCCTCCTTCGCCGCTTTCGCTGGCCTTGCGGTTCTTGGCGCTGTCGCCACCCGCCGCCGTCGTTCGGCCTAAGTGGTTTTGCTTCTTTTCTAGCCCGCCCCATCCGGGGCGGGTTTTTTTGTGTCCTCTGTTTTGGGCGTTCTCGTCCCTTTTCCTTTAGCATGAGCAGCAGCCGTCGATTCTCGTCCTCCGGACCCAAACTGGAAGGTTCCGACAAACCCGTGCGGACAGGGCTTCCCCGCCCATGGTCCAAATCGGGCAAGGGCGGACGCATTCGTATCCGCTGGCGACTCCTCGGGCTCTATCTGGCCTCCGGTGCCTTTCTGTTCTGGGCGATTTTTAGCACGTCGCTCTATTTCTTCATCAAAAACCGCTCCGGCTTCACCGAAGTGCGTTATGCGCATGTCGCCGGCCTGCCCTTCACGCTCGACGCCTATCGGGAGGCGAAAGGCGAGTTCTGGGTGAGCGAGGGGCTCAAAAACGCGCAGGACGGCGAGTGGCGGCGGGCCTTTGACCAATTGCGCATGGGGCTGCCCTATGCCCCGGAGAACGAGGAAGCGCGACTAACGCTAGCCCGTATTTACCTGATGGCCGGCCGGCCGGATCTCGCCGGCCCGGTTCTCGTGGAGGGTTTGGACCAGCATTCCAATCAGGCCGATTACCTCCGCTCGGTGATCAGCTTCCTGTTTGGACAACAGGCCGACGCCGCCGTGGTGGAAATGGCGGATAAACTCTTGGCCGAATCCAAGCTCGACCCGCAGACCCGCCGCATGGTCGCGGTCGCCCGGATGTATGCCCACTTCAACCGGGATCAATTCGACAAAGCGGAGGAGTCGATGGTCTCGGAAAAGCTGGAGCAAAGCGTGGAAGCCGCCTTTATCCGCGCGCGCATCGCTTGGGAGACCGGCACGCGGCAAACCGCTCTCGTCATGCTCCGCGAGCTGCACGCACGCGCGCCCAAAGATGCGGAGATTTATCGGACCCTGATCGTCTATCTCCGGGAGCAAGGTCGCATCGACGAGGCTCGACGTCTCGCCTTGTCCCGCCAATGGGATCAGCCGGATTCTCCGGAGGCCTATGTCGATTTCATCGCGCTCTGCGGGATGGATGGAAGCATCGAACGTCAGGGCGAGGCGGAGGCCGAATTTTTGGGAAAGTTTGCGCACAATCCCCCGGCTTTGCTGCAGTTGGCGAGTTGGGCGGCCAAAGAGGGGCGGCCGGCCTTGGCATGGCAAGTGGAGGGGCTCTGCAAAAATGAAAAGGACCACGCCGCGCCGGCCGCGCTTTTGGGTCTGGAGGCCGAGCTGAGGGCGGCGAACTACGCCGATGCTTTGGCCCGCATCGAGAAGTTCCAATCCACGACGGCTCGCTCTTGGAACGAGTCTCAACGCTCGGCCCTGCTGGCCTTGGAGGGTGTCGCCCGGCAAGGGGCCGGTCAGGCGTCGGAAGCGCAATCGAGCTTTAATCAGCTCGTCACCGCGCCGCGGGTGGCGCCCGCCACGCTCGTCTCCGCCGGTGGCATGGTGGCCAAACTCGGCGCGGACGCCGAGGCGGCCAAACTCCTCCAACGAGCCTTGGACCTCGATCCCTTGAATCAACCGGCCCTGGTCGAGCTGCTGCGGCTTGAGCTAAAGAATCATGCCTTGGATCGGGCACTATCTCTGGTGAAACGTCTGCCCGACATGCGGAAGCCACCGAACGAGCTGATGAGCAGCATCATCAAAAACTTGGAGTCGGATCGTTACTTGTTCTTGGCTGATCGCCGCAGCGCGATCGACGGCCTGCAGGCGCGGCTGGATGCCGTCCGCTACACGCCCAAGGCGTAGCGGCGCTGTGGGGCGTCGAGGGCCTGTCCGGAAATAGCCCGATAATTTCAGCGGGTCGGTGCCTCGGTGAAGAATAGCCGGCGGTATTCCGATGTGGCGGAAGCGCGGAGCGATTTCGCCGACCGACCGGGAGGGGCCAGGGGCTGTGCGACGGCGTTTGACTGGTGGCGGAAGCGCGGAAGCGCTTTCGTGCCCCGGGCATCACGGAAACGAGAAACGAAACGTATCGGTTCCGCTACTTCCACCCACTGAAAACAGCGCTTTTGGCCGTTCAACACACCACCAACCCGTGCGCGCGGAAGCGGGCGCGGGCGGTATCGGCCTGCTCGGGGGTCGCGGGCGGGGTCGCGCCCAGGGTGTAGGCGCGCGACAGTTGTTTCCATTTATACTCTCCCAGCTTGTGGAAGGGCAGCACCTCCACCCGACCCACCGCCGGGCCGAGCGCTGACGCGAAGCGCGCGACGCCGTCGATGTTGTCGGGTGCGTCGGTCAAGCCGGGCACCAGAACGAAACGAATCCACAGGCGCCGCCCCTCCGCCGCCAGGCGCCGCGCGAACTCCAGGGTGGGGGCCAGTTCCACGCCGGTCACCCGCCGGTAGGTCTCGGGCACGTAGGACTTGATGTCGAGGAGCCAGAGGTCGGTGAGCTCGAGCAGCTCGGCGTCCACGTGGCGACCGAGGTAGCCGGTGGTGTCGATGGCGGTGTGCAGGCCCATCTCCCTCGCGCCGCGCAGCAGCGTCTTCACGAAAGCGGGCTGCACCAGCGGTTCGCCGCCGCTCACCGTGAAGCCGCCGCGGCGGATGAAGGGCAACTGGGCCCGCACCTCGCCGAGCAGCTCGTCGGCGTCGCGCAGCGGGCTGTCGGTGAGGCATTGCGTGTCGGGGTTGTGACAATACAGGCAACGCAACGGGCACCCGGCCAGGAAGGCCACGAAACGAATGCCGGGCCCGTCGAGCATGCCGGCGCTTTCGGTGGAGTGAACGCGGCCGCGTGCGGCGGTGTGGGGAGCGTGGGCGATCATGGGTTGAAGTTGTTTCGCGTTCGAAACATATAGGCGCGGCGGAAGGTGTAGGCCCGACCGCTGGTCGGGCAGCCTGACCAACGGTCAGGCCTACAGTCGGGCAGCCCGGACAACGGCCAGGCCTACATACATCAGGGGCGTGATTGAGCGGGGGACGGCACAGGCGTGGAGGCGGGGTGTTTGGCGGGGCGACGGAGACGGGAGCAGGATGCTCCCGCCACTTTGTTCAGCGTGCGCCGTGGAAGGTGCGGCCGATGACGTCGAGCTGCTGCTCGCGGGTGAGTTTGATGAAGTTCACCGCGTAGCCCGACACCCGCACGGTGAGCTGCGGATACTTCTCCGGGTGCGCCATCGCGTCCTCGAGCGTGGCGCGGTCGAAGACGTTGACGTTGATGTGGTGGCCGCCCGCCTCGAAGTAGCCGTCGAGCAGCCCGGAGAGGTTCTCCACCCGCGCCGCCTCGTCGCGGCCGAGCGCGCCGGGCACGATGCTGAAGGTGTAGCTGATGCCGTCCTGGGAATCCGAATACGGCATCTTCGCCACCGAGGCCATCGAGGCCACCGCGCCCTTGGTGTCGCGGCCGTGCATCGGATTGGCGCCGGGCGCGAGGGGCTGGCCCGCCTTGCGGCCGTCGGGGGTGTTGCCGGTCTTTTTGCCGTAAACGACGTTCGAGGTGATGGTGAGGATCGACTGGGTGGGCACCGAGCCGCGGTAGGTCTTCTGGCGGCGGAGCTTGGCCATGAAGGTCTCGCAGCACCAGCGGGCGAGGGAGTCCACGCGGTCGTCGTTGTTGCCGTAGGCGGGGAATTCGCCCTCGACGCGGTAGTCCACGGCCAGGCCGGAGGCGTCGCGGATGACGTGCACCCTGGCGTGTTTCATGGCGCTGAGCGCGTCGGCCACGACGGAGAGTCCGGCGAAACCGCAGGCCATGGTGCGCAGGATATGGCGGTCGTGCAGGGCCATCTGGAGGCGCTCGTAGCAATACTTGTCGTGCATGTAGTGGATCACGTTGAGCGCGTTCACATACTGTTCGGCGAGCCACTCCATCATGCGTTCGAAGGCGGCCTTGGTTTCCTCGAAATCGAGGACGTCGGCGGTGATCGGGGCGAAGCCGGGCGCGACCGGCGTCTTCGCGATCTCGTCCACGCCGCCGTTGATGGCGTAGAGCATGGTCTTGGCGAGGTTCACGCGGGCGCCGAAGAACTGCATCTGCTTGCCGACGCGCATGGCCGAGACGCAGCAGGCGATGGCGTAGTCGTCGCCCCAATACGCGCGCATGAGGTCGTCGTTCTCATACTGGATGGAGCTGGTGCGGATGGAGGTGGCGGCGCAGAAGTCCTTGAACCCGGCCGGCAGGCGCGGCGACCAGAGCACGGTGAGATTCGGCTCGGGCGCGGGGCCGAGATTGTGGAGCGTCTGGAGGAAGCGGAAGGAGCTGCGGGTGACGAGCGGGCGTCCGTCGAGGCCCATGCCCCCGAGCGATTCGGTGACCCAGGTGGGATCGCCGCTGAAGAGCTCGTTGTATTCCGGCGTGCGGGCGAAGCGCACGAGGCGGAGCTTGATGACGAGCTGGTCAACGAGCTCCTGCGCCTCGGCCTCGGTGAGGGTGCCCTCGGCCAAATCGCGCTCGAAGTAGATGTCGAGGAAGGTGGCGACGCGGCCGATGGACATGGCGGCGCCGTTCTGCTCCTTCACTGCGGCGAGGTAGGCGAAGTAGGTCCACTGCACGGCCTGGCGGGCGGAGGCGGCGGGCGCGCCGATGTCGAAGCCGTGGTCGGCGGCCATGCCCTTCAACTCGGCGAGGGCGCGGATCTGCTCGGACAACTCCTCGCGGTCGCGGATGAGGTCGGCCTCGAGGTTGGAGGCCACGGCCTCGGCGAGCTGCTGTTTTTTGTCCGCGATCAGGCGATCCACGCCGTAGAGAGCGACGCGGCGGTAGTCGCCGATGATGCGGCCGCGGCCGTAGGCGTCGGGCAGGCCGGTGATGAGGCCGGCGCTGCGGCAGGCTCGAATCTCGGGGGTGTAGGCGTCGAAGACGCCCTCGTTGTGGGTCTTTCGGTATTTGAAGATCTCGGCGGTGGCGGGGTCCACCTTGCGGCCGGCGGACTCGACGGCGGCGGCGGCCATGCGGAAGCCGCCGAAGGGCATGAAGGCGCGTTTGAGCGGGGCGTCGGTCTGGAAGCCGACCACGACCTCCAGCTCCCGGTCGAGGTAGGCGGGGGCGTGGGTGCGGACGCCGGAGACGACGCGCGTATCCAGATCCAGGATACCGGCGGGCGAGGCGCGCTCGGCGGCGAGGAGCGCGGCGAGTTTTTCCCAGAGCGCGGTGGTGCGGGCGCTGGGGCCGGTGAGGAAGGAGCCCTCGCCCTCGTAGGGGCGGTAGTTGCGCTGGATGAAGTCGCGCACGTCGATGCCGCGCTGCCAGGCGCCGGGGGCGAAGGAGCGCCAGGGGGAGGCTGAGGATACGGTGCCGCCGGCGGAGCCGGCGGCGGGGCGGGAGGCGGTGGTGGTGGACATGGTGGTGGTGCGGAAACAGTCCGGGTTGATTGATTGTTCGACGCGGCCCAGCGTGCGGGCGGGTGGCGCGGCTGTTAATTCCCAACCCTCCGCATTCCGGGGCATTTGCCGCTCGTTTTTTGCCGCGGGATTGCCGGCCGGGCGCGCCCGGGGCACGGCTTGGGCACAAACCCCCGTTCAAGCCATGAATGTTTCCGAAACGGAGTCCTCGCCTGTCGCCGAGAAGCTGAAAAATCGCTGGCTCATCGCCGCCTCGGCGGTGGGCATCCACATCTCGATCGGCGCCGTGTATGCCTACAGCGTTTACACGAAGCCGCTGAAGCAGGCCTTCGGCTGGAGTTACGAGCAGGTGGGGCTGACCTTCAGCCTGGCCATCGTGTTTCTCGGGCTGAGCGCCGCCTTTCTCGGGCGCTTCATCGAGCGCAAGGGACCGCGCGCCGGCGGCATGCTCGCGGCGTGTTTCTACGCGGGGGGGCTGGCCACGGCCGGTCTGGCGATGCGGCTGGGATCGCTCCCCCTGTTTTATCTCGGCTACGGAGTGCTCGGCGGCATCGGGCTCGGGGTGGGCTACATCTCGCCGGTCTCGACCCTGGTGAAGTGGTTTCCGGATCGGCGCGGCATGGCGACGGGGCTCGCGATCATGGGCTTCGGTTTCGGAGCGCTGCTGGGCGGGCCGATCATCGGCAAGCTCCTCGGCGTGCTGGGCCTGGCCAACACGTTTTGGACCCTCGCGGTGGTGTATTTCACCGTGATGATGCTCTCCGCCCGCTACATCGCGCCGCCGCCGAAGGGCTGGATGCCGGCGGGCCTGGCCGCGCGTTTGTCGGGCTCGGGCAAGGGGGCCGGCGCCGGGGCGCTCAAGACCGATCTCGCGCAGCTCACGGCGGGCGAGGCGCTGCGCACGCCGCGGTTTTATTTTCTGTGGGTGATGCTTTTCATCAACGTGACCTGCGGCATCGCCGTGCTCTCGGTGGCCTCGCCGATGGCGCAGGAGATCGCGGGGCTCTCGGCGGCGGGGGCGGCGACGATGGTGGGCCTGCTGGGGCTTTTCAATGGACTGGGCCGCATCGGCTGGGCCTCGTTTTCCGACGTGATCGGGCGGCCCGCGACCTACACGGCGTTTTTCTCGATCCAGATCGTGGCCTTCCTGCTGCTGCCGAAACTGGGCAACGCGGTTCTGTTTCAGGGCGTGTTGTTTTTGATCCTCACCTGCTACGGCGGCGGCTTCGCGACCATCCCGGCCTACATCGGCGATCTTTTTGGCACGAAAGAGCTGTCGGCCATCCACGGTTATCTGCTCACCGCCTGGTCGGCGGCGGGCGTGGCCGGGCCGATGGCGGTGGCGGCGGTGCGCGACCACAGCGGGAGCTTCGGCGGCGTGCTCTATGTTTTCTCGGCCCTCTTCGTCGTGGCTCTGGCGGTGTCGATCTGGATCCGCTTCGATATCCGCCGGGTGCGCGCCGCATCGGCCGCTGCGGCGATGCCGCTGGCGGCCTGAACCGTCCATGGGGAAGGCGAGAGCCAAGGCGCCACGAGGAGGAATTGGTCCGCGCGGTGCTGCCTCCCTGATTTCCCGCGTTCCCGTTTCCCGCATCCAACGATGAGGGAAGCCGGATGTGGAGAGTTGGAAAACAGGGAAAGCGTCGGGTGGACGGGGCGTGGGGATGTTCTGGTTCCTGATTTCCAGTTTTCCACATTCGACGATGGGGGGCGCCGGATGTGGAAAGCTGGAAAACTGGAAACCGGGGAAATGTAACCGATGGTTTTGCGAGCGCCCGTAAATTCCTCGGGCAGCGTCGCTTTGATGCTGGAGCGTGCGCCGCGCCCCGCGCAGCCTCGCCCGCGCATGAACGCTTCTTCCCTCGCCAGCTTCGCCTGCGGCCTGTGTTTCGCCGCGTTGTCCGCCTTGTTCGCGCCCATCGGTTTCGCGCAGGAGGCGCCGGAATCCTCCGCCGAGACGGAGCCCACGACCTTTGCGGAGATGATCGCCCGCGCCGGCGTGAAGACCCGGTCGGGCCCGATGACCTACGCGCTCGGCAAGGTGGCCGAGATCAAACTCCCGGCGGGTGTCACCGCCGTCGAGGCCGGCTCCATCGAAAAATACTACGAGCTCACGCAAAACATCCACGGCGGCGACGAGGTCGGCGTGGTGATCGGGCCGCCGCCCTCGGAGTGGGTATTGATTTTCGAATACGACGACATCGGCTACGTGAAGGACGACGAGAAGGACGCGCTCGACGCCGACAAACTCATGAAGTCCATGGTCGCGAGCCAGGAGGAGGCCAACAAGATGCGGGCCAAACAGGGCTGGGACGAAATGAAGTTCGCCGGCTGGGCCAATCCTCCCCGTTACGACGAAAAGACCAACAACCTCACCTGGGCGGTGCGGCTCACCAGTTCGTCCGACGGGCACCAGGAGCCGTTCCTCAACGAGAGTATCCGCCTGCTCGGTCGCGGCGGCGTGATGAACGTGACTCTGGTCACCGATCCTGCGGCCTACCGGAAGGACAGCGCGGAGGTGTCGGGCCTGCTCGCCAAAAATTTCAGCTACGTCGCCGGCGAGCGTTACGCCGAGTTCAAGGAGGGCGACAAGATCGCCGAATACGGTCTCGCTGCCCTCGTGCTCGGCGGAGCCGGCGCGGCGGCCTTCAAGCTCGGGTTTTTCCAGAAATTCTGGAAGGTGCTCGTCTTCGGCGCCATCGCGGTGGCGGGCTTTTTCAAGAAGGTTTGGAACAAGATCACCGGTCGCGACCCGGAGTGAGCGTGACGTCCCGCCCCCGCTGCGGCCCCTGATCGCGAGCCTATGGAAGAGTGGTGGTCCGTCGTCGCCGTTTTCTGGGCGCTTTACCTCGCCGACTGCCTCGGTGGGGGACGGCGCGAGCGTCTGTGGCTGGCGTCGTGGCGGCGTGGATACGGCCGGGGGCTCGCGCCCCGGCCCGACCATGCGCCGGCACAGGCCGCCGGGCGAGATGCGGGGCGGGACGCGAAGCGGGGGAAATCCGAACAGGGTCGAAAAGCCGCGCGGGTCTCGGCGCCGAGGCCAGCGCCGGTGCCGGTGCTGCGTCGCTTCGCGACGCTGACCCAGTCGCGTTGGTATCTCGCGCCGCCCTGGCCCTGGGCTTGGGTGCTCGCGCTCGACGACTCGCCGCTCAGCCTGGCGCCGGAGGGCGTGGGCAACTGGCCCTCGGCCTCGAGCGCGCGGCCGCCCGGGACTCCCGATGCCCTGCGCGCTGTGCGCTGGGAGGACATGGGCAAAATCTCCGGCGGGGTGAACTCGCCCCTGCGCATCGACGGACGTCCCATCGCGCCGGCCAACGCCGCGCTCGACTCGGTCGGATTGCGCGAGCTCGCCGAGCGACTCCGTCCGCTGGAATCCGCGGCGCGTGGTCGGGAAATCGCGGCGTGGCAGGCGCGGTGGTTCTCGCCGACGCGGACGCGACGGCGTTTGCTGGTCGGTCTGGGGCGCACGCGCTGGCTGGCGGTGTTCAACACCCTTCAGTGGCTGGGCTGGATCGCGCTTTCGGCGGGGTTGCTGGGCGAGTTCTTCAACCCCGAGACGGTGCTGACCGAGGGCGTGCGCGGGTCGCCTTGGTGGGCACTGGTGTTTTGGCTGGCGCTCGCGCATTTTCTCGCGGTGGGCGAGGCGTGGCGGGTGCATCGCAGGCTTTGGCCGAAGCGGGGGGAGGAGCGCACGGGGCTGGTGTTTGCCGCGCTTTTTTTGCCCGCGCAGGCCCTGCGTCTGCGTGCGGCGATCCTGAAGCCGGCTGCGCGGGGCCTGTCGCCGTTGGCGGCGGTCCTGGCGGCGGGGCGGGGGGAGACGGTCCGTAGGGTGGCGGCGGATACGCTGCGCGATCTCGCCCACCCGATGCGTCCGGCGGGTTTGCCGGCCCTGCTCGCGCGGTTGGCGGACGAGGCCGGGGCGCTGGCGCGTCCGGCGGTGGAGCGGGCGCTGGCCGAGGCGGGCGCCGCGGGTTTGACCGGCGTGTCGCCGGCCGAGCTGCTGGCGCCGCCCGCGTGCCCGGCGTCGGGCGCCTGCGCCTATTGCCCGCGCTGCGGGGACGAGTTTACCCGCTTAGACGGCGCCTGCCCGCACGGCGTGGCGCTGCGCCCGCTCAAGCCGAAGGACGGAGCCGGTCCGCCATAGGGGCCCCCCGAGTCCGGTCTCGGTTGGTCGCCTACTTGCTCTCGCAATGGGAAAGCTTGGTTGTGCACCAGCACCACCGCCAGACCTTGGCGTTCGCACCCGTCCCAGCCGGTCCGGTCTACGCCCGTGGTCCACCACCTCCGTCATAGTCTCCTTTATCCCCGCAGCCTATCATGGTCGGCATCATCCGCCTATGCGGTCCCCGGGCGGACGCTTACCAATTGAAAGCCCGCGTGGACGCTTACGCTGAGGGCGCGCCCAGCGTCGGCGTCTTCCTTCGGTAGCCGAATAAAAAAGCCTTCGTGGATCCTCCACGAAGGCTGAGTCTGGTTCTACTAAACTGAATGACACCGCCGACCCACCGAGGTGCAGACTCCGTTGATCGTTATGTTGGTTGCCCTTGTCTGGTGGGGCGAGGCTACGAATTGTGGACTACGCGGCTTCTTTACGGTTGTCTCGCAAATCCGGATCGTCGTCTTGGGCGGCCACCACATAATAGTCCTTGTAGGACTTATCGTAATACTGGGCGTAGTAGTAGCCCGAGACCGCTAGGTTGAGGCCGTTCAACACGGCTCCGTAGCAGGTTACGTTGGACTCCAACAGCCGTTTTGCCGCCGCTTGGGCAGCCTTGCGGCGAACCTTGTTGAAGAAGATAGTGAATATCGAACCATCAACCAAGGGGAGCACGACCAAAGCGTCGCTCACCGCAGCGAGGGGTGGTGTGTCGATGAAAACGCGATCATAACGTTTCCTCAGGTCGGAGACCATAATTTCGAAGGACTTATTGTTCAAAATCTGAGTTGGATTCTTAGCCCGCCCGCCAGTGGGGATCACATCCAGATTAGGATGCACATCCTTCATTATGACGTCGTCCAAGGAAGCCGATCCGGAACACACGTCGATAACCCCCTTCAAATTCTCCCGGCGGAACGACTTATGGACGTTTGGCTTGCGCAAATCGCAATCAACGATGCAAACCCGATCACCGTGAGCGGCGTAGGTAAGGGCCAAGTTCGTGGTAGTGAAGGACTTGCCTTCGCCGGGGATCGTGGAGGTTGTGAGGATCACCTTCGCGTCTTTGGCGTCATCTCGAAGGCGCAAGCTGGAATGGAGTGTCAGGAAGGCTTCGGCCACCTGGCGGTCGGCATTATTGATCACAATCTGAGCTTTGTCCGGCTGTTCCATCTTCTTGATCTGCGGGATAATGCCCAGCAGGGGAAGTCCCACGACGGACTCGATGTCGAAGGAGCTTTTCACTCGATCATCAATGAAAGCGACAAAGAAGGCGAATGCCAAACCCAAGCCCAGCCCACCAACCACGCCTACGCCGATATTAAGCGCGATGCGGGGCTCCACATAGCGGTTGACCGCCGATGGCACCGCAGGGTCCACTTTTCGAGCACCGGCATTCTCGATGGTTGACCGAAATCCGACTTCGCGCATACGAGCGATGAGCTGCGACAGAAGTTCCTCGTTGACCATAAACTCCCGTTCTTGCGCTTGATATTGAACTTCAAGTCGGGACAATGACAGGGTGTCGGCAGATGCGGACGCCAAACGTTTCCTAGCCTCTTGGTCATTCCTAAGCGCGGTTTCGTATTCCGCCTTAACGCTTGCCGCTGCCGAGGCCAACGCACGATTCAGTTCCCGCTCCGATTGGGCCAAATTGTTGGTGGCTTGGATCATCACCGGGTGTTTGTCGCGATAACGCTCCCGCATCTGCGCGATCTCGATATTCCGTGAGGATACTTGCTGAATGAGTTGCTGCACATTGGGATACTTTAGGATAGGGGGCAACTCAGCCAGATCCTCCTTCGACTCAAGGCGCGCCTCAACTTGGCGCCATTGTGACTCGGCCTCGCGGAGGGTGAATTCGGTTTGGTTCACCAAGAGGTTCAACTGCTTCAATGTCTCGGTAACGATATCCTGCTTCTCATCCAACGAGACCATGTCATTTTTTTCACGATAGTTTTGAAGCGCGATCGCCTGCTCTTCGACCCTCTTGCGTTGTTGATCAACACGGATTTGAAGCTCCTCCATGGCCCGCAGCGACTCGTCGATACGGACGCGGGCGTTCCACTGCAGAAACTCGTCCACGAACATATTGGCGATGCGGGCGGCGATGACCGGATCGGGATGCCGGTAGGAAACATGCACCATCAGACTCAGGCGGAGAGGGGTGACAGTGCGGTTATAACCCAAAACCTCGAGCGGAGTCAGCGGGTCGCCCCAGCGTCCCTTCTCATAAGGGGCCATGAACTGCCGGAGATCATCCCCGGTGATGCGGTCGGCGACCCGCTTGATGATCATGCCGCTTTCGAGGACCTTCACCAGTGTATTTAGGTCCTCCATTCCCCGAATGGAGCCGTCAACAACCTCATTGCCCTCAATGACTTGGGGTCCTTGGCGCAGCACTTGGACGCTCGCGTAAGACTCGTATATCTTGGTCTGACTAAAGGTGTAGACGAGGGCGGAGGAGAAGACGACCAAGAAAACGACCACCACATACCACACGCGTTCGCGCAGGATTAGGAGATAGTCATTGAGGCTGCGCTGCGCGCTGCTCTCTCCGTATCCTGATGCGGGGTAACCGCCATAACCGTATCCGGCGCCATATTCCGCCGGAGCCGAACCGGGCGGTTGCTTTGAGTGCGAATCCATATCGGGGAACTAACTGATTATATTTGGAATGAAATGGGTAGGATGCCTCAGAGGAAACCTTCAGGAACGAATACCACATCGTTCACTTGTAGCTGCCATGAGTTCGGGGATTTTCCGTCAATCAGGCGGTCCGCATTGATGGTGAAGGTGTTGCTCACGCCGTTTTCGTCGGTGCGGGTCAGCTGCACCCGCTTTTTATCCGCGAGGCGGCTGAATCCACCTGCTCGGGTGATCGCCTCCAGAAGCGTCAATCCACGCTCGGGAGGGAATGGAACTGCTTGAGGGGAGTTGACGGAACCGATGACGTTTACCGAACGTTCCGCGTAGCGAACCACGATCAACGTCACTTGCGGATTCACAAGGAAGTCCCGGTCATAAAGTTGCCGAATTATTTCCTCTAGCTGTCGAACGGTCCTTCCCTTGACATCGACAGTGCCGATCAGTGGCAGGGAGATGGTGTATTCGCCGGAAATGGAAACCTCGCGCGTCAGATCATCCTCCTGAAAAACCTTTACTTGTAGCAGGTCCGAAGGGCGCAGGACATAGTCCGCTGAAGTTGAAGTCACAGGCGCGCCGGCCGATGGAGCGGGCGTATCTTGAGCGGCTAACTCAAGGCTTGAGAGACTGAGCAGTAGCGATCCGGCACAGCGGATGCCCCAGGAGAGAACGCGGAACATTTGCATAAGATGAGGAGACGAAAAAACGGAAGAAGACCAAGATCTTCTCCCGTTTGTTCCGTCTAGCAGGATTCTAGCCAATCGGCAGCCGCCTTAGTAGCGGAGGTTGGCCGCGATACCGATGATGTTGGCCTCGAATTCAGCGCCGTCGACGTTGGAGGAGTTGTCGAGGTAGTTGTAGTAGGCCTCGACGCTGAGGAAGCTGTTGACCGAGTAGGCCACGCCAAGTGAGGCGGTCAGGTAATCGTCCTCACGATCGGCTCCGATGTATTCCACCTGCCGGTAGCCGATGGAAGCGCGGCCGGAGAAGCCGACGGTGAAATTGGAGCGAATCCCGAGGTTGACCGAGGCGATCTCCTGACCACGACCGCCGGAGGAGGAGTCGAAGTCGTTGCTCAAATCGAGGGTGAACTGGGTCTTTTGGGAGTAAAAGTAAGTGAGGCCGGCGTCCAATCCGATCATGTCCGAGTCACTTCCGGAGTCGTCCTCGCGGGTGGCGTAGCCGACGCGGAAATAGCCCGAGAGCTTGGCGGTGAAATCGCCACGGGCACCGACGTTGTAGAACATGCGCTCGCTATCGGCGTTGGCCGCATCGACGTCCGTCTCGCTATACTCGATGCCGGCGCTGAGGTCGATCTTCGGGGTAATGGCGAAGTAGTAGTTGGCGGGAACGGCCCATGTGTCACGGTCAACGAATCCGTCGGTCTTGTAGTCGGTGATCCCGTAACGGAAGCCCAGCCCGAGCTTCGATTTCTCGGTGGCAGCATATTCGCCGGAAACGCCGGCGGTGGTGACGTCGCGACGCACCAGGCGACCATCCAGCTGCTCGTCGCGGCTGTTTTGCATCAGCTCGCGATAGGATGCTTCGGTGCGCAGTTGCAGCTTGACGCCGTCGTAGTGGGAATTGAAGGCGACGCGGGCGAGCTCCTCGTTGAACTCATCGTGGTCGGTGTAGGCGACGAACCGTTCGGCTACGACGAGCGACCCGGTGGTGAGGGAGTTCTTGCCGAAAAGGAGCTCGGCACCGGGCGTGAACTCGACGATTACGTCTTCATCCTCCAATCCGTCCGGAGAGAAGGTGATGTTGTCCTCGTAGCGCGCCTCCGCGCGGGCGGTGAGAAAAAGCTCGGCGTTGTCACCGATGGCCAGGAACGGGGCCGCGAACGCGGGCGTAGCAGCCAGGGCGGAGAGGAGGGCGATACGGCTCTTGGTAGTCATAGATGAAAGGTAATGATAGGGGAGGAAGTGCTGAGAACGAAAATAGGTGGCAAGCTTACTTTGGGCCAAATGCTCGCGAAATTGCCTAGCCACGCCATACGGCAGCGCAATCTCCGATTAACGGTCTGGATGAACAAATTTGCATAACACCTGCATTGGCAGGCCTCGCGCGAGCGCAAGTTTTTTTACGGTTTCGCTCGGAGAATCGGTGTGACGAGCGGTGTGTTTGGGGGCTTGCCTCTCCGTAACACCCATGGGAAAAGCGGGTTTGCAGGCGTCGTTAGCGTCTCCTTCATGAGGGTATGACCCCAACCCCTTCCGGCCGCCGGTCCAGCCACCTTCGATCCGATGTCAAACTCTCCCGCGCCGAGCAGCGTGCTCTGGCCGCGCCGGTGGGGTGGTGGCGCTACTCTCCGGTGTTGATCCAGCAAACGAGCGACGGGGGGCTGCGCCTGCGTGTCTTCTGGGGCAAGGCGATGGTCGCGCTCTTCGTCCTGGGGATTGCGGCGTGGATCGGGGCCGCGACCGGGGCGTATTTGTTTGTCAAATACCGCAGAAACTTTCCCGAGGTTCGTTTCACGCACATGCTCCTCTACCCTTGGCAAAAGGAGGATTATCGCGCGGCGCGGGGAAAGTTCCTGATCGAGGACGGGAAGCGGTTGATCCAGGAGCGAAAGCTGCGCGAGGCGTTCTACAGCCTGCGGGTCGGGCTCGGCCTCACTCCGACGGATCGCGATGGGCGAATGTTGCTCGCCCAGTTTTTCGCCGCCCGCCAATACCCGGATTTCGCGCAGGCGACGCTGCTCGAAGGCCTGCCTTTCCACCGTGGCGACTTCGAGTATCTTCAGGCGCTTTTCAACTTCCTCCTTCAGCAGCAGCAGGACGCCGGCGCCATCAAGGTCACCGAGGAGTTGCTGGCTGAGGCGGAGGGCGAGGCGGTAACGGACCGTCGCGTGAAGCTGATTGCGATGGCTCGTGCCAACGCCCTGTTCTTTCGGGCGAACTACGACGCCGCCGAGGACACGCTCCGGAAGTATCGCCTGAACGATTCATTGGAGGGACGCATGCTCGGCCTGCGTATCGACTGGGAGCGGGGCGACTCGGATCTGGCCTTGGCTCGGCTGGAGTCTTTGTCCGCGGAGCTCCCGGATAACGAGGAGGTTTACGGCCAATACTCCGCCTACCTCCGGGAGGCGGGACGGCTCGACGACCTCCGCCGGCTCGCGGTGCTTCGCCAGCTCTCTTATCCCGACCGGCCGAGAGCCCGCATCGATCTGCTCTACCTGCACGACAAGGCCGGCAACGAACGTCAGGTGGCGCAGGGCGTCTCCGAGATCTTTCGAGATTTTTCGAGCGACACCCAGGTCATGTTGGCCCTTGCCGATTTCGCCGCCAACAGCGGTCGTGCGGATTTGGCCAAACGCATCTACGACGACAGCAAGGCGCGAGACTTGGCATGGGAGGGGCCAGCGCTGATGACCATCGAGGCCCATGTAGTGGCGAAGAACTACCAGCAGGCGCTGGCGGCGAGCGCCGAGATCCAGAAGGACAATCCGGAATGGGCAAAGCGGGTTTACCCGATTCTCAACGGACTCCACGCGATCGCCAATTTCGGCTTGGGCAACGAGGAGGCCGGTCAGCTGGCCTTGACCAATTTCCTGACCGAGTCCGGCGCCCGGGCCGACAACCTGGTGGCGGTGTCGAATCGCCTGGTGAGCGTGGGGGCGTTCGAGCCGGCGCGGCTGGTGCTCTCAAAAGCGGTCCAGGCCGATTCACTGAACCAGACGGCGCTCACCAACCTGATCCGTATCGAGCTCGATGCGGATCACGCCGAGGACGCCGCCAAGAACCTGCGGGCGCTGCTCGCGATGCGCAAACCGCCGCGCACGCTGCTCACCGACGCTTACGGCAAGCTCGGGAGCGACCGATTCATCCTCGCGCCCGGCCGCGCCGAATTGCTCGACAGTCTTCGGAAGACCATCGACTCGCCCAATCGTTTGGTGGACGCGAGTTGAGCGTCTCGCGGGCTCGGGGGGAGGACGCGCGTGCGCGGCGCCTCCCGATCCACGCGGTTACGCCCATTCTTTGTTCGTCGGTCCGAACTCAGCGCGAGGTGGCGAGCGCTTCGTCGAGCGCGTCCAGGAGCCGTTCGTTTTGCACGGCGCTGCCGACCGTCACACGCAACCACTCGGGGAGGCCGTAGGGCTTCATGGGGCGCACGATCACGCCGCGTCGCTGCAATTCCGCAAAGCAGCCGGCGCCGTCGCCCACCTTGACGAGGATGAAGTTCGCCACGCTTGGCACCCACTCCAGGCCACGCCGCGTGAACGCTTCTTCCAATTGTCGCAGGCCGTCGCGGTTTGTATCTTTCGCACGCCGGACGAAGTCGGTGTCGTCGAGCGCGCCGAGAGCGGCGGCTTGGCCGATGGCGTTCACGTTAAAGGGTTGCCGCACACGATTGAGCAGCGCGGCCAGCTCCGGCGAAGCGTAGCCGTAGCCCACTCGCAGGGAGGCCAGGCCGTAGATCTTGGAAAAGGTGCGCAGCCCGATCACCCGCCGTCCCTCGGCGATCAGCGGACGCAGGTCGGGGGGATTGTCCAGATACTCCGCGTAGGCCTCGTCGAAAACGAAGACGACGTGCTCCGGGAGGCCCCGGACGAAGGCGGCGATTTCCTCCGGGGTGTTGGCGGTGCCGGTGGGGTTGTTCGGGCTGGGCAGAAAAACCAGCTTGGTTCGCGGCGTGATCGCCCGCGCGAGCGCGTCGAGGTCGTGGCGGTGATTCACCAGGGGAACCTCCACCGGTTTCGCGCCGAAAAGCAGGGCGACGAGCTTGTAAACGATGAAGGCCGGCGCGCCCATGACGACCTCGTCGCCGGGGCGCAGAAACACGTGTCCGAGCAATTCGATGAGCTCGTTGGAGCCGTTGCCGATGACGAACTGCCCGGGCGCCAGCGCGTGACGCGAGGCGAGCTTCTGACGAAGGGCGAAACAGCCGCCGTCGGGATACAGCTCGCTCTGGGACAAGGCGCGCTTCGCGGCGGCCAAACCCTCGGGCGAGGATCCGAGCGGGTTTTCGTTGGAGGCGAGCTTGAGGATCGTCGCTGGGTCGAGTCCGAGCTCGCGCGCCACATCCTCGATGGGCTTGCCCGGCTCATAGACGGGCTGGGTGAGGACGGAGGGATTGACGAGGGTGTTGAGGCTCATGGATGGCCCGCCGAGCCAAGCGGGCCCGCCCTCGCCGGCCAAGGCGTTTCGCGCCGAGGCTTGGGCCGCGTGTGGCGCCCGCCGTCGGGGGCCGGGCATCCCCACCCATCCCCGCGCCACGCCACGGTGACGCCACCGCGCCGCGGCTTCGTGGGCGCGGCGGCGTCTCGTATTCAAGAAATAATTACCAGCCGACCGCGCTTCGTTTGCCCTGTTTGGTGATCTGGACCTCGTCCTCCCAGACGGCGAGGCCGTCCTTCACGGTGGTGAGGCTGAGCTGGAAGGTGTAGGTGGTCTGTTGCACGCCGGAGGCGCTCACGCGGTCCTCCAGGAGTTTGCCCGACAGGGTGTAGTAGGGCAGCGTGGTCTTCTGTTTTTCACCGTTCATGAAGGCCTGCATGGAGCCGACCTCGGCGGCCATGGGATCCTCGACCTTGCCGTCGGGGCCGAGCGTGGTGGTGGTGACGACCTTGCCGCTCTGGTTCAGGGCGACGCGGATCTTTTTGGTGAGGCTGTCGGTGTCCACCTGCTGCTGGGTGTTGTTCCGGATGCGCGAGACGGCCATCACGGCGGGGAGTTCGGGCGCGCGTTCGAGCACGTTGGACGCGAGCAGCGAGGTGACGAGTTTGTCGGCGGCGTTGTTCCAGTCCTGGATGTTGATGCGCTCGAGGGAGACGACGGTCTCCGGGCCCTGGGAATCGACGTAACGGGCGTTTTTGGAGGCGCAGCCGGTGCCGATAAACAGCAGCGCGGCGGAGGCGGCGGAAGCGAGGACGAGGGACTTCATGAGAGGGATGATCGGGAAAGGATGAGGGCGGACGGGTGAGGGCTGAAAAACGGGGAGGGACGGCCGAGCGGGCGGCTCAGTTTTCGCGCAGGCTGAGGCGGAAATCGGTCGCGCGCGGATTGGTGGCCACGGCGGAGATGGCGCGGGTCTCGCGGCCCTGGAGCTGGACCTGTTTCCAGCCGCCGGTGGGGCCGGAGAGCTCCATGCCGTCGTCGGCGATGAAGACGAACTTGTAGGTGAAGGCCTGCGGTTTGGAGGACTTGTTCTCGAGGGTGACCTGCACCTTGAGCATGTCGCCGGAGACTTTGCTGTCGTTGACCGAGACGACGCCGAGTTTGCGGCCGAGGGTGGAGTCGGTGATGACGCGCTGGTCGTTGACGTAGTTCGGCGTGGCCTGGGGCTCGGCGCGGGAGACGGTGTTGACGCTGTGGGCGCAACCGGCGGCGAGGAGGCCGAGGGCGGCGAAGGCGGCGAGGAGGGCGACGCGAACGGTTTGGGAGGATTTCATGCGGGAAAAAGCTGCGGGGCGCGGACGATGCCGCGAGCGGACGGGGTTATTTTTTCAACACGAAGTGATCGACGAGCAGCGGCGAGAAGGTGCCAGCGCTTTTCACATAGACGACCGTTACGGCCGCGGGTTCCACGGTGACGCTGGTGGCGAGGCCGCCGGCGGAGAGTTGCAGGCGGCCGTCGGCGGGCGTGGGGAGACGGGCGTAGTGAAACTCCTTGGGCAGGCTGCGCCAGGTGCGGGTGTCGGCGACGTTGATTGCGATCTGGGTGACGGCCGTGGCGAGTTTGAAAAGGAGGGCGCCGGTGGGGCCCGTCTGGTCCTCGATCTGTTTCTGGAGGACGGCGTCGAGGGTGGCCTTGGTGGCGGTGGAGATGAGCGTCTTGGTGAGGATGGAGGGCCACTCGTTTTTGAAATCCTGGGCGATGACGCTGTCCATGGACGCGACGAGGGAGGTCCGCACCGAGCGGCCGTCGCCGGTGTTGACGATGAGCGGCGCGGCGTGGCCGGGCACGGTTTCCAGCGTGGGGAAGGCGGCGCCGACGTAGGAAAGCTGGTTGCTGAAAAGGAAGACGGGGATGTCGATGCGCGTCTGCTGGCGGTAGGGTGCGGCGCCGGTCTCGAAGATGACGTAGGTGAGGCGTTCGGAAGGCGGAGGGCCGAGGGATGCGGGCTGGGCACCGGGGGCTGCGGGCGGAGGCTGGGCGGCGGACGACTGGAGGTCGGGTTCGACGGCGACGTAGTCGGCGCGGGCGTGGGGATTGGACGGGGCGAAGTTGACCACGCGTTCCCAGCTCTTGCGGGCGCGTTCGAGGTCGGAGGCGTCGGTGCCCTGGTGGGTGAAGACGAGGGCGTCGAGGAAGGTGGTGAAGGGGTTGACGTAGTCGCCATAGGGCAGGATGGCGGCGTCGAGTTTGCTCTCGATGGAGGAGAGGCTGGAGGCGGTGAGCGGATCGCGGCGGGCGCGATCGACATCGTAGGATTTGCCTTGGCGGCCCTGTTCGTCGGTGACGCCGCCGGAGCGGGCGTCGGCGGCGAGTTCCTGGGCCTCCGCGATGCGGCGGGCGTTGGCGGCGACGGCGTCGCGCTGGCTCTGGAGGGCGCGGTTGAGCTCGACGCGCGCGGCCTCGTCCTGGTGGAGCTGGAGGTAGTTGAGCGCCTGATAGGTGTGGAGCATCACCTTGTCGTAGGCGCGGCCGCGGTAGGGGGTGTTGGCCTGGTTGGTGAGGAGGGCGCCGGTCTCGGCGCCGACCCGGACGCGGGCGGCGGCCTCGAAGGCGTCGATGCGGGCGGCGGCGGCGTCAAAAACCTCGATGGAGCGGCGCAGGTGGCCGGCGCCGGGGTGGGACGCTCCCGTGCCGTCGGTGGCGCCGGTGGCGGGCGTGGCCGACGACGCGGGTGGAGCCGGCAGGTCGGCGAGGGCGGCGGCGCGGAGGATGGCCCCTTGTTCGAGCTGGAGGAGGAGGGTGTCCTTGCCGTCGGGATTTTTCTCCACGTCCTGCGTGGCGATGCGGAGGGCGGTGGCGATGTCGCCGTTGCGCAGGGCTTGGTCGCGCGCGGCGCTGCGGTCGGTGTAGGTTTGGCAGCCGGAGAGGGCGAGGCAGAACCAGAGAGCGGCAGAGGTCAGAGCGACAGGGCGACGGAGGGCCGTGAGACTCGGGCGGAAGCGTGCGGACATGTTTCTGAGGCGCGAGGTTGGGAGCGAAGGTGAAGCGGGGACGGAAGGCGCGGGCGGGTGGCGGCGGAAGGTCGAGAAATGGGGGGCGAAACACGGAAGGCCGGGCGGGGGTAGCGTTGGCCGTCCTCGGCCAATTTCCGTGCGGCGTCCGCGCCGCTGCGCGCGCGGGAGTGGCGCGCGGCGCGGCGTGTGGCGGGCGGGATCAGGACTCGACGCGGCGGACGACGGCGCCGCGGTCGATGCCGAGGTCGTCGCCGGTGACCTCGCCCTGGGCGGTGCGGGGGGTGATGCGTTGGATGCGGACCTTGCCGACGGGAACTTCCTCGCGTCCGAGCGAGGCCCCGGTGTCGGGGTCGATGAGTTCCTCGCCGAGGGCGAACACTTCCCAGAGCTGGCCGACGGCGATGCCGGTGCCTTCGCCGCGGTTGATTGTCACCATCTTGCCGGTCTTGGCGAGAATGCGGGCGGGGTAGGCGACGTCGGCGACGCGTTGGGAGATTTTTTCCGACATGCGGCGGGTGAGGGCCACGAGGAGGGCGTCGGAGAGCTCGCCGCCGGACGATTGGGAATGGGGCAGGGCCTCCTCGCTATCGAGGTTCTGCTCCTGGAAATTGGCGGTCTCGACGAGCTTGTTGGTCTTGGTCTCGTAGAGTTTGGCGACGGCGGAGAAACGCACGACGCGTTTGGTGGCGGTCTTGCCGAGGGTGGCGAAGGTGGCGGTCTGGGTGTGGTCCTGGAAATCGTCGAGGCTGACGACGAGGGTGAGGTCGGACTCGCCGAAGGCGAAGGACTGCCCGGCGGCGTTGTTCTCCTCGATGAGGGCATCGGCGTCGGAGCGGGCCAGCACGGTGAACTTGCGCGTCTGCTGGAGTGCGGAGGCGAGCTGGCTGTCGAGCGCCTGCAGCATGCGGTCGAGGGAGTTTTTGCGGCCCTCGGCGACGGCGTCGGAGAGGAGGGCGGGGGTGGTTTTGACCTGCGCGATGGCGAGGGTCTTGAGCGAGGGGGTGGTGGGCGCGGTCGGCGTGGCGGCGGGCGCGGCGTCCTGCGCGAGGGCGGCGGCGGGGCCGGCGAGGACAAGGAGCGCGGCGAGCGCGGCGGGACCGAAGGCGGCGGAGAGGGTTCGGTGCATGGGGGAAGTGGGAAGATCGAAAATCGAGAAGGTTCGGGCGTGGCGGGTGCGGGCGTGGCGAGAGAGGGGGGGGGGCGCGAATGCGTTTTCCCGGTCGGCTCAGTTTTGGATGACGGTGTTTTGCTGGTTCACGTTGACCGGCAGTTCGCGGTAGGTTTCGGGCAGGATGAAGCGGAAGTTCTCCTTGGTATCGACGCGGAAGAAGGAGTTTTCGAGGG